>NZ_LT707065.1:4800000-5513612 GCF_900156745.1 Achromobacter sp. MFA1 R4 | reverse complement strand
TCTGGGAGTGCTAAACGCAAAATTAGTGCAATCGAATCGCATTCCAGTGAGGATGAGGTCTTGGACGCGGTCGCACATATTGATGACGAAGAGTTAGGGGACGCGCTGCTCGATGTTTTGCTCGCACTTCGCAGCAGCGATTTGAACAAAGCGAAGAATCGCATTGATCTATATCTTAAGAAAGCAGTAACGGCATCATCTTTGACTCCCGAAGAAGTTAAGAAAGTCATTTCGAGTGAAAGTACCGTAAGGGTTGAAGATGTAGATCCTGTATTGTTTTCCCATTTTTTGAGAAATGCGGATTTCAAGGAGTGGATGCTGTATTTGCATCCAGCTCAGCGCGAGTACGTAAACAGGAATTTCAACGGGCCCGCTCGACTCGCCGGCGTATCGGGTTCCGGGAAAACATGCGTAGTTATCCATCGAGCGTTACGATTGGCGAACGAGCCCGGGAACAAGTTGGTGTTAATTCTAACGCTGAACGATGCTTTGGCGGTGCTTATCAAGGAATTGATTCTTGCTGAAAATGGCGGCGACCTTCCAGCGAATATTTCTGTCAAGTCTGTGTTTGAAATGTGCAAAGAGCAGCTCGTCCGGCTCAATCCAGGGATGGAGGAATATTACGTTAAGACTACGGTGCAAAAGAATGGTTACGCGATCGTTGAGCATATCGACGAGATCTGGGACGAGTATTTTAACTGCGAAAACAATAATACCGACGCGGATGTGATGTTTGATGTGGTTCGAACGCTTTTGGTAAGAGGTGTTTTTCCTAAAGATTATTTGCGTCAAGAGTTTGATTATATTCGCAGCGCATTTTCCCCGACAGAGCGAGGCGATTATCTTCAGATGGAGCGTGTCGGTAGAGTGATTGCGTTGGAACAGCGTTATCGTGAAATGCTTCTTGAAGGGCTGGATGGATGGGAACGCAAGATGAACGCCGTAGGAGCAATTGACGATATTGGCGTGGTGACCGCGCTTTACGATTATCTCGACAGGTTGACACCGATCTATGATCACGTCTTAGTTGATGAGGTGCAAGACCTAGGTACGCTAGAGCTAAAAATAATTCGTCATCTTACGAGATTTGGTGAAAATGACTTGTTTTTGAGTGGTGATGCTGCTCAGACCGTGCACACAAAGCACTTTGACCAAAAGTCGTCAGGAATCGACCTGCCGTCCGCTCGTTGGATTCGGTTGAGTCAAAACTATCGAAATAGTCGCCAAATTTTGACGGCCGCTCACGCGGTTCTTACGCGGTCATTCGAAAAAATACCAGCGGGGACCGTTGATCTGGAGATCATTCGCCCCGAGTACGCGAACTTCTCATCAGCAAAACCGTTGCTGCTGAAGGCGGAATCGCTCGAAGAGGAGATGCGCATGGCACTCAGCTATGTTGAATCGTTCCTTCTCGGAGAAGTTAAGCGGAAAGCTTGTGTTGTCATTTGTGGATATTCCCAAGTTGCTGTTGAATTGCTCGGAAGGGCTCTGTCGCTGCCAGTTCTTTGCGGAGTCACGCAAATTGATGCATCGGACCTGTTTCTCTCTGATCTCGAGCAAACCAAAGGCTTTGAGTTTGATTTGGTGGTTGTGGTTAACTGCGGAGATGCCGTAATTCCGCACCCGGAACTTCCTGAAAATGAGTCTTTCCGGGAGCTGTGTAGGTTGTATGTGGCATTGACGCGAGCGAAGACTGAGTTGATAGTAAGCTCCCATACAGCGCCATCGAGGTTCATCACGGTTGCGCAAGATGACTGCTTTAACGTCGGAACATGGGCCGAGCATATCGATTGCAAACTTGCGCCGCTTCAAGTTCAATGGCCGTCTCCGATGCTGCAAAAAGTGGGCCGCACAGAATCTTGGACGGTCAAAGGGCGAGATTTCTTGCGTCTTAGAGATGCCGTTGGTTTGTCTACGACTGTGCAGGAGGAAATACTTGTTCATGTAACCGGTTCGGCGCGTACGCAAACCGGTCCAGGCGGAACTCGTAAACAGGTCGAATGGAGGGATTTTTCGTCATTTTACCGAGCCATGAAAGATCCGAAGAACAGAGGCGGTGTATTAAGTGAGGTCGCGTGGGAGGAAATTCGATCAAAAATGGAGTATGCGATCGGACAGCGCGTCGCAGATACTGATACCACGAGGGAAAGCGCGTCAGGCCGAGGAAACGAGCGAAATGCTACTGAATCCGTCGTGGAGCCGGTCGTAGTGTCCAAAGAAGAGGTAGTGCACCGCAGTCACGTCATACTTGCATATAGTCAGGAACAGATTACCGCACATGTGATCGCTAGCTTCATGGCTGTTCAGGGGGTGTCAAAACTGGAAGATCTTGAAGTCGGTTTCGGAATGGATAAGGCCCTTATCGACTTTCTCATCCCTCGAACTGTTCTGCGAGAGTGGGTTATAAAAGCCAAACTGCGAGATTTGAAAACTGATTCGACGAGGGTTGCACTCACTAAAGCGGGCCGTGACCATTGTCTCAGTCGTTCGATAATAACCACGTCGGTCGGTCCGTGGTCTAGACCGGCTGGAATGACGTCGATTTCTGAGCAGAGCGTCATCGACAGCCTTGCCAAAATATTTTCTGGATGCAGTGGGCATGACGGTGAAAAGTTTTATCGACGAGTCGTTTAAGCAGGGAAATTGAGAGGGCTTGCCGCGCTTAGGTTTCCTCCGCCGGATGGATTGTCTCCACGCATTTTCCACGGTAGAAGTCTCGATAGAACGCTTTTTCGATATTCGTTATGTTTCGTATGTTTAGTCTCAAAAAAGGATTGCAAGCCTTTTCGCTGTCTGTAGTATGTTGCTCGACAGCTAATATATCTGCCGCCGGTTTCCAGCGGCTGAACCTGCCGATGGACCAGAACGGCCCGGGTCTGCAAGGGGCGGTCTGGACGCCCTGCGCCGAACCCGCGGGCGAGATCAAGGCGGGGCGCAGCGTCATCGCGGGCGTGCAGGGTTGCAAGATGCCCGCCGGCCGCTATCCGCTCATCGTCATGTCCCATGGATCGGGCGGCTCATACCTCAGCCACCATGACACCGCGGCGGCGCTGGCCGACGCGGGCTTCGTGGTGGCGGCGATCAACCACGTGGGCGACAACGCGCAGGACCGGTCGCGCCAGGGTTATCTGTCCATCTTCTCGACGCGGCCCCGGGAGATGCGGCGGCTGATCGACTACATGACGGTCGCCTGGCCGGACCGGGCGGGACTGGATGCGGAAAAGATCGGCTTTTTCGGTTTTTCGCGCGGCGGCTACACCGGGCTGGTGCTGGCCGGCGCCGTGCCGGATCTGCGCGCGGGCCTGGCGACCTGCGCCGACTCGCCCTCGCTGCCGATGTGCCGCGACATCGCGGCGGGGAAGGTGCCGCAGCAGCCGTACCCCGCGGATGCGCGCATCAAGGCGGCGGTGATCGCCGATCCGCTCAATGTGTTTCCCGGCGACGCGCTCAAGCGCGTGGCCGTGCCGATCCAGCTGTGGGCCTCGGCGCAGGGCGGTGACGGGGTCAGCCCGGCCAGCGTGGAATCGGTGCGCCAGGGACTGGGCGCCGCGCCGGATTACCAGGTCGCCGCGGGCGCGGGGCATTTTGCGTTCCTGGCGCCGTGCTCGGCCGACCAGGCCTCATCGCTGCCCGGGATCTGCCGCGATGGCGAGGGATTCGACCGCCAGGCGTTTCACCGCGACCTGAACGCCCGCATCGTGGGGTTTTTCAAGGCTCAACTGCGATGAACGCCTGACCGCGCCTCAATGGATGGTGCGCGCCGCGCGGCGCGCGTGCTTGATCTCATACATGCGCGCGTCGGCCAGCTGGACGGCGGCCTCGGCGTCCAGGCCGGCGGGGTCCAGCGCCACGACGCCGGCGCTGGCGCCTTCGTAGGCGACCGAGGCTTCGCCCAGCGCATAGCGGCCCAGCGTCGCGGACAGGACGCGTTCTTCCATGGCGCGCGCGGCTTCCTCGGCTTCGGCGTGGTGCGTCACGCCGCCCGCATCCGCGTGCTTGCGAGGCAGCGCCGGGCCCGGGCCGATCAGCACGAACTCGTCGCCGCCCAGCCGCCCCAGCATGTCCGACGAGCGCAGCGCCGCGGCAATCCGGCGCGAGACTTCCTGCAGGAAGACGTCGCCGGCCTGGTGTCCATGGGTGTCGTTGATGCCCTTGAATCCGTCCAGGTCGATCACGCCCACCAGCACGCTGCCGTGCTCGCGCACGGCGCGCGCCATCAGGCGGTCCAGCGCCTCGTAGAGCGCGCGGCGGTTGGGCAGGCCCGTCAGCGTATCGGTCAGCGCGTACGACATGAGCCGGACATTGGCGGCATGCAGTTGCTCGACCAGCATTTCGCGTTCGATGAAGCTGGCGATCACGCTGGAAAAGAGCTTGAGCACCGACTCGGCCTGCGGATCGATGTCGTGGCGCCTGGCGCTGGCCGCGCACAGCGTTCCGTACAGGACGCCGTCCTCGGCGCGCACCGGCGCGCTGACGTAGGTCTGTATGCCAAGCTGCCGCGCCGCTGCGGAGTCGGGCCAGCACCGCGCAACGTCGCTGGTGCACATGCGGCCTTCGTCCAGCGCGCGCTTGCAGAGCGTGTCGCCCCACTGCACGGACAGCCCTTCGGGTATCTGCAGCTGACCCACGTTGCGCGCGTAGCGCACGTGCTGCAGGTCGGCCTGCAGGTCGATCGAGGTCAGGTACGTCGACTCAAGTCCGGTGACCGCGCCCAGCATGTCCAGCAGGGGGCGCGTCAATTGCTCGACCGACTTGGCGGCGGGCAGGGTGGTCGACAGTTCGGCGAGGATGGGATCCAGCACGGCTGCTCCTGGATGCATGGTCGGATGAACTTTCGGCCCGTAGTCTGCAAGCAGAGCGGGCCGGCCATCCGGCATTATGCACGCGCGCGGGCCGTGCCAGGACGCTAGGCCATCACGAGCGAACGATGCGCGCAGATGCCCGCCATCACGCCCGAGGCGCTGGCCAGCGTGGCGTTGGACATCGGCGTGGATGCGTCGCCCGCGGCGAAGACGCCCGGCACCGTGGTCTGCTTGAGCTCGTCCACGCGGATCACGGGTCCCAGCGGCCCCTCATCGAACGCGCACCCGAGTTGCCCGGCGAGCGGGCTGGCCATGTGCGTCCTGCTCGCCACGAAAAGCGCGTGGACCGGCACCTGGCGGCCGTCGGCCAGCGCCACGCCGCGCAGCGCGGGCGCTTCGCCCAGCAGGCGCACGACCGGCGTGCGTTCCAGCCGGACGCCGCGCGCGGCCAGGTGCCGCGCTTCCTCCGGCGAGGGCTCGTACTGGCCCTGCGTGAAGTAGGTGGTCGGCCCCCAGTCGGGCAGCAGCAAGGCCTGGTGCGCGGACATCGGATGCGCGGCCAGGACGCCCAGCGGTTCTCCCGCCACTTCATAACCATGGCAATACGGGCAATGCAGCACCGTCTGGCCCCAGCGTTCCTGCAGGCCGGGCAAGGCCGGCAATTCGTCGCGCATGCCCGTGGCCAGGATGAGGCGCGCGCCGCGCACGCGCTGGCCGGCGGCCAGGACAAGCTCGAACCCGCCGTCCACGGGCGCGGCCTGGAGCGCCTCGTCGTCCAGGAATGCGACGGTCGGATACCGGGCAAGCTGCTCGCGGGCGCGCGCCACGATCTCCTGCGGCGGCACGCCGTCCTGCCCGAGGAAGCCGTGGGCGTGCGCGGCGTAGCGGTTGCGGGGGCGCGCGGCGTCGACCAGCAACACCTGCCGGCGCGCGCGCGCCAGTTGCAGGGCGGCGGAAAGGCCGGCGAAGCTGCCGCCGACGATGATGACGTCGTATTGCATGGGGGGTCCTTTCAAGGTGGGGGGGTCTCGATACTTTATAAGTTGCATGATAGGCAGGCTTGGTGTTTTACGCAACTTATGATGTTTCATTTCCGCGTCCGGCGCGCGTCCTGCGCACGTCCAGCGCACGTCCTGCGCATATCTCACCCATGCCTCGCCCCGTCCATGGCGCCCTGCGGGAACGCCGCTTGCTCGAACGAGCGCCAGCCGCGGGCGGGTTGCGCCGGCCCCCGGGCCAGGACTACCCTGGAACCCTCTACACCGGCGGCCGACCCCAAGAGCCGGCCGCCAAGGAGACTGGCATGCAGCAGACGATTGGGTTACGCGGCCGGGTGGCCGTGGTGACGGGAGCGTCCTCCGGCATCGGACGGGCCACGGCGATCGGCCTGGCGCAGGCGGGGGCGCGGGTGGTGGTGAACCACCGCGCGGGCGGCGATTCCCAGGCCCGCGGCGCGGCGGTGGTGGAAGCGATCCAGCGCGAGGGCGGCACGGCGGTGGCCGCGGCGGCCGACATCAGCCGCGAAGCCGACGTCGATCATCTGTTTGCGCAGGCGGTGCAACACTTCGGCCGGGTGGACATCCTGGTCAACAACGCCGGCGTCGAGCATCCGTCGCCGATCGCCGACATGACGCTGGCCGACTGGCAGCGGGTCATCGACGTGAACCTCACCGGCCATTTCCTGTGCGCCCGCGCGGCAGCCCGGGCCTTCAAGTCGCAGCCGCCGGACCCGGCGCGGCAGAACCTCTCGGTGGGCAACATCTTGTTCATCAGCTCGGTGCATGAAGTGATCCCGTGGGCGTTCCAGGTGAACTACGCGGCGTCCAAGGGCGGCATTTCGCTGCTGATGAAGTCGCTGGCGCAAGAGCTGGCGCCGGACCGCATCCGCGTCAACTCCATCGCGCCGGGCGCCATCCGCACCGCCATCAACCAGCCGGCGTGGGACACGCCGCAAGCCTTGGCCAAGCTGCTGGAACTCATTCCCTATGGCCGGATCGGCGAACCGGAGGACATTGCGCAGGCGGCCGTCTGGCTGGCGGGCGATGCGTCCGACTACGTGACCGGCACGACGCTCTTCGTGGATGGCGGCATGACGCTGTACCCCGAATTCCGCGGCGCGGGCTGAGGCCGGCATGTCCAAACCCCTGGAAGACTACGGGCTCATCGGCAACATGCTGTCCGCCGCGCTGGTGGCGCGCGACGGGTCGATCGACTGGCTGTGCCTGCCGCATTTCGATTCGCCGGCCTGCTTTGCCGCGCTGCTGGGCGACCAGAATCACGGGCGCTGGCTCATCGCGCCGCACGGCAAGGTCCGGGCGACCTCGCGCCGCTACTTGCCCGACACGGCGGTCCTGGAAACGCGCTTCGAAACCCGGACAGGCTCGGTGCTGCTGTACGACTTCATGCCCCTTAGTGACGACGACGAGCGCGCGGACGTCGTGCGCATCGTGCGCGGCGAATCCGGGCACGTGCAGATGGACATGGAGCTCATCCTGCGCTTTAACTACGGCCAGAGCGTGCCCTGGGTCCGGCGGCGGGACTACGGCCTGAATGCCATCGCCGGGCCGGACGCGATCGAGCTGCACACCCCCGTCGAGCTCGAAGGCCACGACATGAAGACGACGGCGCGCTTTTCCGTGCACCCGGGACGCGTCGTGCCGTTCACCCTGTCGTATCACCGCTCGCACCGCACCCCCCGATTCGTGCCGGACCGCGTCGAAAGCATGGACCGCACGGTCTCGTGGTGGCAGGAATGGTCCAAGCGCTGCCACTGGGAAGGCGCGCTGGACGGGCGCCGCGATGCCGTGGTGCGCTCGCTCATCACGCTGAAGCTGCTGACCTTCCACCCGACCGGCGGCATCATCGCGGCGCCGACCACCTCGCTGCCCGAATTGCTGGGCGGCAGCCGCAATTGGGACTACCGCCACTGCTGGCTGCGCGATTCGGCCCTGACGCTGTACGCCTTGCTCAACGCCGGCTATCGCGAAGAGGCGGAGGCGTGGCGCCAATGGCTGCTGCGCGCGGTGGCCGGGCATCCGGACCAGTTGCAGATCATGTACGGCATCGCGGGCGAGCGCTGGCTCCCCGAGCTGGAAATCCCCTGGCTGCCCGGCTATGAGGGCAGCCGGCCGGTGCGCCGGGGCAACGGCGCGGCGGGGCAGAGCCAGCTCGACATTTATGGCGAACTCATCGAAACCCTGTATGCCGCCCGCGTGGCGGACCTGGCGCCGCTGGCCGAAGCCTGGCGCCTGCAGAACGTGCTGCTCAAGCCGCTGGAAACGCGCTGGCGCGAACTGGACCACGGCATCTGGGAGGTCAGGGGCGAGCGGCGCGCCTTCACCCATTCCCGGCTCATGTGCTGGGTGGCGTTCGACCGGGCGGTGAAGGCCTGCGAACGATGGGGCCTGAAAGGCCCGGTGGACGACTGGCGGCGGCTGCGCGAGCGGATCCGCAAGGACATCTGCGACCGCGGTTACGACCGTGCGCGGGGCTGCTTCGTGCAAAGCTATGGTTCGCCGGCGCTGGACGCGAGCCTGCTGCTGATCCCGCAGGTGGGCTTCCTGCCGCCCAACGACCCGCGCGTGGCGGGCACCGTGCACGCCATTGAAAGCGAGCTCATGCATGGCGGGCTGTTGCGCCGCTACTCGGTCGAGCACACCGACGACGGGCTGGAGGGCGAGGAGGGCGTGTTCCTTGCGTGCAGCTTCTGGCTGGCAGACGCCTACGTGATGCTGGGCCGGCTGGGCGATGCGGAAAGGCTGTTCGACCGGCTGCTGTCGCTGCGCAACGATCTGGGCCTGTTGTCGGAAGAGTACGACGTCGTGCGGCGGCGATTGATCGGCAACTTTCCGCAGGGCTTCTCGCACATCGGCCTGGTGAACACCGCCTACAACCTGAGCCGCGCCATGGGGCCCGCGCAACAGCGGGCCGAGCAGGACGCGCCGCGCGCGTAGCCGGATCCGGGCCGGTGTATTCTCGCAATCGGGCGGCCCGGTCCGTTCATCGCCGCCCGCACACAACATCGAGAGACCGCCGTGGCGCCCGCCGCGCGCCGGCCCCTGCACCAGGAGAGACAAGCATGCTTTTGACCGATGAACAGCAAAGCGTCCAGGAGATGGCGCGCCGGTTTGCGCAGGAGCGCCTCGCGCCCAATGCCGAGCGCTGGGATCGCGAGCACCACTATCCGGCCGACGCCATCGCCGAGATGGCGCAACTGGGCTTTTTCGGCATGCTGGTGCCCGAGGCGTGGGACGGCAACGACAGCGGCTACCTCGCGTACGCGGTGGCGCTGGAAGAGATCGCCGCGGGCAGCGGCGCCTGCTCCACCATCATGAGCGTGCACAACTCGGTGGGCTGCATGCCCATCCTGAAATTCGGCAATGACGCGCAGAAGGCGCAGTTCCTGCGCCCGCTGGCGCGGGGCGAGCATATCGGCGCATTTGCGCTGACCGAGCCGCAGGCGGGCTCCGACGCCAGCAGCCTGCACACCCGCGCCCGGCGCGACGGCGAGGACTACATCCTCAATGGCGCCAAGCAGTTCATCACCTCCGGGCGCAACGGGCAGACGGTGATCGTCTTCGCGGTGACCGATCCCGACGCGGGCAAGCGCGGCATTTCCGCCTTCATCGTGCCTACCGATACTCCGGGCTACAAGGTGCTGCGGGTCGAGGACAAGCTGGGCCAGCATGCGTCCGACACCTGCCAGATCGCGTTTGAAGACATGCGAATTCCCGCCGCCTGGCGCCTGGGCGAAGAGGGCGAGGGCTACAAGATCGCGCTTTCCAACCTGGAGGGCGGGCGTATCGGCATCGCCGCGCAATCGGTGGGCATGGCGCGCGCCGCCTTCGAGTGCGCGCGCGACTACGCCCGCGACCGCCAGGCCTTCGGCAAGCCCATCATCGAGCACCAGGCGGTGTCGTTCAGGCTGGCGGACATGGCCACGCAGATCCATGCGGCGCGCCAGATGGTGCTGCATGCCGCCGCCCTGCGCGAAGCCGGCCGGCCCGCGCTGACGGAAGCTTCCATGGCCAAGCTGTTTGCCTCGGAGATGGCCGAGAAGGTCTGCTCGGCGGCGATCCAGACCCTGGGCGGCTATGGCTACCTGAAGGATTTCCCGGTCGAGCGCATTTACCGGGACGTGCGCGTCTGCCAGATCTATGAAGGCACCAGCGACATCCAGCGCCTGGTGATCGCGCGCAACCTGTAGGCAGGGCCGGGCGGCTCGGCGGGCGCTACCTGCGCGCCGCGGCCGCCGCGTGTCGGGCGCCGGCCCGCCGGCGGGCCCACACGGCGTACACCACGATATTGCCCACGATCAGCAACGCGGCCAGCAGCATCTGCGTGGTACGGGTGATGCCCTCGGGGTAGATGATGCCCAGCACGTAGTGTTCGATGAAGCCGCCCGCATAGCCTTCCTGTCCCGCGCGTTCGCGCAGCGACACTTCCAGCGGCGTCAGCGGACAGATCCAGCCCATGCCGATCACCAGCGCGCCCCAGGCCAGCGCCGGCAGATGCCAATAGGCGGCCCGCGGCTTCCACAGGGCCAGCAGGCCGCCGAACATCACGAATGCGACAAAGAGGCCATGCACGACCAGCACCAGGTCGGCAAGGATGCGATAGATCATCGGAAAAAACGCCCAGGGTTCGGTGAGGGAGATCCAGGCCCGGCCGGGCCGTCAGGTTTTCAGGTCCCGCAGGAGCTTGGTCAGTTCGGGCGCCGTCATCAGCGACACGCCCTGGGCCTTGGCATATTGCCGGGCATTGTCGGACACGTCGCCCAGCGCGATGTAGATGGCTTCGCGGGCGCCGCGCCGCTCGCGCACGGCCTGCAGCTCGCGCAGCGGCTCCACGCCATGCCTGGCGGCTTTCCAGCGCTTGGCGCCGACGATGGCCACATGGCCGTCCTTGCTCAGCGCGAAGTCGGCGCCGGGCGCCTGGATGCGCTCGACCTCGCAGCCATCGCGCCGGAATCCCGCTTCGACGACCCGCGAAAACTCCGCCCACGACATCGCGGCGACGGCCTGGGTCACGGCCTGCACGCGGGCGCCGGATGGCGCGCGCAGCTGCTTGTAGGCCGCCATGATGGCGATCACGGCAAACGGCACGGCAGCGAAGACGCCCATGGCGGCGTACTCCAGCGGCAACGCGGCAAAGCCGCCCGCGCTCAGCAGCACGGCCACGCCGGCGGCCATCCACCACGGCGAGCGCAGCAGCACGGCGAAGATGGAGTTCTGGGACATCTTGAGTTTCATGGCGGCTCGCGGCGGGTCAGGTTCAACGGGAAATCAGGCTTGGCCGCCGGCGTCCGGCGCGCGCACCACAATGCGCACGTCGCCGCAGGTCACGATCTGGCCGTCGCGGATCTTGGCCGTCTTGCGCGTTTCGACCTCGCCGCCAACGCGGACCTGGCCGTCGGCCACGAGCATCTTGCCCGCGCCGCCGCTGTCGCAAACGCCCGTGGCCTTCAGGAGCTGGTTGATTTCAATATAGGGGCTGCCTGCGGCAAGCGTGAATTCGATGATGCGCATACTGGGTGAATCCGTGGGGGCGAGGGGTCAAACGGGACCGCTGCCCGGGGCGCCGGGGTTGGCGGGGTTGGCCGGATTGGCGGCATTGGCGGCATTGGCGGCATTGGCCGTATTGGCCGGATGGGCGGCCTCGGCGGGCTGCTGGGCGGCGGGCGCCGGCGGGCCGGCGGGCGGCACCGGACGGCCGTTGCCGGTTTCGGACCGCGCCATCCAGGCGATCAAGGACGAACGCATGGCTTCCTCGACCGACATCTCGATGGGCTGCACCCACTCTTGCGGCACGAAGACCGTATAGCCGCCGATCATGTAGCCCATGGGCAGGTAGACCGCGACGCGCTCGCCCTGCGTGAAGCCTTCGGGCAGGCCGTCCATGCCGCGCCGGGTCACCAGGCCCACCAGTTCGAGCTGCTGGCCCGGAATGCGCAGGATGACGACCTGTTGGGCGGTGTTCTTGGAACTTGGCGAAAAGTAATCGGCAAAGCTCTTGAGCGACGAATAGATGCTCTTGACCACCGGCAGGTTGGTAAAGGGCATTTCCACCAGCGTCAGGAAGCGCTGCACGCGCTCCTTGGAGACGAGGTAGCCGATGGCCAGGATCCCCAGGATGCCCAGCAGCAATCCCATGCCCGGCACATAGAAGCCGCCGATGAACGGGCGCAGGAAGGTCAGCGCGACGCCTTCGGTCCAGGCCAGGAAGAGATACAGCAGGTAGATCGTCAGCGCCAGCGGCAGGACGGTGATCAGGCCACGGAAAAAGTATTTGTAGAGGCGAGTCATAGGCAAGAGCAAAAAATGGGGGCGGACGAATGTGATGGCGCGCCGGAGGGCCGCAGCATAGCAGCCGTCGCAGGATTTTCCGGTAACAAAACCGGCCGGACGGGGCCGGCCCGGGTCATGTTTTATGGGACATGTCTTCTTTTAGTGTGAACCGGCCCTAGCGGTCCACCGGCAGGAACAGCGTCTCCTTGATCTCCTCCATGACGACATAGCTGCGCGATTCGGCGGACGCGGGCAGACGCTTGAGGATTTCACCCAGGAGGCGGCGGTATTCATTCATTTCGGTCAGGCGGGCCTTGACCAGGTAGTCGAAATCGCCCGACACCAGGTGGCACTCCATGACCTCGGGCACGTACAGCAGCTCTTTCTTGACCTTGTCGAACACGTCGCCGGACTTGGCCGACAGCTTGATTTCCAGGAACACCAGCAGGTTCTTGCCCAGCGCCGCCGGATTGACGCGCGCATGGTAACCCGTGATGACGCCTTCGCGTTCCATGCGCTTGACGCGGTCGGAGCAGGGGGTGGCGGACAGGTTCACGCGCTCGGCCAGATCGGTGACCGAAATGCGGCCTTCACGCTGCAGGATATCCAGGATTTTGAGGTCGATTCGGTCGAGTTCGCGCATTTCACTTTTGCCGGTCAGAAAACCCGATCTTGCCGAGAAAAAGCCCTGGCAAAACAAAATCTTCAGTGCTTTTCACTGCTGAGGGGCTCATAGACTACCGAAATTCCCGTACAAAACCAAACACTGGAAAGCATCATGCATGTGATCGTCCTTGGCAGCGGCGTCATCGGCACCACCACCGCCTACTATCTGGCCCGTCAGGGCGCCAAAGTCACCGTGCTGGACCGCCAGCCCGCCGCGGCGCAGGAAACCAGCTACGCGAACGCCGGGCAGGTGTCGCCCGGCTATTCGACCCCCTGGGCAGCGCCCGGCATCCCGCTCAAGGCCTTCAAGTGGCTGTTCCAGAAGCATGCGCCGCTGGCGATCCGCCTGGACGGCAGCCTGTACCAATTGAAGTGGATGGCGGCCATGCTGGCCAACTGCTCGGCCGACCGCTACGCCGTCAACAAGGAGCGCATGCTGCGCCTGGCCGAGTACAGCCGCGACTGCCTGCGCGAATTGCGCGCCTCCACCGGCATCCACTATGAAGAGCGCACGCGCGGCACGCTGCAGCTGTTTCGCACCGACGCCCAGATGGAAGCCGCCCGCCGCGACATCGCCGTGCTGGAAGAGGTGGGCGTCCCCTACGAACTGCTGGACCGCCACCGCCTCGTGACGGCGGAGCCCGCGCTGGCCAATTCGGTCCACAAGCTCTCCGGCGGCCTGCGGCTGCCCAACGACGAGACCGGCGACTGCCAGCTCTTTACCCGCCGGCTGGCCGACATGGCCGCCGCCCTGGGCGTGGAATTCCGCTTCGGCCAGGCCGTCGCGGGCCTGGACACGGCGGGCGGCCAGATCGCCGGCGTGCGCGTCGGCAACGAGGTCCTGACCGCCGACCGGTACGTGGCGGCGTTCGGCAGCTACACGCGCGGGTTCCTGGAGCCCCTGGGGCTGGACCTGCCGGTGTACCCGGTCAAGGGCTATTCGCTGACCATCCCCATGAAAAACGAAGCCGCCGCGCCGGTGTCCACCATCCTGGACGAAACCTACAAGATCGCGGTCACGCGCTTTGACAAGCGGATCCGCGTGGGCGGCATGGCGGAACTGTCCGGCTTCGACCTGCGGCTCAAGGACGCCCGCCGCAAGACGCTGGAACTGGTGGTGAACGACCTGTTCCCCGGCAGCGGGCACGTGGCCCAAGCCGAATTCTGGACCGGGCTGCGCCCCATGACGCCGGACAGCACGCCGGTCGTCGGCCCCACGCGCTACGGCAACCTCTATCTGAATACCGGTCATGGCACGCTGGGCTGGACCATGGCGTGCGGGTCCGGCAAGCTGGTAGCCGACCTGGTGATGGGCCAACGGCCCGCGATCAGCACCGACGGCCTCGGGTTGTCGCGCTACGACCGCAAGGCCGCGTCCAGCCAGCCGCTCGTGCTGGGCGGCAAGGGCGCCTGACGCCCCGGCACCGTCCACCCGTCGCTCCGGGACGGTCCAACCCATTCGCGCCGCGGGCGCGAACGCAAACGCCCACGGGCCGCGCCAACGCGGCCCGTTGCTTTTTGGGTGGACAAATGCGCGCGTGCACCGGCGGGAGCGTCCGTTTCTTTGTGCCAAAATCGCCGCATGACCCATTTCCTGCACACTGCCGACTGGCAGATCGGCCGACAGTACGGCCAGTTCGAAACCGACGATGCCGCCATGCTGGCCGAGGCCCGCTTCGATGTCGTCGCCCGCATCGCCGCCCTGGCCGCCGAGCGCCGCGTGGACGCGGTGCTGGTCGCCGGAGACGTCTTCGACACGCAAGGCGTGTCGGACCGCACGATCCGGCGTCTCTTTGCCGCCATGGCGGGCTACGCCGGGCCATGGGTAATGATCGCCGGCAACCACGACGCGGCGCTGGCCGACAGCGTCTGGAGCCGCGCCATGCAACTGGGCTGCATCCCCGCGAATGTCCACGTTCCGCTCGCCACGGGCGTGGTGGATCTGCCGGACGCCAATCTGGCCGTCCTTGCCGCGCCGCTCACGCAGCGCCACACCTACGACGACGTCACCCAGGCGTTCGACGCGCTGGCGTCCGCGTCCGGCCGCTTGCGCGTGGGCCTGGCGCACGGCAGCGTCGCAGGCCGCCTGCCCGACACGGTCGATGCCACCAACCCCATTGCACCGGACCGCGCGGCGCGCGCCCGGCTGGACTACCTGGCGCTGGGCGATTGGCACGGCTGCCTGTCCATCGACGAGCGCACCTGGTATGCCGGCACGCCCGAACAGGACCGCTTTCGCGGCAACGAGCCCGGTTACGTGCTGGACGTGCGCATCGCCCAGGCTGGCGCCGTGCCCGTGGTCGAGCGCATCGCCACCGGCAAGTACCGCTGGTCCGCCTGGACCGAAACCCTCAGCCTGCCCACCGATGCCCAGGCGCTGGCCGAGCGCATGGCCGCGCTGCGGGCCGAGGACGTCCTGCGCCTGGACGTGCAGGGCCACGTCAACCTGGAAACCTGGGACGCGCTGCAAAAGGCGGTGGACCAGGCCGCGGCGCAGGTGAGGGCGTTGCTGCCCGACCTGTCGGGCCTGCGCCTGGAGCCCGACGAGGCCGACCTGGCGGAGCTGCGTGCCAGCGGTTACGTGGGCGAAGTCGCCGCCCAGTTGCAGGCATTGCAGGCGGACGAGGAGCAATCCGCCGTGGCCGGCGAGGCCTTGCGGCTGCTGCTGCGATTCCAGCGCGAGACGCTTGCGCCGGGAGCCGCAAAATGAAACTGTCGCGCATCTTCCTCGAAGAATTCCGCAAGTTCCGCCAGCCGCTGTCCCTGGAAGGACTGCAGGACGGCCTGAACCTGTTCGTCGGCCCCAACGAGGCGGGCAAGAGCACCGTGGCCGCCGCCATCCGGGCCGCGTTTCTTGAACGCTACAGCACCAGCAAGGTCGCCGACCTGGCGCCGCGCGGCGAGTCGGGCGCGCGCCCCACCGTCGAACTGGCCTTCACCCACGCGGATCACGCGTACCTGCTGAAGAAGCAGTTCCTGTCGCGGGCCCGCTGTGAACTCGTCATCGACGACGGCGCGCAGCGGCTGGACGGCGAAGAAGCCGAGAACGCGCTGGCCGCCTTGCTCGGCTTTGAACTGACTGGACGCGGCCAGAGCAAACCGGACCTGGCCGGCGTTCCGGGCCTGCTCTGGATACGCCAGGGCGACGGCCAGAATCTCCAGGAGGCCGCCAGCCACGCGGGCGCGCATCTGCGCGACGCCTTGACCCAACTGTCCGGCGAGCTGGCCTCCGGCGACGGCGACCGCCTGTTCGAGCGCGTGTCCGCCGAGCGGGCCGCGCTGCTGGATGCGCGCAACGGCCGTCCGAAGGGCAGTTACAAAGAGGCCGAAGACGCCTTCGTCCGCGCCGCCGCCGAACGCGACGAGTGCGAACAGGCCATGGCCCAGCTCAATGCGGACGTCGACCGCCTGGCTGTGCTGCGGCGCGAGCACGAAAGCGCGCAGGCGACGCAGCCCTGGAAGGACTTCGAGGCCAAGGCCGCCCAGGCCCGCGCGCGCCTGGCGGCGCTGGCCAAGGAGCGCGAGGCGTTCGAAAGCCTGCAACGCGAGCAGGCCCAGGCCGCCCAGACGCTCGCCCTGTTGCAGGACCAGGTCCGGCGCGACCAACAGGACGACACCGACTATCAGGCGCTGCTGCGCGACGCCCGTGCCGCCCGCGCCCACGTGCAGGCCGCGCAGGAGCCGCTGGCCCGCGCGCAGCAGCAGCGCCAGGCCCGTGCCGCGGCGCTCGAGTCCGCCCGCCGGCGCGTGACGCAGTTGCAGGCCCTGGCCGACCGCCGCGACCTCGACCGCCAGCTGGCCCAGCTCAGTCCCGAGATCGAACGCCTGGACGGCGCCCTGAACGCGGTGGCGCAGTTGATCGCCGAGGGGTCGGCCCTGAAGGCCGAGGCGGTCCGCCTTGAGATGTCGGACGCCGAGATCGAGGCGCTGCGCAAGGCGGGGCGCGAGGTCGGCAACCTGCAGTTGCAGCAGCAGTCCGTCGCCACGCGCCTGCGCTATCGGCTCGATGCCGGCCGCCAGGCCCTGCTGGATGGCAAGCCGGTCGACGGTGCCGGCGAGGTCCTCATCACCGCCGCCGCCGAGCTGGATCTCCCGGGCGTGGGCCGGTTCCAGATCGAGCCCGGGGGCCAGGACCTGCCAGCCCTGCAGCGCGATCTGGCGCGCGCCGAGGCCGCCTTCGCCGCCTTGCTCAAACGCGCGGACGTCGAAACCCTGGCCGAAGCGGAACAGCGCCATGCGCGCTATGGCGCCTTGCAACGGGAACTGGACGCCATGCGCAAGACCCTGGCCATCCACGCGCCACGGGGCGTGGATGCGCTGCGGACCCAACGCGACGAGGCGCTGGCCCGCAGGTCGCAATTGCAGGAGCGCCTGTCCAAACTGCCGGCGGCGCCGGAGCTGGCGGCCGGCGATCCGGCGGCCGGCGACCCGGCGGCCGGCGTCCCGGCGGCGGACTCGGACACGCCCGACGATGATCTGCCCGCCGCCGTCCAGGCGCTGCGCGAAGCCGAGGCCGCGGCGGTCCAGGCGGAGCAGGCGCTCGTCGATGCGCAGCGCGCCCTCGACGCCGACGCGGCCCGCGCCCATGTGCTGGAAGGGCAGGCGCAGGCGCGCGGCGCGGAATTGCAGTCGCCCGAGCGGGCCGCGCAGCGGCAGGCCCGCGCCGGACGCCTTGCCGAAGTGCGCAGCGGCCACGATCAGCTCGAACAGCGGGTGCGCGCCGCCCAGGCGGCGCTGGCCGAACACCGGCCGGACCTTGCCGAACAGGACATGCAACGCTTCGAGAAGTCCGCAGCCATCGAGCGCGAGGCGCAACTCAAGCGCCACGGCGAGATCCTCCAATTGCAGGGCAAGCTGGACCAGGCCGGCGCGCAGGGACTGGGCGAACGCCTCTCCGAAGCGCAGGCGGCGTGCGAGCGCCTGCAACGGCGCCGGGACGAATTCGCGCGGCGCGCGGCCGCCCTGGATCTGCTGCAAAAGCTGCTGGCCGACAAACGCGCCGCGGCCACGCAGCGCCTGCAGGCGCCGCTGGCCCGCAGGCTGAATCACTACCTGGCGCTATTGTTTCCGGACGCGGCGCTGCGCCTGGACGACGCGCTCCTGCCCACGGCGCTGCGCCGTGGCAACGGCGAAGACCTGCTCGACGCGCTGAGCTTCGGCACGCGCGAACAACTGGGCATCCTGGCGCGCTTTGCCTATGCGGACCTGCTGCGCGAGGCGGGCCGGCCCACCTTGCTGCTGCTGGACGACGCGCTGGTGCACACCGACGACGCGCGGCGCGACTTCATGAAGCGCGCGCTGTTCGACGCCGCAACGCGGCACCAGATCCTCATGTTCACCTGCCACGGCGAGGCGTGGCGCGACATGGGCGTGGAGCAGCGCAGGATCGGCTAGCGCGCGGGCCCGGCGCTGCGCCCCGCGCCCACGTCCAGCCAACCGCTCCAGGGCTGGCCGTCCGGCGCGCTGCCAGCGCGGCCCGTGTCGTCGGGCCCCGCCCAGTGCCCGCTCACGAGCTGAGACGGCCGCGTTTGCGCGACCACGCGCGCGCACACGTCCCAGGCGTCCAGCCGAACGCTCAGGCCGGCGTACACGCCATGGCCCGAGCCGGCCTGGATGACCCCGGCGGCCTGCACGCCTTCGCCTGCCCGGATGGCGCCCTCGGCACGGATGTCCTCGCCCGCGATCAGGCCCCAGCCGCAGGCGAGATGGTCGCCGCACTCGATTGCCCCGCCCGCCTGGATGCCGCAGGCGGCATGGATTTCCTTCTCGGCGCGCACCGCGCCGCCGGCCTTGATGCCTTGCCCGCACTTGATGGCGCCTTGCGTGGCGATGTCCTGGCCCGCGTGCAGGTGGCCCGTCACGGCCAGGTCCTGTCCGGCGCAGATGTCCCATTTGGCGCGCACGTTGCCGCCGCAGTCCAGGCGCGTGGCGGTTTCGATGCCCCAGTCGGCGGCCACGTCGCCGCCCGCGCGCAGGTTGCCGCCGCTGGCGATGTTGCCGCCGGCCGTGATGTTCTCGCCGGCGACGATCGATTCGCCCGCTCGGATTCCGCCGCCCGTGACGATGCTGCGGCCCGCGCGCACCACCGTGTCCACGCTGATGCCCATGCGCACTTCCAGCGTGCCGGCGAACACGATGGCGTTGGCATCCAGGCTGTCCAGCCGCAGCACCGCATCGGTGGGGCCGAACTGGTCCAGCAGCCAGCAGGCGTCGCCGACGCGGCCATCGGCGACCAGGGCATCGAGCACGGCCTGGTAGTCCCCCTGGCCGTTGTGGTCGCGGATAAACCATTTGTAGCCGCCCGCGCAGGGGTTCTTGGCTTTGACGAATTTCTTGGTGAGTTGCATGGCGCTTGAACGAAAACGGTGCGTGGCCGCCCGCGAGCCGTCGTGGGCAGGCGCAGGCGAAGGGGAATGCGGGCGCCCGCCACGCGGCAGTGCGCCCGCCGGCCGGGTGCGGGCTGCAAGGCGCGTGGATGTGCGCAGGCAGCCGGCAACGGGCCGGAGCAGTGAGTCAGAAAGGGGAAGGGCGGGCGATTAGCCGGGCTTGGACCGCGCGTAAGCGGAACGCGCGGCGACCTCCTGCGAGCTCAACATCGTTGAGCGCAGGGCGCAGAGGGCGCAGGTGACGCAGGGAAGGGGGGAAATGTCGGATCGCACGGGGGCAGATGCTACCACCCGGGCATTTGCAGTCAAGCCGGCAACACGGCGCGGCGGCGCAAAAAGGGCGCTTGCACGCGGCAAGCGCCCCTTCGCCAGCGTCGGTCAGTTCGTCAGGACGATGTTGCGGTCCTTGGCGATGCGCTGGCGCAGTTCGAGTTCATGCTTGATCTGCGCGGCATACTGGGCGGGCGTGTTGCCGTCCACCAGCGAACCGCCGTCCGCCAGGCGCTGGGCGATCTTCGGATCCTTCAGGGCCTTGACCGCCGCGGCGTGGACGCGGTCGATCACGGCCTGCGGCGTGCCGGCGGGAGCCACCAGGCCATACCACGCCATGTTGTCCATGTCGGGCAGACCGCCTTCGGCGAAGGTCGGCACGTCCGGCAGGGCGGGCAGGCGCTTGGGGGCGGCCACGGCCAGGGCGCGCAGCTTGCCGGCCTGGATGTGCGGGATGGACGAGGGCAGGTTGTCGAACTGCGCGTTCACCTGGCCGGCGATCACGTCGTTCAGCGCCGGGCCCGATCCGCGGTACGGCACGTGCACCATGTCGGTCTTGGTCAGGGACTTGAACAGTTCACCGTCCAGGTGGCTGATGCCGCCCGCGCCCGACGAGGCGTAGCTGTACTTGCCCGGATTGGCCTTGAGCAGGGCGATGAACTCGGCCAGCGTCTTGGCGGGCACGCTCGGGTTCACCGTCATGACGTTGGGCACGTTCACCAGGTTGGTGATGGGCGCAAAGTCCTTGAGCGGGTTGTACGGGTTCTTGGGGTTGGTGGCCGGATTGGTCGCCATGGTGCTGACCGTGGCGACGCCCAGCGTGTAACCGTCGGGCTCGGCGCGCACCACGGCGTCGGCGCCGATGGAACCGCCGCCGCCGCCGCGGTTTTCCACGACGACGGGCTGGCCGAGTTCACGGCCCAGCCCTTCGGCCACGATACGGGCGACGATGTCGGTCGTGCCGCCCGCGGCGAAGGGGACGATCAGCCGGATCGGCTTGTTGGGGTAGGGGTCGGCGGCCTGGGCGGCGGAGGTCAAGCAGAGGCCGGCGACGGCGGCGGCCAGGACGGCCTTGGCATGTGACAACACGTTCAAGAGTCTTCTCCATATTGTTGTTCCGAGCCGGCCGGCTTCTTGGGCCGGCTTCGGTGAGGCGCGCCTTGCCGGGGTGCGGCAAGACTACGCCTCGTGGGCGCAATTCCACACAGGTATGCCCCCAGGGTCAACTCGGGATTGTCCCTGCCATGACGAATCTCAAATGTGATCGCGGATCGGCGAATTCGGCGGAAATGCCGGCATTTGCAGGAAAAAGACTGTCTGACGGTCGGTTCGGCCCCCGTTGCACCGGGTGAAATCCGCCAGGACACAATTTGAGCGGCTTGCGTTGCGCATTGATTGCGCAGTCATCGTGCTGTCATTAGCCGGGTAAATGCATAAATCTCTGCATAACTTACAAGAATCTGATATTTTTCGGATGAGATTCTTGCCCGGTCTTGCAAGAAAGCTATTGCGTTTGTTTCTGTCTGCGCCGTTCAATGGCGTTGGTTGATGTCCCCGCGGGGCAACGTGTAGTGCAGCGACGCACCGGGCCAGGGTTCCGTCCGTCTTTCAATCCCCGGTCTGTTTCGTCTCTTGCTGCCTCGTGCTGGCGGGAGGGGGCCCGGACATTCTCGGAACGCCATGTCGCTGATCCTGATCCTCGCTCTGCCTTTCATCGGCAGCCTGTGCGCCGCGCTGCTGCCGTCCAACGCCCGCAACGCCGAGGCGTGGTTGGCTGGACTCATCGCCCTTGCCTGCATGGTTCTGGTCGCTACGCTGTATCCCGACGTCGCCGACGGCGGAGTGATCCGGGCGGACATGCCCTGGGCCCCCGCGCTGGGGCTCCAGTTCACGCTGCGCATGGATGGCTATGCATGGCTGTTCGCGCTGATCGTGTCGGGCATGGGCGCGCTGGTCGTGCTGTATGCGCGTTATTACATGTCGCCGGAAGACCCGGTGCCGCGCTTTTTCTCGTTCTTCCAGGCCTTCATGGCCGCCATGCTGGGCGTGGTGCTGTCGGGCAACCTGATCCAGCTCGTGCTGTTCTGGGAAATGACCAGCCTGGCGTCGTTCATGCTGATCGCCTATTGGCACCATCGCCTGGACGCGCGCCGCGGCGCGCGCATGGCGCTGACCGTCACCGGGGCGGGCGGGCTGTGCCTGCTGGCCGGGGTGCTCATCCTGGGCCATATCGTGGGCAGCTACGACATGGACCGCGTGCTGGCGGCGGGCGATCTGGTCCGGGCCGATCCCTGGTATCCGGCCGTGCTGATCCTGGTGGCGCTGGGCGCGCTGACCAAGAGCGCCCAGTTCCCGTTCCATTTCTGGCTTCCCAACGCCATGGCCGCCCCGACGCCGGTGTCGGCCTATCTGCACTCGGCCACCATGGTGAAGGCAGGCGTCTTCCTGCTGGCGCGCTTCTGGCCGGTCCTGTCGGGCACCGACGAATGGTTCTGGATCATCGGCGGCCTCGGTCTGGTCACGCTGGTGCTGGGCGCCTACGCCGCGATCTTCCAGCAGGACATGAAAGGCGTCCTGGCCTACTCCACGATCAGCCACCTGGGCCTCATCACGCTGCTGCTGGGGCTGAACAGCACCCTGGCGCTGGTGGCCGCCATCTTCCACATGATGAACCATGCCACGTTCAAGGCCTCGCTCTTCATGGCGGCCGGCGTGGTCGACCACGAAACCGGCACGCGCGACCTGACCCGGCTGTCCGGCCTTTACAAGGCCATGCCCATCACGGCCACGCTGGCGATGGTGGCCGCGGCCTCGATGGCGGGCGTGCCGCTCCTGAACGGCTTCCTGTCCAAGGAAATGTTCTTCGCCGAGACCACCTTCGTCAGCGGCGACCGGTACGTGCAGCTCGGCCTGCCGCTGCTCGCCACGATCGCGGGCGCTTTCAGCGTCGCCTACTCGCTGCGCTTCATCCTGCAGGTGTTCTTCGGCCCGCCCGCCACCGACTTGCCGCGCGCGCCGCATGAGCCGCCGCGCTGGATGCTCCTGCCCAGCGCGCTGCTGGTGTTCATGTGCCTGCTGGTGGGCATCGTGCCCAGCCTGACCGTCGGGCCTTTCCTGGCCACCGCGGCGCAGAGCATCCTGGGCGAAAACATGCCCGAATACAGCCTGGCCGTCTGGCATGGCTTCAACCTGCCGCTGGCCATGAGCCTGGTCGCCACGACGGCGGGGGTGCTCCTGTACCTGGCCCTGCGCGCCCATCAGCGCGCCAATCCCGGGCGCGTGCCGTTCATCTACCGCCTCGATGGCCGCCGCACGTTCGAGGCGCTGCTGGAGGGCTCCAGCGTCGCGGCCTCGTGGCTGCTGCGCTGGGGGTCGTCCACGCGCCTGCAGGTGCAGATGGTGCTGATCGTCGTGGGCACGCTGTTCGTGGCGTGGCTGCCGCTGCGGGCAGGGGGCTGGCTGGACGGCGCGATGCGCCTGACGCCGGTCGACCCGGTATTCGCGCTGCTGTGGCTGGTCGGCGGCACCTGCGCGCTGGCCGCGGCGTTCCAGGCCAAGTACCACCGCCTGGCGTCGTTGGCGCTGGCGGGCGGGGCGGGCCTGATCACCTGCCTGACGTTCGTCTGGTTTTCCGCGCCCGACCTGGCCTTGACGCAGTTGTCGGTCGAGGTCGTCACACTGGTGCTGCTGCTCCTGGGCCTGCGCTGGCTGCCGCGCCGCATCGAGCAGGACGACGAGGAAAGCCTCAAGGCTACCTTGCTGGCCCGGGGCCGCCGCCTGCGCGACCTGGCGCTGGCCGTGGCGGCCGGCAGCGGCATGGCGGCGCTGGCCTACGCGGTGCTGGCGCGGCCCCAGACCAATCCCATTTCCTCTTATTTTGTCGACCGGGCGCTGCCCGACGGCGGCGGCACCAACGTGGTCAACGTGATCCTGGTGGACTTCCGTGGCTTCGATACCTTTGGCGAAATCACGGTGCTGGGCATCGTGGCGCTCACGGTCTACGCGCTGCTGCGGCGCTTCCGTCCGGCGGCCGAAAGCGCCGACCTGCCGCGCCAGCAGAAAGAGCAGGACGGCGGCATCCCGGACGCGCCCGACATCAAGTCGCTGGTGCCGCCCGGGTCGATGATGGTGCCGGCGGTGCTGGTGCGCCTGCTGCTGCCGATCGCCGCACTGATCTCCGTGTACTTTCTCCTGCGCGGCCACAACCAGCCGGGTGGCGGCTTCGTGGGCGGCCTGATCTTCGCCACGTCCGTGATCCTGCAGTACATGGTGGGCGGCGTGTACTGGGTCGAATCGCGCAGCCGGCTGAACCCCCAGAACTGGATCGGCATCGGGCTGCTGTGCGCGGGCATCGCGGCGGTGAGCGCGTGGCTGGCCTACAAACCGTTCCTTTCCGCGCTCGCCTGGGATGTCGCGCTGCCCTTGATCGGCCACGTGCATGTGTCCAGCGTGCTGCTCTTTGACCTGGGCGTGTACATGCTGGTCGTGGGATCCACCGTGCTGGTGCTGGTGGCGCTGGCCCACCAATCGCTGCGCGCGCAACGCAAGGCCGCCGCCGAACTCCAGGCGGCCGCCGCTCAAACAGGAGAAGCCTGATGGAATTGATATACGCTGCCGCGATCGGCGTGCTGGCGGGCTCGGGCGTCTGGCTGCTGCTGCGGCCCCGGACGTTCCAGTTCATCATGGGCCTGTCGCTGGTCTCTTATGCGGTGAACCTGTTCATCTTCGGCATGGGCCGGTTGACCTCCGGCCGTCCGCCGGTGGTGGACCCTGCCTCGGCGCATGATCCTTCCTGGTATGCCGATCCGCTGCCGCAGGCGCTGGTGCTGACCGCCATCGTCATCGGCTTTGCCACCACCGCGCTGTTCCTGGTGGTGCTGCTGGCCTCGCGTGGCCTCACGGGCACCGACCACGTCGACGGACGGGAGTCCCAATCTTGAGTTTCTGGCTTCAACATCTTCCTGTCCTGCCCATCATCATCCCGCTGGTCGCGGGCGCGGCCATGCTGCTGCTTGCGGACACCAGCCGCTATGCGCGCGGCGGCATCGCGCTGGTGTCGACCCTGGCCCAACTGGCCGCCGCGATCGCCTTGCTGTTCGTGGCCGGCGGCGGCGTGCCGGACGTCTGGCCAAACGGGGTAGGGGCCTACCTGGTGGGCGACTGGCCCGCGCCGTTCGGCATCGTGCTGGTGGTGGACCGGCTGGCGGCGGTCA
The DNA here is from genome assembly GCF_900156745.1 of Achromobacter sp. MFA1 R4. Lineage (NCBI taxonomy): Bacteria > Pseudomonadati > Pseudomonadota > Betaproteobacteria > Burkholderiales > Alcaligenaceae > Achromobacter > Achromobacter sp. MFA1 R4. The sequence goes on along the minus strand of NZ_LT707065.1, from coordinate 5,488,989 downwards.
TGCTGACGCTGACCGCCGTGCTGGGACTGGCCACGCTGATCTACGCGTTGGCCCGCTGGGACCGCGCCGGCGTGCATTTCCATTCGCTGTTCCAGTTTCTGCTGATGGGCCTGAACGGCGCCTTCCTGACGGGCGATCTGTTCAACCTGTTCGTGTTCTTCGAAGTGCTGCTCGCGGCCTCGTACGGCCTCTTGCTGCACGGGTCCGGCGTGGCGCGCGTCAGCGCGGGCCTGCAGTACATCGCCGTGAACCTGGTGGCCTCGTTCCTGCTGCTCATCAGCATCGCGCTGATCTACGGCGTGACGGGCACGCTCAACATGGCCGACCTGGCGCTGCGCGCCGGCAACCTGGCGGGCGTGGACCGCATGCTGTTCGAAGCGGGCGCCGCCATCCTGGGCGTGGCCTTCCTGGTCAAGGCGGGGGCCTGGCCGCTGAACTTCTGGCTGGTCAAGGGATATGGCTCGGCGGGCGCGCCGATCGCCGCCATGTTTTCGATCATGACCAAGGTCGGCATCTACGCGCTGCTGCGCATCGGGTCGCTGCTGCTGCCCACGGGCGCGCCCGCGGCCTTCAGCCTGGACTGGATGTTCGCCGCGGGGATGGCCACGCTGCTGTTCGGCGCGGTGGGCCTTCTGGCGACCCAGCAACTGGAAAAAATGGTCGGCTACTGCGTGATCGTGTCGGCCGGCACGCTGCTGACCGCGCTGGGCATGCCGGGCGTCACGCTGACGGGGCCCGCGCTGTTCTATCTGATCAGCTCGGTGCTGACGACGGGCGCGTTCTTCCTGCTGGCCGAACTGATCGAACGCACGCGCAGCTTCGGCGCCAACGTGCTGGCGGTCACCCTGGATGCCTTCGACCTGGACGACCCCGCCTCGGTGAACCGGTCCGACGACGTGGTGGGCGTGGCGATTCCCGCTGCCATGGCCTTCCTGGGCCTGGCCTTCATCTCCTGCGCCTTGCTCGTGACCGGGCTGCCGCCGCTGTCGGGCTTCGTGGCGAAGTTCTCGCTGCTGTCGGCGGCCGTCTCCGCCGCGACCGAGTCGGCGCCGCCGCGGGACGCCTGGCTGCTCGTGGCGGCGGTGCTGGTGTCGGGACTGGCGGGCCTGATCGGGCTGGGCCGCACCGGCATCCGCGTGTTCTGGGCCAGCGACGACCGCAGCACGCCGCGCCTGCGCCTCATCGAGGCCGGCCCGGTGGCGGTGCTGGTGCTGCTGTGCGTGGGCCTGGCCGCGGGCGCCGGACCGGTATCGGCCTACCTGGACGATGCGGCCCGGTCGCTGGACCAGCCCGCATCCTATATCGACGCCGTCATGTCCGCGCAGACCGTGCGCGGCGCCATGGGAGGAAGCTGATGCGCCGACTTTACTTCCTGATCCTGCCCACGCTCCTGTTCGTCCTGTGGCTGGTTCTGAACGAAAGCGTTTCGCCCGGACAGATCGCGCTGGGCCTCGCGCTGGCGCTGTGGTTCACGTGGGCCGCCGCGCGCCTGCGCCCCTTGCACGCGCGGCCGCGCCGGCTGTGGAAGGCGGTTCCGCTCATGCTGCGCGTGACGCTGGACATCATCCGGTCCAACATCGCGGTGGCAAAGCTGATCCTCAATCCGCGCCCCAATGAGTTTTCGCCCGGGTTCATCAAGATCCCCCTGACCATGCGCGATCCGCATGGCCTGGCGCTGCTGGCCTGCATCGTCACGTACACGCCCGGCACCGTCTGGGTGGACCTGACCGAGGACCACAGCCTGAAGCTGCATGTGCTGGACCTGCAGAACGAAGACCACTGGTTCGAGCTGGTGCAACAGCGCTACGAGCGCCCGTTGATGGAGATGTTTGAATGAATTCCGTACTGTATTGGGCGGCATCCTTTGCCTTGCTGTGTTTTGCGCTGGGCATGGTGCTTGCCACCATCCGTTTGCTGCGCGGTCCCACCGCCCAGGACCGCGTCCTGGCCCTGGACACGCTGTATATCAACGGCATGCTGACGATGCTGGTGTTCGGCATCCGTTCCGGCACGTCCGTCTATTTCGACATCGCGCTCTTGATCGCGCTCTTTGGCTTCGTGGGATCCACCGCGATGGCGCGTTTCCTGCTGCGCGGCGAGGTCATCGAGCCATGATGGACGTCGACCTCCCGCTGTGGGCCTCCATTCCCGCCAGCATCCTGCTGGTGCTGGGCGGCCTGCTTGCCGTGACCGGCTCGGCCGGTCTCCTGCGCTTCCGCGATTTCCAGTCGCGCATCCACGCGCCCACGCTGGGCAACACCCTGGGTTGCGCCTGCGTGCTGGCGGCCTCCATCCTGGTGTTTTCGGCGATGTCCGCGCGGCCGGTGTTTCATGAGGTCATCATCACGCTGCTGCTGATTGTGTCGTCCCCGGTCACGGCCATGCTGCTGATGCGCGCCGCCACCTATCGCAGCCGCTTGACCAAGGCCGAGGCGGACAAGGACGCCCGCTGATCTTTTGCGTCCCCATTTTTAGCGCTGAAACGTAACCTTACGAATTCACGTCGCTGGACATGTCCCCCATCGCGCCGTCATGGGATAGTGAGGTCAGTGGGCAGCGCAACGCAACGACGCGCCGCCCGGGTTCAATCTCTTCTAAAGGAGCTGACCATGAAACCTGTTTCCATGCCCTCGAAGCGTCTTGCTGCGATTCTCTGCACGGCCGGCCTGATGCTGGCGTCCGGCGCCGCCAGCGCCGCCGACACCAACGGCTCGTCGCAATCCCGCTACCAGCAGGACGTTGCGGCCTGCAAGAGCGGCACTACCGGGCAATCGCTGGATGCGTGCCTGCGCGAGGCCGGCGCCGCGCGCCAGGAGCGTAGCCGCCAGAATCTGCAGGAAGGCAGTCCTGACCAACTCCAGCAGAATATGCTGGCCCGCTGCAATCGCCTGCCGGAAGCGCAGCGCCAAAATTGCATCACGCAGATGACTTCGCCCACCAACGTGCGAGGCAGCGTGCAGGGCGGCGGCGTGCTGCGCGAAACCGTGATCCAGGTGCCCGCCGACACCATGGCGCCGGCCGGCACCACGCCGGGCATGGCGCCCGCACCGGGCATGGCGCCTGCGCCGGGCACGGGCACGGGCACGATGAGCTCGCCCATCCGCCAGTAGGGCAGTGCGTGAGGGCGCAGCCGCTGCCGCATTCAGGCAAAATGGCGGCTGTCGCCTTATTTCACGCATATTCATGTCCGACGTCATCGCCCTGATTTTCGATTTCGACGACACCCTGGCTTCGGACAGCACGTCCGGTTTCCTGGACAGCATCGGGGTGGACACGGCCGCCTTCTGGAAGGAAGAGGTCGACCCGCTGCTGTTCCAGCAGGACTGGGACCCCGTTCCCGCCTACCTCTATAAGATGATCCAGTTGTCGCAGTCGGGGCTGCATGGCCTCATCACGCAGCAGCGCCTGAAGGACTGGGGCGCGCGGCTGGACCTGCACGACGGCGTGTCCACGCTGTTCCAGCGCCTGCGCGCCGCCGTGCGCGCCGAGCATCCGCAGGTGCAACTGGAGTTCTACCTGATTTCCAGCGGCATCGGCGATGTGGTCCGCGCCACCCCGATCGCGCACGAATTCACCGAGATCTGGGCGTCGGAGTTCGTCTATGGCGACGACGGCGGCATCGCGTTCCCGCGCCGCATCGTCAGCTTCACCGACAAGACCCGGTATCTCTTCCATATCCAGAAGGGCATCATCGGCCGCGAATTCCGCAACAAGCCGTTCGAGGTCAACCGCAAGGTGCCCGAGGACCGGTTGCGCGTGCCGTTCGACCAGATGGTCTTCGTGGGCGACGGCTACACCGACATTCCCTGCTTTTCGCTGATCCGCCGCGCCGGCGGCTTTGCCTTCGGCGTCTGGGATCCCAAGCACCGCGACAAGCGCAGCCGGGCCTGGGGCTTCATCGAAGAAGGCCGCGTGTCCAACCTGAACCAGGCCCGCTATGACGAGCAGGCCGAACTCTATCAATGGCTGGAAGAGGCCGTCACCAGCCTGGCTGGCCGCACCGCCCTGAAATCGCGGGTGTACCGTGGTTGATCCGGTCGCCGTGGCGGCCGTCCCGCCCTGGACCGAACAGGACGCGCGATTCATGAGTTTGGCCCTGGAACAGGCCCAGGCCGCCTATGACATCGGCGAGGTGCCGGTGGGCGCGCTGGTCGTGTCCGCCCAGGGCGACATCCTGGGCCGGGGCTTCAATCGCACCATCATCGACCACGACCCGACCGCGCACGCGGAGATCGTCGCCTTGCGCGGCGCCGCGCGCCAGCTCGAAAACTACCGGCTGCCCGGCATCACGGTCTATGTGACGCTGGAGCCCTGCGTCATGTGCATCGGCGCCATGCTGCACGCGCGCCTGGCCCGCGTGGTGTTCGGCGCCTACGATCCCAAGACCGGGGCCTGCGGCAGCGTGCTGGACGTCGGGTCCGTGCCCAAGCTCAATCATCACACTTCAGTCACCGGCGGCGTGCTGGCGGAACCTTGCGGCGACCTGCTGCGCCGGTTCTTCCGGGAACGCCGCGCCAAGGAATCCATCGCATGAGCACCCCCAAAGCCGCCAAGCCTGCCGCCAAGCCCGCCGCCAAGGCGCGCCGCGCCCAGGCCGCCGCCGTCCCGGCCCACGATCACCCGCACGATCACGGCCCGGACTGCGGCGACGACTGCGGCCACGATCACGATCACGGCCATGCCCACGGCCCCCTGCCGGACGCCCGCGGCATCTACCTGATTTCTCCATCCTCCGCCGTGCGCGACCCGGCCACCGTGGCGCTGGCGCGCCAGCGGCTGGAGGGGCAGGGCTTCAAGACCGCCCTGGACCGCACCGCGCTGGCCGAACATCAGCGATTCGCCGGCACCGACGCGCAGCGCCTTGCCAGCCTGACGCGCGCCGCCAAGCAGAAACTGCCCATCGTCATGGTGACGCGCGGCGGCTACGGCATGGGCCGCTTGCTGCACGCCATCGACTGGAAGGCCATGGCCGACAGCGGCAAGCGCTTTGTCGGCATGAGCGATTTCACCGCGTTCAACCTGGCCCTGCTGGCGCAGACCGGCGCGGTCAGCTATTCGGGCGCCACGGCCGTCCAGGATTTCGGCGGCAAGAAGGTCGACGACCTGACCGAAGCGCTGTTCGGCGAGCTGATGCGCGGCGAACTGGAGATCCTCAGCTTCGAGACGCTGGACGCCGATCCGGTCGACGCCCGCGGCGTCCTGTGGGGCGGCAACCTCGCCATGGTGGCCTCGCTGCTGGGCACGCCCTACATGCCCAAGATCCGCGGCGGCATCCTCTTCCTGGAAGACGTGGCCGAGCATCCGTACCGTGTCGAGCGCATGTTGATCCAGTTGTGGCAGGCCGGTATCCTCGCCAGGCAGAAGGCGATCGTGCTGGGCCGGTTCACCGACTACCGGCTCGCGCCGCACGACAAGGGTTACGACATGCACGAGGTCGTGGCCTGGCTGCGCAAGACGGTCAAGGTCCCGGTCGTCACCGGCCTGCCTTACGGCCACGTCGCCACCAAGGCCACCTTGCCGATCGGCCAGAAGGTCGGCATAGCCACCGAGAAAGGCCTTGCCCACCTGGTGCTGGACGAGCATCACCACTGATCCGGGCGGCGCGGGCGCCGGGGCGGCTCCAATTGGGGCCGCAGCCCCTTTGCTACACTAGCCGGTTTCCCCGCATGCGCCTTCGGGCGCCTTCAAACGCAAATACACCGTGATATCCACCGCCAATCTCACCATCCAGTTCGGTCCCAAACCCCTTTTCGAGAACGTCAGCGTCAAGTTCGGGGAAGGCAACCGTTACGGGCTGATCGGGGCCAATGGGTCGGGCAAGTCCACGTTCATGAAGATCATCGGCGGCGACCTCGAACCCTCCGCCGGCAACGTTTCGCTCGAGCCCGGGGTGCGCCTTGGCAAGCTGCGCCAGGACCAGTTCGCGTTTGAAGACGTGCGTGTGCTGGATGTCGTGATGATGGGCCACACCGAGATGTGGGCCGCCATGTCCGAGCGCGACGCCATCTACGCCAACCCGGAAGCGACCGAAGACGACTACATGCGCGCGGCCGACCTGGAGGCCAAGTTCGCGGAATACGACGGCTACACCGCCGAAGCCCGCGCGGGCGAGCTGCTGCTGGGCCTGGAAATCGCCGTGGACCTGCACAACCTGCCCATGCGCGAAGTGGCGCCGGGCTGGAAGCTGCGCGTGCTGCTGGCGCAGGCGCTGTTCTCGAATCCCGACGTGCTGCTGCTGGACGAGCCCACCAACAACCTGGACATCAACACCATCCGCTGGCTGGAAAACGTGCTCAACGGCTACCAGAGCACGATGATCATCATCAGCCACGACCGCCACTTCCTGAACCAGGTGTGCACGCACATGGCCGACGTGGACTACGGCGAGATACGCATCTACGCCGGCAACTACGACGACTACATGCTGGCCTCTACCCAGGCCCGCGAACGCCTGGTGGCCAACAACGCCAAGGCCAAGGAACGCGTGGCCGAACTGCAGGACTTCGTGCGCCGCTTCGCGGCCAACAAGTCCAAGTCGCGCCAGGCCACCTCGCGCCTGAAGCAGATCGACCGCATCAAGGCCGACCAGGTCGTGGTCAAGCCCTCGTCGCGCCAGAACCCGTACATCCGCTTCGAGCAGAACAAGGTCATGCACCGCCTGGCCGTCACCGTCGAGAACCTGACCAAGGCCTACGACGCGCCGGTCATCACGAAGTTCTCGGCCATGGTCGACGCCGGCGAGAAGATCGCGATCATCGGCGCCAACGGCGTCGGCAAGACGACGCTGCTGCGCCTGCTGGCCCTGGACCTGCAACCCGATTCGGGCACGGTGAAGTGGTCCGACAACGCCGACCTGGGCTACATGGCCCAGGACGTGTCCGATCACTTCCTGCAGACCGACATCAACCTGTTGGACTGGATGGGCAACCATCGCCAGCCGGGCGACGACGACCAGTCGATCCGTTCGGTGCTGGGCCGCCTGCTGTTCTCGGCGGACGACCTGCCCAAGGCGCCCAAGGTGCTGTCCGGGGGCGAAAAGAACCGCATGACCTTCGGCCGCCTGATGCTGGGCCGGCACAACGTCATGCTGCTCGACGAGCCCACCAACCACCTGGACATGGAATCGATCGAGTCGCTGCAATTCGCGCTGGAAAAGTACGAAGGCACCCTGGTGTTCGTCTCCCATGACCGCGAGTTCGTGTCCGGCCTGGCCACGCGCGTGATCGAAATCCTGCCTTCCGGCGAGATCGTCGACTATCGCGGCGGCTACGAAGACTACCTGTCCTCGCGCGGCATCGAGGCCTGATCCCGCACGGCCTTCCATGAAGCGGCGCACTCGGTCGGGTGCGCCGCTTTTTGTTTCTGTTCAGCCCGGCGCAACCCGCGCGCGCTATCATCCGGCCCGTTCCTGGCCGGTGTCCGGCCAGGCCTTCTCCTGTTTTCCCAATGTCCTCCACCCAGCATGCCGCGCCCGATGGCGCGCAGATCGGCACGTTCACGCTGACGGCCCGCATCGTCGCCATCGCATTCTTCACTTTCATCTGCTATCTGGCGATCGGCCTGCCGCTCGCCGTGCTGCCGGGCTACGTGCACGGCAACCTGGGCTATGGCTCCGTGCTGGCCGGCCTGGCGATCAGCGTCCAATACCTGGCCACGCTGCTCAGCCGCTCGCATGCCGGGCGCATGGCCGACACGGTCGGGCCGAAGCAGACCGTCGTCATCGGCATGGCGGCATGCGCGGTCAGCGGGATCTTCCTGCTGCTGGCGTATGCCTTCGAACGGACCGACTGGCTGAGCCTGACGGCGATCATCCTCAGCCGCCTGGCGCTGGGCTTTGGTGAAAGCTGGGTGGGCACCGGGGCGGCGACCTGGGCGATCTCGCGGGTAGGGCCGCTGCACACGGCCCGCGTGATTTCCTGGAACGGCATCGCCACCTACGGCGCGCTGGCGCTGGGCGCGCCGCTGGGCGTGCAGCTTGAAAAGCACTGGAGCATGGGCGCGCTGGGCGGGGCGGTGCTGCTGTTGGGGCTGGCCGGCCTGGGGCTGGCCATGGCCCGGGCCGCGGTCGCCATCGTCGGCGGGCACCGCATGGCGTTCAAGAGCGTGGTGCTGCGCGTCTTTCCGCACGGCATGGCGCTGGGCCTGGGGTCGGTAGGCTTTGGCACGCTGGCGGCCTTCGTGGCGCTGTACTACGCCAGCCGCTCGTGGGAAGGCGCGGCCCATGCGCTCAGCGCCTTCGGCGGCGCGTTCATCGGCGTGCGCCTGCTGTTTGCCGGCACCATCACCCGCTTTGGCGGCTTCCGGGTCGCGCAGGTGTCCTTCCTGGTCGAAGCGGCGGGGCTGTTGCTCCTGTGGCTCGCGCCCAATCCCGGCCTGGCCCTGATGGGCGCCGCGCTGACCGGCTGCGGCTTCGCGCTGGTGTTCCCGGCCATCGGCGTCGAGGCGGTGGCGCGCGTGCCGGCCGGCAGCCGGGGCGCGGCGCTGGGCGCCTACTCGGCCTTCCTGGACCTCGCGCTGGGCGTGACCGGACCGGTCGCCGGCTATATCTCCAGCGGCTTCGGCTATCCGGCGATCTTCCTGGCGGCCTCGCTGTCCGTGCTGGTGGGCCTGGCGATCGCCTTCGGGTTGCAGCGCGCCGCCAGCCGGCAGCAGGCGCCGTCGGCGCCGATCTGATGCGTTATTACTGGAAGCAGTAAAGACATTCGATATCAATCGTTTGGATTCATATAACGAATTGTTAGATTTGAGGCTCGTTTTTCACGCGCGCCCACGATCCGTTTCCATGAATCTGACCTTCGATCACGTCCACAAGCACTTCGGCGACCTGCCCGTCGTGGATGGCTTCACCAGCGAATTCAAGACCGGCGAACTGGTTGCGCTGGTCGGGCCGTCCGGCTGCGGAAAATCCACCTTGCTGCACCTGGCCGCGGGGCTCGAAATGCCCACGCAAGGCCGCGTGCTGGCGGACGGCAAGCCGGTCGCCGGTCCGCATCCCAGCCGCACGCTGGTGTTCCAGGAGCACGCCCTCTATCCCTGGCTGACGCTCGAAGACAACGTGGCGCTGGCCCTGGAATTCCAGAACACGCCCAAGAAGCGCGCCCGCGTCGCCGCGCGCGAATGGCTTGCCCGGGTCAGCCTGGCGGGTTTTGAACACTACTATCCGCACCAGGTGTCCGGCGGCATGCGCCAGCGCGCGGCGCTGGCCCGCGCGTTCATCGCGCAGCCCCAGACCATGCTGATGGATGAACCCTTCGGCGCGCTGGACGCGTTGACCCGCCTGAGCCTGCAGGACGTGCTGCGCCAGCTCATCGCGCAGGAAAAGCCCACCGTGCTGCTGGTCACGCACGACGTCGACGAAGCCCTGTTCCTGGCCGACCGCATCGTCGTCTTCAGCCCGCGCCCGGCGCGCGTGCTGCGCGAATTCAACCTGGCCCACCGCGCCAAGACCCACGACCTGGCCGACCTGGCCGCCGAAAAGCGCGAGATCCTGCGCCTGTTGGGCATCGCAGTCGACGGCTCGGACGCGCACTCGAACATGGCCCTGGCCGCCTGACCCCTTTCTGACATACCCCTCGGCCGCGCCCCGGCGCCGCCGGACCGTGAATCCCCTGGAGCTCCTGATGAAACTGAAGCAATGGTTGTCCCTGCCGCTGGCTGCGGCGCTGCTGGCGGCGGCCCCCGCGATGGCGGCTGAGAAATTCCGCGTCGGCTACCTGCGCGTGATGGACGATGCGCAAGCCATCGTCGCGCAAGAGGGCGGCTACTACAAGAAGGCCGGCCTGGATTCCGAGCTGATCGAGTTCAAGTCGGGCACGGACCTGATCAAGGCCATCGTCGGCGGCCAGCTCGACATCGGCGTGCTGGGGTTCACCAACGCCGTGGCCTGGGCCTCCAAGGGCGCGGACCTGAAGGTCGTGGGCGGCGCGCAGCAGGGCTATCACTCGCTGGTCGTGCGCGACGATTCCGGCATCAAGGACATCGCCGGCCTGAAGGGCAAGACCCTGGCTTCGCAAGCCGAGGGCAGCACCGCGGACGTGGTCCTGAAGGGCGTCGTGCTCAAGGAGGGCAACCTGTCGGCCGACGACGTCAACGTCATGGGCGTGAGCCCGGCGGTCGCCGTGCAGTCGCTGGTGGGCAAGCGCGTGGACGCGGCCTTCCTGTTCGAGCCCTACGACCGCATCGCGCAACTGGTCGCGCCGGTCAAGCAGATCTACGAAGTCGGCCAGGCCTGGCCGTTCCCGTGCATGGTCGTCATCACGTCCGGCGAAACCCTTGCCAAGCGCAAGGACGACGTCTGGAAGGCGCTGGACGCGCAGAACCAGGCCATCACGCTGCTGCAGAAGGAACCCGCGCAGGCTTCCAAGCTCATCGCCTCCTACTTCATCGCCGAGCCCACGCTCAAGACGCTGTCGCGCGGTGAACTCCCCCGCGAAACCGTCATCGCCGAAGCCATCAGCACCCAGGTGTTCACGCCCAAGCTGACGGACAAGGACACGGCCCGCATGCAGGAGATCGCAGACATCCTGCAGGCCCAGGGATCGCTCAAGACGCGTGACGGCAAGCCGTACGACGTCTCCAGCATCGTTGATCTGTCCTGGCAAGAGGCTCGCAAGCTTTGAGCGCATCGACTCGTGTGACCGGCGCCCGCAAGCACATTGCGGGCGTTTTGGGCGTCCTGTTCATTCTGGCCCTCTGGCAACTGGCCGCGTTCGCGCTCCCCGACTTTCTCATGCCGGGCGTGCCCGCGGTGGTCGAGCGCCTGTTCGAAGACCTGGGCAAGCAGTCGTTCCACCAGAGCCTCATGGGCACGCTGGGACGCCTGGGCGCGGGCTACGGCCTGGCGCTCGCGGCCGGCGTCGGCTTCGGGCTGGTGGCCGCCGTGCTGTTCTTCTTTCGCGAAGTCCTGCGCAGCGCCATCGTCATCCTGCAATCGATCCCGTCCATCGCCTGGGTGCCGCTGTTCCTGATCGTGATGGGCTTCGGCAACACGCCCATCATCGTGGTCGTGGCGCTGTCCGCGTTCTTTCCGGCCGCGCTCAGCGTCATGAACGCCACCGAATCCGTGCAGCGCGTGCACGTGTCGGCGGCGCGCGTCATGGGCGCCACGCGCTGGGGTCTGGTCAAGCGGGTGTACCTGCCCGCCGTCATGCCCGAACTCATCACCGGCGCGCAGCTTGCTTTCGGCAATGCGTGGCGTGCGCTGATCTCGGCGGAAATGCTGATCGGCTTCGGCAAGGGGCTGGGACGTTCGCTGGCCTATTCGGGCGAAATCGCCGACATGACGGGCGTCATGACCAACATCCTGGTCATCGCCGTGCTGGCCGCGCTGATCGACCAGTTCGTGCTTGAAAACCTCAAGCACCGCCTGTTGCGCTATCAATACGTCTGAGGCCGCGGAGCAAGCCATGATGTCGCGGTTGCGTCCATTCGTCCTTGCCGCCAGCCTGGCGCTGGCGGGCCTCGCGCTGGCGCAGCCCGAGACCTTCCCGGCGGCGCGCGCCCGCGGCGAACTGATCGTGGGCGTGCCGTACCTGGCGCCGCCGCCCGCGGCCGGCGCCAAGGTGCGCACCCCGGAAGGCCTGGACGCGGCCATCGCCGACAAGCTGGCGGCCAGCCTGAAACTGCCTGTGCGCCTGGTGCATTTGCCGGCGGGGCAGGCCGCCACGGCGCTGGCTTCCGGCCAGGTCGATCTGGTATTGGCCGAGCGCGCGGACGGCCAGCCCGCGTCGGTCGCGGCGCAGCCCACCGGCTACGCCGCACGCCCCAAGGCGGTGATCCGCAGCGACACGCCTTTGCGCAAACCCGCCGACGCGAAGGGGCGCACGGTCTGCATGGCCGAGGCCGCCGCCCACGCGCAGGCCCTGGCGCAGGGCTGGGGCGCGGTCGTCAAGACCTACCGCGTGCCGTCCGACGCGCTGGTCGCGGTGCGCGAAGGGGCCTGCGATATCGGCCTGGTCGACGACGCGGTGTGGGAGCCGCTGATGCGCTTTCCCGAATGGAAGAAATTCTCGTCCACGCTCACGCCCGACGGCGCGCGCCAGGAGCGGGTCTGGTTGCTGCCGGCGCGCGACGACGCCTCCCGTGCCTGGCTCGGCCAGGAAATGCGCGCGTGGGACCGCGCCGGCGCCTGGAAGTCCATGGCGTCGAAGTGGGCGCGCGACGTCGCGTTCGACGTCTACCTGGACCAGGAAGTCCCCGACTGCCACGGCTAGCGCCGCCGGTCCACGCACTTACAATGCCGGGCATGACGTACACGTTGACCGCGCCCTGCACGTACCAGGAAGACATCAAGAAGAGCCGCTTCGTCGCTTACGCGGCGCCCGTGGCGGCGATCGAAGACGCCATGCGTTTCTTTGCCGAACACAGCGACCCCGAGGCCACGCACAACTGCTGGGCCTACCGCATCGGCCAGGAATACCGCTTCAACGACGATGGCGAGCCCGGCGGCACGGCAGGCAGGCCGATCCTGCAGGCCATCGAAGGCCAGGACATGGATCGCGTGGCGGTGCTCGTGGTGCGTTGGTACGGGGGGATCAAGCTGGGTGCGGGCGGACTGGTGCGCGCCTACGGCGGCTGCGCGGCCAATTGCCTGCGGCTGGCCGACAGGACCGAGATCGTCGACCTGGCAACCGTACGCTGCGCGTGCGGATTCGCGGAAATGGCGCTGCTGAAATCCCGCCTGTCGCAGGCGGGCGCGGCCATCCGGCAGGAAGACTACGACGCTGATGGCGTGACGCTGCTATTTGCGGTGCCGCGCGCCGCCGTGCCCGAACTGGAAGTCACCGTGGCGAACATCACGCGCGGCCGTTCGGCGTGGGAGGTCATTTCCTAGCCTGACGCAGGGCGCATGGGGCGAACAGGGAGTCGTCCAGCGCCAGTGCAAAAAGAAGGGGCCCAACCGGGCCCCTTGCTCATTTACGCGTCCTGGCCGTCCTGGGCCGCCGCGATTTCCTTGTGGACTTGTTCCATGTCCACTTCCTTGATCTTGGCCAGCAGCTCATTGAGCTGGCCGCCGGACAATGCGCCCGGTTGCGAGAACAGCAGGACTTTTTCGCGGAATACCATCAACGTGGGGATCGAGCGGATGCCCAGCGCGCCGGCCAGTTCCTGCTCCACATCGGTATTCACCTTGGCGAACGTGACGTCCGGATGTTCGGTGGCCGCCTGCTCGAAGACCGGCGCGAAGCCGCGGCACGGGCCGCACCAGGGCGCCCAGAAGTCGACGATCAGGGTGCCGTCGGGCGTGATGGCTTCCTGGAAGCTGTCTTTGGTGAGTTCAACAATACTCATATGAAATCCTTGCCGCGCGGGCGGCGAAAAGCAAAAGCAGTGGCGAAGACCCCCGGATTACGCCCCGGCGTGCGGCGGCGACGCATGGTTGCCAAAGGCCCGATGACCAATAGTAGAGCCGGTCACGGCTGCGTCGCAATGGTTGGCGCTGTACGCAAGCGCAGTCGGCGGCCCTCAGGCCGCGGTTTTGGTGGAGACGCCGGCGCCGTTCTTCAAGGAGGCGACGATTTCGAAAGAGCGCAGGCGGTCCGCGATGTCATAGAAGTCGGACACGATCATGACCTCGTCGGCCTGGGTTTCCGCGACCAGGGCTTCGAGTTCGCGCTTGACGGTATCCGGCCCGCCCACGATGGAGGCGCCCAGTCTCTGATTGACCGCTTCGCGCTCCCATTCGTTCCACAAGCCGTCCATGCTTTCCACGGGCGGCTGCAATTGCAGGCGGTGGCCGCGCACCAGCGACAGGAACTTCAATTGCTGCGTGGTGGACTGGAAACGGGCGGCCTCGTCCGTTTCCGCGGCGATCACCGGCACGCCGATCATCGAATACGGGCGCGACAGCGTCTCGGAGGGTTTGAACAGGTGGCGATACAGGCGCATCGCGGCCATGCCCTCGGGAGAAAAATGGCCCGCGAACGAAAAGGGCAGGCCCAGTTCGGCCGCCATGCGCGCGCTGAAATCGCTGGAACCCAGCAGCCAGATCGGAATGTCCAGGCCTTCGCCGGGAATGGCGCGCACCGGCTGGCCGGGGCGCGAAGGCGCCAGGAAGGCGCGCAGTTCCTCGACCAGCGCCGGAAACTCCAGGCCGCTGCGCGGACTGCGGCGCAGCGCCTGCTGCGTCGCGCCATCGCTGCCGGGCGCGCGGCCCAGGCCCAGGTCGATGCGCCCGGGGTACAGGGTCTCCAGCGTGCCGAATTGCTCGGCGATGATCAGCGGCGCGTGGTTGGGCAGCATGATGCCGCCCGAGCCGACGCGCAGGGTCTTGGTGTGGCCGGCCACGTGACCGATCAGCACGGCCGTCGCGCTGCTGGCCACGCCATTGATGTTGTGGTGTTCGGCCAGCCAGAAGCGGTTGTAGCCCAGCTGCTCGACATGCTGCGCCAGCGCAACCGTATTGCGGAAGGCGTCCGCGGCATCGCGCCCCTGCACAATCGGGGCCAGGTCCAGCACGGAAAAGGGGATGTTGGCCAGGGCGCTCATGCGTGCGCCTCCGCGGCGTGGGAACAGGCGTGCCGCGCGGGAATGAAACGGGAAGGGCGCAAAACGGACTCCATATGCTGATCTACCCAGGCAGTGTATCGGCGATTCCAGTCTCACCCGCCAGCAACCATGCGGTCGGCCGGGTTGATTGATTTTTTCGATCCCGGCGATGGGGATCGCCTAAAAATGAAAAAAGCCGCCGCGGGCGTGACCCGCGGCGGCCTGGACGGATGACGTGCCGGCCGCGCCGCCTATTCCGGGAAGAATGCGTAGCGGATGACGAACAGCACCGCCACGAGCCACGTGGCCGGGTGCACGTCGCGCATCTTGCCGGTGGCGGTCTTGAGCACCACGTAGCTGATGAAGCCGAACGCGATGCCGTTGGCGATCGAGTACGTGAACGGCATGACCAGCGCGGTCAACGCGGCCGGCGTGGCTTCGCAGACGTCGTTCCAGTCGATGTCGATGAGCTCGCGCATCATCAGCCCGGCGACGTAGAGCAGGGCGGGCGCGGTGGCATAGGCCGGGACGGCGCCCGCGAGCGGCGAAATGAACAGGGCGGCCAGGAACAGCAGGCCCACGACCAACGCGGTCATGCCCGTGCGGCCGCCGGCCTGCACGCCGGATGCGCTTTCGACGTAGGCCGTGGTGCTGCTGGTGCCCAGCATGGACCCCGCGACGATGGCGGTGCTGTCGGCAAAGAGCGCGCGGCCCAGGCGGTTGGGACGATCCTCGGGAACCAGCCCGGCGCGCTTGGCCACGCCCACCAGCGTGCCGGTGGCGTCGAACACTTCGACCAGGACGAAAACCAGGATCACGTGCACGAAGCCCGTGTGCAGCGCGCCCAGGATGTCCAGCTTGAACAGCGTGGGCGACAGGCTGGGCGGCGCCGAAAAGATGCCCTTGAATTCGTTGTAGCCCAGCACCATGGACAGCACCGTGACGACGATGATGCCGATCAGGATGGCGCCGCGCACCCGCAGCGCGTCCAGCGACGCAATCACGAAGAAGCCCAAAATGGCGAAGAGCGGGCCATGCGAGGTCAGGTTGCCCAACGTGACCTTCGTGACCGGATGCGCGACCACGATGCCGGCGCTGGATAGCGCGATAATGGCCAGGAACAGCCCGATGCCGGCCGCGATGGCGCTGCGCAGGGAATGCGGAATCCCCTTGACCAGCCAGACCCGGATGCCGGATATGGTCAGGAACAGGAAGATGATGCCCGAAATGAACACGGCGCCCAGCGCCTGCTCCCAGGTGTAGCCCATGGTCTTGACCACGGTGAAGGCGAAAAAGGCGTTCAGGCCCATGCCGGGCGCCATGCCGATCGGCCAGTTCGCGATGAACGCCATCACCAGCGAGCCCAGCGCGGCGGCCAGGCAGGTGGCGACGAATACCGCGTCGCGGTCCATCCCCGTCGAGGACAGGATGTCCGGATTGACGAAGATGATGTACGACATCGTCAGGAATGTCGTCAGGCCCGCGACAATTTCCGTTCTTGCGGTCGTGCCGTGCTCACGCAGCTTGAAAAGCTTCTCCAGCATTCGAGTCCCCACGGTTTTTGCAGGATTTTAAGATTGTGTCGGGCGTGGCCGGACACCGCGCCCCGTTCATGAACAGGCGTATTTTCGCATCAGTTGTAAACTCTGCCGCCATGATTATTCTCGGCTTTGAAAGCTCCTGCGACGAAACCGGCGTCGCAGCCGTCTGCACGGAACGCGGCCTGCTCGCGCACGCGTTGCACACCCAGATCGCCATGCACCAGGAATACGGGGGCGTGGTGCCGGAACTCGCCTCGCGCGACCACATCCGCCGCGTCGTGCCGCTGACTCGCCAGGTGCTGCAAGAGGCGGGCATCCAGATGTCCGACATCGGCGCGGTGGCCTACACGGCGGGGCCTGGCCTGGCCGGCGCGCTGCTCGTGGGCGCGAGCGTGGCGCAGTCGTTTGCCTGGTCGCGCGGCCTGCCGGCCATCGGCATCCATCACCTTGAAGGCCATCTGCTGTCGCCGATGCTGGCCGATCCGCGCCCTGAGTTTCCCTTCATCGCCTTGCTGGTGTCCGGCGGACACACGCAACTCATGCGCGTGGACGGCGTGGGCCGCTACGAACTGCTGGGCGAGACCCTGGACGACGCCGCGGGCGAAGCCTTCGACAAGTCCGCCAAGCTGATGGGCCTGGGCTATCCGGGCGGGCCGGCGCTGTCCCGGCTGGCCGCCAGCGGCGATGCCTCGCGCTTCGATCTGCCGCGCCCCATGTTGCACAGTGGAGACCTGGATTTCAGCTTCAGCGGCCTGAAGACGGCCGTGCTGACGCGCGTCAAGGCGGCCGAACGCGATGGCGGCCTGGACGAGCAGACCCGCGCCGATCTGGCCGCCGCCACGCAGGCGGCTATCGTGGAAGTGCTGGCGGCCAAGGCCATCCGCGCGTTGAAGCAGACCGGCTTGCGCCGGCTCGTCGTCGCGGGCGGGGTGGGGGCCAACCAGCTCCTGCGCGCCAAGCTCGACGCCGCGCTCAAGCCCCTGAAGGCGCGTGCGTACTTTCCGCCGTTGGAACTCTGCACGGACAACGGCGCGATGATCGCGTTTGCGGCCGCCGAGCGGGTCAAGGCCGGCTTGGCGACGCTGGACGCCAGCGCGCACAGCTTCACCGTGAAGCCGCGCTGGGACCTGGCCGATATCGCCTGAAACGACGCGGGCGGCCAGGGCCGCCCGCGAAACCCGGCATCAGGCCCGGATTTACTTCTTTTTGCTGCCGAGGCGGCTTTCGGTGCCCTGGATCAGGCGGGCGATGTTGGCGCGGTGGCGATAAAAGAGCAGCACGCCGATGATCGCCAGCGCCACGCCCAGCGCGGGCTGCGCCTGCCAGGCCAGGCCCGATCCAAAGACGTAGTACACCGGCGCAAAGAACGCGGCCACCAGCGCAGCCAGCGACGAGTAGCGGAAGAAAATGGCGACGATCAGCCACGTGGCGGCCGTGGCGACGGCAAGCCATGGCTGGATCGCCACCAGCACCCCCAGCGCGGTGGCCACGCCCTTGCCGCCCTTGAAGCCCAGGAACACGGGGTAGAGGTGGCCGATGAAGACGGCCAGCGCCACGCAGGCCAGTGCGACGGGGCCGATGCCCGGCGCCAGCCGTTCGGCCAGCCAGATCGCGAACCATCCCTTGGCTGCGTCGCCCAGCAGCGTCAGCGCGGCGGCGGTCTTGTTGCCGGTGCGCAGGACATTGGTGGCGCCGGGGTTCTTGGAACCGTAGCTGCGGGGGTCCTGCAGGCCCATGACCTTGCTGACCACCACGGCAAACGGCACGGAGCCGATCAGGTAGGCCAGCACGACGAGCGCGACGGAAAACGCCAGGGAGGGTTCGGTTATCGCCATGGAAAGGGAGTCCGTTGTTGTAGTAATGGCTGCGGATTCTACCGCGCCCGGGCAGGCGCGGGGTTCGGGTTATCGAGCGGGCGCCGCGAATCCGGGACGCGTCGCCGGGCAGCCGCGACGGGTCGGCGGACGGTACAATCCGCAACGTCACCCGCGTTTTATTTTCTTTCGGATGCACAATGCGAATTCTGGTTTCGAACGACGATGGTTACTCGGCCCCCGGGCTTGAGGCGCTGGTAGCGGCGCTGGAAGGCCTGGGCGACCTGACCGTCGTCGCGCCCGAAACCAACCACAGCGGCGCCTCCAACTCGCTCACGCTGAACCGGCCGCTGTCGGTGCGGACCGCCTCCAACGGCTTCATCGCGGTCAACGGCACGCCGTCGGATTGCGTGCACGTCGCGCTCACCGGCCTGATGGACGCGCGCCCCGACCTGGTCGTGTCGGGCATCAACAATGGCGCCAACATGGGCGACGACACCCTGTATTCGGGCACCGTCGCCGCCGCCAGCGAAGGCTATCTGTTCGGCATTCCCGCGATTGCCTTCTCGCTGGCCGAAAAGGGCTGGGAACACATCGACTCCGCCGCGCGCGCGGCGCGCAAGGTGGTCGAGCGCCATCTGGCCCAGCCGCTCGCGGCGCCGGTGCTGCTCAACGTCAACATCCCCAACCGCCGTTTCGAAGACATGCACGGGTTTGCGGTCACGCGCCTGGGCAAGCGGCATCCGTCGCAGCCGGTCGTGCGCACCACCACGCCCTATGGCGACACGGTCTATTGGATCGGACCGGTGGGCCTGGCCGCGGACGCCACGCCCGGCACGGACTTCCATGCGGTCGAGCAGGGCATCGTGTCGGTCACGCCGCTGCGCCTGGACCTGACCCAGCACAGCCAGCTTGACGAGATCCGCACCTGGGCGGAGCCGCTATGCGCAAACGGATAAGCCAGCCGGACCTCACGCCGGGCGCCGCCGGCCGCGCCAGCCCGGCGCGTCACGACTCCGGACGCCTCGGAC
The DNA here is from genome assembly GCF_900156745.1 of Achromobacter sp. MFA1 R4. NCBI lineage: Bacteria > Pseudomonadati > Pseudomonadota > Betaproteobacteria > Burkholderiales > Alcaligenaceae > Achromobacter > Achromobacter sp. MFA1 R4. Next base: position 5,470,116 of record NZ_LT707065.1, on the reverse strand, counting down.
CGGGCTATACGCCGGCCAACAGCAACACCCGCATTTCCGCCGCCACCTTGCAGCGGCAATCGCAGGCGCCGCTGCCGCAGGCGGGCAGCAACCTGGGCCTGAACTCCGAACGCCTGCGCCAGGCCATGGTGCAGCGCTTGAGGACGCAGGGCATTACCGACGAACGCGTCTTGAACGCCATGGCCGCGGTGCCGCGGCACCTGTTCGTGGACGAGGCCCTGGCCAGCCGCGCCTATGAAGATGCCGCGCTGCCCATCGGCCATTCTCAGACCATTTCACAGCCGTGGGTCGTGGCGCGTATGATCGCGGCTGCCTGCGAAGACCGCGCACCCACGCGGGTGCTCGAGGTCGGCGCGGGCTGCGGGTACCAGGCCGCAGTGCTCGCCCAGTTCGTGCGCGATGTCCACACCATCGAACGCATACGCGGACTGTACGAGCTTGCGCGCGAGCATTTGCGCGCCTTGCGGCTGACCACCCGGATCCGGCTGATCTATGGCGACGGCACCTTGGGGCTGCCCGGCGTGGCGCCGTTCGATGCTATTGTTGTGGCTGCCGCTGGTCTGGCCATCCCGCAAGCGCTGCTTACGCAGCTTGCGCCGGGCGGTCGCCTGATCGCTCCGGAAGGGGGCTCCAACCAGCGCCTGGTTCTTATCGAACGCACAGGCGCGGCCAGCTGGAAACGTACTGAACTAGAGGCCGTGCGCTTTGTGCCGCTACGGTCCGGAATACAATCTTGAGCGACAGGAGAAACGTATGCTCAACGGGCAGTTGCAACTGACCGATATGAATAGGGGCGCTTCTTTGACGCGCCTGCGCCGCCCGCTCTTCGCAGTGGGGGTCCTCAGCCTCGCCATCCTGGCCGGCTGCGCATCCAAAGGTACCCGTGCCCCGGTGGTCGACATGACCGGCGGGCAACCCGCGCCGACGGCCACGTCAGGCAGCTATGTGGTCAAGCCGGGCGACACGCTCTACAAGATCGCCCGCGCCAACAACGTCGACATCGAAAACATCAAGCGCTGGAACAACATCAGCGACCCCAACCAGATCTCGGTGGGACAGGTGCTGCGCATGTCGGCAGGCGCAGGCGGCGGCGCGCAAACCGCGCCGGTCTCGGGCGCCAAGCCGCAGCCCCGTCCGCTGGACCAGCCCGAAACCCCCGCGGCAAATACGCCCGAGCCCGAGGCCACGCCCACGCCGGCTCCCGTGGACACCAAGCCGGCCACGCGCGCGGCTGACGCGGGCGTCATCAACTGGGCCTGGCCGGCCAGCGGCCAGATCGTGCAGGGATTCAACACCAGCAGCAAGGGCATCGACATTGCCGGCGCGCTGGGCGACCCGATCACCGCCGCGGCCGACGGCCTGGTCAAGTACAGCGGCAACGGCGTGCGCGGGCTGGGCAACCTCATCATCGTCGAGCACCAGAACGGCTTCATCACCGCCTATGCGCACAATCGCGCGCTGCTCGTGAAGACGGGCCAGACGGTCAAGCGCGGCGCCAAGATCGCCGAACTCGGCCAGAGCGACACCACGTCGCCGCGCCTGCACTTCGAGATCCGTCGCCAGGGCACGCCCGTCGACCCGATGCAGTACCTGCCGCCCAAATGACGCCCACCCTGGTATTCGACCTCGAAACCATCCCCGATGCCGATGGGCTGCGCAAGCTCAATGGCTGGGGCGCCGACGTGCCCGACCAGGAAGTCGTCGAACGCGCGCTCACCGCGCGGCGTGAGGCCGTGGGTCACGACTTCCTGCCCCTGCACCTGCACAAGGTCGCGGTGGTGGGGTGCGTGTTCCGCGACGACCAGGGCTTTCGCGTCAAGACGCTGGGCCAGCCGGACGATCCCGAAGCGGCCTTGCTCGCGGGTTTCTTCAAGACCATCGAACGCTACACCCCGCGGCTCGTGAGCTGGAATGGCTCGGGCTTCGACCTGCCGGTGCTGCATTACCGCAGCCTGATACAGGGCGTGCCCGCGCCGCGGTATTGGGACATGGGCGAAGAAGACCGCGACTTCAAGTTCAACAACTACATCTCGCGCTACCACACGCGCCACGTCGACCTCATGGACGTGCTGGCCAAGTACAACGGCCGCGCCAATGCGCCGCTCGATGAACTGGCCAAGCTCTGCGGCTTTCCGGGCAAGCTGGGCATGGACGGCAGCAAGGTCTGGGAGGCCTGGAGCAGCGGCCGCGCCGACGAGGTGCGGGCGTATTGCGAGACCGACGTGGTCAATACGTGGCTGGTGTATTGCCGCTTTCGCTTTCTGCGGGGCGAACTCGACCGCGCGGCCTACGAGGCCGAGATCGCGCTGGTGCGCGATACCCTCGGCGCCAGCGACGCGCCGCACTGGAAGGAATACATGGCGGCCTGGGACGCGGGCTAGCCGCGACGCCTGCCGCATCGGATGCGCTTGCGTCGCGACGCAAGCCGCAAGACGGACGGGGCCTGCAGGGCCCCGTTCTTGCGTCGGCAGGTAAGCAATCGACTGAAACAAGACGGGCGCGCGCGAAACCTGGATGAAACCAGCGGGATCGCACAATGGCCTCGCTTTCTTCACTTTCAGGAGACACACATGTCCCGATTCGCTATCCGCTCCAATCTGGTTGCCCTTGCAATCGTCGCCGCGTCCAGCGGCTTCGCGGCCGGCACCGCGATGGCTGCGCCGCCGCCTCCCGCCGATGGCGGTCCGGCCGCCATGCACGAAGGTCACCGCGGCGGCGGTTTCCACAAGGGCATGCGCGACGGCCTCTTCATCCCCGGCCTGGGCCCCGTGTCCAAGGCCCAGGTCGCCGAACTGAAGCTCGACGCCAAGCAGGAAGCCCTGTTCAAGACCGCCCAGGAAAGCCAGCGCAGCCTGCATGAAGCGATGCGCGCCGCCGGCGGCAAGCGCCACGATCTGCTGAAGGCCCAACTGGACAGCGGCAAGCTGGATCCCCGCGCCCTGATCGAACAATCCGAAAAGCGCCGCGACCAGTTCGGCGATCAGGCCAAGCAGGTCCGTGACCAATGGCTGGCCGTCTGGGACAGCCTGAACGAGACCCAGCGGGGCCAGGTCACCAAGATCGTCAAGGAACGCGAAGCCCGCATGGCCGAGCGTCACGCCAAGATGGAAGGTCGTCATGGCAAGGGCCGCGCCGGCATGCCGCCGCCTCCGCCCGCCGGCGACGTGCCCCCGCCGCCGCCGCCCCAGGCCAGCTAAGCCTGCCATCCCCGGCTTGACCCCACGGCCCGGCCCCTGTCGCAAGGCGGGGGCAAGCCCCGCCGGCTGCTTCAAACCCCGGACGCCCCGCGCGTGCCGGGGTTTTTGTTCGTGAGGGTGGACGCGTCGCTCCCCGTTATGACGCATGCGCTGCCAACGCGCCCCAAAGCGGGGCACCAAACTGGTGCGTCAGGCTCGCCGCCGCGCGCCGGCCATGCGTTTGTGTGCATGGCCAGACCTGGCATGGACATTGCTTCATGGAATTTGAGCCGGCAATACCCTTGCAGCAGGGCCGGTCAGCCGGATGCGCCATGCGCTGTCCGCTTTCTCGTAAATCCGATCAGGACTTCCGCACCATGAAGAAGACGTTGCTAGCCTTGCCCTTCGCGCTTGCCGTTTGCTTTGCAGGTCTGGCGCAGGCCGAACCCACCGATCTCGGAGGCGGCTTTTCACTCAGCGGTAACGCAACCATAGTCAGCGACTACCGGTTCCGGGGCTACTCCCAGACCGATTTTCGCCCCGCCGTGCAGTTGGGCTTTGACCTGAACCACAGTTCGGGCTTCTACCTGGGCAACTGGAACTCCAACGTCTCCAGCTTCGTCTTCACCGACGGCAACCTGGAAATGGACTTCTACGGCGGCTGGAAGGGCGACGTCGGCGGCGGCTTCACGCTGGATGCGGGCGTGCTGCATTACTACTATCCCGGCTCCAGTTCGCCCAAAGGCGGCAACTACAACAACACCGACCTGTACCTGGGCGCGTCCTACGGCAACTACAGCCTCAAGTACTCGTACACGCCCAGCGACTTCTTCAGTACGCCGGACAGCAAGGGCACGTGGTATCTGGACGGCACGGCCACCTTCGACCTGGGCGACGGCTGGGGCCTGGTGGGTCACCTGGGCTACCAGAAGCTCAAGAACCAGACCAACATGGACGGGGATTCCATCGGCCACTATGTCGACTACAAGGTCGGCGTGACCAAGGACCTGAAGGGCTGGATCCTGGGGCTGGCGGCGGTCGGCGCCACCAAGGACAACTGGCTGCCCACCAAATACGGCCATCCGTCGGGCCGCATCGGCGCCGTCTTCTCGGTGGCGCGTTCATTCTGAAATCCGTGGCGGCGCCCTGAACAGCGCCGGCTTTTGGGGTTTGCGGGATTTCGCCCGGCCAGGGCGGCGTCCGGCAAGCCCCTTTTTTTACGTTCCGGCCCCATCGGATCCATTTCCGGGAATGCGCGAAGTCCTTTTACAATCACGGGTTGCGTGCAATTCTGGACTGCGTGAGATGTCTGACGTTTTGAGTATCGAATCCCTGGACCTGGAAGCCAGGGGGATCGCCCGCCGCGACGGGAAAGTCATTTTCGTGGAAGGCGCCTTGCCCGGCGAGCGGGTCACCGCGGTGACGCTGCGCCGTAAGCCTTCCTATGAAACCGCGCGCGTGGACGAGGTGCTGCGTCCCTCGTCGCAACGCGTCCGGCCGCGCTGTCCGCATTTCGGCGTCTGTGGGGGCTGTGCCATGCAGCACCTTGAGCCCACCACGCAGGTGGCCATCAAGCAGCGCGCGCTGGAAGACACGTTCTGGCATGTGGGCAAGCTGCGCCCGGCGCTGATCCTGGCGCCGCTGCAGGGCCCGACCTGGGGCTACCGCTACCGGGCGCGCCTGTCCGTGCGCGTGGTGCCCAAGAAGGGCGGCGTGCTGGTCGGGTTCCATGAACGCAAGAGCAGCTACGTGGCCGACATGCGCGAATGCCATGTGCTGCCGCGCCACGTCAGCGACCTGCTGATCCCGCTGCGCGAGATGATCTCGTCGATGTCCGCGCCGGACCGCATGCCACAGATCGAAGTGGCGCTCGGCGAAGGCGTGACCGCGCTCGTGCTGCGCCATCTGCTGCCCCTGACCGATGGCGACATCGCCATCCTGCGCGCCTTCGCGGCCCGGCACGACGTGCAATGGTGGCTGCAGCCCAAGGGCCCGGACACGGTGCACGCCCTGGAGCGCGAGCACAACGACGCGCTGTCCTACACCATGCCGGAATTCGGCCTGCGGATGCCGTACCGGCCCACCGATTTCACGCAGGTGAACCACGCCATCAACCGCGCAATGGTGTCGCGCGCGCTCAAGTTGCTGGACGTGCAACCCACCGACCGCGTGGCCGATCTGTTCTGCGGCCTGGGCAATTTCACCTTGCCCCTGGCGACCCAGGCCCGCGAAGCCGTGGGCGTCGAAGGCAGCAAGGCGCTGACCGACCGCGCCTTTGACGCGGCCTCGCGCCATGGCCTGGGCGACCGCACCCGCTTTGCCACCCTGAACCTCTTCGAGGTCGACGTGACCTGGCTGCGCAGCCTGGGCTACTTCGACCGGATGCTCATCGATCCGCCGCGCGAAGGCGCCCATGCGGTGTCGCAGGCCTTGTCGGAACTGTCTTACGAAGAGCGTCCCCGCCGCATCGTCTACGTGTCCTGTAATCCGGCCACCCTGGCGCGCGACGCGGCCATTCTCGTCCACGAAGGCGGCTATGTGCTCAAGGCCGCGGGCGTGATCAACATGTTCCCGCACACGGGGCATGTGGAATCGATCGCCGTGTTCGAATCGCTCGATGCGCAAGGCGTGATCGACGCGAAGGAACGGGCCCGCCAGCGTGCGGTGCAGGCAGCCGCCGACGCCTTGGCGGCGGAAGAGGCCCGCCTGGCCGCCGCTGCAGAAAAGGCCGCCGCCAAACAGGCCGCCACCGAAGCCTACGAGGCGCGGGTCGCCGCCGAAGCGCAGAGCGGACAGTAAACCCGCCCGCCCCGTCGGGATCGGTGCGCGGGGCAAAGCCGGAAAGGGCGGCGGGCGCCGCTTTTCGGCCCGCGCACCGGTCCGCGCCGCGCTGGGCCGGGCGCCATTCTCAAGGGGCGCAGCCCAGGTTCTCCAGGATGGGGCAATCGGGCCGGTCGTCGCCATGGCAGTGCTGCGCCAGGTGCTTGAGCGTGGCGGCCATGTCGCGCAGCGCCTCGGCCTTGCGCTCCAGTTCCTGGACATGTTCCAGCGCGATGCGCTTGACGTCCGCGCTGGCGCGGCTGCGATCCTTCCAGAGCGCCAGCAGCTCGTTCATCTGCTCCACGGAGAACCCCAGGTCGCGCGCGCGGCGCACGAAGCGCAGCGTATGCAGGTCCTGGTCGCTGTAGACGCGGTAACCCGAGTCGGTGCGCACGGCAGGCCCGATCAGTCCGATGCTTTCGTAATAGCGGATCATCTTGGCCGAAATGCCAGACTGCCTGGCGGCTTGTCCGATGTTCATGCCGGGCTCCCATGGGGGCGGAATGTCTTCAGGCGCAGCGCGTTGCCCAGCACGAATACGCTGGACAGGGCCATGGCGCCTGCCGCAAAGATGGGCGAGAGCGACAGGCCGAACGCCGGATACAGCGCGCCCGCGGCCAGCGGAATCAGCGCCGCGTTGTAGGCGAACGCCCAGAACAGGTTCTGCCGGATGTTGGCCAGCGTGGCCCGGCTGAGCGCGATGGCGTTGGGCACCCCGTGCAGGTCGTCGGACATCAGCACGACGGATGCCGCCTCGATCGCCACGTCCGTGCCGGTGCCGATGGCGATCCCCGTGTCGGCCGCTGCCAGCGCGGGCGCGTCATTGATGCCGTCGCCCACGAAAGCCACCTTGCGGCCGCCTTCGCGCAGCGTGGCGATGGCCTGCACCTTGCCGTCGGGCAACACCTCTGCGCGCACTTCGTCAATACCCAGCTGGCGCGCGACGGCCTGCGCGGTGTGCCGGTTGTCGCCCGTGATCATGGCCGTCTTGAGGCCTTGCGCATGGAGCGCGGCGATCGCGGACACGGCAGACGGCTTGACCGGGTCCGTCACGGCCATCATGGCGGCCGCGCGGCCGTCGATGGCCACATAGATCGGCGTCTTGCCATCGGCGCCCCAGTCGGCGGCACGCGCGCCGAACGCGCCGACGTCGACGCCGCGCTCGGCCATCAGGCGGGCGGCGCCGGCCAGCACTTGGCGGCCGTCAACCGTGGCTTGGACCCCGGCGCCGGTGATGGCGGCAAAGCCATCGGCCGCCAGCAATTCGATCTTGCGTTCGGCCGCCGCGGCCACGATGGCCAGCGCAATGGGATGCTCGGAGCGCGCCTGCACCGAGGCGACCCACTGCAGCACCTGCCGCGCGTCATGGCCGGGCGCGGGTTCCAGTTCGGTCATGGCCGGCTTGCCCAGCGTCAGCGTGCCGGTCTTGTCGAAGGCCACCACGTCCACGTCGCGCAGCGTCTGCAGCGCGTCGCCCTGGCGGAACAGCACGCCCATCTCGGCGGCGCGCCCGGTGCCCACCATGATGGACGTGGGCGTCGCCAGCCCCATGGCGCACGGGCAGGCAATGATCAGCACCGCCACCGCATGGACCAGCGCGTGAGACAGCGCGGGTTGGGGCCCCAGGAAGAACCATACCAGGAAGGTGAGCAGGGCGGCCGCCATCACGGCCGGCACGAACCAGGCGGTCACCTGGTCCACCATCGCCTGGATCGGCAGGCGGGCGCCCTGGGCCGCTTCCACCATGCGGATGATCCGGGCCAGCATGGTGTCCGCCCCGGTGTGCGTGACGCGCAGCGTGAAGCTGCCCGAGGTGTTCAGCGTGCCGCCGGTGGCCTGCATCCCCGGCTGTTTTTCGACCGGCACGGGCTCGCCCGTCAGCATGGATTCGTCGACGTAGGAGCTGCCTTCGATGATGTCGCCGTCCAGGGGGATTTTTTCGCCGGGGCGCACCATGACGATGTCGCCAGTGCGCACGCGTTCGATCTCGACGTCCTGCGCCTGGCCGTCGCGCACCACGCGCGCCGTGCGCGGTTGCAGTCCGATCAGCCGCTTGATGGCCGCGCCCGTCTTGCCCTTGGCCCGCGCTTCCAGCATGCGGCCCAGCAGGATCAGCGTCACGATGACCGCGGCGGCCTCGAAATAGACGTTGCGCGCGGCGTCCGGCAGCCAGCCCGGCGCGAACGTCGCCACCACCGAATACCCCCACGCCGCGCCGGCGCCCAGCGCCACCAGCGAATTCATTTCCGGCGCGCGGCGCCACAGCGCCTCAAAGCCTTTGGTGAAGAACTGCCGGCCCGGCCATGCCAGCACGGCGGTGGTCAGCGCGAATTGCAGCAGCCAGCTGTTCTGCCTGCCGATGGTGTCCAGCACCCAGTGGTGCATGGCCGGGATCAGGTGCGATCCCATTTCCAGCGCGAACACCGGTAGCGTCAGCAGCAGCGCGGCGATGAAGGCGTGCTGCAGCCGCTGCGCCTCGGCGTCGCGCGCCTGCGACTGCCGCTCGGCATGGTCGTCCTGGGCCGCGATGGGATGCGCTTCGTAGCCCATCTTGCCGACGGCGGCGACCAGCGCCTGCGGCTGGGCGGCGGCCGGGTCGAAGGAAACCAGGGCGCGTTCGGTCGCGAGGTTGACTTGCGCCCGCGCGACGCCCGGGACATTGGTCAAGGCCTTTTCCACGCGCTTGACGCAGGATGCGCAGGTCATCCCTTCGATGGCGAGTTCCAGTTCGGAAAAAGAGGAGGGAGGGGCAACGCTCATGGCAGTCTCTGTCTGGATGGGAACACCCAGTTTCATCCTTCCCATCGTGGGAAGGTCAAGCATCATTCTAGACTTGACCTTCCCACGATAGGAAGGTCTAAGCTGCCGGTGCGGTGGCTGAGCCAGTCCACCCTCAATCCTCTGGAGAAAAATATGAGCATCGCGTTCCAAGTCCCCGACATGACCTGCGGCCACTGCGTCAAGACCATCACCGGGGCCGTCAACCAGGCCGTTCCGGGCGCCGTCGTGGCCGTCGACCTGCCCACGCACCGGGTGACGGTGACGGGCACGGACCAGGCCGACAAGGTCGAAGCCGCCATCCGGGAGGCGGGCTACGAGCCGGCGCGGGTCTGACGCAGCATCCCCCTGGGGCGAGGCTGTGATAGTTTCGGTCTTTAAGGCTGTGAATCTACGATTGCCTGAAACTATCAATCAATTGAATTAATTAAATTGGTTTAATTGATAGCTGGGATTTATGATTCTGTTCATGGCGGGTCGTCAATCCGCCACCCCAAGCCACCAAGGAGAAATTCGAATGCTGCAAAACCGCGAAGGCCAACGTGTTCCCAACGTAACGTTCCCCGTCCGCGAGGACAACACGTGGAAGAAGGTCACGACCGACGACCTGTTCAAGAACAAGACGGTCGTGGTCTTCTCGCTTCCCGGCGCCTTCACGCCGACCTGCTCGTCGACCCACCTGCCGCGCTACAACGAACTGGCCCCGGCGTTCTTTGCCGCCGGCGTGGACAGCATCGTGTGCGTCTCGGTCAACGACACCTTCGTCATGAACGAATGGGCCAAGGACCAGGAATCGGCCAACATCACGCTGCTGCCGGACGGCAACGGCGCCTTCACCGAAGGCATGGGCATGCTGGTCGACAAGAGCGACCTGGGCTTTGGCAAGCGTAGCTGGCGCTACTCGATGCTGGTCAAGGACGGCGTGGTCCAGAAGATGTTCATCGAACCCGAAAAGGAAGGCGACCCGTTCGAAGTGTCGGACGCCGACACCATGCTGGCCCATGTCGCGCCGTCGGCCAAGAAGCCCGACCAGGTCGTGGTGTTCTCCAAGCCGGGCTGCCCGTTCTGCGTCGAGGCCAAGGCGCTGCTGGACAGCAAGGGCTACGCCCCGATCGAGATCCCGCTGGAAAACAAGGTCCGCGGCCGCGTGATCGGCGCAGTGTCCGGCAAGGGCACGGCGCCCCAGGTGTTCATCAACGGCGCCCTCATCGGCGGCCTGGAAGACCTGAAGGCGCACTTCGCCTGATCGGCGGACGCATGACCGGGCAGGGGACGCGATCCCCGTCCGGCCAGCCGGGCGCCGCGCGACGTTGGTCGTCGCGCGGCACCGGCGCCACTCGCTATCCTGAACATCACGCTACACCGGGGGATCTCCAACCATGAATACTCTGCACACCGATATTGCGGTCATCGGCGCCGGCACCGCAGGCCTGGCCGCCTACCGCGCGGCCAAAGCGGCGGGCAAGCGCGCGCTGCTCATCGAAGGCGGTCCCTATGGCACCACCTGCGCCCGCGTGGGCTGCATGCCCTCCAAGCTGCTGATCGCGGCCGCCGAGGCCGCGCATGCCGCCGCGCACACGGAGGCATTCGGCGTGCATATCGGCGGCGAAGTCACGGTTGACGGCGCCCTGGTGATGGACCGCGTCAAGCGCGAACGCGACCGCTTTGTGGGATTCGTGGTCGACGGCGTGGAGAGCATCCCGGCGCAGGACAAGCTGCGCGGCTACGCGAAGTTCGTGTCGGACACCGTGCTGCGCGTGGACGACCACACCGAAATCCATGCGTCGCGCGTGGTGATCGCCACGGGCTCGCGCCCGTCCGTTCCGCCGCCGTTGCGCGAGCTGGGCGACCGCCTCGTCGTCAATGATGACGTGTTCGAGTGGGACGATCTGCCGAACCGCGTCGCGGTCTTCGGGCCGGGCGTGATCGGGCTGGAACTGGGCCAGGCCCTGGCGCGCCTGGGCGTGGAAGTGCGCGTCTTCGGCATGAGCGGCAGCCTGGGCGGCATCAGCGACCCGCAGGTGCGCCAGACCGCGCGCAAGATCTTCCAGCGCGAGTTCTACCTGGATACGGACGCCCGCGTGCTGGAAACGACCCGCGTCGGCGACGAAGTGCAGGTGCGCTATGTGGCGCTGGACAACACCGAGCGCACCGAACGCTTCGACTACGCGCTGGTCGCCACGGGCCGCCGTCCGAATGTCGACGGCCTGGGACTCGAAAACACGTCGCTCACGCTGAATGCCCAGGGCGTGCCGGTGTTCGACCGCCTGACCATGCAGGCCGGCGACGCGCCCATTTTCATCGCGGGCGATGCCAATGCCGACGCGCCGCTGCTGCACGAGGCGGCCGACGAAGGCCGGATCGCGGGCGAAAACGCGGCGCGTTTCCCCGAGGTGCGCCAGGGCTTGCGCCGTGCGCCGCTGGGCGTGGTGTTCTCGGATCCGCAGATCGCGCTGGTGGGGGCGGGGCACGCGAAACTCGTGCCCGGCACCTTCGTCACGGGCGCCGTCGACTTCAGTGACCAGGGACGCTCGCGCGTCATGCTGAAGAACCGCGGCATGCTGCATGTGTACGCGGATATCGAGACCGGCCGCTTCCTTGGCGCCGAAATGATCGGTCCGAGCGCCGAACACATCGGCCATCTGCTGGCGTGGGCCGTCCAGCAGGACCTCACGGTGGCGCGCATGCTGGAAATGCCGTTCTACCATCCCGTGATCGAGGAAGGCCTGCGCACCGCGCTGCGCGATGCGGCATCGAAGCTGGCCCAGGCGCAGGACGCGCTGCGCCAGGCCGACGTCGAAACGGTCTGAAGGCGGCGCAATGCGGCAAGGGCCGCGCCTACCAGGCGCGGCCCTTGCCGTTTGCGTGCTTGCCGCGCCCCGGGGGCGCGGCGCCGCGTCAGTCGTCCGAGTGCTTCTTGGCGACCGGGAACGGATTCTCGCGGTATTGCAGCGTGAAGCCCGCCCGCTCGTCCTGCCCCAGTTCGCGGGCCAGGTAAGGCATGGCCTGCTTGAGCGCGTCGTGCAGCGTCCAGGGGGGATTGATGAGGAACATGCCGCTGCCGTGCAGGCCGTAGCCGTCAATGGTGGCCTTCTTGACCGTCAGCGTCGCGTGCAGCCAGCTCTTGACCTTCAGGTTCTCGAAATGGCGCGCCATTTCGCTGGCCTCGCGGCGTTGCACCAGCGGATACCAGATGGCGTAGGTGCCCGTGGCAAAGCGCTTGATGCACTCTTTCACGGTGAGCAGGGTGCGGCGATAGTCGTGCTTGTCCTCGTACGAGGGGTCAATCAGCACCAGGCCGCGGCGCGTAGGCGGCGGCAGCAGCGCCTTGACGCCCTCGAAGCCGTCGTCGCCGTAGATCGTGGTCTGGCGCTGCGCGGCGCGGCCCTGGTGCTCCAGGTTGCCGACCAGCGTGTCGATCTCGGTCGGGTGCATCTCGAACAGCCGCAGGCGGTCGGACGGGCGCAGCGCGTCCAGCGCCAGCCAGGGCGACCCGGGATAGCGCCGCAGCCGGCCGTTGGTGTTGTAGCTGCGGATGCGGGCGACGTAGTCGGCCAGGATGGGCGGCAGGTCCTGCGCTTCCCACAGCCGGCCGATGCCGTCGGCGAATTCCGAGGTCTTGGCCGCCCAGTCGCTGTCCAGGCTGTACAGGCCGGCGCCCGCATGCGTGTCGATGACCCAGTAGGGGGCGTCTTTCTTGTTGAAGTAGTCCAGGGTGTGGACCAGGATGGCGTGCTTGAGCACGTCGGCGTGATTGCCGGCGTGGAAGGCGTGGCGGTAGCTGAACACGGGCGGTCTGCCTCAGGCGGCCGGCCGGATGGCGGCCAGCTCGTCGGTGAAAATGCCGTCGATGCCCCAGTCGAGCAGCAGGCGCGCGCGGTCGGGGTCATTGACGGTCCAGGCCGCGATCCGGTAGCCGGCGGCATGCACGGCGTCGATCAGTTCGCGGGTGGCGTCCTTCTGGTTGATGTTCAGGGCCACGCAATCGTATTTGGCCAGGCGTTCGCGCCAGTCGGCCGGCACCTTTTCCACCAGCAGGGCGCGCGGCAGCTCGGGTGCGGCGTCGCGCGCGGCCGCCAGGGCGTCCTCGGCAAACGAAGACAGCAGGGGCGCGGTGTCCGCGCCTTGCCACAGTTCGCGGGCGGCCAGGGCGACGGCGCGCCCGGTCTCGGCCTCGCGGCCAGGGCAGGGCTTGATCTCGACATTGCTGGCGATGCCGTTGGCTACCGTGTACCGCGCGACGGCGGCAAAGGTGGGCAGCGGTTCGCCGGCGTAGGGGGCCGAATGCCAGCTGCCGAAGTCAAGCTGGGCAAGCTCGGCGTAGGGTTTGGCCGCGGCGGGGCCCTTGCCGTTGGAGGTGCGGTCGACGTCGTCGTCGTGCATCAGGACCAGCACGTTGTCGCGGCTCAGCTTCACGTCGTATTCGAACATCGTGAAGCCATGTTCTGCGCCGACGCGCATCGCGGCCAGCGTGTTCTCCGGCGCCAGACGGCCGCCGCCGCGGTGCGCGATGTAACGGGAATAGGGCCAGGAGGGAAGATTTGCGGTCATTTGGGTGCTGCGGTTGGATTCTTCTGGAACAGCTTGCAAGGATACCTTGTCTTCGCGGGCGTTACCTGCGCCCCGCGCCCGTCCCACACCCGGCGGGGCCCTGGAACCCGGGCGAAATGGGCCGCGCCGGGCCGCGCATCTCAACAAAGCGGCCGTTTGGGGCCGTTTGCCTCCGTAATGAATGAGAAATGCTAAAATCCGCCCGCTGATTCCGGTATAGCCGGTATGGGAATAGGGCGAATCGACTTCGCCTTTTTTTATGCGTTTTTGTGCGGCCCCCGGGCGTCTACCCTCGGAGCGCGGCAACAGGGATTCCATGTTCGAATTTATTCGCAGCCATCGGCGCTGGATGCAGTTCATCCTGCTGATTCTGATTGTGCCGTCCTTCTTCCTGGTCGGGATTCAAGGCTATGACAGCTTCATGCGCCAGGAGCCCGAGTTGGCCACCGTCGCGGGCCAGCCGATTTCCCGCGCCGAGTTCGACCAGGCGCACCGCAACCAGCTCGAGCAGTTCCGCCAGCGCCTGGGCGCGCAGTTCGACCCGGCCGTGATCGACACGCCGGCGCTGCGCGAAAGCCTGCTGAACCAGCTGATCAACCAGCGCCTGTTGGCCAATGTGGCCGCCGACAACCGCTTCTCGGTGTCGGACGAGACGTTGCGCAACACCATCGCCGCCATCCCCGAAGTCCAGGACAACGGCCGCTTCTCGCCCGAGCGCTATCGCCAGGTGCTGGCGGCCCAGGGCATGTCGCCGACCTCGTTCGAAGCCGGCCTGCGCCGTGATCTGGCGATTGCGCGCGTGCTCGAACCCGTGGGCCAGTCGGCCCGCGCGCCCGCCGAAGTCGTGTCTGCCCTGGAGGCGGCGCTGACGCAGACCCGCACGGTCCAGTTGCGCAGCTTCTCGGCGGCGGACTACCGCTCGCAGGTCAGCGTGACGCCGGCCGACATCCAGGCCTGGTACGACGCCAACAAGCAGCAATTGCAGGTGCCCGAGCAGGTGCAGGTCCAGTACATCGTGCTGGACGAAGCCGCCGCCACGCAGGGCGTGCAGGTCAAGGACGAGGACCTGGCTGCCTACTACGAACAGAACAAGAGCCGCTTTGGCCAGCCGGAACGCCGCCGCGCCAGCCACATCTTCATCGAACTGCCGTCCGGCGCTTCGGAAGAGGCCCGCAAGGCCGCGCGCGCCAAGGCGGAAGACATCGCCAGGCAGGCCGCCGCCGATCCCGCCAAGTTCGCTGAACTGGCGGCCAAGAATTCGCAGGACTCGGGCTCGGCCGCCAAGGGCGGCGACCTGGGCTGGATCGCCCCGGGAGCGCAGGCAGGCGCGCTGGACAAGGCCATCTTCGGCCTGGGCCTGAATCAGGTGTCCGGCGTGGTCGAAAGCCCGTTCGGCCTGCACATCCTCAAAGTCACCGAGATCAGTCCCGCCGCCATCAAGCCGCTGGCCGAAGTCAAGGATCAGATCACCGCCGAAGTCCGCAAGCAGATCGCCGCGGAGCGCTTCTCCGAAATGGCCAGCCAGTTGAACAAGCAGGTCTACGACCAGCGCGACAGCCTGCAGCCGGCTGCCGATGCCGTCGGCCTGAAACTGCGCACCGCTTCCGGCGTCACGCGTGAAGGCCTGCTGCCCGCCGACAAGGCAGGCCCCGGTTCGGCTGCCGACAGCCCGGACGCCGCGCTGCTCGACAACCCGCGCGTGCGCCAGGTGCTGTTCTCGCCTGACGTCCTGCGTGAAAAGCAGAACTCCGGCGTGATCGAACTGGCGCCCGACACGATGCTGGCCGTGCGTGTGGCCGCGGTCGAGCCCGCGCACGTGCCGCCGCTGGACAAGGTCAGCGAGGTCATCCGTGGCAAGCTGCTCGATGAGCGCTCGGCCGAAGCCGCCCGCAAGGCCGGCGAAGCGGCCCTGGCGGCCGACAAGGCCAACCCGGCTGCCGCGCCCGAAGGCTTCGGCCCGGCCATCACCGTGTCGCGCCAGGATCCGAAGGACCTGCCGCGCCCGGTGCTGGATGCCGTGATGCGCCTGCCGTCGTCCACGCTGCCGGCCTACGCGGGCGTGCAGTCGGGCGTCGATTACACGCTGGTGCGCCTGGAAAAGGTGGAGGCCGGCAACGCCGACGCCGCCGGCAAGGAGCGCCTGGCGCAGCAATTGTCGGGCGCCTGGGGCCAGGCCGAGACCGAGGCCATGATCCGCATGCTGCGCGAACAGTACAAGGTCAACGTCCTGCCGTCCGCCGCCGAGGTTATCCGCGGCGATCAGGCCCAGGCCGCGGGCTGACCGCCCCGGCGCAGGTTCAGTTCAACATGGGCCGCAGCGCCGGCCACACGTTGTCCAGCAGTTGAGGCTGCGCATCCTCGTTCGGATGGATGCCGTCAGCCTGGAACATCGCCCGGTTCGTTGCAATACCTTCCATCAGGAAGGGCACGAGCCGGGCTTTTTCGTCTTTGGCGACCTTGGAAAACACGGCCGCGAAGCGCTGTGCGTAATCCCGGCCGTAATTGGGCGGGATCTGCATGCCGACGATCAGCACGTCGGCATCGGCCTTGCGGGCCGCCTGGGCCATGGTGCGCAGATTCTGCTCGGTCATGTTCAGGGGCAGGCCGCGCAGGGCGTCGTTGGCGCCCAGCTCCAGCACCACCACGGCCGGCGCATGCTGGCGCAGCAGGGCAGGCAGGCGCGCAACGCCGCCGCTGGTCGTGTCGCCGCTGATGCTGGCGTTGACGACCTGGAACTTCGGGTATTGTTCGGAGATCCTCGCCGACAGCAAGGGCACCCAGCCGGTGCCGCGCTTGATGCCGTATTCGGCGGACAGGCTGTCGCCCACCACCAGCACGGTGCGCGGGGCGGAACCCTGGGCTGCCGCGGCGGTCTGAGCGAGGGCGGGCGCCGCCGAGGCGGTCGCAAAGGCAGTCACAAGAAGCAGACGGGAAAATAGGCGCATGGATAGCAATAACTCGATCGTGGTGAAAGGGCTGGGCAAGCGGGTGGCCGATGCCGGCGGGACGCTCTCTATCCTGGAAGGCATTGATTTTACGGTCGCCGCGGGCAGCGCCGTGGCCATCACGGGCAGCTCCGGCTCGGGCAAGTCCACCTTGCTGGGACTCCTGGCCGGCCTGGATGTTCCCAGCATGGGCAGCGTACACCTGGCGGGGCAGGACCTGTTCGCGCTCGACGAGGACGGCCGTGCGCGCCTGCGGGCCAATCATGTCGGTTTCGTGTTCCAGTCGTTCCAGCTCCTGCCCAACCTGACGGCGCTGGAAAACGTGATGCTGCCGCTGGAGTTGGCCGGCCAGGCGGCGCGCGAGGCCGCGCAGGCCATGCTTGAGCGGGTCGGGCTGGGTGCGCGCCTGCACCACTATCCGCGCACCCTGTCGGGCGGCGAGCAGCAGCGCGTGTCGCTGGCCCGGGCCTTCGTGGTGCAGCCCGATCTGCTGTTTGCGGACGAGCCCACCGGCAGCCTGGACGCCGCCACGGGCGTGACGGTCATCGACCTGATGTTCGACCTGCACCGCGAACACGGCACGACGCTGGTGCTGGTGACCCACGATGCCCAACTGGCCGCGCGCTGCGGGCGGCAACTCGTGCTGGCCGCGGGCCGCATGGTCCAGGGCGCCTGACGCGATTCTCGCGCCGCGCTCGCGGCGCTTTCTGTCTTGCGATGGCCTTGACGCGCGTCAGTGCGGCAGGCCCGCGTCGTCAAAAAATCATTTCTGCAATCTGTGTTTGCAGTTCGACCTGCAATGTTGCGCCTGTGCAGCGTCAATCGAAAAATTATTAAAAAATCGAATTGCTGCGTAAAAACAACCGGAGTAGGCTCTTTTCAACGACGAAGTTGGCATTGAATACCCGCGCAGATGCGGCAGGTCGGACGGATTACTTGGTGCGGCCTTAGCTTTTGCGCAAAAGCGCCGTAATAGGAATGAAGAATGCAGTGCCGTTCTTGTTCTTACCCACGCCAAGGAGTTGCCATGTCTATACGTTCGTCAATCCATGCATCCTTGTTTGTTGCTTTGCTGGCCCCGGCGGTCGCCAGCGCGGACGGCGGAGTCATCCGCTTCGTCGGTGCAGTCGTAGAACCCAGTAGTTGCATGCCCCGCGTGACGCACGCCAATCCTGCCGCGCGTCCCACGGTCGCCTGCGCCCCGGTCCGCGGCCAAGGCACGTTCGATCCGGCGCTACGCGTCAAGACGAGTGTGGTGCAGGTGCCTGCGGAAGGCCCTCAGGCAGGGCGCGCCGCGTCCAAACGGTACGTGGTCACGTTGGAATACATCTGACCGAGGCGGCGCCCCGGCTGGCCGGGGCAGCCAGGCACGCGAGGCCCGCGGGCCCCGCGGCTGGTCAGATCAGTCCACGCATTTCCACGACGGGATCGACGTCGGCGTCATAATCCACGCCGTCGAATTCAAAGCCGAAGAGGCGCAGGAATTCGCGCTTGTAGCCCGCAAAATCGGTCAGCGTATAAAGGCTGCCGGTGTCGACCTGGTTCCATAGGGCCTGTACTTGCGCCTGTACGTGCGGGGCCAGTTCCTTGCGGTCGGCGCGCAGGCGTCCTTCCTCATCCATGATGGGCGAGGGGCCGCAGAGGCTGTCGCGGTAGAGGCCATACACCTGCTCGATGCAGCCTTCATGGGTGCCGTCTTCCTTCATGACTTTGAAGAGCAGCGACAGGTACAGCGGCATCATCGGAATGGCCGAGCTGGCCTGCGTCACGACGGCCTTGAGCACCGACACGCGCGCGTCCCCGCCATGGGCCGCAAGCTTTGCGCGGATGTCCAGCACCTTCTGGTCCAGGTCTTTCTTGGCGGCGCCGATCGAGCCGTTCCAGTAGATGTCGTGCGTGATCTTTTCGCCCAGATACGTAAAGGCGGTGGTGGTGGCGCCTTCAGCCAGCACGCCGGCCGCCTGCAGCGCATCGATCCACATCTGCCAGTCCTCGCCGCCCATCACGGCGACGGTGGCGTCGATCTCGGCTTGCGAGGCCGGTTCCAGCACGCCGTCCTTGATGAGCTCCTTGTCGGTGTCCAGGCCGCGCAGGGTCACGGACTTGCCGATGGGCTTGAGGGTGGAGTTGTGGACCTGCCCGGTCTTCGGATGCGTGCGGCGCGGGGCGGCCAGGCTGTAGATGACCTGGTCGACCTGACCCATGCCCGCCTTGATGGCGGCGATGGTCTTTTGCTTGATCTCGTCGGAGAACGCATCGCCATTGATGCTTTGCGCGGTCAGGCCTTCGGCCTCGGCGAACTTGTGGAAGGCGGCGCTGTTGTACCAGCCCGGCGTGCCCGCCTTGCTGGCTTCGCCCGGGCGTTCGTAGAAGACGCCCAGCGTCTGCGCGCCACAGCCGAATGCCGCGGTGATGCGCGCGGCCAGTCCGTAACCGGTCGATGCACCCAGCACCAGCACGCGCTTGGGCCCCCCGGGCACCGCTCCCTGCGCCTTCACGTAGTCGATCTGGTTCTTGACGTTGGCCTCGCAGCCGACGGGATGGGTGGTGACGCAGATGAAACCGCGCACGCGGGGCTTGATGATCATGAGGGCCTCTTGTTGGGGATACGCCAGGGGCCGATGCCGCATAGGGCAAAAGGCGAAGCGCATTGTACGGGAGGCGGTCGGCCCGCGGCGGCGGGCCGGCCGCCGTTCAGCGTGCGGCCGTCTTGCCGGCGGCGGAACCGGCCGGGACGGCGCCCTGGGCGCGGCTGCGTCGCCATTCGACCAGGCCGATGCCCATGCCGCTGGCGCAGATGATCGCGATGCCCAGCCACGTCAGCGCGTCCGGGAAGTGGCCCCACACCAGCCAGCCCACCGACGCCGCGCTGATGATCTGCAGGTAGATGAACGGGGCCAGCGTGGAAGCCGGGGCGCGGCGGTAGGCGGCGATCTGGAACAGATGGCCCAGGCCGCCGGTGACGCCGGTCGAGATCAGCACGATCCAGTCCAGCGTGGACAGGCCCTGCAGCACGGGCAGGGCGGGCGGCAGGATGAAGGGCAGGGTGACCGTCAGGCACACGGTGCCCACCGCGCCGCTCCAGATCAGGGACGTGAACGGGTCGTCGCCCGCCACGCGGCGCGTGGCGATGAATTGCGCGGTAAAGCAACAGGCCGTCAACAGCCCGAAGATCGTTCCGATGGGATGCAGCCCGCCGCCGGGACGGATGACGATGAGCACGCCGACGAAGGCAATGCCCGCGGCGACGAAGCGCGACAGGCGCGCGGGTTCGTTCAGGATCCAGGGCGCCAGCGACAGCACCAGCAGCGGCGCCAGGAAGTTGATGGACGTGGCCTCGGCCTGCGGGATGTAGCTCAGCGTCGTAAAGAACATGAGCGTGGCCAGGAACATCGAGCCGCCGCGCACGAGCTGCTCGCGCGGCTTCTTGCTGCGCAGCACGGCGGTGCCGCGGGCCGGCAGGACCAGTGCCAGCACCAGCACCAGGTGAATGGCATAACGAAACCAGGACAGCACCAGGAGCGGCACGCCCGCATCCATGACCCACTTGCCGCTGGCGTCCAGGCAGGACAGGGTCCACATCGACAGCACCAGCAGCAGCACACCGATCATCGGGCCGCGCGCGGCGGATGCGCCGGGGCGCGGGCGACCGTTATCGGCCGGGGACATGGACAGGGCTCCTGTTCTGGATGTAGGGACCGTCGCGCCATCGGACTGATGCAGGCGACGCGGCGCGGGGCGGCTGACATGATACGCTCATCCCGGCAGGGGAACAGGCCAATGATAGAACTACGAAACGTCGAAACTTTTTTCTGGGTCGCCACGCTGGGCAGCTTTCGCGCCGCGTCGGACAAGCTCAACACCACGCAGCCCGCGGTCTCGCAGCGCATCGCCTCGCTCGAGGCGGACCTGGGCGTCAAGCTGTTCGACCGCGATGCGCGCGGCGTCAAGCTGACGGCCAAGGGGCATGAACTGCTGTCGCACGCGGAGCGCATGCTGCAGGTGCGGCGCGACATGTTCGAGGCCGCGCGCGAGCAGAACGTCATGTCCGGCACGGTGCGCATCGGCGTGGCCGAGACCATCGTGCAGACCTGGCTGCCGGCCCTCATCGAACTGATCCATGCGACGTATCCGGCGCTGGTGCTCGAGATCGAGGTGGACACCACGCATGTGCTGCGCTCGCACCTGATGTCGCGCCAGATCGACCTGGCGTTCCTGATGGGGCCGGTGCTGGAGGCCCGGGTCGAGAACCTGCCGCTGTGCACCTATCCGCTGGCGTGGGTGGCGAGCCCGTTGCTGGACCTGGGGCCGGAGCCCCTGACGCTGGCGACGATCGGCAAGCTGCCGATCATCACGTATCCGTCCAACAGTTCGCCGTACCGCGTGGTGCGCGACATGCTCACGCGGGCGGGGATCGCGTCGCCGCGCATGTATGGCAGCGCGTCGATGTCCATGGTGGTGCGGATGACGCAGGATGCAATCGGCACCAGCGTGATCGCGCCCGTGTTCCTGGGCAAGGAACTGGCCCGCGGCGAACTGCGGATCCTGCAGGTGCAGGCCGATCCGCTGCCCGAGCTGAGCTTTACCGCCACCTGGGTGCAGGGGCCAGACAGCCACGCCGTGCGCATCATCGCGCAGATGGCGCAGAAGGTCGCGGCGCAGGCCTGAACGGCCAAATGGCCGTAGGTGTTTTCCCCAGATGGGGCGCCGCGCCACCCGTGGCCGGCGCGCCTGCCGGGCGGGTTTGCGCAGTGCGGCATCCGCCGCAAAGCCGCGCCGATGCGTCGTTTGCGAAAAACGGCGGCAAATCGCGCGGCGAGACCCAAAAAAAATTTATACCCCCACATCGGAACATACGATTGGACGGTCGCCGCCCCTGGCGATGCAATGGCGCTACAGAAATAAGTAGCGCCTGGATACACAGTGCGGGGGAAAAACCATGAATAGGCATCAGTTGCACGTCGGACCTGACGCATTTCCTGTCCCTGCCTTGCATCCCTGACACCCGATTCTTAACGGCGCGCGACCAGGATAACGGGATCCCGCGCGCGACAGACGATCCCGCCAGCCAGGAGTTTTGTCCATGAAGAAGTCTCTTGCTTTCGCCGCCGTCGCCGCCAGCCTGTTGGCCGGCGCCGTCCAGGCCCAGGACCTGCCCAAGACCAATCTGAAGGTCGTGGGCGGCCTGTCCAACCTGACCGCTTACAACGACTACGAGAAGCCGTTCTGGACCAAGACGATTCCCGAGCTGTCCAAGGGACAAGTCACGGCGGAAATCAAGGGCTTCAACGAAATGGGCCTGAAGGGGCCTGAGCTGCTGCGCCTGATGTCGCAGGGCGTGATCGAATTCGGCACCGCCACGCTGTCGTACTTCGCCAGCGACAATCCCATCAACGAAGCCATCGACCTGGCCGGCCTGGCGCCGGACGTCAAGACCGCGCGCGCCGTGACCGACGCATTCGAGCCCGTCTACGCCAAGCTCTACGGCGAAGGCAACAACGTCAAGCTGCTGGGCATTTCCACCTATCCGGCGCAGGTGCTGTTCTGCAATGCCGAGATCAAGGGCCTGGCCGACATCAAGGGCAAGAAGGTCCGCACCAGCAGCCGCACCACGGCCGAGTTCGTCGAGGCGCTGGGCGGTTCCAGCGTGACGATGGCCTTCGGCGAAGTGGTCCCCGCGTTGCAGAACAAGGTCGTGGACTGCGCCATCACGGGTTCGCTGTCCGGCTATTCGGCCAAGTGGTATGAAGTGTCGACCCACCTGGTCGCGCTGCCGATCAACTGGAACCAGCAGATCCATGCCGTCAACCAGAAGGCCTGGGACAAGCTGGATCCGAAGGTGCGCACGTTCCTGCAGACCAACATCACCATGCTGGTCGACAACATCTGGGACGCCGCCGCCCGCCAGACGCAGGAAGGCTATGACTGCAACACCGGCGCTGCCGCATGCCCGTTCCCCGTCAAGGGCAAGATGGTTCTGGTGCAACCCTCCGATGCCGACCGCGCCCTGCTGAAGAAGGTGGCGCAAGAGGCCGTGCTGCCCAAGTGGGCCGCCCGTTGCTCGGCGCAGTGCGTGAAGGACTGGAACGCCACCGTCGGCAAGACCCTGAACCTGACCGCCAGCAAGTAAAGGCCAGGACGCGCCAGCCCGCGGGCCGGCGCGTCCGCCGGCCAACGCGCCGGCCTGCTGTACCCGCCCGTGACACGGGCTTGCGATTCCGGCTTGCGATAGCGGCCTGCGCCATCCGCCTGTGATGCCAGGCCGAGCCACCCGAGGTTCCATTCATGACTCAAACCGAACACTTCCGCCTGCTAGGCGGCCTGTTGCGGCGCGCCGAGAGCTTTTCGCGCGCGGCCGTATGGGCCGGCGGCGCCCTGACGGTCGCCAGCGTGCTGCTGATCTCCTTTGACGTGCTGGCCCGTAAATTCCTGGGCTTCACGACCGGCGGCGCGGACGAACTGTCCAGCTACGCTTTCGCGATCAGCACGTCCTGGGCGCTGGCCTTTGCGACGCTGCAACGCGCCAACGTGCGCGTCGACGTGCTGTACCAACACCTGCCCGTCCGACTGTCGGCCGTGCTGGACTGGCTTTCCATCGTGGCGCTGGCCGTCTTCATGGTGTTCCTGACCTACTACGCCTACGACGTGGTGGTGACGTCCTGGACCCAGAAGTCCACCGCCAACACGCCGCTGGCCACGCCGCTGTGGATTCCGCAGGGCCTGTGGATGCTGGGCCTGGGCTGGATGTGCATCACGGTCGCGCTGATGCTGGCGCGCGCCTCTGCCGCCCTGGTCACGGGCGACATCGAACTGGTCAAGCAGATCTGCGGCGTGCGCTCCGCGCAGGAAGAGGCCGAAGAAGAAGCCGCCGCCGGCGAGCGCATGGTCAAGGGAGAATCCGCATGATTGCCACCGCGTTGACACTATTGCTGGTGCTCATCGGCCTGTCCATCCCCGTGGGCGCCGCGCTGGGCGTGCTGGGCCTGATCCTGGACCCGATGTTCTCGATGCTGCCGCTGACGCGCGCCATCGGCGAGATTTCCTGGAGCTCGAACAACGAGTTCCTGCTGGTCGCGATTCCGCTCTTCATCATGCTGGGCGAGGTCTTGCTGCGCGCCGGCTTTGCCGAGCGCATGTACGGCGCCATGAGCCTGTGGCTGTCGTGGCTGCCGGGCGGGCTGATGCATGCCAATATCGGCGCGTCGACCCTGTTTTCGGCGACCTCCGGCTCCAGCGTGGCCACCGCGGCCACCGTGGGCACCGTCGCCATTCCGCAGATCCGCAAGTACGGCTACAACGAACCGCTGTTCCTGGGCAGTCTTGCCGCGGGCGGCACGCTGGGCATTCTTATCCCGCCTTCCATCAACCTGGTCATCTATGGCGTGCTGACGAACTCGTCGGTGCCCAAGCTGTACCTGGCCGGCATCATTCCCGGCTTCGCGATGGCGATGCTGTTCATGCTGACGGTGGTCGTCGCCTGCGTCGCCAAGCCGTCGTGGGGCGGCAAGAAGATCAGCGCGACGTGGGGCCAGCGCCTGGCCAGCATCGTGCACCTGGCGCCGCCCATGGGGATCTTCTTCCTGGTGGTGGGCTCCATCTATGCGGGCCTGGCGACGCCGACCGAGGCCGCGGCGCTGGGCGTGCTGGGCGCCTTCATCCTGGCGGCGTGGTTCCGCCGCCTGAGCTGGTCGATGCTGCGCGAGGTAATGGAGGGCACGATGCGCTCCACGGCGATGATCATGCTGATCGTCATCGCGGCGAGCTTCCTGAACTTCATCATGTCGGCCACGGGCTTGACGGATGCATTGACCAAGTCCATCACCGGGCTTGGCTTGTCGCCCGGCTGGATGTTGCTGATCGTGGTGATTTTCTATCTGGTGCTCGGCTGCTTCATGGAAACCCTGTCCATGATGATCACGACGATTCCCATCGTCGCGCCCATCATGATCGCGCTGGGCTACGACCCCATCTGGCTCGGCATCGTGATCATCATCCTGGTCGAGGCCGCCCTGATCACGCCGCCCGTCGGATTGAACCTGTTCGTCGTGCAGAGCCTGCGCAAGAGCGGTTCCATGAGCGCGGTCATCGTCGGCAGCCTGCCGTTCGTCGCAGCCATGTTCGTGATGCTGGCGCTGCTGGCGTTCTGGCCCGACATCGCGCTGTGGCTGCCGCGCGTCTTTGGCTGATTTCCCTTTGATCCCGGCGCGGCCCGATGCCGCGCCGCTCTTCACCCCCT
This sequence comes from Achromobacter sp. MFA1 R4, assembly GCF_900156745.1. Taxonomy (NCBI): domain Bacteria; kingdom Pseudomonadati; phylum Pseudomonadota; class Betaproteobacteria; order Burkholderiales; family Alcaligenaceae; genus Achromobacter; species Achromobacter sp. MFA1 R4. The sequence continues at coordinate 5,445,610 of NZ_LT707065.1, read as the reverse complement.
TCTTCGCAGGACAGACATGAAAGCCGTATTCAAGATCGACGACGCCAATCCCCGTCAGGTGGAAGTGGATTTCAACACCGTGATCGTGGCGGGCTGGGCCGGCCGCGACATGGCCGCCATCGAGCACCACATCGAGGAATTGGCCGCCATCGGCGTGCCGCGTCCGAGCAGCGTGCCGCTGTACTACCGCATCGCGGAGAACCAGTTGACCCAGTCCGCCAACGTGCAGGCGCTGGGCGAGGAATCGTCGGGCGAAGTCGAGACGTTCGTCTTTGCCGTGGACGGCGAGATGTACGTCAGCATCGCTTCCGACCACACCGACCGCAAGCTGGAAACGGTCAGCGTGGCCATGTCCAAGCAGGTCTGCGTCAAGCCCGTGGCCACCGAGGCCTGGCGCCTTGCCGACGTGGCGGACCACTGGGACGAGCTGGTCATCCGCTCCTACATCGTCGAGAACGGCGAAAAGGTGCTGTACCAGGAAGGTCCGCTGTCCACGCTGCGCACGCCGCAGGACCTGATCGCGGGCTACACCGGCGGCGCTGCCGTGCTGCCGCAAGGCGCGGGCATGACCTGCGGCACCGTGGGCGCCATCGGCGGCATCCGCGCGGCGGCGGATTTCACGATGGAACTGCACGATCCGCGCCTGCAGCGCACGTTGCGCCACCGCTATCATGTCGAATCGCTTCCCGTGGTGGCCTGACACCTGCCATTCCCGGCACTGATTAACCGGGCGCATTCCTGCGGATGCGTCCGTTCGCACATTCACGCCGCCCGGCGGCATGAGGACAATGATGGTTTCGACCCTGAATGATCTGACCACGGCCCTGCGCGAGGGCCGCAGCACCTCCGTTGCGCTGACCGAAGCCGCGCTGGCGCGGGCCCAGGATCCGGCGGGCGAGGGCGCCCGCGCGTTCACCAAGCTGTATGCCGAATCGGCGCTGGCCCAGGCGCGCGCGTCCGACACGCTGCGCGCGGCAGGGATCGTGCGATCCGCGATCGACGGCCTGCCCATCAGCATCAAGGACCTGTTCGACATCGAGGGCGAAACCACGATGGCCGGTTCGGTGGCCCGCGAGGGCGAGCCCGCGGCCGAGGCGAATGCCGAAGTCGTGCAGCGCCTGATCGCCGCCGGCGCCGTCATCATCGGCCGCACCAACATGACCGAATTCGCGTATTCGGGCCTGGGCATCAATCCGCACTACGGCACGCCGCTCAACCCCTACGACCGCGCCACCGGCCGCATTCCCGGCGGATCGTCCTCCGGCGCCGCCGTTTCGGTCGCGGATGGCATGGCTGTCGCGGGCATCGGCTCGGACACGGGCGGCTCCGTGCGCATCCCGGCCGCCCTGTGCGGCCTGACGGGCTTCAAGCCCAGCGCCTGGCGCGTGTCCATGCAGGGCGTGCTGCCGCTGTCGGCCAACCTGGACTCCATCGGCCCCATCGCCGCCAGCGTGCGCTGCTGCGCCGAGCTGGACGCCATCCTGTCGGGTGACGCGGGGCCGCTGCCGCAGGCATTGCCCGTGCGCGGCCTGCGCCTGGCCATTCCGACCACGCTGGCGCTGGACGCCATGGACAAGCACGTGTCGGACAGCTTTGCGGCGGCCGTGCAGCGCCTGGAAGCGGCCGGCGCGCTGATCGACCGGATCGAGATTCCCGAGTTCGCCGAACTGGCGTCCATCAACAGCAAGGGCGGCTTCACCGCCGCGGAAGCCTGGGCCTGGCACCGCGACCTGATCGCGCGCGCGGGCAAGCGCTACGACCCGCGCGTGGTGTCGCGCATCATGCGCGGCCAGGACATGTCGGCGGCGGATTACCTGGATCTGCTGGATGCGCGCGAAGCCTGGGTCGCCGCCGTGGATCACCGCATCGCGGGCTATGACGCGCTCATCATGCCCACCACGCCCATCGTGGCGCCGCCGGTGGCGGACCTGCAGGCCGCCGACGAGGCCTACTACGCCGCCAACGGCCTGATCCTGCGCAATCCGACGCTCATCAACTTCCTGGACGGCTGCGCGCTGTCGCTGCCGTGCCACGCCGCAGGCACCGCGCCGGTCGGCCTGATGATCGCCGGCAGCAACGGCGCGGATCGCCGGATCCTGGGCATCGGCCTGTCCGTCGAAGACCTGTTCGCCGGCCGCTGACCGGCATTTCAAGCAACCTGCAACAAGAGAACTTTCATGCCTGACGCCGATAACGTTCGAACCAGCCTCGCGCTTGCCCGGCAGGCGCGGCTGGACGCGCGCAGCGGGCGCCTGACCGGACCCACGGCCAATCTGGCGCCGGGGCACGTGCAGGCCAACCTGGCCATCCTGCCGCGCGCGCTGGCGGCGGACTTCCTGCACTTCTGCCAGCGCAATCCCAAGCCTTGCCCCTTGCTGGCCATGTCCGAACCGGGCGATCCGTCGTTGCCGGAACTGGGCGCGGACATCGATATCCGCACCGACATTCCGCGCTACCGGGTCTGGAAGGACGGCGTGCTGGTCGCCGAACCGACGGACGTGCGCGATCTCTGGCGTGACGACCTCGTCTCGTTCCTGATCGGCTGCTCGTTTTCGTTCGAAGAGGCCATGCTGGACAACGGCCTGCCCGTGCGCCACATCGAACAGGGCAGCAATGTGCCGATGTACCGCACCAACATCCCCACGCAGCCCGCCGGCGTCTTCGGCGGCCCGCTGGTGGTGTCCATGCGGCCGCTCAAGGCGGCGGACGCGATCCGCGCGATCCAGGTGACGTCGCGCTTTCCGTCCGTGCACGGCGCGCCGGTCCACATCGGCGATCCGTCGCTCATCGGCATCGCCGACATCGACCGTCCCGACTACGGCGATCCGGTGGATATCCGCGCCGGGGAAATGCCCGTGTTCTGGGCCTGCGGCGTCACGCCGCAGTCGGTCGTGGCGGCCGTGCGGCCCGAGTTCTGCATCACGCACGCGCCGGGCCACATGCTGGTCACGGACCTCATCAACAGCCGCATGGCGGTGTTCTGACCGGGCGCTGCGCAGGCTTCAACGCTTGCGCATGAGCGCTTCGACGCGCTGGTCGTAGTCGGGCGGGAAGGTCCAGAAGCGCATGCCTTGCTGCGTGTAGCCTTCCTGCAGCCCGCGGTCGGCTGGCGCCTTGTGGTACAGGAACTGCATCAGCACGTCGCTGCTGACCCAGCTGTTGCCGAACCAGAAACTGTGCGCGCGGCGGTGCATGTCGGGGATGGCGCGCGGATCGACCCAGATCATGTCGAAGTTCAACTGCTGGGAAGCCGCGTTCACGAATTCCACCTGTTCCGGCGTCAGGTCGTCCGCGCTGGGGCGGCCGGCCCGGGACGCGCGCTGATGGCGCGCCGCGAAGCCCAGGGCGCGATCGTCCAGGTTGGCGCCCAGGCTTACGCGTTCGGTCAGGTCGATGTACTGGCGCAGGTCCGTCACGAACCGATAGGTGTCCTCGTCGGGCGCCGCAAAATAGATCTGCCCCAGGCGCAGCCGCGCACGCAGCTGTTCGCGGCTTTCGCCGTCCCGCGGCTGGGCCAGCGTGGCCAGCCCTTCGCTCGCGATCCGCGCGCCCGCGCTGAAGGCGAGCACGTTGATGTGTTCCGCATTCGTGTTGCTCGCCAGCAGTTCTATCAACCGCGCAAACGCGGGCACCGACGCGCGCGCGGCGCGGACGTCGGTCGCATAGGAAAGCAGACTGCCCGCCGAGGGCCACAGGAAGGCCAGCACGACGGCCTGGCGGCCCGTGAAATGATGGAACTGGGCGGCCTGCGCGGTGCCGCGCCACACGGCGTTGTTGAACCCGTGCACGTAGATGATCAGGTCGCGGTGCCGGCTGACCGCCAGGGCGTCGTTGATGAGGTCGAAGTATGCCCGCGCCTCGGGCGAGGCTTGCACGTCGCTTTGCAGGGGCAGCGCGACCAGCTCGTCCATGCGCTCCAGGCTGAGCACCGGCCGGCCGCGCTGGCTGTCCGACGTGGAAAGCTGCCGCAGTTGATCCCAGTCCAGCGTGCCGTCGCCGATCTGCACTTTTGCGATGCCCAGGCGCAGTGTGTCGCTGGGGAAAATGGAATAGAACGGCTGGCGCGACCCGATGAACACGGCGCGGTTGGTGGCGTACAACAGGGGAATCGAGGTGCTGTCGAGCGCCGCGTCCTTGTGCGCGAAGGGGTCCACGAGGCCCGTTGTGAACTTGAGCGGCGTGGGCATCAACTGCACCGGCGAGGAGCAGGCCGCCAGCAACGCCATGGCTGCCATCGCCAGGGCTGTCAGGACAGCCCGCAGCGGACGGCTCGGTGACGCAGACGCGCAGGCACGCGGGAGGCTCATGCGTTGGGCCCGGTTCAGGTTGGTGGGGATGGGCGCTGCGCAGGCGCCGGGAGCGTCACGCGAAGCGCCACCGTCATACCACTGCAAACGGCGAAGGCACGCGTGGATTGTCGCCGTGGTCATGGCGACGATCAAGGGGGAAGGGGGGGGTGTCTGACCCCCTTGGGCCACGGTCTCGGAAGGAAGACCATTTCACTCGGGTGTCAGACAGCTCGTCCTGACACGCGCCGGCCCGGCGGGGGCCGGCGCTTGGGGCATCAGAAGATGTGGCGCATGCCCACGGCGGCGCCGAGCTGGTGGCTCTGGCCGGCGATTTCGCCGCTGGCGGCGTCGCTGACCTTGTTCCAGTCGACGGTGCCGTACAGTTGCGTGCGCTTGGACAGCGCGTATTCGGCCACGGCGACCAGCGCATAGCGCTTGCCCTTGTCGCCTTCCTCGACCACGTTCTCGCTGCGGTCATAGTAGGCTGCGCCCGTGATGGCCCAGCGCGGGGTGGCCTGCCAGGTCACGCCGGCGAAATAGCCGTTGTCCTTGCGATCGAGGCTGGCGGTGGTGGTGCCGCCCATGACGCCGTTGACCCAGCCCGTTTCGTCGCGGCCATTGAAGTAGCCCGCGAAGACCTTGGCCCCATCGAACTGGTAGGAGGCGTTCAGGTTCCAGGCGCGCTGGCGCTGGTCGGAATCGGCGGCGGCGTAGGTCTGTTGCCAGGCCGCGCCCAGGCCGAGCTGGCCCACGGTGTAGCGCAGGCTGGCGCCATATTGCTGGCCGGCCTTGCGATCGTCCCAGTCGTCGCCGTTGGCCCACGAGGCCACCACGGCCAGGTTGCCGAAGGTGTTGGCGTACTTGGTCATGTTGTTGGTGCGCACGCGCGACATGGCGGCGGGCAGCCAGGCGTTCTGCTCGTAATTGCCGACGGTCAACGGGTCGAAATAATCGGCCAGCAGGTCGAACATGGGCGTGTTCTGCAGGCCCAGCGTCAGCGTGCCGATGCTGCCGCCATCCAGGCCGACGTAGGCCAGGCGGCTGAAGGCCTTGGACGTATCCGACCCGCGGCCGTTCTGCAGGTTGACGCCGTTTTCCAGGCGGAAGAAGGCGCGGTTGCCGTTGCCCAGGTCTTCCGAGCCGCGCAGGCCCCAGCGGCTGTTGGAGATGGCGCCGTTTTCCATGGAGACGCGGCTGCCGTCTTCGCCCACGGCGCCTGAACTGGTGCTCAGGTAACGGATGCTGACGTCGGCGATGCCGTACAGGGTGACGCTGGTTTCGGCGCTGGCCGTACCGGCGGCCAGGCCCATGCCGGCCGCGGCCAGCGTGAGGGTGATGCGTTTCACTTGAGACTCCTCCAGGTGTAGCTGATTTGTGGTTGCGCCGCGCTTTTGGCTTGGCGGGTCGCGCCCGGCGGTTGGCCGCGCGCCTGGGGATTCTAAGAAAGTTGGCGCGGCCGGAACATCGAAAAACTTCGGCGTTTTCCCGGGTTTACAGCGTGAGGCGACCGCGACAGGTCCCCAAGCAGAAAAAACAGACCGACGGAAAAGAAAAAACCCCGTTCGAAGAACGGGGTTTGGAGGGCACGGGGCCTGGGCGACGCTTGCGCGGGCGCTACAGCGTCATGTGCAGCGGCAGCCAGGTCGCGATGCCGGGAATCACATAGAGCAGCAGCACGGCCACCGTCATCAGGATGAACATCGGCAGCGAAGCGCGGGCGATGTAGGGCAGTTCCCGCCCGCTCATGCCCGACAGCACGAACAGGTTGAAGCCCACCGGCGGTGTGATCTGTGCCATTTCCACCACGAACACGACGAAGATGCCGAACCAGATCAGGTCGATGCCGGCAGCCTGCACGGTCGGCAGCAGCACGCCCATGGTCAGCACCACGATCGAGATGCCGTCCAGGAAGCAGCCCAGCACGATGAAGAACACCATCAGCGCCATGATCAGGCCGAACTGGGGCAGGCCCAGGCCGCCGATCCATTCTGCCAGCGCGCGCGGCAGCCCGATGTACCCCATCGCCAGGGTAAGGAACTGTGCGCCCGCCAGAATCAGCGCAATCATGCAGTACAGCCGGGTGGCGCCCAGCAGGGATTGCATGAAGCTGCTGCGGTTCAGCGACCCTTGCAGCGCCGACAGGAACAGCGCGCCCACCACGCCGACCGCCGCGGCTTCCGTCGCGGTGGCGATGCCGGTGTAGATGGAGCCCAGCACCGCGCCGATCAGCAACAGCACCGGAATCAGGTGCCGCGAGCGGCCCAGCTTTTCCATGAAGGACAGGCCGGGGTCCGCCGCCGGAACCTGGTCCGGATTGCGGATGGCCCACCAGGCGATGTAGCCGCTAAAGAGCAGCGCCAGCACGATGCCCGGCACGATGCCCGCGATGAACAGCTTGGCGATGGACACGTCCGCCGCCACGCCGTACACGATCATGATGATCGAGGGCGGGATGAGCAGGCCCAGCGTGCCGGCGCCCGACAGCGTGCCAAGGATCTTGTCCTCGGGGTAGCCGCGGCGCGTGAGCTCGGGGATGGTCATCTTGCCGACCGTCGCGCAGGTGGCCGCCGATGAGCCGGACACCGCCGCGAAGATCGCGCAGCCGATCACGTTCGTGTGCAGCAGGCGGCCGGGCACCCGGTTCAGCCAGGGCGCAAGCCCCTTGAACAGGTCTTCCGACAGCCGGGTGCGGAACAGGATTTCGCCCATCCACAGGAAGAGCGGCAGGGCGGTCAGCGTCCAGCTGGACGAGGCGCCCCAGATCGTGACGGCCATGGCGTCGCCCGCGGGGCGGCTGGAGAAGATCTCCATGCCGATCCAGGCCGTGCCCGCCAGCGTCAGGCCGACCCACACCCCGCAGCCAAGCAGGACGAAGATCGAAACGACCAGTAGGGTAATGACGAGAAGTTCATTCATGAGTTTGCTGCGATGTGGCGGCGGAGAGGCCGCGCGAACGGCGGATCAGTTCATCGACGAGGGCGACGAAGAACAGGATCGTGCCGACGGCCATGGTCGTCTGCGGGATCCAGAGCGGCGTGGCGTCGTTCGACGTGGAGATGTCGTTGAACAGCCAGGAGTCGTACGTGAGCTTGACGCTGAAAAACGCGAAGGCGGCGGCCAGCAGGCAGCCGACGGCCAGGGCGAAGATGTCGAGCCGGCGGCTGCCCGCGGGCGCCAGCGAATTGAGCAACAGCGTCACGCGGATGTGCTCGCCGTGCTTGAACGTGCTGGCCAGCGCCAGGAATCCCGCCGCGGCCATGAAATACCCGGCATAGGCATCCGTGCCGGGAATGTTGAAACTGAGCTGGCGGGAGATGATCGCCGCCAGCACTGAAACAAGTACGCCTATCGTGCACAGGCCGGCCAACAGGCCGGCCGCGCCGTACAGGGAATCTAGAAAACGGCGCATGTCGGAATTACTGCTTCTTGTAGGCGTCGATCATGGCCTGGCCGTCCGCGCCGGCCTTCTTGAGCCAGTCGTCAAGCATGCGCTTGCCGATCACGCTCAGGCCTTCCTTGAGTTCGACCGTGGGCTTGATGGTTTCCATGCCGTTCTTGGCCAGCTCGGCCTGATACCACTTGTTCTTTTCCTGCGACAGCTTCCAGCCGCGTTCCTCGGCTTGCGCGGCGGCCTTTTTCAGGGCTTCCTGCGTGGCCGGATCCAGCGCGTCGAACGCCTTCTTGTTCACGATGATGGCGTTCTTGGGCAGCCAGGCCTGCGTGTCGTAGAACTTCTTGATGTACTCGTAGGTCTTGGTGTCGTAACCCGTGGACGCGGAGGACATGTAGGAATCGATCACGCCGGTGGCCAGCGCCTGGGCCAGTTCGGCCTGCTGCACGGTCACGGGCTGCGCACCGACCAGTTCGGCGATCTTGGCCGTCACCGGGCTGTAGGCGCGCCACTTCAGGCCCTTCATGTCGCTGATCTGCTTGATGTCCTTGTTGGCGAAGATGCCCTGGGGCGGCCACGCCACGGCATACAGCAGGGTCATGCCCTGCGAGGCCAGCTTCTTTTCCAGGAAGGGCTTTTGCGCCTGGTACAGCTTGAACGAGGCGTCGTAGCCGGTGGCCAGGAAGGGCAGGCCGTCCAGTTCGTAGACCGGGTCTTCGTTGGCGAAGTTGGTCAGCAGGATCTCGCCGATCTGCGCCTGGTTGCCTTGCACCGCGCGCTTGATCTCGGGCGCCTTGTAGAGCGAGGCGTTGTTGTGCAGCGTGATCTTGAGCTTGCCATCCGACAGCGTGTCCACGTCCTTGATGAAGGTGGTCAGGTTCTCGACGTGGAAGTTGCTCGCCGGGTAGGCGCTGGGGAGGTCCCACTTGGTCTGGGCCTGTGCGCCCGCGCTGAATGCCAGGACGATGCTGCCGGTCAGCAGCGAGATTTTCTTGTACATGGTGGTCCTTCTTTGCGAATGGTGAAGACGGGTCTTTCCCGATAGGCAGTGCGGAAAAAGATTGCGCGGCGCGGCGTCGCGCCGCCTGAGCGCCGTGCCATTCTATGTTGCTGTGCGGTAACAAAGCGCGGTAAATCGCCGTTTTACGGGTAATTCCTAAGGCTGCCTGTCGTTCATTGATTGAAGGTTCAATGTTTGCGGTCCATGACCGCCGAGGCGTTATCCGCGCACGGTTTTTCTTCTAAGATTGCGCCATTGCCTACGCAGCGCAGAGGGTCGTGTGAATTTCGTTTTTCGCCGTGATGAGTTGCTGGTCGAGACATCGTCCAGCGTGTTGCCGGATTCGGCGTTGTGCGAACGCATCGGCCTGACTGCCGCGGCCTTGCTGCCCGTCTGGGTGCAGGCGGATTCGCCGTATCGGACGGTGTGCGTCGAGCCTGGCATCGAAGCCCCGGAAGGCTACGCATTCAAGAAGCTGCGGTCGCTGTTCGGCGTGTTCGACGACGAAGCGATGGCATTGGCGGGCCGCGCCTACCAGATCGCCGAATGGGCGCGCACCCATCGCTTCTGCGGCGCCTGCGGCACCCGCGCCGAGCGCGTGGCGCACGAATTCTGCCTGCGCTGCCCCGCCTGCGGGCTGTCGGCGTATCCGCGCATCGCGCCGGCGATGATGGTGCTGATCCGCAAGGGCGACAGCATATTGCTGGCGCGCCACGCCAACGCGCCCACGGCCCGCTACACGGCGCTGGCCGGCTTTGTCGAGCCGGGCGAAAGCATCGAGCAGACCGTTCATCGCGAAGTCTTCGAAGAGGTGGGCCTGAAGGTCGGCAACCTGCAGTACTTCGGCAGCCAGCCCTGGCCGTTCCCGCACTCGCTGATGGTGGCGTTCACGGCGGACTACGTGTCGGGCGACATCCGTGTCCAGGAAGATGAGATTGTCGACGCCCGCTGGTTCGGCCCGGGCGACGCCATGCCCGAGATCGCGGCCCGCATTTCGATTGCCGGCTGGCTGATCCGGGCGAACCTGCCCATGGGCTGGACCGCGCCCTGACGGCCTGAGCCGTATGGCCCGAGCCCGGTGCCTCCGTGCCCTGAGGGACCGATGCCCTGAAGGCCGGCAGGTCGATTCCACCTAGGGGTATTCCCTCGAAGCGAGGGATTTTTTACGGCCACGCCTTATTTTTTATTGATGAAATATGGATAAATTATTAGTATTTCATCCAGATAAACTTGGCTTTCGGGTCCTGGCTCCTATGTCCTCTGCGTTGATTGCGTCATCGGCTCATCTGGCTGGCGGTAGCGCGCCAGATCTTTCCGAAGTGGAATTCGGCCTGATGATCGCCGGCCATGCGTTCGATCGCTGGACCGTGCGCTGCATGGCGGCTGCCGGCCTGCCGGACCTGACGCCTACCGACGTCATGGTGTTCCACCACGTCTACCACCGTCAGCGGCCCAAGAAGCTGGCCGACATCTGTTTCACGCTCAACGTGGAAGACACCCACGTCGTCAGCTATGCGCTGAAAAAGCTGGACCGGCTGGGCGTGGTGCGCGGCGAGCGCAGCAGCAAGGAAGTCTTCTACAGCGTCACACCCGAGGGCGCGGCGATTCTGAAGCGCTACGGAGAAATCCGCGAGCAGTGCCTGACCGCCGGCCTGGACGCGCCAGGCGGGGGCGGGCTGGAATTCAGCCGCCAGTTGGCGCACACGCTGCGCGCGTTGTCCGGACTGTATGACCAGGCGGCGCGTGCCGCGACCTCTCTCTGATTCCAATACGCGGGGCAAGGCCCCGATCCATCCGCAACCCGACCGTGGCCGAGCGCGCCCCGGCGGCCTCTTGTTTTCGAGGATACCTATGAAGTGGCAATTCTGGATTGACCGTGGGGGCACCTTCACCGACATCGTGGCGCGCCGCCCCGATGGCACGACCACCACGGCGAAGATGCTGTCGGAAAACCCCGAGCAGTATCGCGACGCCGCAGTCGCGGGCATACGCAAGCTGCTGGGCATCGCGCCCGGCCAGCCGGTGCCCGCCGATCAGGTCGAGTGCGTGAAGATGGGCACCACCGTGGCCACCAACGCGCTGCTCGAACGCAAGGGCGAGCGCACCTTGCTCGTGACCACGCGGGGCTTTCGCGACGCGCTGCGCATCGCCTACCAGAACCGCCCGCGGCTCTTCGACCGCAATGTGCTGCTGCCCGAGATGCTGTACGAGTCCGTCATCGAAGCGGACGAGCGCGTCGCGGCCGACGGCGAGGTGATCCGTCCGCTGGATGAAGCCGGTCTGCGCAAGGACATGCAGGCCGCGTACGACAGCGGCATCCGCGCCGTCGCCATCGTCTTCATGCATGCCTGGCATGCCACCGGCCACGAACAGCAGGCCGCGCGCATCGCGCACGACATCGGCTTCACGCAGGTGTCCGTCTCGCACGAGGTCAGCCCGCTGATCAAGTTCGTCTCGCGCGGCGACACGACCGTGGTGGACGCCTACCTGTCGCCCATCCTCAAGCGCTATGTGGACCAGGTTGCCGGCGAACTGCCCGGCATCCGCCTGATGTTCATGCAATCCAGCGGCGGCCTGACCGACGCGCATCGTTTCCGCGGCAAGGACGCGATCCTGTCGGGCCCGGCGGGCGGCATCGTCGGCATGGTGCGCACCAGCGAGATCGCCGGCTTCCCGAAGGTGATCGGCTTTGACATGGGCGGCACGTCGACCGATGTGTCGCATTACGCGGGCGAGTTCGAGCGCGAGTTCGAGACCCAGGTGGCCGGCGTGCGCATGCGCGCGCCCATGATGAGCATCCATACGGTCGCGGCCGGCGGCGGCTCCATCCTGCATTTCGACGGCGCGCGGCTGCGCGTCGGGCCGGATTCGGCGGGCGCCAATCCCGGTCCGGCCTGCTATCGCCGGGGCGGTCCGCTCGCGGTGACGGACTGCAATGTCCTGCTGGGCAAGATCCAGCCCGATTTCTTCCCCAAGGTGTTCGGACCCGAAGCCAACGAGCCCCTGGACCGCGACGCCGTGGTCGAACGTTTTTCCGCGATGGCCGCCGAGGTCCGCGCCGCCACGGGCCGCGAGATGTCGCCCGAACAACTGGCCGAGGGTTTCCTCGAGATCGCGGTGGGCAACATGGCCGAAGCCATCAAGCGCATCTCGGTGCAGCGCGGCCATGACGTCACCGAATACGCGCTGACCGTGTTCGGCGGCGCCGGCGGGCAGCATGCCTGCCTGGTGGCCGACGCGCTCGGCATGACGACCGTCTTTGCCCACCCGCTGGGCGGCGTGCTGTCGGCCTATGGCATGGGCCTGGCCGACCAGACGGACATGCGCCAGAAGACCGTCGAAAAGGTGCTGGACGCGGCCCTGATGAGCGAGCTGAAGGAAGAGCTGGACGTCCTGGCAAGCCAGGCCGTCGGCGAACTGCGCCGCCAGCATGTGGCCGAGGCCGACATCGGCGTGCAGCGCCGCCTGCACCTGAAGTACCGCGGCACGGATACGGCGCTGGAAGTGGCGTTCACCGACCTCGCGCAGGCCCGCCACGATTTCGAGGCCGCCTATCGCCAGCGCTATTCGTTCCTGATGCCCAACCGCGAACTCGTGGTCGAGACCATTTCGGTCGAGGCGACGGGCGGGGGCGAACGCGTGGGCGAGGCAGCGACGGCGCGCGCCCGCGACGGCGCGCTGCAATCGCGCCGCGTGGTCAGCATGTACAGCGCGGGCGCCTGGCGCGATACGCCGCTCTATGTGCGCGAAGACATGGCCGGCGGCGACGTGGTCCCCGGCCCGGCCATCATTTCCGAGCCCAACCAGACCACGGTCGTGGAACCCGGCTGGCAGGCCGAGCTGACCGCGCAGGACCACTTCGTGATCCGCCGCGTGGAAGCGCGTCCCGAGCGCCGCAAGGTCGGAACGCAGGCCGACCCCGTCATGCTGGAGGTCTTCAACAATCTCTTCATGTCGATCGCCGAACAGATGGGCTACCGCCTGCAGAACACGGCGTACTCGGTCAACATCAAGGAGCGCCTGGACTTTTCCTGCGCCATCTTCGATGCGCAGGCGCGCCTGATCGCCAATGCGCCCCACATGCCGGTGCACCTGGGTTCCATGGGCGAATCGGTGCGCACGGTCATGAACGCCAACGCCGGCCGCATGATGCCGGGCGACGCCTACGTCGTGAACGACCCCTACCACGGGGGCACGCACCTGCCGGACGTCACGGTCATTACGCCCGTGTTCGACAAGGCGGGGCGCGAGATCCTGTTCTATGTGGGCTCGCGCGGCCACCACGCCGACATCGGCGGGACCACGCCGGGCTCCATGCCGCCGGATTCCAAGACCGTGGAAGACGAGGGCGTGCTGTTCACCAATTTCCAGCTCGTCAAGAACGGCGAGTTCCGGGAAGAGGCCGCCCGCCAGATCCTGGGGTCGGGCCGCTGGCCGGCGCGCAATCCGGACCAGAACATCGCCGACATGCATGCGCAGATCGCCGCCAACGAAAAGGGCGTGCAAGAGCTTCTGCGCATGTGCGACCACTTCGGCCTGGACGTCGTGCGCGCCTACATGGGGCACGTGCAGGACAACGCGGAAGAGGCGGTGCGCCGCGTGATCTCGGTGCTCAAGGACGGCAGCTACGAATACCCGCTGGACAACGGCGCGGTCATCCGGGTGGCCGTGCGCGTGGACACCGAGGCGCGCAGCGCCGTGGTCGACTTCACCGGCACGTCGCCGCAGTTGGACAACAACTTCAACGCGCCCGGGGCGATCGCGGTGGCGGCGGTGCTGTACGTCTTCCGCACCATGGTCAACGACGACATCCCGCTGAACGACGGCTGCCTGGTGCCGCTGTCCATCATCCTGCCGGAAGGCTCGATGCTCCGTCCGAACCCGCCGGCATCGGTGGTCGCGGGCAACGTGGAAACGTCCATGTGCATCGTCAACGCGCTGTATGGCGCGCTGGGCGTGCTGGCGGCCAGCCAGGGCACGATGAACAACTTCACGTTCGGCAACGCGCGCCATCAGTACTACGAGACCATCTCGGGCGGCACGGGCGCGGGCCCGGTGCGCATCGACGCGGCCGGTCCGCATGACGAGGGCTTTGCCGGCACGTCGGTGGTCCAGGCGCACATGACGAACTCGCGCCTGACCGATCCCGAAGTGCTGGAGTTCCGCTTCCCGGTGCGGCTGGAATCCTACGAGATCCGCAAGGGTTCGGGCGGCAAGGGCCGGTATCCAGGGGGCGACGGCGGCGTGCGCCGCATCCGCTTCCTGGAAGACATGACCGCGGCCATCCTGTCGAACAACCGGCGTTACGCCCCGTTCGGCCTGGCCGGCGGGCAGCCCGGCGCGATGGGGCGCAACTCGGTCGAGCGCGTGGACGGCACCATCGAGGAACTCGGCCCGCAGGACAGCGCGCAACTGCACCCGGGCGATGTGTTCGTCGTCGAAACGCCGGGAGGCGGGGGTTACGGCACGCTGTGATCCGGGCGGGTGTCCGGTCCCGTTCAGTCGGGATCGGACATCACGTCCAGCGCGATATCCGCTCGCGCCTTGCGGTCGTGCACGCGCAGGACCACGGCATCGTCCGTGATCTCGAACAGGGCGGTCGCCAGGGTGTTCTCGTCGTCGGGATCATCCCGCGCGGTCCGCAGGATCGGCAGGGCGCCCTCGGTGTCGAGCAGCGCGGCAAGCATGTCGGCGCTGCCCGACTCCGGGGACCACCCATCCACCAGTCCTTCGATCCGGTTCTGCCGGGCCCGCGACGAATCGGTGACGATCTGCGGCTGGCCGCGGGTGTCGGCGTGCACCATATGGTTGGCGTGCCCGTAGCGTCGGCCGATTTCCAGTATCGACACCGAGCCGGGGGTGACTTCGGCGCTCAGCAGGCGCGCGTCCGTGGCCGCGCCCAGCGTGTGGTGAAAGCCGCCGGCATGGGGCAGGTCGCGCAGCAACGCCACCGCCTCGTCCAGGGTCGCGCAGTCCAGGACCGCGCGCGCCAGGAACATGCGCGGCACGCCCGTATGCCGCTGCCGCGTGCGCAGATTGTTGATGGTCTGCACCAGCCCCGCCCGGTTGGCGGCAAAAGTGTGCCCGGGCAGCGAGCCGGGATAGTAGAAGCTGAGATAGCCCGGCGCGTCATCCAGGGCGACGTCCACCAGATGGCAACGGCCATACAGATACGGATCGCCGTCTTCGTTGTGGCCGATCCAGCGCGCGCCGTCGGCGGTGCGCAAGGCCACCGAGGTGCAGCCGTCCGTGGCGCTGTGGAGCAGATCTCCGCGGCAGTGCCACAGCAGCACGTCCTTGATCGGCATGCGCAGGCCCTCGGCCATTCCCTCGAGTTCTTCCCAGATCAGCGGCAGGGCGGCCTGCGCCTGTTGCGCCAGGTCGTCCACGAAGGGATGCCCGCGCCATGGCCGCAGCGCTTCCCAGGTTGCGCTCTGCTCCAGGTAGGTCGCCATGATCGGGCGGGCCAGCCTGCCCAGCGCCTGGCCTACCTGGCGGCGGTTTCCGGCGATACGTAGGTACTTGTAAGCCATGGGAATCCTCCGGATGTCTCGCGGATTGTAAGTTTTCTCCCGCCCGCCCGGCGGGGACTGATGCGTTAAGATCGTCGATAAGCTGGCCCGGCGAACCCGGCTCAGCCCAGGAATCATGCCCTTACAACAGCCCCGGGGTGCCTGGCGCTCCCCAAGAGGAGAGTTTCATGATCAAGCGTAAAGTCGCCGCCGCACTGGTCGGCCTGTCCCTCGCCCTGACCGGCGCTTCGGCCGTGCAGGCCCAGGGCAAGGAATTGGTGGTCGCCACCGATACCGCTTTCGTGCCGTTCGAATTCAAGCAGGGCAATACCTATACCGGATTCGACGTGGATCTTTGGGCGGCCATCGCCAAGGAACTCAACCTCAAGTACAAGCTGCAACCGATGGACTTCGCCGGCATCATCCCCGGCCTGCAGACCAAGAACATCGACGCGGCGCTGGCTGGCATCACGATACGCGACGATCGCAAGAAGGTCATCGATTTCTCCGATCCCTACTACGAAAGCGGCCTGGCCATCCTGGTGGGCGAAAAGAACACCGACATCAAGGATGCCGCCTCGCTGGCCGGCAAGACCGTGGCCGTCAAAACCGGCACCGCCACCGTGGACTTCCTGCGGTCCCAGGTCCCCGACGCCAAGCTCAAGTTGTTCCCCAATATCGACAACGCCTACCTGGAACTGGCGACCGGCCGCGTGGATGCGGCGGTGCACGACACGCCCAACGTGCAGTATTACGCCAACACGGCCGGCAAGGGCCGCGTGAAGGTGGTCGGGTCGGTCAAGAGCGGCGACTTCTACGGCATCGCCTTCCCCAAGGGCAGCCCGCTGGTGCCCGAGGTGAACAAGGCGCTCGCCACGCTCAAGGCCAACGGCCAGTACGACGCGATCTACACCAAGTGGTTCGGCAAGAAGCCCTGACGGGCCCGGATAGCCGCACTTTTCGCGGGCGCGCCGCCTAGGCGGGACGGGACCATGCCGGCGCCGGCCGCAATGCCGGCTTCCGGCGCAGGCACCGTCTTCGCGCTTACGCGGTTGCCCGCGCCATGATAGGGGCGCGCCATCGCGCGCCAGGGGGGAAGATCGTGGAGTTCGACTGGGCTGTAATCAACGATGCGCTACCCAATCTCCTGACGGGTACGCTCATGACCATCAAGATCACGTTCTGGGGCCTGGCGGGCGGTTTCCTGCTTGGCGCGCTGTCGGGCGTGACGCGGGCCTACGGGAACGCGATTCTCTCGGGCATTGCGCAGGTCTATGTCGCGGTCATCCGCGGCACGCCGATCGTGGTGCAGGTCATGTTCATCTATTTCGCGCTGCCCTTGCTGGCGGACATCCGGGTGGACGCCGAATGGGCGGCCATCGTCACTCTCATCATCAATTCGGGCGCCTACATCTCGGAAATCGTGCGCGGGTCGCTGCTGTCGGTCCACAAGGGGCTGAAGGAAGCGGGGCAGGCCATGGGGCTGCCTTTCCACAAGATCCTGCTGCACATCATCGGGCCGGTCGCATTCCGGCGGATGATCCCCCCGCTGGGCAACCAGTGCATCATCAGCCTGAAGGACTCGTCGCTCTTCATCGTGATCGGCGTGGCCGAACTGACCCGGCAGGGACAGGAAATCATGGCCAGCAATTTCCGCGCGGTCGAAATCTGGTCGGCCGTCGCGATCATCTACCTGATACTCACGGGCCTGATGGCGTTGACCCTGCATCTGGTCGAAAAGAGGATGCGCATCCTATGAGCATGATCGAATTCCATAACGTCACCAAACGCTTTGGCGACTCGACGGTGCTAAATGGCATCTCGCTGAACATCGATGCGGGCGAGGTCGTGGTGGTGGTGGGGCCGTCCGGCTCCGGCAAGTCCACATTCCTGCGCTGCATCAACGTGCTGGAGACCATCAACGAGGGCGACCTGCTGGTCGATGGCCTCAGCGTGAAAGGGGATCCGGCGCAAATCCGCGAGATCCGGCGCGAGGCGGGCATGGTGTTCCAGCAGTTCAATCTGTTTCCGCAAATGACGGCGCTGGAAAACGTCATGTTCGGGCCGGTGCACACACGGGGCCAGAGCCGGGCGGAAGCGCGCAAGCTAGCCGGGGAGTTGCTTGCCAAGGTCGGGCTGGCCGAACGCATGAACCACTATCCGGCCGAACTTTCGGGCGGCCAGCAGCAGCGCGTGGCGATTGCACGCGCGTTGGCGATCATGCCCAAGCTGATGTTGTTCGACGAGCCCACCTCCGCGCTGGATCCCGAGCTGCGCCATGAGGTGCTGCAGGTCATGCGCGACCTGGCCGAGGAGGGCATGACCATGGTGGTCGTCACGCACGAAATGGAATTCGCGCGCAAGGTCGGCAGCCGGCTCATTTTCATCGACGCCGGCAAGATCGCGCACGACGGTCCGCCCGAGGAACTGCTGAACAATCCCCCCAGCCAGCGCCTGAAGGACTTTCTGCAGCACGTGGCCTGACCCGGGCATGAAAAAAGGCGCCCGGCACGGCCGGACGCCTTTGGTTGGCCTGGAGAGCGTGAGCCCGGCCTCAGCCCTTCACACGAACGATCTTCTGCACCTGCGGCACATGCCGGATCGCGCGGATGACCTGGGCCAGGTGCTTGCGGCTGTCGACCTGGATCGTCAGGTGCAGCGACACGGTGGCGACGGCATCATCATGCATCGTGACGTGGACGATGTTGGCGTCGGCGGCGGTGACTTCGGCCGCCAGCCGTCCCAGCACGCCGCGTTCATTGCGCGTGACGATGTCCAGGCGCGTGGCCAGGTGCTTGGCGGTCTGCGCGTCCCAACCCACGCTGATCCAGCGCTCGGGTTCGCGCAGGCGTTGGCGCATCGCCACGGGGCAGTCGGCGGTATGCACCACCAGGCCATGGCCCATGCGCATCCCGGCCACGATGGGGTCGCCGGGCAGCGGGCCGCAGCAGGGGGCCAGTTGCACGGCCTGGCCTTCGTTGCCCTGGATCAGGATGGGCGCGCTGCGCGCCGAGGTCAGTTCGTCCACCGCGGCGGCGGTGGTGGCGACCAGTTGGTGCTCGGGTGCGAAGCGGCGCGCGACGACCGCCGCCAGCCGCTTGCCCAAGCCGATGTCGGCCAGGATTTCCTCGCGCGAGCTGGCGCCCGTGCTGCGCGCCAGCTTCTGCCATGCCGGGTCGTCCGTGGCGGGCAGGGGCATATGCAGCTCCTGCATCGCCTGGGCGAGCAGCCGCTCGCCAAAGGCGACCGACTCTTCGTACTTGACCGTGCGCAGGTAGTGCCGGATCTCGGAGCGCGCCCGGCCGGTGCGCACGTAATTGAGCCACTGCGCGTTGGGACGCGAGGCCGGGGACGTGACGATTTCCACGGTGTCGCCGCTGCTCAGTTCGGTGCGCAGGGGGACGAACTCGCCGTTGACCTTGGCCGCCACCGCCTGGTTGCCGATGTCGGTGTGGATCGCATAGGCGAAATCCACCGGCGTGGCGCCCCGGGGCAGCGAAATGATCTTGCCGCGCGGCGTGAACACGTAGACGGCATCCGGAAACAGGTCGACCTTGACGTGTTCGAGGAATTCGCCGGAATCGCCGGTCTGGCTCTGGATGTCCAGCAGCGATTGCAGCCACTGGTGGGTGCGCTTCTGCAGGTCGTTGAGCGTCAGGTCCGCGCCCTTGTACAGCCAGTGCGAGGCCACGCCTTCTTCCGCGACATGATGCATGTCGCGCGTGCGGAACTGGAATTCAACCGGCGTGCCGTAGGGACCGACCAGTGTGGTGTGCAGGGACTGGTAGCCGTTCACCTTGGGGATGGCGATGTAGTCCTTGAACTTGCCGGGCACCGGGCGGAACAACTGGTGCAGCGTGCCCAGCGCCAGATAGCACTCGGGCAGCGTATGGACCACGACCCGGAAACCGTAGATGTCCAGCACGTCCGAGAACGACTTCTTCTGGTCGACCATCTTGCGGTAGATGCCGAACAGCGTCTTTTCGCGGCCGCTGACCTCGGCTTCGATGCCCGCGGCGGGCAGCGCGGCGCGCACGGAATCGGCGATCTTGGTGATGACCTCGCGACGATTGCCGCGCGCGGCCAGCACGGCCTTGTACAGCACCTGGTAGCGGTTGGGGTACATCGCGGCAAAGCACAGGTCCTGCAGTTCGCGGAACAGCAGGTTCAGGCCCAGCCGGTGCGCGATGGGCGCGTAGATGTCCAGGGTCTCGCGGGCGATGCGGCGGCGCTTTTCGGGATTGACCGCGTCCAGCGTGCGCATGTTGTGCAGCCGGTCGGCCAGCTTGATGAGGATGACGCGCACGTCGCGCGCCATCGCCAGCAGCATTTTCCGGAAGCTTTCAGCCTGTTGTTCCGCCTTGGTGGCGAAATCCAGGCGGTCCAGCTTGGACAGGCCATCGACCAGTTCCGCGACTTCGGGGCCGAATCGTTCGGCCAGCTCGTGCTTGGCGATGCCCTGGTCTTCCATCACGTCGTGCAGCAGGGCGGCAGACAGCGCGTTGACGTCGAGCTTCCAGCCCGCGCAGATTTCCGTGACGGCGATGGGATGAGAGATGTAGGGCGATCCGCTGGCGCGGAACTGGCCCAGGTGCGCCTGGTCCGCGAAGCGATAGGCTTCGCGCACGCGCTCTACATCGTTCTTGTCGAGATAGCTGCCGATGATTTCGGTCAGCGGCGCCAGCGAGGCGACCGGAGATCCGGTCGCGTCCGCCGCTTCTTGCGCGGCGACGGACGGTGGCGTGGGGGAGTTCTTGTCTTTCTTGCCCGTGCGGCGCCCGAGACGGGAGCCGGCACGCAGTGCGGCAAGCAGACCAGATGAAGCGTACTTCAGCCCGGGAAAAGCCATGCTAGCAGCCCCCCGGCAGTGATCAGGTGGGAACTTTACGCAGCATTTCCACGCCGGTGAGGCCGCCCGCGATTTCGCGCAGTGCAGTGACCGTGGGCTTGTCTTTGCTGTCCAGGCGCGGGGCATGGCCTTGCGCCAATTCACGGGCACGGTACGTCGCGGCCAGCGTGAGCTTGAAACGGTTGGGGATTTGATTCAGACAGTCTTCGACGGTAATGCGAGCCATTAGGACACCTGGTGCTGATGGAAGAGAGGGAGAATGCGTTCGGCTCAGTGTTCGGCCGGGATGCCAAGTTGGGCAAACAAGTCGGCGTGCCGGGCGGCCTGAGACGAAAAGCGTAGCCGCGCGGCGCTGACAATTTGGGTCAGTTCCGACAAGGCTACGCTAAATTCTTGATTAATAATAACATATTCGCATTCAGGCGCGTGGGCGATTTCGCCGCCCGCCGCCATCAGCCGGCGGGCGATGACCTGCGGCGCATCCTGGCCGCGCGCCTTGAGCCGACTTTCGAGTTCGTCGATGGAGGGCGGCAGCACAAAAATGCCGATCGCGCCGGGGAAACGCTGCCTCACCTGGCGCGCGCCCTGCCAGTCGATTTCAAGCAGCACGTCGCGGCCCTGGCTGGTGGCCTCGTCGATGCGATCGCGGGGGGTGCCGTAGAAATTGCCGTGGACTTCGGCCCATTCCAGCAGGTTCTGGGCTTCGCGCATGCGCTTGAATTCGTCGGTCGACACGAACCGGTATTCACGGCCGTCTGCTTCGCCCGGGCGGGGCGCGCGCGTGGTGCACGAAATGGAAAGCAGGATGGAAGGATCCTGGGCGAGCAGGGCCTTCACGAGGCTGGACTTGCCGGCGCCGCTGGGCGCGACGACCATGAAGACGTTTCCGGGAGTGGCGTGCATGAATGAATGTGACCGGCGTGTGATGCTAAGACTCGAAGAATAGCAAATCGCGCGGCGCGGCTGTTGAAAGTGTGTTGCGCTTGGAACCTTCGCTTGCAGCATCCGCGGGACGATTCGGGTAGGATTTCGCGCATCCATAAGCAGGAGAATCCGATGACGACGAACGAGATCGACCCACCCCGCGTGGCCTTGGTAACCGGCGCCGGCACCGGCATAGGCCGCGCGGTTGCCCTGGAATTCCTGGCGCAGGGCTACCGGGTCGTGCTGGCCGGCCGCCGGCGCGAGCCGCTCGAAGCCACGCGCACCGCTGCGGGCGAAGACGGTTTGCGGGCGCTGGTGGTGCCCACGGACGTGTCGGACGAGCAGGCGGTCCGGGATCTCTTCGATACCGCCCAGCGCGAATACGGCCGCCTCGACGTGCTCTTCAATAACGCCGGGCGCGGCGCGCCGGCGGTGCCGATCGAGGAATTGCCGGTGTCCGTCTGGCGCGATGTGGTCGACACCAACCTGACCGGCATGTTTCTGTGCGCCCAGGCCGCGATACGCATCATGAAGGCGCAGACCCCGCGCGGCGGACGCATCATCAACAATGGCTCGATCTCCTCGCACGCCCCGCGTCCGTTCTCGATCGCCTACACGGCCACCAAGCATGCCGTGACCGGCCTGACCAAGTCGATTTCGCTGGATTGCCGGCCGTACAACATCGCCTGCGGCCAGATCGACATCGGCAACGCCGCGACCGAAATGACCGAGCGCATGGCCGCCGGCATCCTGCAGGCCGACGGCAGCACCAAGGTGGAGCCGCGCATGGACGTGGCCCACGTGGCGCAGGCCGTGGCCGCCATGGCCCGCCTGCCGCTGGACGCCAACGTGCAGTTCATGACGCTGATGGCCACCAACATGCCGTTCGTGGGCCGGGGCTGACGCTTCCGGTCAAGCAGCGGGCATTGGGCGCACGGCCTTCGGTCATGCGCCCATCCGTCCCCCAGGGCGCCGGCCCGTAATGTGCTTGCCGGCTCAGCGCGAGGCTTGGGCCAACATCTGCTTGGGCGGCGTGTCCAGGTAGGCGCGGGCGCCGAGGTAGCGCTTGGACCAGTACGCGGATTTCATGTCGTCCACCCGCACCTTCGTGCCGCGGCGCGGCGCGTGCACGAATTTGTTCTGGCCGATGTAAATGCCCACGTGCGAGGTCACGCCCCGTCCGCGGGTGGCGAAAAACACCAGGTCGCCAGGACGCAGTTCCTTATTGGCGGCGACTTTGTGCCCCTCGGAGCGCTGCGCGCGGGCGGTGCGGGGCAGTTCGAGTCCGGCGATTTCGCGGAAGACATATAGAACGAGGCCGCTGCAATCAAAACCGTCGGCGTCGTCGCCGCCCCAGCTGTACGGCGTGCCGATGGCTTCCAGGCCGGCCTGCACGACGCGTTCGCGCAGCGTGGGCACCGTGGGCTCTTGCGCCAGGCGCAGGCCGCTGAGGGTGGGGCGGGCCTGATCGGAAGCCAGCGATGCGTGGGCGGCGCCGGGAGTCCAGGACAGGGTCAGGGCCAACAGCGGCGCTGACAGGAATGCGGGAATGCGGAAAAAGGAAAAGCGGACTTTTCGCGTGGGCGGAGTCATTACGTCACTTCAAGAATCGGAGTGGGCGGCATGGCTTTGCCTGGGGTGGCAAGCCGGCGGAAAAGGGAGCGGTTCGCAGGCGGAACACCCGGAACGCCTCACGATTATAGTGTAATAATATTCCATTACATTTGTAGTGCAATGCAGCATTATCGGCCGCCCGCCGTTACGGCCTTCCCACTGGCTGGCGTAACAGGACTCCCCCTGGCGATCCCGGACGCGGCAAGGAGGCGCGGGTATCCCCATCCGCGTGCGGGCCTGTCACGTGATCGCGCACCGCCTCGGGCATAATCGACTGCATCGGCTCCCCGCGGCGCCGCCGCGCGCGGCAAGGGATTCGAGCAAGACAGATAAGAAGGCGGAGTAAAGCTCAATGATGAACGCAGTACACCTTTTGTCGTCCTTCAACCGGCCCGAGGCGTTGCCCTTCGAACCCTTCCAGGACGCGCAGTCCGCGGTGGACCGGCTGGCTGAAATCTATGCGCGCAACACGGCTTTTTTGCGTACTGCCTTTCGTGAGGTCTTGAAGGACCCCGGCAATGGCGCCGCCCGTTTCAGGGCCTATTACCCAGCCATCCGCATCGTCGTGGATACCTACGACCCCATCGACACCCGGCTTTCGTACGGCCATGTCGCCGAACCGGGCATCTACCAGACGACCATCACGCAGCCGGCGCTGTTTCGCGATTACCTGATCGAGCAGGTCGGCCAGTTGTTGCAGAACCATCGGGTGGCGGTTGAAGTGGGCGAATCCGATTCGCCGATTCCGCTGCACTTTGCCTTTCCCGAGGGCGCCTACGTGGAAGGCGAGCACCTGGAGGCGCTCAAGCGGCCCCTGCGCGACCTGTTCGACGTGCCGGACCTGGCGGTCACGGACGACGCCATCGTCAACGGCTCCTGGCGGGGCAAGGAAGGCGAGCCCCGGCCGCTCGCGCCGTTCACGGCGCAGCGGGTCGATTATTCGCTGCACCGGCTGCAGCACTACACCTCGACCGCGCCGGCGCACTTCCAGAATTTCGTGCTGTTCACCAATTACCAGTTTTATGTGGACGAGTTCTGCGCGCGCGCCCGCGCGCTCATGTCCAGCGGCAACGAAGACTACGAGATGCTCGTCGAGCCGGGCAATCGCATCACCCGCCGCGGCGAAAGCGGCCCGGGCGACGAGGTCCAGCCGGTGCGGCTGCCGCAGATGCCCGCGTACCACCTGGTACGCGGCGACCATTCCGGCATCACCCTGGTGAACATCGGCGTCGGGCCGTCCAACGCCAAGACGATCACGGACCACATCGCCGTGCTGCGCCCGCACGCCTGGCTCATGCTCGGGCACTGCGCCGGCCTGCGGGATTCGCAGCGGCTGGGCGACTACGTGCTGGCGCATGGGTACGTGCGCGAAGACCACGTGCTGGACGACGACCTGCCCACCTGGGTGCCGGTGCCGGCGCTTGCCGAGGTGCAGGTTGCGCTGGAGCAGGCGGTGGAAGAGGTGGCCGGGCTGTCCGGGTGGGACTTGAAGCGCATCATGCGCACAGGCACGGTGGCGACCATCGACAACCGGAACTGGGAATTGCGCGATCACGTCGACCTGGTGGAACGCTTCGCGCAGTCGCGCGCGATCGCCCTGGACATGGAGTCCGCCACGATCGCGGCGAACGGCTTCCGGTTTCGGGTGCCTTACGGGACCCTGCTGTGCGTGTCGGACAAGCCCCTGCACGGCGAACTGAAGCTGCCGGGCATGGCCAGCGCGTTCTATCGGCGCCAGGTCAACCAGCATCTGGAAATCGGCATCCGGGCGCTGGAGCGCCTGCGGGACATGCCGCCGGAGCGGCTGCATTCGCGCAAGCTGCGCACGTTCATGGAAACAGCGTTTCAATAAATGCGAGGCGGGCGGGGCGCCAGGACGGTTGATCCGTCCCCCGCCGCCGGTCATTTTTCATGTCGGGGCCGATTGCGCTATTCTCGCGCGTTGCTCGGATTTCCCAGGGCCTACGCGCTGCGTTGCGCGGGGCCTGCAGACGTGAAGGAATGCATTTTGGCTCCATCGGAACACGATGATCGCCGCTCAGGCGGCACGCGCAAATCGGAGGCGGGCAGGCCGTCCGAACTGCGGCGCACGCTGTCCGCGCGCCACCTGACGATGATCGCCGTGGGCGGGTCGATCGGCACCGGGCTGTTCGTGGCGTCGGGCGCGACCATCGCGAAGGCCGGCCCCGGCGGCGCGCTGCTGGGCTACGTGCTGATCGGCATCATGGTCTATTTCCTGATGACCAGCCTGGGCGAACTGGCGGCCGCGATGCCGGTGTCGGGCTCGTTTTCCACGTACGGCGCGCGCTACGTCGAAGACGGTTTCGGCTTCGCGCTGGGCTGGAACTATTGGTACAACTGGGCCGTCACGGTTGCGGTGGACCTGGTGGCGGCGCAGCTCGTCATGGCGTATTGGTTTCCGGACGTGCCCGGCTTCTACTGGAGCGCCTTGTTCCTGGCGGTCACCTTCGGGCTGAACGCCCTGTCTGCCCGAGGGTTCGGCGAGGCGGAATTCTGGTTCGCCCTCATCAAGGTGATCGCCGTGCTGGCTTTCGTCGTCATGGGCGTGATGATGCTGCTGGGCATCATCCGCGGCGGCGACACCGGGGGCCTTGCCAACTGGACCGTGGGCGACGCGCCTTTCGCCGGCGGGTTCGCCGCGCTGATCGGCGTGGCGATGGTGGTGGGCTTTTCGTTCCAGGGCACCGAGCTTATCGGCATCGCCGCGGGCGAATCCAAGGACCCGGCGCGCAACCTGCCGCGCGCGGTGCGCCAGGTGTTCTGGCGCATCCTGCTGTTCTACGTGGCGGCCATCCTGGTCATCGGCCTGCTGATTCCCTATACCGATCCCCATCTGCTGCGCAACGACGTGGAAGACATCAGCGTCAGCCCGTTCGCGTTGATTTTCGAGCGGGCCGGTCTGTTGGGGGCGGCATCGGTCATGAATGCCGTCGTGCTGACCTCGGTGCTGTCGGCCGGCAACTCGGGCATGTACGCGGCGACGCGCATGCTGTACAGCCTGGCGCGCGAAGGCAAGGCGCCGCGCATTTTCGGGCGCATTTCGCATAGCGGCGTGCCGCTGTGGGCGTTGCTGGCCACCACGGCCGTCGCGGCGCTGTGCTTCTTCACGTTCATCTTCAGCCCCAACGCCGTCTATATCTGGCTGCTCAACACGTCGGGGATGACCGGCTTCATCGCGTGGCTGGGCATCGCCATCAGCCACTACCGTTTCCGCCGGGGCTACGTGAAGCAGGGCAACAGCCTGGCCGATCTGCCCTATGTGTCCCCGTTCTTTCCCTTCGGTCCGATCTTCGCGTTCGTGCTGTGCCTGGTCATCACGCTGGGCCAGAACTACCAGGCCTTCCTGCAGGACCGGATCGACTGGGGCGGGGTGGTGGCCACGTATATCGGCATTCCGCTCTTCCTGCTGATCTGGGCGGGCTACCGGCTGGCGCGCGGGTCGCGCGTTGTCAGCTACCGCGACATGCGCTTCCCGGATGCGCGCGCCCGCAGGGATTATCTGGATTCGGCGCTGCGCGGCGAGCCGGCCACGGGCGAGATCCGCTGAACGAGGGGCGCAACCCCCCTTATTCGATGTTCTGCGCCTGTTCGCGCATCTGCTCGATCAGCAGTTTCAGGTCCATCGCGGCGCGGGTGACTTCCATGCTGCCGGCCTTGGAGCCCAGCGTGTTGGCTTCGCGGTTCATTTCCTGGAACAGGAAGTCCAGGCGCTTGCCGGCGCTGCCGGCGTTCTTCTTGCCGGCGGACGGCTTGCCGCCGCCGTCCGTGAGCAGGTGCCGCAGTTCTTCCAGGTGCGAGCGCAGACGGGACAGCTCTTCGGCCACGTCGATGCGCAAGGCGAACAGGTTGGCTTCCTGGGACAGGCGTTCGGACAATTCGGCGCCGGAGATATGGGCAAAACCGCCGGGGAAGGCCGATTCCACGCTTTCGCGCAGCTTGGCGGCCTGCCGGTCGCGGTGGTCGGCCAGGAGTTGCGGCAGGTGGGCCTGCACGATGTCGACCACGCGGGCGACGCCGTCGGCGCATTCGCGCATCATGCCGGCGAGACGTTCGCCTTCGCGTTCGCGGCCTTCCTGCAATTGCGTCAGGGCCTGCTGGGCGGCCTGCAGGCAGGCGGCGCCCCAGATCTGCGGATCGAGCGCGTCATTGCCACGCTGGCCGGGCCAGTTGAACAGCTCGGCCAGGCGCGGCGAGGCGATGTCGGGGATGATGCGGCGGGCGGCCTGGAGCTGTTCGGCCAGGCTTTCGAGCCAGGCTGGGTCCAGCTTGGACAGGTCCGCGCTGGCGGCGCGGGTATAGGAAACGCGGATCTCCACCTTGCCGCGGGCCAGGTTGGCCGTCAGCAGTTCGCGCAGCGGCGTTTCGACGTGGCGCAGCTCGTCGGGCAGGCGGAAATACAGGTCGAGAAAGCGGCTGTTGACGCTGCGCAGTTCTATGGCAAGCGTGCCTTGTTCTAGGTCTGCTCGGGCGTTGCCGAAGGCGGTCATGCTGCGGATCATGATGGGCGTGTCCTGGTGATTCTTGGGGTGGAAGCCGGTTGCGCCGGGGCCCGCGGCGCCCAGGTCGTGGGCAGCGGGTCTGTGTTTTCAACCGGATGCATCGCGGCAGGATACTCCAAGCGCGCTGTTCCCGTGGCGCCTGCCCGTACAATGCCGCGAATCGAAGCCATGTCTGGAGCCCGCTGTGACCACTCTATCCACCCTTGCCCGGCCCTCGGGCCGCGCCGTCGAGCAATTGCGTCCTTTCAGCCTGGAGCGCGGCTTCACGCGCTACGCCGAAGGGTCGGTGCTGGTGAAGGCGGGCGATACCCACGTGCTGTGCACGGCAAGCGTCCTGGACAAGGTGCCGCCTTTCCTCAAGGGCAAGGGCGAAGGGTGGGTGACGGCGGAATACGGCATGTTGCCGCGCGCCACCCACACGCGCGGCGACCGCGAGGCGGCGCGCGGCAAGCAGAGCGGCCGCACGCAGGAAATCCAGCGCCTGATCGGCCGCAGCCTGCGCGCCGTGTTCGACATGAAGGCGCTGGGCGAGCGCACGCTCCACCTGGACTGCGACGTGCTGCAAGCCGACGGCGGTACGCGGTGCGCCAGCATCACTGGCGCCTGGGTGGCGGCGGCCGATGCGGTCGCGCTGCTGATGAAACGGGGCGACCTGACGGCCAATCCCATCCGCGACGCGGTGGCCGCGGTGTCCGTGGGGCTGGTGGGCGGGCAGGCGGTGCTGGACCTGGACTATCAGGAAGATTCCGCCTGCGACGCCGACGTGAACGTCATCATGACCGGCAGCGGCGCCTTCGTGGAGGTGCAGGGCACGGGCGAAGGGGCGACCTTCACGCGTGCCGAACTGGATACGATGCTGGTGCTGGCCGAGAACGGCATCGCCAACCTGGTGAAGGCCCAGCGCGCCGCCCTGGCGTAGCGGCCGGTCAGGCAGATTGCCGGGGCAGCAGCGCGTCCACCTTGCCCCGGTTCTCCAGTGCCCAGATCGTGGCGATCAAGCCGCGAAGTTCGGGTTCGGTCGCGGCGTCCGCATAGCGGCCCAGGCTGAGCGTCTTGTCCTCGATCTCCGCGCGGCTCAGGGTGTTGCCCGGATCGCCCTTGGGCTCGTCCACCCGTCCATGCAGCGTGCGTCCGTCGCGGGTATGCACCGTGACTTTGCCGATCCAGCGCTGCGGATAGGCGCCATCGACCTCGTCGTCCAGCACCATTTCCACCTTGCCGCGGAAAGCCGCGACGCCTGGGTCATCCAGGCCGGCGTCGAATTCCGCCAGCCCGGCGCGACCTTTGCGGGCGATCAGCGCCAGCACCGTTCCCATCGAGAACTTGGACTGGTGCACCGTCTGCGGGTTGACGACGGGGCCCAGCACATCGATGGCGCCCTGGTGGACGTGCGCCACGACGCGCTCGACGTCGGCTTCGGTGAGGCCGTTGTCGCGCAGGGCCTGCTGCAGGGCGTCGGCCGCCGGGTGCGTGTGCCGGCATGACGCGTGGAACTTGAATGAGGTTTCGGCCAGCGCCCAGCGCTGGCCCAGGCGGTCGCACAGGCGGCTGGGATCGGCGTCCGTGGACATGCCGGCGGCCATGCCCTGCGGGCCTTCGAGGATGTGCCGGGCGCCCGTGAAACCTTCCCGGGCCAGGTAGGCCGCGGTGATGCCGTCGGCCGCCGCCTTGGCGGTGTGAAGCTGCTTGGAATCGGCGGCGTCGCGCAGGAACTCCCAGAGTCCGGCCGCCTGCGTGCCGGCCGAACCCAGCGCGTGGAGCATCTGCTCGGGCGTCAGGCCCAGCAAGCGTCCGGTGGTGACGGCGGCGGCCAACGTGCCCGCCGTCCCCGTGGTGTGGAAGATCTTGTAGTGGGACCGGCCCAGGAATTCGCCCACGCGGATGCCGACCTCGTAGCCCGCCACCGCGGCGGTGAGCAGGTCGCGGCCCGACGCGCCCAAGGCCTGGGCGACGGCCAGGGCAGGGGGGAACACGACCGCGGCGGGGTGGAAGACCGACCCGTTGTGCACGTCGTCCTGCTCGACCACATGCGCGGCGGCGGCGTTCACCATGGCCGCAAACAGCGGCGTCGTGCGGCGGCGGGTGATCAGGACTTCGCTGGGACCATCCGCCGGGCCCATCGCCGCGGCGTAGCGGTCGATGGCCTGGACGGCGCGGGCGGAGGCCCCGGCCAGGATCGAGGCCAGGCAATCGAGCAGCAGGTCTTCGGCGCGGCGCAGCACGGGCGCCGGGATGTCTTCGTAGCGCAGGTTGGCGGCAAAGGCCGCGAGTTGGGCGCTCAGGTGCGGGGTGTCTTGGTCAGCGTTCATGGGCAAGGGTGGCGTGTCAGAAGGAGCGGGGCAGGCCCAGGATGTGTTCGGCGACGTACGACAGGATCAGGTTGGTCGAGATGGGCGCGACCTGGTAGAGGCGGGTTTCGCGGAACTTGCGCTCGACGTCGTACTCGTTGGCAAAGCCGAAGCCGCCGTGGAACTGCAGGCAGGCATTGGCCGCTTCCCAGGACGCGTCGGCGGCCAGCAGCTTGGCCATGTTGGCCTGGGCGCCGCACGGCTCGTGGGCGTCGAACAGGCGGCAGGCCTCGTAGCGCATCAGGCTGGCGGCTTCGACGTTGATGTGGGCGCGGGCGATGGGGAACTGCACGCCCTGGTTCTGCCCGATGGGGCGGCCGAACACCACGCGCTCTTTGGCATAGGCCGTGACCTTGTCGACAAACCAGTAGCCATCGCCGATGCACTCGGCGGCGATCAGCGTGCGTTCGGCGTTCAGGCCGTCCAGGATGTATTTGAAGCCTTTGCCTTCTTCGCCGATCAGGTTTTCTTCGGGGATTTCCAGGTTGTCGAAGAAGAGCTCGTTGGTCTCGTGGTTGACCATGTTGGGGATGGGGCGGATCGACATGCCGTGCTTGACCGCGTGGTGCAGGTCGACCAGGAAGATCGACATGCCTTCGGACTTGCGCGTCACCTGGTCGAGCGGCGTGGTGCGCGCCAGCAGGATCATCAGGTCCGAATGCTGCACGCGCGAGATCCAGACCTTCTGGCCGTTGATGACGTACCGGTCGCCGCGCTTGACCGCGGTGGTCTTGATCTTGGTGGTGTCGGTGCCGGTGGTGGGTTCGGTCACGCCCATGGACTGCAGGCGCAGTTCGCCGGCGGCGATGCGGGGCAGGTATTCACGCTTCTGGGCTTCGGAGCCGTGGCGCAGCAGCGTGCCCATGTTGTACATCTGGCCGTGGCAGGCGCCGGAGTTGCCGCCGCTGCGGTTGATTTCTTCCATGATGACCGAGGCCTCGGTCAGTCCCAGGCCCGAGCCGCCGTATTCCTGCGGGATCAGGGCGGCCAGCCAGCCGGCTTCGGTGAGGGCGCGGACGAAATCCTCGGGGTAGCCGCGCGCCTCGTCGATCTTGCGGAAGTAGTCGGCAGGGAACTGGGCGCAGAGGTCGCGCACGGCTTCGCGGATGTCCTGGTAGGCGTGGGAGGCGTGGGGCATAGGGCTGCTTATCGGGTGGGTGGGATGGTTCGATTCAGCATCGAATGTGCCGCAACACGGCAGACGTGCCAATTCACAATTCGTTAATACGGGGTTCCTGATCGCAAAAGCGCGCCTTCATGACGGCAGTGCGACATGCGGTTCCGAGGTTGTGTCAAGAAATTGCCAAACTGGGTGGCCATAATCCGCAGCACTGCCGCGCAGGCGGCGAGGCTACACACGGATTCATATGCGGAAAAATCTGAGGGTCACGACGGCGCTGTCGGCCATTCTTGCCTTGTTCGTCGTGCTGTTCGCGGTCGCCGCGGCGGCGGGCATCACGGTATTGCGCGACAACCGCGCGGATATCGAGGCCTTGGGGCGCGGCAGCATCGAAAGGGCGAGCGATCTGGCCGACATGACCAGCCGGCTGTTCCAGGCGCGCGCGGCCCTGACGGACGCCAAGACCGCCATGGAGGGCGGCCTTGAAGAGGCGCGCAACACGTCGCTCGCGCAGGCCGACACCTTGCTCAAGCAGGCCGCGGCCAGCCTGGCGCGGCTGCGCGCCAACCCGGACGACAGTGCGCAGGGCGCGCCGCTTTTCGGGCAGGTGCTGGCGGCCTATGCCGCCTTCGCGGACCAGACCCTGGTTCCGATGCACAAGGCGATCCAGGGCTGGAACGGCATTGAGGTCAACCGCCTGACGGACAAGGCATTGCCCGCCAGCGGCGCGGCCTATGTCCAGCGGGCCGAGGGCTACCAAGCCTTTGCGCGCGCACGGGGCCAGGAAGCGGTGGCGGGCGCAAGCCGCACGCTGGAGCGGGTGATCCTGGTCGCGGCTGGCGTGCTGGGCTTCGTGCTGATCCTGGCCGTGCTGATCCGCCTGGCATTTCGCCGCAGCATCCTGCGCCCGCTCAACGAGGCGGGCGCGCACTTCGACCGCATTGCGGACGGGGACCTGACCGGCGCGATCGCCCTGCGCGGCGACAACGAGATCGGCGTGCTGTATTCGGCGATGCGGCGCATGCAGACGGGGCTGTCGGCCGCGGTGGCGTCGGTGCGCCAGGGCGTCGAGGAAATCCACACGGGGTCCGGCGAGATCGCGGCCGGGGGCGCCGACATGTCGGACCGCGCGGCGCGCCAGGCCGGGTCGCTGCAGGAAGCGGCGGCCAACATGACGCAGCTTGCGCACACCGTGCAGCTGACCGCTGGCAATGCCGACCTGGCGAGCCGCCAGGCGCTGAGCGCCACGCAACTGGCGCAGCGCGGCGGCCAGGCGGTCGATGAAGTCGTGCACAGCATGCAGGGCATCGCGGACAGCGCGCGGCGCATCGGCGAGATCGTGGGTGTGGTGGACAGCATCGCCTTCCAGACCAACATTCTTGCGCTGAACGCGGCGGTGGAAGCGGCGCGCGCCGGCGAGCAGGGCAAGGGATTTGCGGTGGTGGCGGGCGAGGTGCGGTCGCTCGCCCAGCGCAGCGCGCAGGCGGCCCGCGAGATCAAGGGCCTGATCGAAGACTCGGCCGGGCGGGTGGACGCCGGCGTGCGCCACGTGAAGCTGGCGGGCGAGACCATGCGCGACATGGTCGCGTCCGTGGACAGCGTCACGCAGATCGTGGCCGAGATTTCCAGCGCCACGGCCGAACAGGCTGCGGGCATTGCGTCGGTGAACGATGCCGTGGCCGACATCGAGCGCGCCACGCAGGAAACCGCCGCCATGGTCGAGCAGACGGCGGCGGCAGCGGCCGCGCTGGAATCGCAGGCGCAGGGATTGCGCCGCGCCGTGGCCAAGTTCCAGATCGCCCAGGGGGCGCAGCCCGCCGGCGTCCAGGCCTTAGCCGGTGAGTTGCGGCAGGATGGCCCCGGCGTAGCGCTCGGCCACCAGCGACAGGTTCCCGTGCTTGACCTTGTGCTTGACATGCGCGGCAGCCGACGCGATGTCCTCCGGGCGGATGCGCTCGCATAGCGAGGGTGTGACGGTCAGGGCGCCCACGCCCAGCGTCACGAAGGGAAAGAAGCGCGGCACGCCGTAGCGGTCCTCGGCCTCGATGCCGCCGTTGCGGCGGCCCTGTTCGTCGTACAGGGCCACCGCCGCCTCGTTGAACTCCGCGATGATGCGCTCGATGCGCGCCATCCAGTCCGCGCTGCGCAGCAGCACGACGAAGTCGTCGCCGCCCACGTGTCCTACAAAGTCGCGCTGCGGATCGCAGTGGCGTTTGATGACCTCGGCGGTGAGCATGATCATGTCGTCGCCGCGCCAATAGCCGTAGACGTCATTGAACGGCTTGAAGTTGTTCAGGTCGCCGTAGCAGATGGTGAAGTCGGCGGCGTCTTCCAGCAGCGTGGCGATGTGCCGGCTGATGGGAATGTTGCCCGGCAGCGAGGTGAGCGGATTGGCGTAGCGGGCGGCCTCGATGCGCATTTCGGTCACCGAGCGCACCAGCGTCTCGCCCGTGGCCAGGCCGTCGTAGCGGCCCTCGCGGGTGATGATCAGCCCGTCCATCAGGTAGCGCTGGTCTTCGGAGATCAGCACATGGCTCAACTGGTCGATGGACACGTTCACGTCCACCAGCACGGGCTCGGCATTCATGAAGGTCGAGCAGGCATCGCGCCCGAACAGCTCGCGCGTGTAGCGCTGGGCGTAGTGTTCCGAGAAATCCCGCCGGTTGATGATGCCGACCGGCCGGTTGTCGCCGTCGATCACCGCCACGGCGTGCAGGTTCTTGTGTTCGATGAACAGCCGGTGCACGTCGTCGTTGGTGTGCTTGGTCAGCAGGGCGGCCGGCGCCTCGACCCGCAGGCTGGCCGCGGTACCGCCCGCCGAGCGTTGCGACACCGGGGCCGACGAGCGCGAGCGCAGCGAATCGCGCAGCGGCGGCGTCAGTTCGGTCAACAGCGTCTCGTCGGGCATGCCCAGGAACCAGCCCTGCGCGTAGCGGATGTCCAGTTCGCGCACCACCGCCAGGTCCGCGGCGGTTTCGATGCCTTCGGCAACGACCGAGGTGCCCAGGTGCTGCGCGACCTTCAGAATGGCGCGCACCATGTTCTGCTTGCGCTCGTCGTGGCCGATGCCGTCAAAGAAATAACGGTCGATCTTGACCAGCTCGGGCTGGGTTTCCGCCCAGAGTTGCAGATTGGAATTGCCGACGCCGTAGTCGTCGAGCGCGATGCGCATGCCGGCCTCGCGCAGGCAGGCGAATGCGTCGTGCAGCTCGCCCATGCGGTCCGACAGCGGGTCCTGTTCGGTGAGCTCGACGATGATGTTGCCCGGTTCGAGTGCGCAATCCTTGAGCAGCCGGGCCGGCATGTCGTGGCCCCACAGCGTCCAGTAATGGAGCAGGGCCGATCCGGACAGGTTGAGGAACAGCTTGCCGGCGGCGTCGTTCTGTTCAAACCCGCGCGCCCCGGCGCGGAAGCTGGCCAGTTCGAGCTGCGGATGCAGCCCCTGGCGGCGCGCCTCGGCAAACAGGGCGTCGGGAAAGTGCAGGGGAGTGTCGGCGGGGCCGCGGATCAGGCTTTCGTGGCCATAGATACGGCTGTGCGACAGGTCGACCACCGGCTGGAAGCGGGGCCGCAACAATCTTTCGCGCAGGATGCCGGCCAGGCTGGCATGGGCGGGCGCTCCGTGGGCTGGGTTGAGGAGTGCGCGGGACGCGGCCGGCCTGGGCAAAGCGTGAAGTGAGTTCATCGCCGGGGCATTGAGATACGATCAGTGACAAGATGGGTCATATTGACGACAAAATATGTCTGCGTTGTTGCGCCGCGCTGTTGCGCCGCATTGTTTCGCCGAATCGTGACGTGCAATATTCAGTCGCTGTTACAAAAGTGTCAACCGGCATTTGCGGTCCCCGGCGGTACCCGCGCCTGCATCGTGGGATGCGCGCCCGCAGGGGGCCGGGGCCTATACAATCCGCGCTATGACTTCCCCCAAGATTCCCGATACCCTGCGCCGCGTCGTCCTGGCGTCCAACAATGCCGGCAAGCTGCGCGAGTTTTCCGCCTTGTTCGCGCCCCTGGGCATTGAACTGGTTCCGCAAGGCGACCTGGGCGTGCCTGAAGCCGAAGAGCCGCACGTCACGTTCGTCGAGAACGCGTTGGCCAAGGCGCGCCACGCCAGCCGCCTCACCGGGCTGCCGGCGCTGGCCGATGACTCCGGCCTGTGCGTGGCTGCGTTGGACGGCGCGCCCGGCGTCTATTCGGCGCGCTATGCCAAGATGCACGGCGGAGAAAAGTCCGATGCGGCCAACAACGCGCTGCTGGTGCGCAACCTGGCGGACGTGGCCGACCGCAGCGCCTGGTACGTGGCCGTTCTGGCCCTGGTGCGATCCGAAAACGATCCGCGCCCGATCATCGGCGAAGGCCTGTGGCACGGCGAGATCATCGACGTGCCCGAAGGCGCCAACGGCTTTGGCTACGATCCGCATTTCTACCTGCCCGACATGGCGCTGACCGCCGCGTCGCTGGATCCCGACGAAAAGAACCGGGTCAGCCACCGCGCCCGGGCGCTGCGCGAGCTGCTCAGCAAGCTGAGCCAGGCCTGACCAAGGCGCCCCCCGGGGCGCCAGGAATTTTGCATGTCCATCACCATACCCATCCGCAATGACATGGGCGCACCCGCGTCGCGACTGGTCGTGCCCGCGGGCGCCACGCTGACCAGCCTGCCGCCGCTGTCGGTCTACGTCCACGTGCCCTGGTGCGTGCGCAAGTGTCCTTATTGCGACTTCAATTCACACGCCGCGCCGGGCGAAATCCCGGAACGCGCTTATCTGGATGCCCTGCGCAGCGACCTGGAGCAGTCGTTGCCGTCGATCTGGGGCCGCCAGGTGATTTCCGTCTTCATCGGCGGCGGCACGCCCAGCCTGCTGTCCGCCGCCGGGCTGGACGAACTGCTGGCCATGCTTCGGGCCTATTTGAATCTGTGGCCGGACGCCGAGATCACGATGGAGGCCAACCCCGGCACGGCCGAGGCGGACCGCTTCCGGGACTACGCGGCCAGCGGCGTCACCCGGTTTTCGCTGGGCATCCAGAGCTTTGACGACGCGCAGCTCAAGAAGCTGGGCCGCATCCATGACGCCGCCCAGGCCCGCGCCGCGATCGACATGGCCCAGCGCGCCGCGCCGCGGGTCAACCTGGACATGATGTTCGCTTTGCCCGGCCAGACGCTGGACGCCTGTAGAACCGATCTACGGCAGGCCATTGCCTTCGGCACCGAGCATCTGTCGCTGTATCACCTGACCATGGAGCCCAATACGGTCTTCGCGAAGTTCCCGCCCGAAGACCTGCCCGACGACGACACCAGCGCCGCCATGCAGGACGCGGTGGAAGCCGATCTGGCCGCGGCGGGGCTGGCGCGCTATGAGGTGTCGGCTTACGCCAAGCCGGGCGGGCGTTGCCGGCACAACATGAATTACTGGGAATTCGGCGACTACCTGGGCATCGGTCCCGGCGCGCACGGCAAGCTGTCGTTTCACGACCGCATCGTGCGCGAGGCCCGGCTGCGCAGTCCGGACTCCTGGATGCAGGCAGCCATGGCGCGCGACGGCAGCCATCTGGCCGAAAGCCACCAGGTCGGGCCGGACGAGCTGCCGTTCGAATTCATGCTCAATGCGCTGCGCCTGAAAGAGGGCGTGGCGGCCACCGCCTTCCATGAACGCACCGGCTTGTCGCTTGCCGTCATCGCGCACCAATTGGAGGCAGCCTCGAAACGGGGCCTGCTGGACGCCGATCCCACCCGCCTGCGGGCCACGCCCTTGGGCTGGCGATTCCTCAATGACCTGCAGGAAATGTTCCTGTAAGGTGCAAGCACCAGGATGGGGCGATCGTGCCCCATCTTTTGCACCACGATGGTGCTACATTTCCCCAAACCCGCACCGCCTCCCTCCGGGAATACCGGGGGTAAAACCTGGCACGCATATTGCTTCCTACTTTTATGCCAGTCGACGGGCAAAGCCCTCGACCCTTTTATCTAATGGAGATGACATGGCAAGCCCGAAAGACGTCCTGAAACAGATCGCCGATAACGAAGTGAAATTCGTGGATTTCCGCTTTACCGATACGGTTGGCCGTGAGCACCACGTTTCCGTGCCCACCACTGCTATCGATGAAGACAAGCTGGAAAGCGGGCAGGCTTTCGACGGTTCGTCGATCCCGGGCTGGAAGGGCATCGAAGCCTCCGACATGCTCCTCATCCCCGACTGCTCCACCGCGAACCTGGATCCGTTCCGCGAAGAGCCGACCCTGATCCTGTCGTGCGACGTGGTCGAACCGTCGGACCTGAAGGGCTATGACCGCGACCCGCGTTCGCTGGCCAAGCGCGCCGAAGCCTACCTGAAGTCCTCCGGCCTGGGCGACACCGCCTACTTCGGTCCGGAACCCGAGTTCTTCGTGTTCGACGGCGTGACCTGGAACACCGACATGTCGGGCACGTTCGTCAAGATCAAGTCCGAAGAAGCCCCGTGGTCCACCGGCCTGGAATTCGAAGGCGGCAACACCGGCCATCGTCCGGGCGTGAAGGGCGGCTACTTCCCCGTCCCGCCGGTCGATTCGTTCCAGGACATGCGCTCGGAAATGTGCCTGCTGATGGAACAGATGGGCGTGCCGGTTGAAGTGCACCACCACGAAGTGGCTGCCCCCGGCCAGCTCGAAATCGGCACCAAGTTCAGCACGCTGGTCCAGCGCGCCGACTGGACGCAGATCGTCAAGTACATCGTGCACAACGTGGCCCACGCCTACGGCAAGACCGCCACGTTCATGCCCAAGCCCGTCGTCGGCGACAACGGCTCCGGCATGCACGTCCACCAGTCCATCTGGAAGGACGGCCAGAACCTGTTCGCGGGCAACGGCTACGCCGGCCTGTCCGAATTCGCCCTGTACTACATCGGCGGCATCATCAAGCACGCGCGTGCCCTGAACGCCATCACCAACCCCGGCACGAACTCGTACAAGCGCCTGGTCCCGCACTTCGAAGCGCCCGTCAAGCTGGCCTACTCGGCCCGCAACCGTTCGGCCTCGATCCGCATCCCCTACGTGGGCAACCCGAAGGGCCGTCGTATCGAAACGCGCTTCCCGGATCCCCTGGCCAACCCGTACCTGGCTTTCTCGGCCCTGATGATGGCCGGCCTGGACGGCATCCAGAACAAGATCCACCCCGGCGATCCGGCCGACAAGAACCTGTACGACCTGCCGCCGGAAGAAGACGCGAAGATCCCGACCGTTTGCGCCTCGCTGGAAGAAGCGCTGGAAGCCCTGGACAAGGACCGCGAGTTCCTGACCCGTGGCGGCGTGTTCAGCAACGACATGATCAACGCCTACATCGACCTGAAGATGGCCGATGTGACGCGTCTGCGCATGACGACGCACCCGGTCGAATTCGACATGTACTACAGCCTCTGATGCATTGAGGCCGTGGCTGGGGGGAGCGCGATGATGTAGGCAGAAACCAGGGCCCACACCATGCGCACCACCAGGTCGCCGTCCGACGAACTGCCTGCCCGGCCCGCGCCGGCGGGCAGGGCGCCGGGCCGGCGCCCCCGTCGCGGACGCGTTCCGCTTTCCCCTGTCCATTCGGGTACGTTGAAAATGAATGTAGAAGCTCTCGATCTGCTAGCCACGTCAGTTTTCCTGGTCAACGAGCGCGGCCACATCGAATACGCCAACGCAGCCGCCGAGGACCTTTTCGGCCGCTCGCGCAAGCAACTGGGCGGGCAGTCCGCCGCCACCCTGTTCGACAATCCAGAGAATATCCAGTCATCGATCGACCGCGCCGCGGGCGGCCGGTACGCGGACGTGAGGCAACTGGCCTCGCTGCGCCGCGCCGCCGAATCCGTGGAAGTCGCCGTGACGACCGTCGGCCTGACCGGCCAGCGTTGGCCGGTGCTGATCGAGACGCGCGAAATCGAGCAGCGCGTCCTGGCCGATCGCAACCACCGGCTGGTGGACGAGATCGAAGCCCACCGCGAATTGCTGCGCAATCTGGCGCATGAAGTCAAAAATCCCCTGGGCGGCCTGCGCGGCGCCGCGCAACTGCTGGAAGCCGAGCTGCCCAGCGCGGCCCTGGCCGAATACACCCAGGTCATCATTTCCGAAGCCGACCGCCTGCAGGCGCTGGTGGACCGCCTGAGCGGTCCGCAACGTGTGCCGCTGAACGCGCGGCCGGTGAACATCCATGAAATCTGCGAGCGCGTCTGCGCGCTCATCCAGGCCGAGTTCCGCAACGACGTCACGATCCAGCGCGATTACGACGCCTCGGTGCCCGACCTGAAGGGCGACGCCGCCCGCCTGATGCAGGCCGTGCTCAACGTGGCGCGCAACGCCGCGCAGGAACTGGTGGCGCGCCCGCAAGGCCCGCAGACCGAGCCCGGCGTGGTCACCTTGCGCACGCGCGTCGCGCGCCAGGTCATGCTGGCGCACCGGCAGCACCGCCTGGCGCTGGTGCTGTCCATCATCGACAACGGTCCGGGCGTGCCGGACCACATCCGCGACCGCATTTTCCATCCGCTGGTCACGGCCAGGGCAGGTGGTACCGGCCTGGGCCTGAGCCTGGCGCAGGATTTCGTGCAGCAGCACGGCGGCATCATCGAATTTGAATCCCGACCGGGGCGCACCGAGTTTCGCCTGGTCCTCCCGATGGAGCCCGCAAACTGATGAAACCCGTATGGATCGTCGACGACGACCAGGCCATCCGCTGGGTCCTCGAAAAGGCCCTGGCCCGCGCTGGCGTCCCCACCCGCAGTTTTTCCCAGTCGGCCGACGTGCTGGAGGCGCTTTCACGCGAAACGCCCGTCGCGCTGGTGTCCGATATCCGCATGCCTGGCGGCAACGGCCTGGAGCTGTTGCGCCAACTGAAGGAGCGCCATCCGGGCTTGCCGGTCATCGTGATGACCGCCTTTGCTGACCTGGACAGCACCGTGTCCGCCTTCCAGGGCGGCGCGTTCGACTACCTGGCCAAGCCCTTCGACGTGAACGAAGCCGTCGCGCTGATCCAGCGCGCCATGCAGGAGTCCGCGCAGCCGGAAGCGCCCGAAGGGCAGGGCGAGGCAGGGCAAAACAATGAGCGCTGGATGATGACGCAGTCGTCATCCACCGCGATGCAGGAAGTCTTCCGCGCCATCGGGCGCCTGGCGCAATCCAAGGTCACCGTGCTGATCACCGGCGAGTCCGGCACCGGCAAGGAACTGGTCGCCCGGGCGCTGCACGGCCACGGCGTGCGCGCCAACGGCCCCTTCGTGGCGCTGAACGCCGCGGCCATTCCGCGCGATCTGCTGGAAGCCGAACTCTTCGGCCATGAACGCGGCGCGTTCACCGGCGCCAACAACCTGCGCCGCGGCCGCTTCGAAGAGGCGCATGGCGGCACCTTGTTCCTGGACGAAATCGGCGACATGCCGATCGAGTTGCAGACGCGCCTGCTGCGCGTGCTGGCCGAGGGCAGCTTTTACCGCGTCGGCGGCGCGCAGCCCGTGCGCGTGGACGTGCGCATCGTGGCGGCCACCCACCAGCCGCTGGAACAGCGGGTCGAACAGGGCCTGTTCCGCGAAGACCTGTTCCATCGCTTGAATGTGATCCGGCTGCGCCTGCCGCCGCTGCGCGAGCGGGTCGAGGACATTCCGGCGTTGGCGCAGCATTTCCTGACAGCCAGCGCGCGCACGCTGGGCGTGCCGGTCAAGCGCCTCACGCCCGAGGCGCTGGCCGTGCTGACCAAGTTCGACTTTCCGGGCAACGTGCGTCAGCTCGAGAACTTCTGCCACTGGCTGACGGTGATGGCGCCCGGCCAGACGGTGGACCGCATCGACCTGCCGCCCGAGATCCGGGCGATGGAACACCAGCCGCCCGCGGGCGCCGCGCCGCTGCGGCCGGCCGTGCCGATGGCAGGGGTGGGCACGGTCGTTCCGGCGGGGGTGCCGGCCGCCGCCAGCGCGGACGACGGCGCACCCCGCAACTGGCAGGACTCCTTGTTGCGCGATGCGCAGTACCGGCTGGAACGCGGCGAGCCCGCGGTGATGGCCACGCTGACGCGCCAATTCGAGAAGATCCTGCTGCAAAGCGCGCTGGACGCCAGCCGCGGCCGGCGCGTGGAAGCCGCGTCGCGCCTGGGCATCGGCCGCAATACCATCACGCGCAAGCTGCGCGAGTTGGGAATCGAGGACGAGTAACCGTCCCGGCGCCGGGCTCGCGGGCCCGCGCCGCGCATTCCCGCCCGCCTGCCCGCCGGCCTACAGACCCAGCAGGCTCTCGCACAGGCGCGGTGATTTCAGCTTCTGCAGCCACCACTTCATCGCTTCGCCCGGCGGCTCCGCCCGCCAGGCATACGCGACGTGTTCCGTCAGGGACATGCCTTCATCCGTTTCGCACACCACGAGCAGTCCCTGCGCCAGGTAAGGCGCCGCCAGCGTCAGCGGCAGGTAGCCGCAGCCCAGGCCGCGCACCTGCGCCTCGATCTTGGCCTGCATCGACGGCATCACCAGCGTCGGTTGTTCCGACAGGATGCCCCGCGACTGCACCGGCAGGTTGCGCGAGGTATCGGCGATCACCACGGCGCAATAGCGCGTGATGTCGGCGCGACTGAGCGGCTGGGGCAGCGACGCCAGCGGATGGTTCGCCGCCACGCAGAAGCCGAACTGCATCACGCCGATGGCCTGCGTGCGATACGGCCCGGTGGGTTCGCCCGCCGCGCCCGCGCCGATGACCAGGTCGGCGCGGCCCGACGTCAGCGCATCCCAGTTTCCGCTAAGCACTTCGGTGGAAAAGCGCAGCGTCGTGGCGCTGCCCACCGCATGGAATTCGTCGATCAGGTCATAGATGGGCCGCCACGGCAGCACCGCGCTGACGGCGATGCGCAATTGCACTTCCCAGCCCGTGGCGATGCGCTTGACGCGGCTGGCCAGCTCGTCCAACGACTGCAGCAGGTGCCGTCCGTCCTTGAGCAGCGCCTCGCCCGCTGGCGTCAGCAGCGCCCGGTGTCCCGAGCGGTCGAACAGCAGCACGTCCAGGCCGTCCTCCAGCTTGCGGATGGAATAGGTGACGGCGGAGGGCACCTTGCCCAGTTCGCGCGCCGCCTTGGCGAAGCTGCCGTGGCGCGCGATGGCGTCGACCAGGATGAGGAGTTCGGGGGTAATCGGTTGCATGGAAATCGCGCCGGAAATCAGCGTTCAAATAATTTGAACGAAGTCATCAAAATATAGCGCCAAACGCAGCCCGGAGCACGCGCAGAATATCACTCATGCCGGGGTTGCAGCCAAACGGAACGGCAAAGAGCCAGACGAGATGCAGCCCTAATCATTCATATTATTGAAACAGGAGTTCAACATGCTTACGATCCGCCGCGCTACCGAACGGGGTCACGCCAACCATGGATGGCTCGATTCGTTCCACACTTTCTCGTTTGCCAACTACTACGACCCGGCTCACATGGGCTTCGGCGCGCTGCGCGTGATCAACGATGACCGCATCGCGGCGGGCCGCGGCTTCGGGACCCACGGCCACCGGGACATGGAGATCATCACCTACGTGCTCGACGGCGCCATCGCCCACAAGGACAGCATGGGCAGCGGCTCCACCATCCGCCCGGGCAACGTCCAGCGCATGAGCGCCGGCCGTGGCGTCATGCACTCCGAGTTCAACCCGCTGCCGGACGCCGAAACGCACATGCTGCAGATCTGGATCGAGCCGGACGTGACCGGGATTGCGCCCGAGTACGAAGAGCGCGCGTTCAGCGACGCGCAAAAGCGCGGCCGCCTGCAAGCCCTGGTGACGGGCGACGGCGCCGACGGGTCGATGAAGATCCATCAGGATGCCCGGCTGTATGCGGGCCTGTTCGACGGTGACGAGTCGGCCGCGCTGACGCTGGCTGCCGGGCGCCGCGCCTGGGTCCATGTGGCCCGCGGCAGCCTGACCGTCAACGGCGTCGAGCTGGCCGCCGGCGATGCCGTGGCCATCACCGGCGACAGCAGCGTCGAGCTGTCGGGCGGCAAGAACGCCGAAGTGCTGGTGTTCGACCTGGCCTGAGGCCAAACGCCGGGCGGATGTCGTAATCCGCCCGGTTTCACCCTGTATCGGCCGCAAGGCCATTAAGATGGCCCCAGGCCAATTCATGCGGAGCATTGCACCATGTCGACCTTGTCCCAAGCCGGCGAAAGCCAGATCGAAACCATCGTGGTGCCGCGCACCAGCGACCTGGGCGGGTTTTCTGTCCGCCGCGCCATCCCGTCCGCGCAGCGCCGCAGCGTCGGCCCGTTCGTCTTCCTGGACCATATGGGTCCGGCCGATTTCGACGTCGGCAGCGGCATCGACGTGCGGCCGCACCCGCACATCGGCCTGTCCACCGTCACCTATCTGTACGAAGGCTCCATGGTGCACCGCGATGGCGCGGGCCATACCCAGACCATCCTGCCCGGCGAGGTGAACTGGATGACCGCGGGCCGCGGGATCGTGCATTCCGAGCGTTCCTCCCCGGAGAGCCGTCTTGCGCCGCAGCGGCTCTGTGGCCTGCAGATCTGGGTCGGCCTGCCCAAGGCCCATGAAGAAACGGACCCCGGTTTCACCCACTACGGTCTGGATGCCCAGCCGGTCGTCGAAGGCGAGGGCGTGCGCGCCCAGGTCGTGGCGGGCTCGCTGTTCGGACAGACCTCGTCGGTCAAGACCCTGTCGCCCCTGTTCTATGGCGATCTGCAACTGCAGGCCGGGGCCACCACCGTGCTGCCGGCCGAACATGAAGAGCGTGCCGCGTATTTGGCGCAAGGCACCGTCGAGATCGAGGGCCAGGTCTACGAAAGCGGCCGCCTCGTGGTGTTTGCGCCGGGCAAGCCCGTGCAGATCCGCGCCAAGACGGCTGCGCGCTTTGCCGTGCTGGGCGGCGAACCGCTGGATGGGCCGCGCTTCGTGTGGTGGAACTTCGTTTCCAGCAGCAAGGACCGCATTGAGCAGGCCAAGCAGGACTGGCAGCGCTCGCGCTTTGACCAGGTCGTGCCGGGCGACGAGACCGAATACATCCCGCTGCCGGAACCGCGCGTCTGACGGACATGACACTCGCTCCGGTGACGATGTAACTTTTAATATGTTTTTTTGAGGGTTACACTGTCCTCGGAGGTCACCATGAACGCCGCGCACGCACCCGCAGTCCACTCATCCGAAGCCCACGCACCCGAATTCAGGCAACTGGGCGACCACGTTGCCCTGGACATGATCAATACCGTCGAACAAGGCGGCGCCGGTCCGCTGGACCGCTGGCAATCCGACGCGGACGTGTCGGCGTGGCTTGCGCTGTCCGGCCTGGCCGCCGGGCAGGGCGCCGCGCCGGCCGGCTTGCTGGAAATCGCCCGCAGCCTGCGCGAAACGGTTCGCGAACTGGTGGTGCAACGCAAATCGGGCGCGCCGCTCGCGCTTTCTGAACTCAACCGCGCGCTGGCGGCCGGGGGAAGCCACCTGGAGTTGTCCGAGACGCAGGGCGCCGGCCTGTCGCTGGCGCGCCGTTACCCGTCCAAGACCCCAGCCCAATGGTTGCTGCCCGTCGCCGAGGCGGCCGCCGACCTGCTGGTTCACGGCGATTTCGGGTTGGTGCGCAAATGCGAAAGCGAGGCGTGCTCGCTCTGGTTCTACGACCGCACGCGTTCGCACAAGCGGCGCTGGTGCAGCATGGCCTTGTGCGGCAACCGGCACAAGGTGGCGGCATTCCGGCAGCGCGAGGCGGCCGACGCGACCGCCAAGCCTCGCTGATCGGTAGGGGTAGATACGAAGCCCGGCACGCCTGCCGGGTTTTTTCATGCGCGGGGCCCATGCCAGGGGAATCGGCTAGTTGGCGATTGCGTAACCGTTAAAACTACTCTTGACAGGTTACGCAGGGCGCGTAGACTGTGTTCTGACGCGTCGACACAGTCCGATTTCCCCTATCCCCCCTGCTGGAGCCCGACATGACCGCCCAAGCCACCCCCACCGTCCATTACCGCCACGCACACGCCGACGGCCTGCGATTCTTCTACCGCGAAGCCGGCGACCCGCAAGCGCCCGTTCTCCT
The DNA here is from genome assembly GCF_900156745.1 of Achromobacter sp. MFA1 R4. Lineage (NCBI taxonomy): Bacteria > Pseudomonadati > Pseudomonadota > Betaproteobacteria > Burkholderiales > Alcaligenaceae > Achromobacter > Achromobacter sp. MFA1 R4. The sequence goes on along the minus strand of NZ_LT707065.1, from coordinate 5,401,041 downwards.
GCTGCTGCACGGATTTCCCAGCTCGTCGCACCAGTTCCGCAATGTGATCCCCCAACTGGCCAGCCGCTTTCGCGTCATCGCGCCCGACCTGCCGGGCTTCGGTTTCACCGACGTGCCAGCCGAACGCGACTACCGCTACACGTTCGACAACCTGGCCAAGTCGCTGGAAGCCTTTGTCGACGAACTCGGCCTGACCCGGTACGCCATGTACTTCTTCGATTACGGCGCGCCGACCGGCCTGCGCCTGGCGCTCGCGCACCCCGAGCGGGTGACGGGGCTGGTGTCCCAGAACGGCAATGCCTATCTCGATGGCCTGGGCGACGCCTGGGCGCCGATCCGCGCCTATTGGGAGGACCCGTCGCCCGAAAATCGCCAGACCATCCACGACGCCATCCTGCATCTGGAAGGCACGAAGTGGCAGTACGTGCACGGCGTGGCCGACCCCGACAGCGTCGCCCCGGAGGGCTACACCCTGGACGCGGCTTTGCTGGAACGTCCCGGCAACAAGGACATCCAGCTCGATCTCTTCCTGGACTATGCGAACAATCTGAAGCGGTATCCGGCGTTCCAGGCGTTCTTCCGCCAATCGCGCCTGCCGACGCTGGCGATCTGGGGCCGCAACGATCCGTTCTTCATCCCGCCTGGCGCCGAGGCGTACCGCCGCGACAATCCGGATGCCGTCGTCGAACTGCTGGACACGGGTCACTTCGCGCTGGAAACTCACGGCCAGTACATCGGCCAGCGCATCATCGACGTGCTGCTGGGGTGACCCGCAGGGAACGCTGCCCGCCTATTTGCAGGAGTCCGCATGACCCGCCACTTCGACGACCTGCAATTGGGCAGCATCGAGATGTTCTGCCTGGCCGCGGAACTGAGCAGCTTCACCGCGGCGGCCAATGCCGCCGGGGTCACGCCCGCGGCCGTCAGCCGCAGCGTGTCGCGGCTGGAGGCGCGGCTGGGCATACGGCTCTTCGTGCGCAGCACCCGGCACATCCGCCTGAGCGACGAAGGGCTGGCGTATTTCGAACAGGTGCGTCCCGCGATCGCGCAACTGGTCGACGCGGAGCGCCAGGTGGGCGGGCAGGGCGCGGCCGGACGGTTGCGCATCAGCCTGCCCACGCCTTATGCGCATTACCGCGTGCTGCCGCTGCTGCCGGCGTTTCGCGACCAGTATCCCAACGTCGACGTCCACGTCCACATCAGCAATCGCAATGTCGATTTCGCCGACGACGGTTATGACCTGTCGGTGCGCGGCCGTGCGCCCGACGACTCCACGCTCATCGCGCGCAAGCTGGAAGACGCGGAGCTGATGGTCGTCGGCGCGCCCGACTACCTGCGCAGGCGCGGCACGCCCCAGTCGCTGGACGACCTGGGCGGGCACGACTGCATCCAGTTCGACCGGCCCAGCAGCGGGCGCCGCATACCGTGGACGTTTCAACGCGACGGCGAATCCGCCGACATCCTGACCGAAGGCCCTTACAGCACCGCCGAGGACGTACTGGGCGGCGTGTCCCTGGCCCGGGCGGGGGCAGGGCTGTTCCAGACCTACCGTTTCGTGGTCGAGGAAGACCTGCGCGCAAACCGGTTGACCGAGGTGCTGCAGCGCCATGGCGGCAGCACCCGGCCCTTCGTGTTGCTGTACCCGCATGCCCGGCATGTGTCGCGCCGGGTGCGGGCGTTCGTCGACTTCCTGGTCGACAGGCTGGCGCGCTGAGCGCGCTCAGGCGCGCGTCAATTGCGCGATCACCACCAGGATGACCGACGCATTGGCAGGCTGCTGAGAAACCGAATTGGCGGTACGCGCATGGCCGGCCTTGTCGCCCAGGACACGCGCAAAGAGCCCGGACGCGCCGTCGAGCACCGCGGGCTGGTCGAAGAACCCCGGCGCGCTGGCGACGTAGCCCTCCACCCGGACGATGTGGTCGAGCCGGTCGAAACTGCCGGCGTGCTGGCGTATCTGCGCCAGCGCATTCAGCGCCGCCAGTTCCGCGGCTTGCCGGCCCTGGTCGACGGTGAGGGCCGCGCCGACTTGCCCCTGCCACACGACGCGGCCGTCGCGCAGCGGCAATTGCCCCGAGATGAACAGCAGATCGCCCGCCTGGCTGGCGGCGGTGTATTGGCCCAGCGGCTGGGGCGCGGGAGGAAGGCTGAGGCCGAGTTCGGCCAATCTGGCTTCAATGGACATGGCGGTATCCCGGTGCGCGGAACGCCGGGAAGGCGTTCCGCTGTAGTGGTTCGTGACGGGTTCGTGATGGGTTCTTGTTTACCAGTGGCCGGCTGCGGCGCCGCCGTCCACGGGCAGGATGGCGCCCGTGGTGTAGGCCGAATCCGTCAGGTATAAGACCGCCCCGACGATGTCGTCCACCTTGCCCATGCGGCCCGCGGGCTGCAGCGAGTTCAGGAAGCCGAACGTGGCGGGATCGTGCATCGGCGTCTCGATGATGCCGGGCGCTACCGCATTGACGCGGATGTTCCGGTCCGACAGTTCGATTGCCAGCGCCCGCGTCGCATGATTCAGGCCGCCCTTGATCAGCACCGGCAGCAACGCCGGCACGCGCATGCTGGGCTGCAGGGCAATGCTGGCCGTGATGTTCACGATGTGGCCGTCGCGGTTCGCGGCCATGTGGCCCGCCGCCTGTTGGGTGATATGGAAAAAGCCCTTCAGGTTGGTGTCGATGATGCGGTCCAGGTCGTCGTCGGTGTACTCGCCCAAGGGCTTGGGGATGAAGATGCCGGCGTTGTTGATCAGCACATCGATCCGGCCAAAGCGCGCGATGGCCTGAGCCACGATCTCGCGGGCGGTGCTGGCGAGCGCGATGTCGCCGGCGACGGGAAGAAAGCCCGCGGGATTGCCCAGGCGGTCGGCCGCCGCGGCGAGCCCTTCCTGGCTGCGGGCGTTGCCCACCACGTTGTCGCCTCGGCGCAGGTAGGCCTGCGCCAGGGCGAATCCGATCCCGCTGGACGCGCCCGTGATCACTACAGTCTTGTTGGACATTTCAATACTCCGGTTCTGGCATGTGAAGGGTGCCTGCGCGCTCAGACAGTGAGACGAACTATAGGAGCGCGCGCGCCGGCGATAAACGCCCGCGCCGGAACATGAATTGATACCTGACGGAACAAGCGGCGACCGCCGGCGCTGGTCGAGGCTTCAAGCCCTGGCCGCAACAGGTCAGGGCGCCGGCGGATGGATGCGCGGGCAGGGCCCGAGCCGCTGCATGGCCGAGGGCCCCGCAACTGGGTGCGCCAATGGCGCGGCTAGCGGCCGCGCGCCAGCGCCTGTTCCCGCTGCTCTTCCAGCGCCTCGCGACGGATGAAGTCGCGCACGAAGGCATCGGCCGGATGATGGTGCAGGTTGTAGGGCGTATCCCACTGCGCGATGCGGCCCTTGGCCATGATGCCGATGCGGTCGGCGATGGCGAAGGCCTCGGCCTGGTTGTGCGTCACCAGGATCGCGGTGTGGCCGGTGGTCTTCAGGATTTCGCGCACCTCGAAGGCCAGGCGCTCGCGCGTGTCCACGTCCAGGTTGGAAAACGGTTCGTCCAGCAGCAGCAGGTCGGGCGAGGGCGCCAGCGCCCGGGCCAACGCCACGCGTTGCTGCTGGCCGCCGGAGATCTCGTGCGGATAGCTGTTCGCGGCATGCGCCAGGCCGACCAGCTCCAGCATTTCCTCGACGCGGCGCGCGCGATCGGGACGCGGCAGCTTGCGCAGTCCGAACGCCACGTTCTGCGCGACGGTGAGGTGCGGGAACAAGGCATAGTCCTGGAACATCATGCCCACGCGGCGCAGCTCCGGCGCGACCTGTTCGGTGGGAGAAGAGATGACGACGCCGTCCAGCAGGATGCGGCCCGCGCGCACCGGCTCGAAGCCGGCGATCGCGCGCAGCACCGTGGTCTTGCCGCAGCCCGATTCGCCCAGCAGGCAGCCGATGTGGCCGGCGGGCAGGCCGAGCGACAGGTCCTGGACGATCGGCTTCAGGCCGGCGGGCGTGTCGTAGGCCAGGGAGATGTGGTCGATTTCAAGCAGATCGGGCACGATGATCAATGTCCCATTTTCAGATTGGTGCGCGCCAGCAGGATGACCGGCAACAGACCGGCCAGCACGATGGCCAGGGCCGCCACGGCGCCTTCCTCATACGTGCCGCGCGCGGCTTCCGCGTAGAGCCAGGTGGCGAGCGTGTCGAAGTTCATGGGGCGCAGCAGCAGGGTCGCGGGCAGTTCCTTCATGGCATCGACGAACACCAGCAGCGCGCTGGCGGCCAGCGCGGGACGCAGCAGCGGCAAGTGGACTCGCCGCAACGTGCCGGCCGAGGTTTCGCCCAGCAGGCGGGAAGCCTGCTCCAGCGAAGGCGGAATGCGCGCCAGCCCCGCTTCGAGCGCGCCGGTCGAAATGGCCAGGAAGCGGATCGCATACGCGCACACAAGCGCGCCCATGGAACCCATCAGGAACAGGCCGGTGCCGCCGAAGAGGCGCGCGACCGCGGTGTCGATCCACACGAACGGCGTCAACAGGCCAATGGCCAGGACCGTGCCGGGCACAGCGTAGCCCAGGCTGGCGATGCGCGCGCAGGCGCGCCCCGGATTGAAGCTGGCGCTTTCGCGCAGGCTGCGGCCGGCCCAGGCGACGATCAGGCCGCACAGCAAGGTCACGACCGTGGCGCTGGAGGCGACGATCACAGTGTTGCTCAGGCCGCGGATCAACTGGTCGGACACGCCGCCCACCAGGTGCAGGCGCTTGTAGGTTTCCACGACGAGATACAGCGCGGGCGCGGCGAACCCCAGCAGCACCGGAATCCAGCCCAGCACGGCCGCGACCGCGGCGGACGCGCCGTGCAGCCGGCGCGGCTGCATCGGCCGCATGCGCTGCGTGTTGGCATAGCGCTGCCGCTTGCGCCCATGGCGTTCCAGCAGGATCAGTCCGATGACGATGGCCAGCATGGTCAGCGCGATCTGCGCCGCGCCCGCCAGGTCGGATCGCGTGACCCAGGTGGTGTAGACGGAGACGGTCAGCGTTTGCACGCCCAGGAACTCGGACGCGCCGATGTCGTTCAGCGTCTCCAGCAGCGCCAGGCTCACGCCGACCACGATCGCCGGCCGCGCCAGGGGCAGGGCGACGCGGCAGAACACCGCGACGCGGCCCGCGCCCAGCGTGCGCGCCGCTTCGAGCAGACTGGCCGCCTGCGTCATGAACATGACGCGGGTGCTCAGGTAGACATAGGGATACAGCACGAAGCCCAGCACGAAGATCGCGCCGTAGATCGAGCGCAGGTCGGGCAGGCGGAACTGGCGGGGGCTGTCATAGCCCAGCAGCGCGCGGATCGCGGACTGGATGGGGCCGATGGGATGCAGCAGGTCCAGGTAGGCGAAGGCGATGATGTAGGTGGGCACCGCCAGCGGCAGCAGCAGGGCCCAGGTGAGGACCCGGCGCGTGGGAAAGTCGTACGCCGTGACCAGCCACGCGGCGCCGGTGCCCAACAGCGTCACCACGATGCCGACGCCGGCAAGCAGCAGGGCGGTATTCGCCAGGGCTTGGGGCAGCACGTAGCTCGCCAGGTGCTGCCAGTGTTCCAGGCTGCCGCCCAGCGCCCACCAGCCCAGCGTCAATACCGGCGCAAGCACCGCCAGCGCGATCAGGGCCGCGCCGGCCAGCCAGCCGGTTCCGCGTTCAGACCAGCGCAGCCGCAGCGGCCGGGGCAAGGAATCTGTATGCATGCTTCAAAGTCGGTTGCATCAAAGGCAAGGCCTGTTCCCCCGAAAAGCGGGAACAGGCCCTACGCGTGGCCCCGCTGCCGGGGCGCTTGCGTGTCACTGCCGCAGGGTTGCGCCATGCCCGCGGGCATGGCTGCCCGGCAGCTTATCAGTTGTCGAAGCCGACCTTGTCCACCAGTTCGCTGGCTTGCTTGCGGTGCTTGGCGATCTCGGTCAGGGGCAGGGGATCGACCTTCAGTTCGCCGAAGCTTGCGACGACCGGATCCAGCTTCACGCCCTTGCGGACGGGGTATTCATAGTTGGCCTGCGCATACAGGGCCTGCGCCGGCTCGGACACCAGGAAGTCCAGCAGCTTGACCGCGTTGGCCTTGTTGGGCGCATGCGCCGCCACGGCCGCGCCGCTGATGTTCACGTGCGTGCCGCCTCTCTTGGCGTTGGCGAAGGTCGGGCGGATGACCTTGATGGCGTCGCCCCACTTGCGTGCGTCGGTGCCCGGTTCGGCGTTCTTCATGTGGCCGACGTAGTAGGCATTGGCCAGGCCGATGTCGCAGATGCCGCCCAGGATGTCGCGCGCCACGTCGCGGTCGCCGCCGGCGGCCTTGCGGGCCAGGTTGGCCTTGACGCCGCGCAGCCATTTCTCGGTGGCTTCGGCGCCGTCGTGCGCGATCATCGAGGCGACCAGCGCGGTGTTGTAGGGATGCTGGCCCGAACGGATGCAGACTTTGCCCTTCCATTTGGGATCGGCCAGGTCTTCGTAGCGGAAGGACTCCAGCTTGAGGTCCTTTTCCACGTACAGCACGCGGTCGCGCAGCGACAGCGCGTACCACTTGCCGTCGGCGCCGCGCAGGTTGGCGGGGATGACCGATTCCAGCGTCTGCGACTTGACCGATTGCGTGACGCCGCCGTCCACGAGGTCGAGCAGGTTGCCGATGTCCACGGTCATCAGCACGTCGGCGGGCGACTTGGCGCCTTCAGCCTTGACGCGCTCCAGCAGGCCGTCCTTCACGAAAACGGTGTTGACCTTGATGCCGCTTTCCTTGGTGAAGGCGTCCAGCAGCGGCTGGATCAGCTTGGGTTCCCGGGTGGTGTAGAGGCTGACTTCTTCCGCGGCGTTGGCCGAAACGGTGAAGGCGGCGGCGCCGGCGAGCGCCAGGGCGCGCAGCAGCGAATTCAATTGGGGACGCTTGGTCATGAAGGAACTCCAGCTCAGGCTGAATCGAAGATGGCTCAGGGGGCGCAAGGCGGAAGGCTGAATCGGTTGCCCGTCGCCGTTGCCAAAAACGGTCTGCTAACGAAAATGATTATCAAGTGAGAGTGCGACGATAACAGGAAGCAATGCGCCGTTCAACTGTCCGTAAGCCGATGATTCAGGACCTTGATTCCTATCAAGATGGAATAAGGGTATTACGGAATAATGAGAGCAGTTATCATCGAGACCCTGTAGAATAGGGTCAACCCTAATGCCCGCCGCATCCTTTTTCGCGGCTGGGAAATGACCTCGCGGCGCCAGCCGGGCCACGCCCGTCCACTGTCCGCACTTACTGAATACGACATGGCTGCTTTCAATACTGAGCGCGTACTTAGCGTGCACCACTGGAACGACACCCTGTTCTCCTTCACCACGACGCGTGACGCGGCCTTGCGGTTCCACAATGGCCACTTCGTGATGATCGGCCTCGAAGTCGAAGGCAAGCCGCTGCTGCGGGCCTACAGCATCGCCAGCGCCAACTACGAAGAAAACCTTGAATTCCTCAGCATCAAGGTGCAGAACGGTCCGCTGACCTCGCGCCTGCAGCACCTGAAAGAAGGCGATACCATCCTCGTCAGCCGCAAGCCCGTGGGTACGCTGGTCGTCGACGACCTCAAGCCCGGCAAGCACCTGTTCCTGTTCGGTACCGGCACGGGTCTCGCGCCCTTCATGAGCATCATCAAGGACCCGGACGTCTACGAACGCTTCGACAAGGTCATCCTGGTGCACGGCGTGCGCTGGGTCAGCGAGCTGGCCTACGCCAACTACATCGAAAACGAGCTGCCGAACAACGAGTTCTTCGGCGACGTCGTGCGCGACAAGCTGGTCTATTACCCCACGGTCACGCGCGAGCCCTTCCGCAACCAGGGCCGAATCACCGAACTGCTCGAAAACGGCAAGCTGTGCGCCGATATCGGCATTCCGCAGATCAACCCCGAAACCGATCGCGCCATGATCTGCGGCAGCCCGCATATGCTGGCCGACATCAGCGCCATGCTCGACAGCCGCGGCTTCGTGGTGTCGCCGGGCGTGGGTCAGCCGGGCGATTACGTCGTCGAACGCGCCTTCGTGGACAAATAACTCGCTGCGGCTACGTCGGGCGGACAACGTCCCGACGACACTCGCAACGTCAGCCGCAACGACAGCAGAAAAAAAGGCCCATCGCAATCGCGATGGGCCTTTTGCCATCTGTCTTTTGCCTTGTGCGCCGATGGCGCACGGGGCGGGGTTCATTCCGGCTTGATGCCGGCCTTCTTGATGATGTCGCCCCACTTTCTGGATTCGGCCTGTTGGAACTTCGCCAACTCGTCCGGCGTCGACGTGGCGGCCTCGGTGCCGGTCTGGGCGTAGAACTGTTGGGCGGCCTTGCCCTTGGTGGCGTTGACCAGCAATTCGTTCAGGCGCTTGACCACATCCGGCGGCGTGCCGGCCGGCGCATAGGCCGCGAACCAATAGCCCATCTCGTAGCCGGGCACGCCGGCTTCGGCGATGGTTGGCACGTCCGGCGCCAGCGGCGAGCGTGCCTGGCCCGTCACGCCCAGCGCGCGCAGCTTGCCGGACTTGACCTGGGGCAGGCCGGTGGCCGAATCGGTGATCATCATGTCGATCTGCCCGCCCAGCAGGTCCGTGACGGCCAGCGGGTTGCTCTTGTAGGGCACGTGCAACAACTGCACATTCGCCATCTGCTGCAGCAGCTCACCCGCGATGCGGCTGCTGGAACTGCCGCTGCCAAAGCTCAGCTTGCCCGGCGACTGCTTGGCCAGGGCCAGGAACTCGCCCACCGTCTTGGCGGACGAACTGGGATTGACCACCATGATCTGGCCGCCCTTGCCCAGCAGCGTGAGCGGGGCAAAGTCCTTGACCGGATCGTAGGTCAGCGATTTGTAGAGATGTTCGTTGGCGGCGTGCGTGGTGTTGGTGGTGATCAGCACCGTATAGCCGTCCGGCGTGGCGCGCGCGCCCGCCGCGGCGCCGATCATGGCGCTGGCCCCGGGCTTGTTCTCGATGACGACGGCCTGGCCGGTCTGGTCCGTGACGCCCTGGCCGACCGCCCGACCGATCTGGTCGGTGGCGCTGCCTGCCGCGAACGGCACGATGAAGGTGATGGGCTTGGCGGGGAATTGCGCCATGGCCGAAAGGGGCAGGGCGGCGGCCAGCAGCAGGGCCAGCCGGCCCTTGGTAGCAATGCGCATGTGTGTCTCCTGTGGTGTTTTCTTATCGGAACTGCAGTCAGGCGGCCGCGGGGCGGTCGCCGGGTATGTCTGGCAGCCGGCTCGCCAGCTCGGGGCTGACCTCCACCGTCATGTCCAGCAATCTGAAAGACAGGCTCTTGCCGTGCGTGTCGAGATTCAAGGCATCGTTGACGCCGCCGTCCAGGACGCCCTCCAGCACGAAATTCATGGCGTTCAGCGTCGGCAAGGCGTAGCGGGTGACCCGCTTCGGATGGCGATAGGCAAACCATTGCGCCACGCGCGATTCGGTCACCTGTTCGGCCAGCACGTCATAGCATTCGGCGTCCCAGGCGATCAGGCTCAGGTTCGAAATGTCGCCCTTGTCGCCGGAGCGGCCATGGGCCAACCGGTACAACGGCACAGCGAGCAAAGTCTGGGTCATGGCGCGATTTCCTCCAGGAAATTCCAGCCGCTGCGGACGGCCTCGCGGGGAATGGTGCAGGACATCATGTTCAGGCGCGGGCGCAAGGCGGTGCGCACGCCGCCGCCGCCGGCCGGACCGCAGGTATAGAGCGCGGTCACTTCGCGCAGCACGCGCTCGGCCTGGGCGCGGTCGGCGTTTTCCGTCGCCAGCCGCAGCCGCACGTCGCGGGCGTGGCTGTCGGGCGTTGCGCGCCGCATCGCGCCCGCGTCGTCGCCCAGGATGCTGATGGCGCCGATCAGGTCGGCGCGCAACTTGTAATCGCCGCCCAGGCGCTTTTGCACGATGTCGGCGGCGAGGCGGGCGCGGGCCTCGGCCTGCACGCCCGCGTACGAGATCTCGGCTTCGGCCAGCCACCCGCCGCGATAGCAGACATTGACCTTCAGTTCGTCGGGCCGCGCATGGCCCGTGATGCCGTGGACCGCGACGCGGTTGCCGCCCAGCTCGACCACGCGCGCCTGGCTCAGGTCGGCCACCACGTCCGGCGTCAGATAGCGCGCAGGATCATGGACTTCGTACAGCAGTTGCTCCTTGACAGTGCGCGCGTCGACGGCGCCGCCCGTGCCCTCGGCCTTGCCGATGACGAACTCGCCATCGGCCTGGATCTCCGCGATCGGAAAGCCCGCGGCGTGCACGTCCGGCACCTCCTTGAGCCCCGGCACGCAGAAATAGCCCCCGGTGACCTGCAGGCCGCATTCGAGCATGTGGCCCGCCATGGTGGCGCGCCCCAGCCGCGGCCAGTCGGCGGGATCCCAGCCAAAATGGGCCAGCGCCGGTCCCAGGGTCAGCGACGGGTCGGCCACGCGCCCCGCCACCACGATCTGCGCGCCGGCGGACAAGGCCTGCGCAATTTCCGCGGCGCCCAGATAGGCGGTGGCGCTCACGATGTCCAGGCCGTCCAGCGCGGCGCCCAGGCGCGCTTTGAGAAGGGCGCGATGTTCGGGCCCATTGAGCGCGTCGCCATGCACGACCGCGATGCGCGGGACGGGCAGCCCCTGTTCGCGCGCCAGTTCGGCGATGCGTCTTGCGGCGGCGGGCGGATTGGCCGCCCCGAAATTGCTGACGATGTTGATGCCATGGCGCAGGCAATCGGCCAGTATCGGGCCGACCAGCTCGTCCAGCAGCGGCTCATAGCCGCGGTTGGGATCGTCATTGCGCGCCAGTTGCGCCAGCGCCAGCGTCCGCTCGGCCAGCGTCTCGAAAATCAGGGTGCCGCCGCCGCGAGCGGCAAGGGTGCGGACCACGGCAGCGGCGCCGTCGCTGCGGTCGCCGGAGAACCCGGAGGCGCAGCCTATGAGCAGGGGAGGTTGAGACATGAGCGGGTCCAGAGGCGTTCAGGGTTGGAACCACTATAGGCAAGCCGCGATCATCCGTAAAATAGAAAAATCGGATCGATTAATCCAAGAAATCCATGAATCTATCCTCCCGCCAATTGCGTGCCTTCGTGGCGCTTGCCGATGAAAAGCACTTCACCCGCGCCGCGCAGCGCTGCCACCTGACCCAACCGGCGTTCAGCGCGCTGATCCGATCGCTCGAAGACAGCGCCGGCCTGCGGCTGTTCGACCGCAGCACGCGCCACGTCGAACTGACCGCCGAAGGACGGGTGCTGGACGCTTCGGCGCGCCGCCTGCTTGCGGACATGGACCTGGCCATGGGCGACCTGCGCGACCTGGCCGACCGCCGCCGGGGCAGGGTGACACTGGCCGCGCTGCCCTCGCTGGCGGCCGGCTGGCTGCCGACCCTGCTGGCGCGCTTCAAGCAGGCGCATCCGGGCATCGTGCTGGACCTGCGCGATGCCTTGCTCGATCCCTGCCTGGACATGGTGCAAAACGGGGTGGTCGATTTTGCCGTGGCCTCGCGCCGCCCTGATATGACGGACCTGGACAGCGAATTCCTGCACGCCGACCGCTATTTCCTGGTCTGCCGCGCGGACCATCCCCTGGCGCAACAACCCCGGGTGCGGCTGCGCGACGTCCTGCGCCATCCCCTGATCCAGCTTGCGCGCGGCAGCAGTGTGCGCAAACATCTGGACGAAGCGCTGGGCGCCGAGGCCCCGCTGCCGGTCTTCGAGGTGGAACACCTGGCCACGGTCACGGGATTGGTGCGCGCCGGCCTGGGCGTATCGGTCGTGCCCGCCATGACGCTGTTCCATTTCCGCAGCGACGACCTGCGCGTCGTGCCGCTGGCGGGGCGCGCGCTGACCCGGCCCCTGTACCTCGTGCGGCGCAAGGGCCGCAGCCTGTCCGTGGCGGCGCAGGCGCTCGCCGACCTGCTGATCGCGCACCGGGGGGACATCGGCGGCGCGGGCCATCGGCCCGTGGCGCACGACCCGTCCTAACCCATCTATACGGCGAACCGCCACTTTCGCAAACGTCTATTGCTGATTAAACTCCGATAGTTGTAGCTTCTATCCGTCACCAGAAGGATTCCGCCCATGAGCAAGCAAATCATTCATACCGACGCCGCGCCCGCTGCCGTCGGCCCTTACTCGCAAGCGGTTGCCGTCAGCGGCACCAAGACCGTCTATCTCTCGGGCCAGATCGGCCTGGAGCCGGGCACCGGCGACCTGGTATCCGAAAACTTCGACGCCCAGGTGCGTCAGGCTTTCGCCAACATGCAGGAGGTCATCAAGGCAGCAGGCGGTACGCTGGACAACGTGGTCAAGCTCACGCTGTTTTTGACCGACCTGGGCAAGTTCACGGCGGCCAACGCCATCATGGCCGAGATCATCCCTCAGCCGTTCCCGGCGCGCTCCACCATCGGCGTGGCCAGCCTGCCCAAGGGCGCGCAGTTCGAAGTCGAAGCCATCATGGTCCTGTAAGACGCGCCCGGACGTTTCATTCCAGGGGTTCGTTCCTACATGCCGGCCGCAGCAGTGGCCTCCAAACGCACCGGCGCCGACAAGAACGGCGCCGGCAAACCGATGACGGATACGGAGCGCAAGCTTCGTAACCTGGGCTTGGTGCTGCCCGAGGACTTCATGCTGCACCTGCCGCTGCGCTACGAAGACGAAACACGCGTCATCCCCATCAGCGCGCTGCGGCCCGGCCTTGCCGGCCAGGTCGAAGGCGAAATCACCAAGTCCGAGGTCCTGTACCGGCCCCGGCGCCAGCTCACCGCCACGCTGGCGGACGACAGCGGCGAACTGCAATTGCGCTGGCTGAACTTCTATCCCAGCCAACAAAAGCAAGTCACCGTGGGCAAGCGGCTGCGCGCCCGCGGCGAAGTGCGCGGCGGCCTCTTCGGCCGCGAAATGGTCCATCCGCGGCTGACCAGCGCGGACTCGCCGCTGCCGACCGCGCTGACGCCCGTCTATCCCACCACCGAAGGGCTGCCCCAGCCGACCCTGCGCCGCGCCATCGCGCAGGCGCTGGACCGGGCGGACCTGTCTGACACGCTGCCCGACGAGGCGCGCGCACGCTACGACCTGCCGCCCTTCGAACCCGCGATCCGCGCATTGCACACCCCAGCGCAGGGTGAATCGGAACAGGCCTTGCTCGACCGCGTGCACCCCGCATGGCGCCGGATCAAGTTCGACGAATTGCTCGCGCAGCAGCTTTCGCTGGCGGCCGCGCGCGCGGCGCGCCGCATCAAGGAAGCAGAGGCGCTGCCCGCGCAGACGGGGGGCGGCGGCCTGGTCGCCCGGCTCTACGAGGCCCTGCCGTTCAAACTGACGGGCGCGCAGCAGCGCGTCGTGCAGGAAATTTCCGCGGACCTTGCCAAGCCGTATCCCATGCATCGCCTCCTGCAGGGCGACGTGGGTAGCGGTAAGACCGTGGTGGCGGCCATCGCGGCCGCGCAGGCCATCGCGGGCGGCGCGCAGGTCGCGCTGATGGCGCCCACCGAAATTCTGGCCGAGCAGCACTTCCGCAAACTCGTGTCCTGGTTGCAGCCGCTGGGCGTGAACGTCGCCTGGCTGAGCGGCAGTCTCACCGCCAAGGCGCGGCGCGAAGCCGCCGCCGCGGCCGCCGACGGCAGCGTGCAGCTCGTGGTGGGCACCCAGGCCCTGATCCAGGACCATGTCGAATTCCATCGGCTTGGCCTGTCCATCGTGGACGAACAGCATCGCTTCGGCGTGGGCCAGCGCCTCGCGCTGACGCGCAAAGGCGAGACCGTGCGCGGCCGCATCGTGCCGCACCAGCTCAACATGAGCGCCACCCCCATCCCGCGCACCCTGGCCATGACCTTCTTCGCCGACCTGGACGTCTCCGTGATCGACGAATTGCCGCCCGGACGCAGCCCCGTGGTCACCAAGCTGGTCTCCGACGCGCGCCGCGAAGAAGTCATCGCCCACATCGCCCAGGCCGCGCGCGGCGGGCAACAGGCCTATTGGGTCTGTCCGCTGGTCGAGGAGAGCGAGGCCCTCGAACTCCAAACCGCCGTCGACACCTACGAAGGCATGCGAACCGACCTGCCGGACCTGCGGATCGGCCTCGTGCACGGCCGCCTGCCGCAAGCCGAGAAGGCCGCGGTCATGCAGGCCTTTCGCGACGGCGACATCGACCTGCTCGTTGCCACCACCGTCATCGAAGTCGGCGTGGACGTCCCGAACGCCTCGCTGATGGTGATCGAACACGCCGAGCGTTTCGGCCTGGCTCAACTGCATCAGCTGCGTGGCCGGGTAGGGCGCGGCACGGCAGAGTCCGTCTGCGTCCTGCTCTACCAGACGCCGCTGTCCCAGGTGGCGCGCGAACGCCTGCGCGCCATGTTCGAAACCTCGGACGGCTTCGAGATCGCACGGCGCGACCTGGAACAGCGCGGCCCGGGAGAATTCCTGGGCACGCGCCAGTCGGGCATGGCGCTGCTGCGCTTTGCCGACCTGGAAACGGACGCCGCGATCGCCGAAGACGCCCGCGACGCCGCCGTCTGGCTGCGCGCCGAACATCCCGCCGCCGTCGAGGCGCATCTGGCCCGCTGGATGCGCGGCCGCGAAGACTTCCTGCGGACCTGATCATGCGGCCCGACCACCACCTTGAATCCTCAAGCACCGGCCACAGGGCCGGCGCGTAACCCCGGGGGCGCAGTCCACCATGACTCTCACCGAACTGAAGTACATCGTCGCCGTCGCCCGCGAGCGGCATTTTGGCCGCGCGGCCGAAGCCTGTTTCGTCAGCCAGCCGACGTTGTCGGTCGCCATCCGCAAGCTGGAGGATGAATTGGGCGTGACGCTGTTCGAGCGCGGCGGCTCCGAGGTCGGCGTAACGCCCATCGGCCAGCGCATCGTCGCGCAGGCGCAGAAAGTGCTGGAGGAGAGCGCCAGCATCAAGGAAATCGCCAGGCAGGGCCACGACCCGCTGGCCGGCCCGCTGCGCGTCGGCGTCATCCACACCATCGGGCCCTATCTGCTGCCCAAGCTGGTGCCCGTGCAGATCAGCCGCACGCCGCAGATGCCGCTGCTGCTGCAAGAGAACTTCACCGTCCGTCTCGTGGAACTGCTGCGCCAGGGCGAGATCGACTGCGCCATCATGGCCTTGCCGCTGCCCGAAGCCGGCCTGGTCATGCAGCCGCTCTACGACGAACCCTTCGTCGTCGCCGTGCCCAACGACCATGAACTGGCCCAACGCAAGTCCATCGACGCGCAGGACCTGAAACAGCAGACCATGCTGCTGCTGGGCAGCGGGCATTGCTTCCGCGACCAGGTCCTGGAAGTCTGTCCCGAGCTGTCGCGCTTTTCGGCCGCCAGCGACGGCATCCAGCGCACCTTCGAAGGCTCCTCCCTGGAAACCATCCGCCACATGGTCGCCGCCGGCATCGGCGTCACCGTGCTGCCGGTCACCGCCGTACCCGAACATCCGCCCGCCAACAGCCTGCTGCGTTATCTGCCTTTCGACGGACAGGTGCCCGAACGCCGCGTGGTGCTTGCCTGGCGCCGCAGCTTCCCGCGCCTGGCCGCGATCGAGGCGCTGGCGCAGGCCGTCTACGAATGCGAGCTGCCGGGCGTGAAGATGCTGGCTGGCGAAGCCGCGGCCATGCAGGACTGACCGCGCGTGCCCGCGCCCGCGCCCGCGCCCGCGCCCGCACCCATTTTCGTCAACGCGATGGTTTTTTGCGCCGCGTCAAACGGTCGCAGGCCATCTTGAGATCGGGCCCGCGACAACGCCCGTTCTGTCGTGTTTGCAGTGGTATTCTTATTCCCGCCTTTTTCCATAGGAGCTAGCAATGGCCAAGTCCACCAAGAAGACCTCGAGCGTTCCGCGCATCAACATCGGTATTTCGGACAAGGACCGCGCCGCGGTCGCAGGCGAACTGTCCAAGCTGCTGGCTGATTCGTACACGCTGTACCTGATGACGCACAACTTCCACTGGAACGTCACCGGTCCCATGTTCAACACGCTGCATCTGATGTTCATGACGCAGTACACCGAAGAATGGAACGCGCTGGACAGCATCGCCGAGCGCATCCGCGCGCTGGGCCACTACGCGCCGGGCACCTACCGCGAATACGCCAAGCTGTCGTCCATCGCCGAGCCGGACTCCGTGCCGGACGCGCTGGAAATGGTGCGCCTGCTGGTCGACGGCAATGAATCGGTCGCCAAGACCGCCCGCGCCGCCTTCGAAAAGGCCGACGCCGCCAACGACCAGCCCACGGCCGACCTGCTCACGCAGCGTCTGGACGTTCATGAAAAGAACGCGTGGATGCTGCGCAGCCTGCTGCAGTAAATTCAATTCGTAGTTCGCTTACAATAGCCGGCCGTCGCACCCGTCAAGGGCGACGACCGGACTTTGTGAACACTGACAATGGCCGCCGAGAGGCGGCCATGTCTATGCGACGTGCCACAGTTAACGCCCCAGACGCCATCTTCTGCCACCATCTCTTGCTCCGCGCATTCGTTGCGTTGGCTCCGCGCGTCGCTGTGCATTCTGTCGCAGCAAGCCAAATACCTACCCCCCCAAGCCGTTCCATCCTCTAGCGCACAGTCCCGCCTGTCGCCGCGCGCCTTCGCCCGGTCTCTGACGGACATGCGAGCCGGCACGAGCGCCGCCACGGCCGCGCTGCGCCGCAATCCGTCGCGGCCCCTCCATCCCCAACCAGGCAGGTCATGAGTAGCAGTAGCAGTGAAGTCCGTGAACCCGGTTTCCCGAGTTGTGTGCTGATTACTGGAGCGACTGGCGGCATAGGCGGGGCCTTGGCGTTGGAGTACGCGGCCGGCGGCACCCGGACGCTCATTTTGCAGGGCCGCAACGCTGCGCGGCTGAGCGAGTTGAGTGCAGCCTGCCAAGCCCACGGCGCGCGTGTCGTCACGCACGAACTCGACGTGCGCGACCACGAGGCGCTGATGACGTGGTTGTCGGCCGCGTGCGAAGCCGACATGCCGGAACTCGTCATCGCCAATGCGGGCGTCAACATCAATACCGGCGAGCAACAACAGGGCGAAGCGTGGCAGGACGTGCACCGCCTGCTCGACGTCAACGTCAAGGCCGTGTTCGCCACCGTGCACGGCGTTTTGCCCGCCATGCGCGCGCGCGGTCACGGCCAGATCGCACTGGTCAGTTCTCTGGCCGCCTGGCGCGGCCTGCCGGAAACCCCCAGCTACAGCGCCAGCAAGGCTGCCGTAAAGGTCTACGGCGAAGCCATGCGCGATGCGTTGGCCGCTGAAGGTATCCGGTTCAACGTCATCATGCCGGGGTATGTCGAGTCCCAGATGTGCTTCGACATGCCCGGCCCCAAGCCATTCCTGTGGAAGCCGGAAAAGGCAGCTCGAGTCATCCGGCGTGGATTGCAGGCGAACCGTGCCCGGATCAGCTTCCCGTTTCCCTTGAATCTGGGGTGCTTTTTGCTGTCGGTGATCCATCCCGCGGTGTCTGGATGGATCCTGAAAAGGCTGGGTTACGGTGATTGACGCGTTCTGGATACCGCTGCTGCCGCCGTATTTGATTGGGTTGGCTTTGTCGTGGGCGATTGAGACCTTGCTGACGCCGCGACCAGTCGCCCCATGGCGCCGGCCTGCGGCCGCGATCGGCGTGCATGTGGGGGTGTGGACGCTGGCGTTTGCGTTGGAGTTGGCACTGTTCAGGCGGCCATACTTCGGGGTCTTCAATGTGCTGGCCGTTCAACTGCTCATCGTCTTGGTCAGCAACGCAAAATATCGCGCGCTGCGCGAGCCATTTGTCTATCCGGACTTTGAATACTTCACCGACGCGATCAGGCATCCGAGGCTGTACTTGCCGTTTTTCGGCGTGACTCGTGCGTTGGCTGCCGGGGGAGGGTACGGCGCGGCGCTATGGGCGGGATTGGCACTCGAGGACTCGGTCACGGCGGGCGCCGGAGTTTGGTTGGTATCGTTCGCAGAGTTGCCGCAAGAGCACATGTTCGATCCCACGGCGCCCATGGTGCCGTTCTTCGTACATGCTCTGGGGCTCGCCATGGCCGGTATCGCCCTAGCTGCCTTTGCTGGAATGCGTAATGCGGTGTGCCTTGATGCTTCCGTAGACCTGCGCCGCCTCGGCTTGGTCGCGGCGCTATGGTCGTACGGTCTCTGCGAACGGCAGACTGCGGATGATCTTCGAGCTAGCGCTCCGTTTTCTGGCGCCAGGCTGCCAGAGGTTCTTCCTGATCCAATGCCCGATTTGGTTGCGATTCAAAGCGAGTCGTTTTTCGATGCGCGGCGGGCCTATTCCAATCTGTTGCGCGCGGACATATTGGCCAACTTCGATCTGCTCAAGTCCGAAGCCGTCGCGCATGGACAATTGAAAGTCGCCGCTTGGGGCGCAAACACCGTACGTACCGAATTTGCCTTTTTGGCAGGCATGGAACAGGGCGATTTAGGGATTCACAAGTACAACCCCTATCGCAGATTGGCAAAACGAGGCTTTCCCACCATCGCGTCGTACCTTAAATCCCTCGGATATCACACCGTCTGCGTGCATCCATATCATCGTGGCTTTTACGGGCGAAATGAGGTCTTGCCTGCGTTGGGGTTTGATGAATTTATTGGTGGCGAAGCGTTCGCGGCATTGCCGAAAGATGGTCCATACGTCGGGGATAGAGCGTTGGCTGATTTTGTCAACGGCATTCTGCGAGGTTCAGAGGGGCCCCTCTATGTGCACGTTATTACTATGGAAAATCACGGTCCGCTGCATTGGGAAACCGTGAGTGAAACCGACGTTGGAGACGTGCTGACTGGAGGCATGCCGAAGGAATGCGAGGAGTTGGTCTCGTACGCGCGGCATCTTCGCAATGCCGACGCCATGTTCGGCATGGTCAGAGACGCTTTGATCAAGCGCAGACGACCTGCGTCCCTATGTATTTTCGGCGATCACGTGCCGATCATGCCGAATGTTTATCGCGCGCTCGGGGAGCTTGAGGGGACGACCGATTACGTCTTGTGGCAAACGGCTGTGCGCGCCGGTGCGCCCGTGCAGCCAGAGCAGGTTTCCGCGCTTAGCCGCTTGTGGTTGCGAACCTCAGGGCTACTGAATGTGCGCACAACGGAAAAAAATCAGGCGCGGCCGAGCGAAGCGCCAGGCAATCCGAGAATGTCATGCGTGGAGTGTTAGCCACACCATTGGGCACTTTCAAATACCGTACAATTCCCGCGCCCAGCAGATGCCTTGCCGCGACGGCAGGCTTCTGAGAAATACCGCGATTATGCTTAATTGGAACTTCAACGCTTAGATGATCAATTTTGAAAAACTAAAATCCAGACGCCTGTTTTGGTGGTTGGTAGGCATTCCAATGCTTGCGGCGGTAGTTTATTACAGCTTTTTCGCCATGGATCGGTATGTGAGCACCGCGCAGGTTGCGGTTCGGCAGGTCGGCAACAATGAGGCGCCACAGATCCCCGGATTGGCCGTGATGCTAAGCGGATTGAATCCCACATCACGGGAGGAAACCTTGTATCTTCGCGAATTCCTCACGTCGCAGGATATGCTCAGGGTCCTCCAGACAAAGCTGAATTGGGCAGAACACTACTCGGGCCACTGGCGCGATCCTTTGTATTTTTTAGCGAACAGTTCTCGGCAAGAGGATCTGCTCGACTACTATCGCCGCGTTGTGACAGCGCACTTCGACGAACAAACGGGCTTGCTCAGTGTGAGTGTCGAAGCATTTGATCCGCAGTTTGCCGAGAGAGTGCTGAAAGTAATGCTCAGCGAAAGCGAGCGGTTTGTGAATGAATTGTCCCATCGTATGGCGCGCGAGCAGATGACCTTCGCGCAGAGCGAGTTGGCCAAAGCTCGCACCGTATATGAAGATCGGCGTGAGGACATGCTGGTATTCCAAAGTTCCAATAATCTGCTCGACGCAGAGGCAACGGCTAAGGCCAGGGCCGAAATTATTGCGGAATTGGAGGCCAGTCTGACGAAAGAGCGAACGACTTTAAAAAGCCTCGCCGCAACGTTGAATGCCGATACCCCGCAAGTTCGGCAACAGCGGAATCGCATTCATGCCCTTGAACAACAACTGGCCTCTGAGATTCAACGTCTGGTTTCGCAGAAAGGGGGCGACAAATTAAACGTGGTTGCGTCCCGATATCGCAATCTGACCATCGATGCCGCTATTGCAGAAGAAGCGTACAAATTTGCAGTCAGTTCTGTGGAGTCGGCGCGCATTGAGGCGAGCAAAAAGCTCCGAAGTCTCGTCACAGTCGTGTCTCCCAATAAGCCGGATCGGGCACTTTATCCGGATCGGATATACAACCTAATTACCCTGTTTATGGGTTTGCTTCTGTTCTATGGTATCGCTCGATTCGTGATTGCGACGATCGAAGATCATCGAGACTAATGTTCTTGTTCCCAAAATAATATGAAACTTCGGCTTTCATCCGTTCGTGCGACTGCGGTTATCCTGCCTTTGATTTTGGGTGGTTGCGGAAGCCTCCTATCGTCCGCCGGACCTTCACGGTTCGCGATCATGAACAACGACCAAGCTCAGAACTATGTTTTGGTCGATCTGACGGCGGAGACCATTAGCCCATATATGCGTCCGCCGGAACCGGAGGTCGTCAGCACAGTCGCGCTACCTTCAGTTCCTGACATCAGTCTGGTTCCAGGCGACGTGCTCCGGATCATGATCGCCGATTCGGCCATGGATGGTGCAATCTTTGCCCCGTTGGCGACCGGAGGAACAATCTTCGAGAACATCCGTGTCGATAGCAAGGGAACCGTTTCTCTCCCGTATGTGGGTCGCGAACGGGTGACCGGCAAAACCCTTGAGGAAGTTGAGCGGCTCATTCGCAAGAAACTGAAAGGGATAACTAGTGATGTTCAGGTCCAGGCGACGCTGACCGGAGATTTGTCCGGGTCGGTATTGGTCGCCGGAGCCGTCAAGAGTCCGGGACGCTTTTCGGCCCTTCAGGGACCTCTAACGCTGTTGGATGCGATCAATAGGGCTGGAGGGCCGCTCCTGGAACCACATTTGATCAAGGTAATTGTTCGCACCGGGCAAAAGTCCTACCAGTTCAATTACCAAGAATTGCTCGCCGGAAACAATCAGGTCTTGCCTCCCGGGGCCGAGGTGGTGCTGGAGCGAGCGCGCAAGCGCTTCGTGGCGATGGGAGCTGTAGGCGATCCAGGATTACATGATCTGCCCTCCAACAATCCCAGTCTGCTCGAAGTGCTGGGAAGTGTGAAAGGACTCAGTGAAATCAAGGCGGATGCGGCCGGCGTTTTTGTCTTTCGTCTCGATGAAGAGCGAAATGACCAAAACGGCGGTGAACCAGTCGCCCAAGTGTTCAGGTTGAACTTGAAGGAGCCGGCATCAATGTTCCTTGCGCGCCAATTTCTTGTTCATCCAGAAGATGCGATTTTTGTCACCAACGCCGCGGTGCATGAATGGCAGAAAATCATTTCGCCGATTGTGCAAGTGCTGGTATTAGGACGCACCATTGAGAACTTCTAATGAGCGGATTGGAGCCGCGGAAATCACGCGGCGCACTCCGGCCGGTATTGTTCGGGCCGTCATATTCGCCTTGGTCTTGCGAGAGATGCGCGGGCGCTTTGGCACTCATCGGTATGGCGCGTTTTGGCTGATATTCGAGCCTTTGGCCCATATAGTGGCGCTCATGGCGATTTACGCGCTTTTGCGTGGACGCGCCAATAGCGGCCTGGATCTTTCGGTTTTCCTTGTTTCGGGAATCATCCCATTCATTTTGTTCAAAAATATCGCACTTAAAGGAATGGAAGCGGTAAATGCGAACAAAGGCCTATTTGCGTATCGACAGATTAAGCCAATTGACACCATAGTTGCGCGGGTTGTCGTTGAATGTGCACTGATGGCTTGCGTCTATGGAATGATATTGTTTGGGTTGGGCCTGTGGGGTGGAAGTGATGTTTCGATTTATCGTCCAATCCAATGGGGATTGGTCCTCTTTGTAGGCACGATCTTGTCATTCGGCCTGGGGTTGATTTTTTGTATTGTGGCCGAGGCTCTTCCGGAGAGTAAGACTTTTATCCGGCTTTCATATATGCCGCTGTATTTTTTGTCTGGAATAATTATTCCTCTTTGGCTGATTCCCGAGAAATTCCAGCACTTTATGCTTTGGAATCCCTACCTTCATCTGATTGACTCTTTGCGAGCCAATGTTTTTCAGCACTATCCGCAAGTTGCCGGTATCAGCATGTGGTATGCCTCCTTCGTTGCTTTGTCAACTTTATTTGTCGGGCTGGCTCTATACCGCGTGCGGCGTTTGAATTTGGTGGCGGTATGATCCAGATCGATAATGTAACGAAGTCGTATTTGACCAATAAAGGTAGAAAGTTCGTCTTTCGCAATTTGAGTCTGTCGCTGCCGTCCAATAAGAACATTGCGCTAATCGGGCGGAACGGTGCGGGTAAGTCCACGTTAATGCGGCTTCTGGGGGGGCAGGACGTTCCAGATAGCGGAAGAATCGTCAGCACTAAATCTATCTCTTGGCCGGTGGGCTTGTCTGGTGGATTTCAGGGTTCCTTAACCGGTCGGCAAAACGTCAAGTTTGTTGCTCGTGTGCAAGGGGCATACGGAGACAGTCTTCGTAGAGTCGTAAAATTCGTCGAAGAATTTGCGGATATTGGCGAATATTTTGATTTGCCAGTTAATACCTATTCTTCAGGCATGCGTGGCCGTGTGGCTTTTGGCCTTAGTCTGGCTTTTAATTTTGATTATTACCTTGTGGACGAAGCCATATCCGTTGGGGATGCGCACTTTCGAGAGAAGGCGCAACATCTATTTTCTGAGAGAACTGGAACGTCTAATCTCATTCTCGTTACCCACGGAATGGGGCAAGTCAGGAAGATGTGTGATTACGTGGTGCTTCTCAAAAATGGAGGTGTGGTGGAGCAGTATGAAGACGTCGAAAAAGGCATCGCAGCCTATCAAAGTCTTTAATCCACCAAACCCAAAAACCCATAAATATTTCGATCAAAACAACGAGAAATGAACAACTCCGGCAATCTCTTTGGCATCGCGTACGCGGGCAGGTCTGTCACCTTCCATTTTCAAGACGCTACGGATTATATTTCAAAGAAGATAATTGACTCTAAGGCGTTTTATGAGCTGGACGTTTTAGAGGAGATATCCGGGCTTTCTTTGGGCGAAGGGATTTTCGTGGATGTCGGTGCCAATATTGGCAATCACACGCTGTTCTTTTCGCTGATTCTGAATAGAGAGGTCGAAGCGTTCGAGCCGGCGGGTGATGCATTCGCGCAGTTGGTTCGGAATGTCCAATTGAATCGAGCCGAGGCATTGGTATCCTGCCACCGATTGGCAGTTGGCGCGCGGCAGAGTCGTGGGCTTATGAACGTTGTACCGGGAAATCTCGGTGCATCCAGTTTTTCCCTTGACGATAGCGGGACTATTCAACTCGTGACGCTCGACTCTATGCTCTATGAAAAAAGCAGCAAAGTGGCGTTGATAAAGATTGACGTAGAGGGCTTCGAGCTTGAAGTGCTTCAAGGAGCAATCCAAATTCTGGATAGAGATGCTCCTACACTAATTGTCGAGGGGCAGACAAACGCCGCATTCGGAGAGATATCCCAGTTTTTGTCAGCTCGGGATTATGTGCCAGTTTCAATTCGAGGCATCACTCCCACGTATTTTTTCGTGCATCGTGAAAAGCTTGGTTCAGTCCAGGAGCGTTCGCTATTTTATATTAGGCGCGATGTCGATCACAATAGAAGGACGCTGCAGAGCTATTTAGCCAGAATTGAATCGAGCCTGCGTGGCGTGCTGTCGACTGCCGAGTTCGAAAAGCTCAGTAGCGCTTTGGAGTCCCGACAGAAGTCATTGCTAGGCTCGTTGCCGGATCACAAGAGCTTGATGTCGGAGAATCTCAATGCCCTAGCAAGCGATATGAAAACCGCTGTGGCTAGTGCAGGGGCGGAACAAAGTCAGAGAATACAACTGCTTTCCGAAATACTTGAGCATAAATTTCGAGTGCTCATGCGGGAATTAGAGCTGGATCGAGAGGCTCGGTCCAGCTTGACGGACGAACTGCTCAATAAGATTTTGGAAGCCGGTCGTATGATCGCCGAAGAAGTTCTCTTCGAGGATCGAAGCCGGCTTGCCGAGGAGAGTGCTCGACGACAAGAATTTCTGGACAGCAGCCAAAACTCTTTGAGAGGAATTGCCGACCGTTTTGACGTCCGCATCTCAGAGTTGGACCTACGGCTCTCTGAGATTTCGGAAACTGTCAGCAATGAAATCGCTGAGGTTGGCAAGGTTGATTTGTCTACGACGCACGCCTTGCTTAGAGAGCAAGGCAGTTCAGTATGCGAGTTAACTGACTCCGTTGAGCTTGGCCTGAAGTCCTTGCAGGAAGGGCTTGCGAGCTTGACAGCGGCATCGGCTCGGGACAGCGGTCTTACAAAGGAATTGGAGGGGCTTCGCCTGGAGAGCAGGCAGGAGTCAATACGCAAGGAGAAGGAACTCGAACGTGCACATGCAGAGACCGAGCGTCTGCAAAGCGAAGTCAATCGTTTGATCGTAGCCGTGCAGACGGAACGCACGCGGGCGAGATACGCCGCGCGACGTCTGAATGTTCTTTATACGACGGGCGTGAGAGCCACATTTGGCAAGATCCGGAAAGTACTCTCCCCGTTGACGTTCGGATTTCTAAAGCCTTACGAAACGTGGCCTTCGTTTGAAAAGCGCATGGAGGCGCGAGTTGTTCGCGAGGTGCAGGACTTCAAGAAATTGAATGCCAACTCTTTAAGGAGCCCTTTGCCTGTGCCTGAGTCCGGCACGGAGAATCCCAGGGACCTCTTGGTTGGTCCTGCGCCGCAGCGCGGGCAAGTATTTAATGAAGCGAGCTACCGAGATCGAGTCCGCATTGGAATTGCTTCAATTGAAGTGAGGCGCACGGCGCTATCCCGAGTGATCGAGTGTTTGTACGATCAGGCAGATGAGCTTTTGGTCTACCTGAACGATTACGCCGAGGTACCCAACTTTCTCCGGCGGGAGAAGATCACCGTGATCCATAAGCAGGGGGATGTGGGGGACCGGGGAAAATTCTACGATATTGACAACTTCTCCGGTTACTTCTTTACATGTGACGATGATATCGACTATCCGCCTTATTATGTGCAGCACTGCATCGATGCTATAGAGAAGTACGGTCGAAAGGCGGTAGTGGGCTGGCACGGCTCTCTGCTGAAAAAGCCTTTCAACGACTATTACAGCCCCGAGTCGCGTCGTGTCTTTTCCTTCAGGTCCGGCCGCCCCGACGATCTGCCGGTACACATCCTCGGAACGGGCTGCTCGTCGTTTCACACAGACACTATCGACGTAAAGTACAGCGACTTTCTGACGCCCAACATGGCCGATGTCTATTTCGCTTTGCTTGGCCAGCGACAACGCGTTCCCTTTGTTGTGATCAAACACGATGCGTCCGAAGCCATACCGCTCGACATTCCTGATGACAAGCCCATTCATCGTGAATCCATGCAAAAGACCGGTTCTCGTGCTGACACCAGGGAGATACAAAATCAATGCGTCAAAAATTGGAGTGATTGGCGCGCAGAGGCGCCGACCCCGGTATATCTAAGATCGTCGTATACCATCGCGTATGTTGGACGCGTCGACGCGGTCCGCTGGAAGAAGGGCGGAATCC
This sequence comes from Achromobacter sp. MFA1 R4, assembly GCF_900156745.1. NCBI lineage: Bacteria > Pseudomonadati > Pseudomonadota > Betaproteobacteria > Burkholderiales > Alcaligenaceae > Achromobacter > Achromobacter sp. MFA1 R4. The sequence continues at coordinate 5,375,410 of NZ_LT707065.1, read as the reverse complement.
TTAAGTCTGGCGGCCTGATTACCCAGGCGTTGCGCGCCCTGGGCCATCGTGTCATTGACGTCGAAATCTCTCAAGAATTCGGGGCGATATCAGAACAAATCAAGCCAGCAGATATCGTTTGGATTTATCCTGGAGACCCCGAGCGACCTGATTTCGCGCCGGTGGAAAAGCTTATCAACCTGGCTGCCAAGGCTGACAAGCAGGTTTATGTAAATTTGTCGTACAACCGTGTAGCATCCCGCACTCGTTGGATAAGAGAAAAATTGAAGGGGTGGAATTCGGCGTATGGAAGCCGGGTAAAGGCTTGTCTATTTACCTACGCAGCTCTGAACGAGCCTGATTTTCATGACGTCAGGACAAACTTAATATGTATTCCGAAATCCATCGATTTCAGTGAGGGTGTGCAAGCTAATTTCGCCTCGACTGAGGGAATATTCCTTGGCGATCTTCAGAAGCTATTGAATAGAAGCTTGGTCGACGGCGAGATCGAGGATTGGATACTTGCTTTGCGCAAGGCATTGCCTGGCGTACCGTTGTATGCCGTCCGTCAGTACGGCGGAAAAATCGACAGGGATCTAGGACTGACCGTATTGCCTTACACACATGGCAGACCATGGGAGGAATGGCTTGCGGCGAGACGGATCGTTTGTTGCCTTACGCCTCATGCCACCTACGAAATGATCCCTGTCGAAGCGGGTGGGCTTGGGGTGCCCACTGTATATCGTCCCATGCCTCAATCTCATTCAGAGGATCTGTCGACCGCAGGCATCCAGGTGCATACGCCAGCTGAGTTCGCCGCAGCTTGCGCTGCCATTTATCATGACTATACGTTGTGGAATATGTACAGCCGTGCCGCAAGGTCTAGAGCGAAGAGCGCGCACATCAGTCAGGTTGCTGGATCGTTGCACGTCCAACTGGCACTCGGTAGGGTGTAGGGCCCCCAGAAGATGGGTGGACAAGCGCTGGAGGGGGACGCGCAGTGATGGCACCCTCCGCGCGATGCGATTCGATCGCGTCGCTTCCCTAAATCGTCCGTTGTTGGTGGACTGCGTCAAGGTGTGGGATGAGCGACTTTTAGAGCACGAGCTACAAGGGCGCGGGTCAATTTGCTTTGGGGAAGTGCGGATGCGAGCCGTCTCGAGCCATCCCTAGAATTCGTTCGGCACTGACGTCTCTGTAAGTCACTCGCTTCATTGAATGACCATTTCCATCCAAGCCGGTATCTGGGTCGTGCATGAGCGAAGAAGGGAGCCCCATTGCAATAAGCATGACCTGTTTTTGAAAAAGTACGCGACTATCGCCAAAATAGGCTCGGATGCGTTCGAAGAAGTCGGTATCGGCCCCAAAACGGATCTGGTCAAACTGCCCGATCATTTCTAGCGTCGGTGCGCGACGGAATACCAGGGTATTTGGCGACCACTGCCGCAGGGGCCATATATTGGGCGAAAAGAAGCGGCCTTCTTGATCCATTCTGACATATCGCGACGTAGCAGCAACGTGCTGTTCGCTGAGAGACAGCCAATTGATGGCGCTTATCAGTCGCGCCGGGTGCGACCAATCGTCCGCGTCCTGGAATGCTATGTACTCCCTGGTGCATAGTCTCAGGGCAATGTTCTTCGCAGCGTATGTGCCTACATTGCCGGCAAGCCGTCTCGAAATCACCCGGCCGGGGTAATCTCGAGAAAACTGCTGGATAATGTCCCAGGTATCATCGGTGCTCGCGTCATCAATGATTACGATCTCGCTTCGGACACTCATTTGTCGTAGCATGGAGAGCATCGATGAACGCAAGTATTTTCCCCCATTATATACCGTCATAACTACCGAAACTGCCGGTGTGTCGGCGGATAGCACTGAAGTCGCCGCCGACTCCGGGCTCAATGCGAGGATGTCGAAATTGCTTGCGGTATCGGCTCCACTGACTGCCGATAATCCCATCTCCTTCCAATAGGAATTCAGATAATGAAGCTTTTCCGGATAGGACCCCGCGTGGTTTGCAATTAGCAGATGCTCATCCCCGGTCGGACGTTGCAAGTCAGGGTGCGCACTGCTTTTAGTCTGCGTTGCCATGCGCAGGCATTGCTCGAGCCGAGTTTGGCCCGAGGTACTTGCGGAAGCGATGACACGGGAAGGCGACAGGCGGGTCAGTAGCTTTGCCGCGCGCTGGCGCTCCGTTGATATTGAAGACTGTAATGCGGATTCCAGGAGTTTCTCTGCAGTATCGTGATTGCCGCGAAGATACTCCAGCTTTCCCCGTGCAGCCTCCGTGAACAGCTTGGGATTTTCTTGATACAGCGCTGCCGCTCTCGTAATCAAACCGCAATCAAGTATTCGGTGAATAGTGTCTTTATTGGTGTGGGTGGCCAGCTCAAAGGCGATTTTATGATAGGGCGAATGCCAGCGGCATCCGGCCCGTATCCAATAACGAAAAAAATAATTCAGTCTATTCAATCGGTATTCCGAGTGACGTGGTTAGGCAGTGGGGACTGTCGCCATCCATGTGCTTGGCCATTGGAATGACTTAGGGCGTTAATCCAATTTGAATTGAGCTGTCGAGCGATTTTGACCTCTTCTGGCATCCAGTGTTATTCAAACCAAGAGCCTTCTGAGCGAATTGGTGACCGACAGGGCGATTCCCGATTTGCAATAAAACCCGCCATTTATTTGAGTGTCGTGTATGACTACGTTCCGGAATTTTCTGAACAGCTGTACATCCGGCTTGTCCTGATGTTTCCAGAACTCATCCAATCCCTTCTGATCTGTTAGACCAGGCATGTCATATATCGCTCGCCCAAGGGCCTTCGTGGGCTTGCCGTGAATGAGAGCTGACGCACCAACCGTACTGTTTATTGTGATCACCGCTGTACAGCGATTGATCAATGATGGCAGGTGCCCGCCGTCTATGTAAACTACACGGTTTCCTAGCATTAGTTGCCTACTTAATCGACGTATAAGTCTTGAGTAATTAACTAGTCCTGGATCAAGAGGGTGGGCCTTTATCAGTAATAGACTCTGTGCCGGAGCGTGGCGCGCAAAGGATCGAATCACCGTATCCAGGGCCTGACTCATGCTGGCAAAGTTGGAGTGGTGGATAATTTGTGAATCGGTGGTGAGTTGCAGTGGAAATAGATAATACGGTGGAGTTTGGCCGTCCATCGTAACCATCGTTTGTATTGCTTTTGCGCGTCGTCGGCTTATGTGAGTGCCTATGCCTTTTCGCAGGTAGCTTGCATACTCCGTGGCGGGACTATAGGGGACATGGCTTTTGACCCCCCGGTGAAGAATCGGATTGAGACCTGCCCAGAAGTTGTATCCCACGTCATAGGCTGCGCGCTTCCAAAACGGCGAAGAAAAGGAGGTGCCATTATCGTAGTTTGGCAGTTCCGTCGCTCGTTTGCGGTAGTAGTCAGGGTCACGGGGCAAAGCAGAATAGCCATTGACTCCTCCGCGCTCCAGCGTTACCCAGTAAGGACGGAAGTAGCCTTCTTCGAACACATGGACCCGAATCTCCGAGTCCCTGGCAAGTTCGATGGCGGGGCGATGAACTGGGCGGCAGTCGCCAAAGAGGACCACATCGGTTATGCCGTGCCTGTCGAACTCTCCCCTGTAAAATTCCGGCAGCTGGTCCATGGAGCCCCGATACGAGATCGCATCGCCTTGCCGCCAATAGATTCTGTCTCCCACGGAGAAGTTGACTTTCCGGACCTTCATTCCTTCTTGCCTTAGTCCTTTGGCAAGGGTCGGAAAGAAGGGAGAACAGACGCCCTGCAGGAAAAGAAACCGTTGTTTGGCGTTCATCGCTTCAATGCAAATCCAGCTTTTGCCCAAAGACGAACTTTATGCAACTGCCGCTGAAAGTAGTTTTTTCGTACCGAACGGAGATTTCCCGACTCGATAATTTTCGTCCGTTGAACGATTATCCGGCGTAGTGATGCTTCACAGGTCGTGTAGCCGTTCAGCGTCCAATCCCAATAAATAGGGTAGTGAAGCATTACACCCGCGACAAGCTCGTTCAACGTTAGCTTGCGATTTCGACGAGGCACGGTCATTCGGTCTTGTGTGAGGCCCCAACCCGAATAGAACGGCATCCCATAGACAACTACAGGCTTGCCTCGTAACAACGCGTCGAATCCGCTAAGCGAGGTCATCGTATGCACTTCATCACACGCGTCTAGGCAACTTATTATGGAAACTTCTGTTTCTATATGGTCTACATAGCGCAGCGCGTCGTCGATATGCACTTTGCCTTTGCGGTTCCTTACTGCAACATCGGGATGTGGTTTGTAGACGATGTAAGAATCTGGGTGCGCTTGCCGGGCCGCCCTGATGAGTGACAGGTTGTCGTGAACCGGCCCGCATCCGTAGCGGATTGACGCGTCATCTTCTACCTGGCCTGGCACCAGGACCACATGGCGGTGGCACGTGCTCCAGTTGGGAACTTGGGTCGGTTCTATGTTGTATTTAGTTAGCGCGTTCTCGACAATCAGGCTACGCACCCTCGTCGCCCGTTCGTTATCGCGCAATGTGAATTTGCGAGTATTGAGTAATGTTTCCAGGTCGTGGGCCTGTCTTGCGTCGAAATAAAGTCCCTGTGCGTCCAGGACCAGTGCGTGCGGCGGGGCGAAATCCGAGCCTAAACCGACGGATCGAATGAAACCGTCTTCCATGCGAAGCAAGGTGGCGCCCGAGTTCTGCGCCAGATCTGCGATGGCGGGGGATGGTGATGCACCCCATACTATTATTCGGTCTTTCGGATTTGGATTCAGTTCCTTCGCCGCCTCGATGTGCGGAACAAAATGTATTTTTTTTGGATCCGGACCAAGAAATGGTTTGATGTTTTCCGCCTTCCAACGCCGATAGCCAACCGCAATGCTTCGACCAGTCATGGCACGCTGCATGCGGCGCTGAAGATCAATCCAATCCATCACGTCGAAAATGGAGCCCGGCTCAAGGGTTTCAGGATTGAGGTAGCGTGTGTAGTGCAGATAAGCAGCCGCAAATAGCTCGTCAGTATTACGTGTGCGATTGCGCCTATCGCATTTCAGGCGATCGACTGTTGCTCCCCAACCGGCATACCAAGGCATGCCGAAACACGTCACGGGTATACCGTGAAGTAACGCTTCAAACCCCATGTGTGATGTCACTACATAGACGCGGTCGACCTGTCGTAGAAGGCTGCTGGGCGAAATCGGATTGCGCAGCAAAATGGTTTTGCTGTCTTCTTGGGTGTCAGAGAGATACCCTTTTTTTAAGCCTTGGCTTACTTCAGGATGTGTTTTTACATATACCGTCGCGCCCTGGTTTTCTTCTCTGGCGCACTGAAGCATTTGACTGAACGCCTCGGTGCTGGAGAGACCAAATCCAACACTCGCGTCTCCGAAGGTCTGATCGACGACCAGTACTTTGAAGCCGTTTGCCGGGCCGGGCAGAGTGTCGATATCGGGCGCTAGGTTGTATTTGCTCAGGCCTTTGGAAAGAATTAGGTCTCGTGCTCGCGAGTACTCCGAACCTTTGCCGGTCAGAAGGTTGCTGTCGGAGGACAGCAAGGTTTCGAGCTGAGACTCCCGGTCTGCTGCGTAATAAATGCCACAATTATCCACGACCAAGGAGAGCGTTGGATATCCGGGGCCAGCGCCATACGAACGCAAAAAACCGTCTTCAAGTCCGATGAAGGGCAGGCCGTGCGTCGCAGCTATGTCGCGAGGCCGTTTTGTTGATGGGCGAAATCCCCAGCCTGCAAGCGCGCTGATAGTTTTGGAGTGCGGAGGCTGTCCTGGGCGCAAATATACGAGACGCTCGCCTAGAAGGGCTTCAATGCCCGGCAGTTGAGACAAGCGACGAGAATAGGTTCCAATTGTCACAGGGCGGTTATCGAAATCGGCGGTTGGCGGCGCGCAGGATTGATCGAAAGATTAAAGTGAGCGAGCAAGTGCTTGAACCGTTTTGTGAATTTCGGCTTCCGAATGGGTGCAGGAAATAAAAAACCTTATTCGTGCGGCCTTTTCCGGCACCGCGGGATACAGAATCGGTTGCGCATTTATTCCCGCGTTGAAGAGCGCCGCTGACACCCGCGTCGCCTTCAACGAACTCCCCATAATCGCCGGCACGACCGCCAACCCGGTACTCATCCCCGTATCAATCCCCGCAGCCTTAGCCTGCTCCAGAAAGAAACGCCCACGCGCCTGCAGCGCCGCGACGCGATCCGGCACTTCCTTCATCCGCCGCAACGCGGCCAGCGACGCTGCCGCGACGCTCGGCGGCATCCCCACGCTGTACAGGAACCCCGGTGCTAGAAACTTCAGATGTTCGACCAGCGCCGTTTCACCGGCGATATACCCGCCGCAGCCAGCGAGCGTCTTGCTCAACGTCCCCATCCAGATATCGACGTCCTTGCCATCCAGGTCGAAATGTTCCCGAATCCCGTATCCCCGCGCGCCCATCACACCCAGCGAATGGGCCTCGTCGACCATCAGGAAGGCGCGGTGCCGGCGCTTCACTTCGATGAAGCGGGGCAGGTCGGGGTAATCCCCGTCCATGCTGTAGATGCCTTCCAGGACGATCAGGACACGTTCGAACTGGTGGCGTTGCTCATTCAGGATCTTGTCCAGCGCTTCCCAGTCGTTGTGAGGGAAGGGCAGGCGGCGTGCGCCGGATAGCTGGATGCCTTGCAGCACGCTGTTGTGGATCAGCTCATCGTGCAGGACCAGGTCGCGCGGGCCGAAGAGGTAGCCGATGGTCGAGACGTTGGTGGCGTGACCGCTGACGAAGGTGATCGCATCGTCCACGCCGTACAGTGCGGCGATTTCGGTTTCGAGTTCGCGGTGGATGGGACGTTCGCCGGAGACCAGGCGGCTGGCCGATACGGACGTGCCATAACGGTCGATCGCTGCCTTGGCTGCTGCGGCGACGACCGGGTCGCCCGACATGTCCAGGTAGTTATAGCTGGCGTAGTTGATGTAGCCGGTGCCGCTGATTTGGGTGCTGGCGCCGGCGGTGCCATCGTGCAGCTTGAAGAAGGGGTTCTTGACGCCCAGGCGGCTGGCGCCGTCGTTGATGATGCGCAGCTGCTGGTATCCCGGATGGAGATGGAAGCGGTAATGCTCTTCGGGAATCTCGGCCTTTTTCTCCGCGGGGCGCGACAGCGCCTGGCCGCCAGTGTTGGCGGCCGCGCGCAGTTTGCGCTCGAGCGCCTGCTGGATGAGTTTGTCCTTGATGCCGGCGGCAAGGCCGGGCAGCTTTTTTGCGGTGCTCAATTCTGTCTACTGGATCATGCGTTGCTTGGAGAAGCTGCCGTTGAGCTTGAGCTCGTCGACGAACTCCGAGACCGAGATGGAGGTGACCTCCGCGGCGTGGCTCGCGACGACTTGCTGCACGCTGGCGGCGACGGTGTCGTCGTCGGCGCTGTCGTGTTCGTCGCGCAGCAGCACGACGAGCTTCTGGGCGAGCTTGGCGGGGGTGGGGCTTTCGTTGAGCGCCATGACGGGCAGGCGGATGCCAAAGCGGTTTTCAAGCGCGACGACCAGTTCCACGCCCATGAGCGAGTCCAGGCCCAGGTCGTAGACCGAGCGGTTGGGTTCGATCTTGTCGGGTGCGACGCGCAGGATTTCGCCGATCTCGGCCTGTAGCATTTCGACGAAGCGGTCGTGCAGGGCCTCGTCGTCCAGGGTGGCGATCAGGTGGGCGATGTCGTCCGAGCCGGTCTCGTCGTCTGCGGCATCGCCGGCGTGGCGGGCGATGTCCGAGAATTTGGGCAGGCCGGCGGAGGGCAGGAAGCGGCTGAGGGCGCGCCAGTCCAGCTCCAGCACGCCCAGGCCGGACGCGTCTGCCGCCAGCATGGCGTCCAGCGCGTCCAGCGCGACCTGGGAGGCCAGGGCGCCGCCGCCCATGCGGCTTTGGAGGGCGTTCTTGATTTTTTCGTTGCGAGCAAGGAAGCCGACGTCATCGATGGCGCCCCAGCGCACGCAGGTGGCGGGCAGGCCTTCGGCGCGGCGTTGCGCGGCCAGGCGTTCCAGCCAGGCGTTGGCAGCGACATAGTTGCTTTGGCCGGGGTTGCCGAACAGCGTCGTGGCCGACGAATAGCAGATGAAGAGGTCCAAGGCCTGCGTGCGGGTGAGCTCGTGCAGGTGTTGGGCCCCGAGCACTTTCGCGGCCAGTGTGCGCTGGATCTGTTCCGAGGTGGCGTTGCGCGCCAGTCCGTCGTCGATGACCACGGCGGCGTGGACCACGCCCTTGAGGGGCGGCAGTGTTTGCGCCGTTTCCTGCAACAGGCGCGCGAGCGCCGCGCGGTCGGTGACGTCGCAGGCGGCGGCGTGGAGGCGTACGCCGCGGGCTTCGAACGCGGAGATGGCGGCCTGGGCCGACTCGGTGGCGGGCCCGCTGCGGCTGATGAGGATCAGGTTGCGCGCGCCGCGGTCCGCCAGCCATTGCGCGGTGCGCAGGCCAAAGCCGCCGAGGCCGCCGGTGACGAGGTAGGTCGCTTCGGCGGGCAGGGCGAGGCCGGGTGCGGTCCGGGCGTGGGGATGATGCACGCCGCTGATGCCGTTGCGGTAGGTGACGACGATCTTGCCGATCTGGCGGGCCTGCTGCATGTAGCGGAAAGCGTCGACGATGTCGTTGGCGTCGAAGACGGCATACGGCAGCGGATGCAGCGCGCCCTGGCGGAACAGGTCCATCATCTGGCCGAACAGGCGCTGGGTCAGGTCGGGCCGCTCGTTCATCAACTGGTCGGCGTCGATGCCGAAGTAGCTGATGTTGTTGCGGAACGGACGCAATCCGATGCGGGTGTTCTCGTAGAAATCGCGCTTGCCCAGTTCCAGGAAGCGGCCGAAAGGCTTGAGCACGCGCAGATTGCGGTTGATGGCTTCGCCCGCCAGCGAGTTCAGCACGACGTCGACGCCGCGCCCGCCGGTGTCGGCGAGGATTTCGTCGGCATAGGACAGCGAGCGCGAATCGTAGATGTGCTGCACGCCCAAGAGGCGCAGCAGATCGCGCTTTTCGTCGGAACCGGCCGTGGCGTAGATCTCGGCGCCGAGCCATTGGGCGAACTGGATGGCGGCAATGCCGACACCGCCCGCGGCGCCGTGGATCAGGATTTTCTCGCCTTCTTCGAGGCGCGCCAGGTGGTGCAGCGCGTAATAGACGGTGAAGAAGGTGCTGGGGATCGTGGCCGCGGCTTCGAACGAAAAGCCGTCGGGGATGTGGGAGATGGCATTGGGCCGCGTCAGCACGCGGTCTCCGAAGCTGGCGGGGCCGAAGCCGACGACAGCGTCGCCCACCTGGTAGCCGCCTGCGTCGGGGCCGACGCGGGTGACCGTGCCGGAGAATTCCAGGCCCAGGGTGGGACCGGCGAAGCCGTTTTCGATGGCTTCGTCGGACAGCAGGCCGAGCGCGTACATGACGTCGCGGAAGTTCAAGCCGGTGGCTTCGATGCGCACTTCGAGCTCGTCGTTGACCGGGGCGGGCGCCGCGCAGGATTCCCAACGCAGGTTGCGCAACTGGCCCGGGAATTCGAAGCCCAGGCGCACGGCCTGGCCTTCGGAGGGCTGGGCAATCGCAGGGCGTGGGCTGATGCGCATGCGGGGGGCATAGCGCTCGCCGCCCGCTGCAAGGAGGATTTCGTCCTCGTTGTCCGGGGTCGTCAGTTCGCGCGTCAGGGCGTCGGCCATCTGGCCCGCCATGGCCAGCGGCAGGTCGACCATGCGGATGCGGAAATTGGATGCTTCATTGGCCAGGGTGCGGCCGTAGCCCCACAGCGAGGCGTCGTTCAGGGCGTGCATGCCCGCGGCTTGCGGTGGTTGGCGCAAGTACTGCGCGGCGTCGGCAGTGATGAGCCACAGGGTGGCGGGCACTTGCGTGCGTTCGCACGCCTGGATGGCGGCGGCAGCCACGGCGCAGCGGCGCGTCTGCTTGGCGAGCAGTTCGTCGGGCGTCTCGTGCGCGTCGGCCCAGGCGAGGCCGTCCAGGTGCACGATGTGCTGCACCGGGCCCGAGGCGTCGCCGGCGAGCAGGGCGTCAAGGGCCTGGGGTGCGACATTGGCTTCCAGCCGGACCTTGTGGCCCGCGGCGGCCAGGGCGTCCTTGAGCGAATGCGCAAGGTTCAAGCCATGCTCGGGGTTCTTGTCGCCAAGAATCAGCCAGCGCGCCGGTTCGGCCGCGATCGCGGCGGGTTCGGCGCAGGCGTCGGCATTCAGGCGGGCGGTCAGGACATAGGCGCCGGTCGCCGGGGCCTGCGCAAAATCGAGCACCTCTGCGCATTGCAGACCCAAGCCCTGCAATTCCTCTTGCCAGAAGTCCGCGGGCTGCTGGGTGGAAAGCTGTTCGCCGTGCTCGCCGCGCTGCCACCACTGCGCACGCGCGCCGAAGACGAAGTCGGCCCAGGCGGCCGGGTGCGCGCCGCAGAACAGCAGCAGGCCGCCATCGCGCAGGCTGCCGCGGGCGTGCCGGAGCGCGTTGCGGGCGGCGTCCAGGGTGTTGAAGTCGCAGTGGAAGATGACCAGGTCGTGGCGCGCGACGGGCGCGGCGCCGTTCTCGGTGATGCTTTCGGTGCGGGCGTGGGGATAGCGCTCGGCCTGTTGGGCGGCGACGTGATCCAGGGCGTCCGCGTCGGTCGATGCGTAGGTGTAGTCCGCCACGTCGAAGTCGAGCGCATCGCAGCAGCTGAAGTTGAACAGCGGCGTGGCCTGGCCGATCTCCATCACGGCAAGGCGCTGCCCCGGCAGGCGCGCCGCCTGAGCGGCTTCCAGCACGTTGCGCAGGGCGATGCCCAGGGTCTGGCCGCTGGCCGTGCCAAGCAGGCTGCGGGTGATGGTGGCCGGGGAGGTCGCGCGCGGGCAGATCTCTTCCACCGACGCCTCGCCGCGCAGCAGCGCGGGCAAGTGCAGGCCGATGCGGCCGACGGCGTGGACGATCTGCGCGTAGTCCGGGTACTCGCGCAGCAAGGTGTTCCAGATATCGGTCGCGCCGCTGTCGACATCGGGGTCGGCGGATACGGCGATGCCCGACGCCTGCGCGTCGGCATGGCCGGCAGCGGACAGCCTGTCCACGAGATATTGCAGCAGCGGCGCGGCGCCGGGCGTGTGTCGGCCCATGTCGGCCAGCAGGGCCTGCGGAATCTGCCGTCCGTCCGGGGCAAGGGCGCGCAGGGCGTCCAGCGCGAAGCTGTCGCACAGGCTTTCCAGCAGCGGGTCGACTTCTTCCGCGTAGCGGGCATGCGCGCCGCCCGTCCTGCATTGGTCGATCGCCTTGGATAGTGCCGTGCGCAGGGCGCCGTGGTCGATCGGGTTGGCGCCAAAGGGGGCATGCGGGCGCGGAACGGCGACCGTGTCCAGAAAGCTCAGGTGGTCGGCCGCCGCCTTGCGCAAGCGGATGCTCCGGAAGCGGGCTTGTTCGACGGCGGCGATCTGCTCGCCCTGGGCGTTGTACAGCTCGAAGGTGGCCGTGAGCGAATGCGGGGCGCGGCGCTCCAGCCGCACGCGCGCGGCGGTCGGCTGGCCAGCCTTGGCGCGCAGGCTCAGGCGCCCGATCTTGGACGGCACATAGGCGATGCCCTGGCCCATGGCTGCGTCGTTCTTGAGCAACTGGATGATGAGCTGGAAGGCACAGTCCAGCAGGGCGGGGTGCAAGTGCGTGGCGTCCAGCTCGGCGTCCAGGCAGGCGTCGGCCTCCAGCACGGCCAGCACGCTGGTCTCGGATTCCATCCAGCCATGCTTGACGGCCTGGAAGGCCGGGCCGTAGTCCAGGCCCACGGCGCACGTCAGCGCGTTGTGGGTGTCGCGCGTGAAGTCGGGCGGGCGCGTGGGCAGGGTCAGCGCGGGCTGCGTGAGGCGAGCCAGGCGGGGTTCGCGCAGCAGTCGGCCGCTGGCGTGCCTGACCCACGGCTCGGTGCTGCCAATGTCCTTGGCGTTGATGCGGAAGCGGCCGTCGCTGTTGTCGAGCTGCATGCGCAGCACCTTGCTGGGGGCGGCGCCGAGCAGCAGCGGGCTGTGGATCTCCAGCTCTTCGAATTCGGCGCAGTCGGCGCTGCCGCCTTGCCAGCGCAGCGCGGCGGCCAGTGCGACCTCGGCAAAGCCGGTGGCCGGAAACACCACGGCGTCGCCGACGACGTGGTCGGCCAGCGAAGGGTGCGACTGCGTGTCGAGCTGGTTTTCCCAGGTGTGCTCATGCTGGTGCATGGCGTAGCCCAGCAGGGGGTGCACCAGGCGGCGCGTAAGCAGGCCGAGCGATTCCGGCGTGGTCGGGTGCCAATGGCGTTCGCGTTGCCAGGGGTAGGTCGGCAGATCCACCGGGGGCGCGGCCCACGGAAAGAGCGAGGCCATGTCGAGCTGGCCGCCGGCTACGATGACCTGCCCGGCGGCGCCCCAGATCTTCTCCGGGTCGTCGGCGCCGCGCGTGGCGGTACTCAGGACGCTGCCCGGCATGTCGGCCGTCTTGAGCGTGTCGTTCAAGTACGAACGCAGCACGGGGTGCGGGCCGATTTCGACGTAGATGTTGTTGCCGTCGGCGGCCAGTTGATTGGCGGACTGTTCGAATCGAACGGCCTCGCGCACGTTGCGCCACCAATAGGCGGCATCCAGTGCGGCCCCGTCGAGCGGTGTGCCCGTGACGGTGGAATAGAACGGAACGTCGCTCGTGCGCGGCCGGATGTCGGCGAGCGATTCGCGGATGCCTGCCTCGATGGCGTCCATCGCGGGGCTGTGAAAAGCGTAGTCCAGGTCCAGTCGGCGGTAGAACACGGATTGTTCCGCCAGCGCGGCCTCGAGCACGGCCAGCGCGTCGGGCGCGCCCGCCACCGTGGCGCCGCGGCTGCTGTTGAAGCCCGCCACGCATACGTGCTGGGCCAGTCCATGCTCGGCGATCAGGGCAAGCGCCTGCTCGCCACTGATGCCCACGGCGGTCATGCGGCCCAGGCCCTTGGTCTGCCCTTGAAGGCGGCTGCGCTGGAAAATGACGCGAACCGCATCGGGCAGCGTCAGGGCGCCGCAAGCCCAGGCGGCCGCGACTTCACCGACGCTGTGGCCGATGACGGCCACCGGGACGACGCCGCGCTGCGCCAGCATCCGGGTGATGCCGACCTGCAGCGCAAACAGGGCGGGCTGGGCGAATTCGGTGCGCTGGTAGCGATGATCGCCATTTTCGCCGGCCAGTTCCGCGCGCAGCGAGAAGTCGGCGTACTGCGCGAATTGCGCGTCCACGTCGTCGATCGCGGTGGCAAACACCGGGTCGGCCAGCAGGCGGCGTCCCATGTTGGCCCACTGCGAGCCATTGCCGGAGTAGACGAACACCGGGCCGCGCGCGTGCGCCAGCGCGCTGCCGGTTACCACGCCCGCCTTGGGATCGCCGCTGTCGGCGAATTGCTGGAGGGCTTCGGCGACCGTATCGCACTGCGTGCCGAACACGACGGCGCGTTCGCCGTGCCAATCGCGCCGCATGGCCGCATGGTAGGCGGCGTTGTACAGGAACCTTGCGGACTGTCCGCGCAGGACGCCGGCCATCTGGTCGGCCGCGGCCTTCAAGGCGGGTATGGACTTGCCCGATACCAGCACGGGGATCGGGGCGGTCTTGACGATCTTGCCTTCGGCGGCGGGGCTGCGCGGCGACGCGCTTTCCAGGATGACGTGCGCGTTGGCGCCGCCAAAGCCAAACGAGTTGACCCCGACCACCAGCTTTCCGGTGGGACGCAGTTTGCGGTTCTGCGTGACGACGTCCAGGTTCCAGTTCTGGAACTCGATCTTGGGGTTGAGGGTTTTGATGCCGATGGTGGCGGGCACCTCGCGGTGCTGCAGGACGTGCAGCGCCTTGACCAGCCCGGCGACCCCGGAGGCCGCCTCCAGGTGGCCCAGGTTGCTTTTCACGGAACCGATCGGCAGGGGGGCTCCCTTGTCTCGCCGCTGCGCCAGGGCCAGGCCGATGGCGCGGGTTTCGATGGGATCGCCGACGGCCGTGCCGGTGCCGTGGGCTTCCAGGTAGTCGATTTCGGACGGGGCAATGCCGGCCTGTTCGTAGACCTGGCGCATCAGCGCGGCCTGGGCCTCGACGCTGGGCACGGTCAGGCCGGATTTTCGGCCGTCGGTGTTGACGGCCGTGCCTGCCACCACCGCCAGGATGTTGTCGCCGTCGGCGACCGCCTGGTCGTAATCCTTCAGCAGGAACATGCCGCCGCCTTCGGAGCGGACATAGCCGTCGCCGGAGGCGTCAAAGACGTTGCAGCGGCCGCGCGGGGACAGCATGGACGCCTTGGAGAAGGTGATGAATCCGTAGGGATGCAGGTGCAGGCTGACGCCGCCCGCCAAGGCCTGCGTGCATTCGCCCGACAGGATGGCCCGGCACGCCTGGTGAAAGGCGACCAGCGAGGACGAGCACGCGGTGTCCATGGCGATGCTGGGACCGCGCAGGTCTAAGAAATAGGACAGGCGGTTTGCGGCGATGCTGGCGGTGTTGCCGGTGGCCATCGACGCGTCGACGGCCCCCAGGTCCTCGGCCAGGCGATAGGCGTAGTCGCTGCTGGCGATACCGATGTAGACGCCGCAGTCGGAGCCGCGCAGGGTGGAAGACGGGATGCCGGCGTGCTCCAGCGCTTCCCAGCTCATTTCCAGCAACAGCCGCTGCTGAGGATCCATGAGCGCGGCTTCGCGCGGAGAAATGCCGAAAAACGCCGCGTCGAATCCGGAAACGTCGCCGATGGAGCCGGCGGCAAACGTGTAGGCGGTGCCGGGATGGTCCTTCGCGGGATGCAGGTAGGCGTCGGCCGACCAGCGGTCTTTTTCGACACGGGTCACCAGATCGCGGCCTTCCAGGAGGGCCGGCCAATAGCTGTCATTGGTGGTGCTGGGAAACCGGAACGAAAGTCCGATGATGGCGACGCGTTTACGCATGCGTAGTCCTTCTAGCCCCGCAGCGCGGCGGCGGGTGAGTAAGCAATGGCGGTGGAGCGGATACGGGGATCGCAGGGGCGCCGATCAGGGGGCGCGCGTCATGCGCGCCTTGGCTGGCAGAAAGGCGAAAGCCCACGACGACAGTCAATCGCGGGCCGTTCAGCCGGGGATGACGGGACGATCCAGTCCGGAATGCGGTAGCAGCGTGGAGTCGCCGTGGAGCGGGGATTTGCGCCGTTGCCGGGGCGCGAGGGTAATGCTCTGCTTTTTCATTTTTGATGCAGGTCTTGCGCCGGGGGTGGGACTGCGCCGCTCGCACCTAAATACCAAGCAAGCGGGGTGGTGCTGCGGCCCGGACGCCGTGACATTTGGATAAATAGAAGGCGATTTTACTATATGTATCGAATTCGACCGAATCGGGTTCTGCTGCGAGCGCGGTAATCGCCCGGATTCTGCCTTCAATAGCAGCAAATTCGCTTCCACGTGGTCAATGCGGGCGCCAGCATAACAATTAGTTGTAACTACTTTGGCGCAAAATTCGACAAATCACTTCAATGACGCCCAGATCTGGGCATTTCATTTGGCCGAATAAAGATAATCGCTAGCGTTTATTAACGAATATCGAGGCGCAGTTTCGATTTGCAGGGTATCTGCGAATAAATGTGTAATCGTATGCAATTGCGTGGCGAAAATGCCCCAGTCAGCGCGAGGGCGCTGGGGTGCGTATGGCCTGGCGGCGGCTGGGCGACGCCGTTGCGTGGCATGCATGACGCCGGGAGAATCGCCTACAGTCCGTACAACGGAATGGGCGGGATGCGTTTGGGGGGCGGGGGGATACGCCAGGAGGCTCTGCGCCGCAGGGCGCCCAGCAGTTTCAATCCTTGCGGCCAGTCGGCAAGGCCGCTGTCCGCATTGAGGTGGCCGGCGCCCGGGATGACGACGATGCGGCTGCCCCAGTCGGCCGCGAAAGCCATGGCGCGGTCCAGCGAGCAGTAGGGATCGTTATCGCTGGCGACCACCACGCTCTGGAACGGCAGGGGCTGGCGGGGAACCGGGGCGAAGCCGCGCAGGGATGGCGGGGTGTCGGGACGTTCGACGTCCGCGGGCGCGACGAGCAGCGCGCCGGCGACCTTGGCGCGAAGGGGCACGGGCAGCGCGGCGCTGATCAGGCAGCCGAGGCTGTGCGCGATGAGCAGCACGGGGCTGCGCGCTTCGTCGACGCTGGCGGTCAGGCTGGAAATCCAATCGGCGGCGCACGGGTTGTCCCAATCGTGCTGCTCGATGCGCCGGGCATGGGGCATGACGGCCTGCCAACGGGATTGCCAGTGATCGGGACCGGAGTTTTTCCAGCCCGGGACGATTATCGGTTGGAGTCTCATGCGGCACATGATGCCGCCGCGCTTTAGTAACTCAAACGAATTAATCGTCTTTTGCATATACGGCGTTCGGAATAAAGCGGGGCGCGGCGGCGATGCCGCGGCGCAATACGGAACGGCGGCAAAACCGCCCCGGAACCGGCCAAAAGCCGCGATATTTCAGTGTATGCTTGCCGTGCAAATGCACTGTCACGGGCGCGACATCAACGATATCCGGCCGTCCGCTCGTTGACGGATCAACGATTACAAGTCATTCGAGGAGTCCACTCATGAAGCCAGTATTCCGTCTGACCCCGGTCATAGCAGCGCTGGGCGTCGCCGCTGGTTTGGCGTTTGGCGCGGCCGCGCACGCGCAGACCATCAAGATCGGCGTCGTCGGCCCCACCACCGGCGCGGTCACGCAGTATGGCGATATGGTCCGTGAAGGGGTCGATACCGCGGTCGAGCGCATCAATGCCGCCGGCGGCGTCAATGGCAAGAAGCTGGAAACCGTCGTAATCGACGACGGCTGCGAGCCCAAGCAGGGCCCCGTCGCCGCCAACCGCGTGGTCAACAGCAAGATCGGTTTCGTGGTGGGCCACGTGTGCTCGGGCGCGACGATCGCCGCTGCCGACATCTACAACAACGAAGGCGTGGTGATGATCACCCCGTCCGCCACGTCGCCGGCCCTGACCGACGGCAAGAACTACGAGTTCATCTTCCGCACCATCGGCCGCGACGACCAGCAAGGCCCCGCCGCCGCCAAGTTCATCCTCGAAAAGATCAAGCCCAAGAAGGTCGCCGTGCTGCACGACAAGCAGTCGTATGGCCAGGGCATCGCCACCGCGGTCAAGAATGACCTCGAGAAGGGCGGCGTGACCGTTGCCGTCTTCGAAGGCATCAACGCTGGCGACAGCGACTATTCGGCGGTCATCACCAAGCTCAAGAGCCAGGGCGTGGACTTCGTCTATTACGGCGGCTATCACCCCGAGATGGGGCTGCTGCTGCGCCAGTCGGCCGAGCAGGGCGTGAAGGCCAAGTGGATGGGGCCGGAAGGCACCGGCAACCCGGACATCAACGCCATTGCGGGCGACGCCGTCGAAGGCATGCTGCTGACGCTGCCGGCGGACTTCACCCAGAACGCCGCCAACGCCGACATCGTGAAGGCGTTCGAAGCCAAGAAGCGCAATGCCGGCGGCGCGTTCCAGATGACCGCCTACACGGCCACCCAGCTCATCGCGGACGGCATCAAGGGCGCGGGCTCGGACGATCCCACCAAGGTCGCGAAGTACCTGCATTCGAACACCTTCGACACGCCGATCGGCAAGGTGTCGTGGAACAAGCAGGGCGACCTGACGAACTTCCAGTTCGACGTGTTCACCTGGCACAAGGACGGCTCCAAGACCGTCTACAAGTAAACCGCGGCGCGACGGGTCCTGCGGGGCCCGTCCCGTGCACGGGGGGCGCCTGCCTGGCGCCCGAAAAAAAACCGGGCCGCAAGCGTTTTGCTTGCGGCCCGGACTTTTTGTGCGGCGAAAAAGCGCGGCGTCTCGTCGCCGGCTTACAGGCCTTGTACGCGGCGGCCCGTGTCGGCTTCGAACCAGTGCAGGGGATGGCGGCCATCGGGGCCGACATTGACGCGGGCGCCGACCTTGGCGGACGACTCGGACAACTGGCGCGTCGTGCAGCGCACCACCAGGGTGCTCTTGCCGCAGCGGCAGTGGACGAGCTGTTCCGAGCCCAGGGTTTCGACCATTTCGACTTCGGCGGGAATGCCCTGCGTATTGAGCAGCATGTGCTCGGGACGCATGCCCATGATGACCTTGCGGCCGCGCACCTGCGAAGGCACCTGCAGCGGCGAGATTTCGAGGTCGTTGCCGTCGGCCGTCTTGACCGTGCCGTCGCCGGCCACCTGCACTTCCATGAGGTTCATCGGAGGCGAGCCGATGAAGCCGGCCACGAACGTGGAGGCGGGCTTTTCGAAGACTTCCATCGGGGTGCCGATCTGCTCGGGCACGCCCTGGTACATGACGATCATGCGATGCGCCAGCGTCATGGCCTCGACCTGGTCGTGCGTGACGTACAGGCTGGTGGTGCCCAGGCGGCGATGCAGCTTCATGATTTCAAGGCGCATCGCCACGCGCAGCTTGGCGTCCAGGTTGGACAGCGGCTCGTCGAACAGGAACACCTTGGGTTCGCGCACGATGGCGCGGCCCATGGCGACGCGCTGGCGCTGGCCGCCCGAGAGGGCGCGCGGACGGCGGTCCAGCAGGTGGCCCAGTTCGAGGATCTGCGCGGCGATGTCGACGCGCTTTTTGATCTCGTCCTTGGAGAATTTGCGGATCTTCAAGCCGTACGCCATGTTCTCGAACACGGTCATGTGCGGGTAGAGCGCGTAGTTCTGGAACACCATCGCGATGTCGCGTTCGGCCGGTTCCAGGGTGTTGACCACCTTGTCGTCGATGACGATTTCGCCGCTGGTGACGGTCTCCAGGCCGGCGACCATGCGCATCAGCGTGGATTTGCCGCAGCCCGACGGGCCGACGATGACGATGAATTCACCGTCCTTGACGTCCATGTCGATGCCATGGATGACCGGCACGTTGCCGGCATAGGTTTTCTTGACGTTGCGGAAGCTGAGAGTAGCCATGAGTTATTCGTGTTCGGAGTCGTGTTCGGATTGGCGCGGCGTGGGGGTCATTTCTCGGTGTCGACCAAGCCCTTGACGAACCATTTCTGCATCAGGATGACGACCAGCGCCGGCGGGATCATGGCGAGCATGGCAGTGGCCATGGTGATGTTCCATTCGGTCACGCTGTCGCCGCCGCTGATCATCCGCTTGATGCCGATGACGACGGGGTACATGTCTTCCTGGGTGGTGACGAGCAGCGGCCACAGGTATTGGTTCCAGCCGTAGATGAACTGGATCACGAACAGGGCGGCGATGCTGGTCTTGGACAGCGGCAGCAGCACGTCGCGGAAGAACCGCACGGGCCCCGCGCCGTCGATGCGCGCGGCCTCGATCAGCTCGTCCGGCACCGTCAGGAAGAACTGGCGGAACAGGAACGTCGCCGTGGCCGACGCGATGAGCGGCAGCGTCAGGCCGGCGTAGCTGTTGAGCAGCCCCAGATCGGCCACGACCTTGTAGGTGGGCGCGATGCGGACTTCGACCGGCAGCATCAGCGTGACGAAGATCATCCAGAAAAAGAACATGCGGCCAGGAAAGCGGAAGTACACGACCGCGAATGCCGACAGCAGCGAGATGGCGATCTTGCCGAGCGAGATCGCCAGCGCCATGATCAGGCTCACGTACATCATGCGGCCGACGGGCGCGCCCGACGAACCGCCGGACGATCCGCCGAACAGGGCTTTCATGTAGTTGTCCACGAAGTGCGGACCGGGGATCAGGGACATCGGCGCCTGAGCGACTTCCTGCGCGGTCTGGGTGGACGCGACGAAAGTGACGTAGAGCGGAAATGCCACCATCGCCACGCCGCAAAGCAGAATGACGTGGGCCAGAATATCCAGCCAGGGACGGCGTTCAACCATTGTTATCAGCCTCGGACAAAATCAATACTGCACTTTGCGGTCGACGTAGCGGAACTGCACGACCGTCAAGGCAACCACAATGAACATCAGGACGACGGACTGGGCGGCGGACGAACCGAGGTCCAGGCCGCGGAAGCCGTCGCTGTACACCTTGTAGACCAGGATCGAGGTCGCCGTGCCCGGTCCGCCTTGCGTCGTCGTGTCGATCACGGCGAAGGTATCGAAGAAGGCGTAGATGATGTTGACCACCAGCAGGAAGAACGTGGTGGGCGACAGCAGCGGGAAGACGATGGTCCAGAAGCGGCGCGCCGGGCTGGCGCCGTCGATCGCGGCGGCTTCGATCAGCGAGCGCGGAATCGATTGCAGGCCGGCCAGGAAGAACAGGAAGTTGTAGGAGACCTGCTTCCAGACGGCCGCGATGATCACCAGGATCATGGCCTGGTTGCCGTCCAGGCGGGGGTTCCAGTCCACGCCCGACTTGCGCAGGGCCACGGCCAGGATGCCGACGGAAGGCGAGAACAGGAACAGCCACAGCACGCCGACCACGGCGGGCGCGACGGCATAGGGCCAGATGAGCAGGGTCTTGTAGAGTCCGGCGCCGCGGATCACGCGGTCGGCCATCACGGCCAGCACCAGGGACACGGCCAGGCCGACGCCCGCTACCATGACCGAGAAGAAGGCCGTCACGCGGAACGAATCCAGGTAGGCCTGCTGCGAGAATAATTCGATGAAGTTGTCCAGGCCAACGAACTGCGAGGACAGGCCGAAGGGGTCTTCAAGGCGCATGGACTGCCACATGGCTTGTCCGGCGGGCAGGAAGAAGAACACCACGGTAATGATCAACTGCGGCAGTAGCAGCAGATAGGGCAAGGTCTTGTGCCCGAATACAACGCGTTTTTCCATAGGGGGAACCCAAGGTACAGAAAAGCGGCGGTTGGAATAACCGCCGCCTGAAACCGCCAGCGCGCGTGCCGCGCGAGGCGCCCGGAGCCCGAAAAGCACCGGCACTCATAAAAACACGATAGGCTTAAAGCCCTAAAAAAACCAGGGCTTTAAGCCTCGTAAGTCCTTGTCGCGACATGGAAAATGCCGATTGACAAGGCGGCGGTCAGATCGCGCGAAAGGGCGTTACTTTACACTCTTCTCGAACTTTTCCAGCAACTCGTTGCCGCGCTTGACGATGTTCTCGGCGCCGTCCTTGGCCGAGACCTTGCCCGACACGATGCGTTCGATTTCGGCGTCTTCGATTTCGCGGATCTGCGGCAGGAAGCCCAGGCGCAGGCCGCGCGATTGGGCGGTGGTTTCGACGTTGAGCTGCTTGACGCCGACTTCGGTGCCCGGGTTCTTGTCGTAGAAGCCTTCCTTCTTGGTCAGCTCGTAGGCGGCCTTGGTGACGGGCACGTAGCCGGTCTGCTGGTGCCAGCGGGCGGCGATTTCCGGGCTGGCCAGGAACTTGAAGAATTCGGTCACGCCCTTGTAGACCTCGGGCTTCTTGTTGGCGAAGACCCACAGCGAGGCGCCGCCGATGATGGTGTTCTGCGGCGCGCCCTTGACGTCGGCGTAGTAGGGCAGCGTGGAGGTGCCGAATTCGAACTTGGCGTTCTTGGCGATGTTGGCGCGCAGGCCGGACGAGCCGGTGATCATGGCGCACTTGCCGCTGATGAAGAGCGAGTTGGGCTCGTCGCCGCGGCCGCCGTACATGAAGATGCCTTCCTTGCCCAGCTTGGCGAGGTTTTCCAGGTGACGCACGTGCAGCGGGGTGTTGATGGCGATGCGCGCATCCAGGCCGCCGAAGCCGTTGTCCTTGGTGGCGTACGGCACGTTATGCCAGGCCGAGAAGGTCTCGAGCTGGGTCCACGACGGCCAGGACGTGGTGTAGCCGCATTCCTGGCCCGCGGCCTTCAGCTTCTGGCCGGCAGCGGCCAGCTCTTCCCAGGTCTTGGGCGGATTGTCGGCGTCCAGGCCGGCCTTCTTGAAGGCGTCCTTGTTGTAGTAGAAGACCACGGTCGAGCTGTTGAAGGGCATCGACACCAGCTTGCCGTCGGCCGACGAGTAATAACCGGCCACGGCGCCGATGAATTCCTTCGGGTCGATCGGGTTGCCGGCTTCTTCGGACATCTGCTGCACCGGCTTGATGGCGCCCTTGGCGTACATCATGGTGGCGGTGCCGACTTCGAAGACCTGCAGGATGTCCGGGGCGTTGCCGGCGCGGAACGCGGCGATGCCGGCGTTCATGGATTCACCGTAGTTGCCCTTGTAGATGGCCTTGACCTGGTAGTCGGGGTTTTTCTTGTTGAATTCATCGACCAGGCCATTGACGCGGTCGCCCAGGGCGCCTTCCATCGAATGCCAGAACTGGATCTCGGTGGCCGCATGCGCGGAAGCGCCGGCGAAAGCCGTCATGATGGCGGCAAATGTCAGGGCAATACGGTGGGATCGCATAAATGGGTTCTCCAGTTGGGCGTGTTGCGAACGGGGTGTCCGGCCGCATGAAACACGACACCTTATGAATTGTTTGTGACAAAACCGTGACTTTCACATCCCTACAAACGCCTGTCAAATTGCGCGTTTCAGGCGCGAACGAACATTTTGTATCCGCTTTGCCCGGGAATTCGACCGATTACAATCGCCGCCTATGAAAAACGAACTTTCGATTGCGTTCATCGGCAAGGGCGGCAAGGGCGGCATCTGCGGCGCCCCGGCCCGTCGGGCGGCGGGCCGGCCCGGCAGAGTATGCGCCGCCTATGACCGTCATGTCATTGACATAAACCAGGATGCCCGGGGCGCCTGGACGGCGGCCGGCGGGCTTGCTGCCGCGCCCTGCGGCAGCGCGCTTGCGCGCTCGCGCGCGGGCAGGTTCGCGGCCAAGGCACGGAACATCGAAGACGGTGTGGCTTGCGCGCGTCAGTCGCGGCAAGACGACACTTTGGCGGCTCGCGCGGCGGCGCGGACGGCGCTGGCCGGGGAGTGGGGCAAATGACCGCGGACGTTGCGCGCTTTCCCGCCATGAGCCGTACCCAGTTCGGGATCTCGGTGCTGTGCATGCTGGCCGTCGTGGTGGGCTCCAATATCCTGGTCCAGGTGCCGCTCAATGATTGGCTGACCTGGGGCGGGCTGTCATATCCGGTGGCGTTCCTGGTCACCGACGTCCTGAACCGCCGCTTCGGGCCGGCCGCGGCCCGGCGCGTGGTGTGGTTCGGCTTTGCGGCCGCGCTGGTGGTGTCGGTCTGGGTGGCGTCGCCGCGCATCGCGCTGGCCTCGGGCCTGGCCTATCTGGGTGCGCAGCTCGTCGACATCCAGGTGTTCGACCGGTTGCGCGACCAGCGCTGGTGGCGTGCGCCGCTGGCGTCGGGCGTGCTGGGCGCGATCCTGGACACGGCGGTGTTCTTCAGCGTGGCGTTCGCGGCGAGCGGGGCGCCCTGGGTGACGTGGATGCTGGGCGACCTGGCGATCAAGCTGGCGGTCAATATCAGCATGCTGGCGCCGTTTCGCGCGTTGATGTGGAATCTGGCGCGGCCCGCGAACGCCTAGGCCCGCGCATCGTCTGGCGCCGTTCATGCGCGCGCCCATGGCATGTTTTCATGCCGGGGCGCGCGTTTTTATATTGGTGCGCCGCACAGGCATTGCATTATTAACGTGTGCATTAATCAGGTGCGATGCAGCACGTTGTGCAAGGGCTGTGTAAGACCCGCGTAAGTACTGTATTTAAATGCGAGATTAAACGACGTATTAATCGCTGCGTATAACTACGTATAGCTACGTATATTTAATCGCCCATCCCTGGCACAAGCGGAAGACGCAAGCATAGATATCGTTTTTTCACCAGTCATCGAAGCAGGAATTTTTGCGATTTATCCAAGGAATTCACGGACTTGCGGCCGCTATCCGTCCCGAATAAAAGGCCCTGACAAAATATTGGGGATTACA
This sequence comes from Achromobacter sp. MFA1 R4, assembly GCF_900156745.1. Lineage (NCBI taxonomy): Bacteria > Pseudomonadati > Pseudomonadota > Betaproteobacteria > Burkholderiales > Alcaligenaceae > Achromobacter > Achromobacter sp. MFA1 R4. Next base: position 5,351,709 of record NZ_LT707065.1, on the reverse strand, counting down.
CGCAGTGACAGTATGACGGCTTGCTTTCAGAATACCGCCCACACCGTGTTTTTGCCCAAGAAGCCGGCGACGGGCAATGCGGACAAAGGGGTACTCTCCCGATAACCCGTGTTGGACAGAGCCGCTCAAAACCTCGCTGGAGAACTCCGCATGAAGTTTCTGAATCGCCTTACCCCGGTAGCCATGGCGCTTGGGGCCCTTGCCTTGGCTGGCGCCGCGCACGCCGCCGACACGATCAAGATCGGCATTCCCCAGCCCATGACCGGTCCCAATACCCAATACGGCGACCAGATCCAGGCCGGCGCGCTGACCGCCATCGAGACCATCAATGCCAAGGGCGGCGTCAAGGGCAAGAAGCTCGAACCCATCCTGATCGACGACGGCTGCGAACCCAAGCAGGCCGTGCCCGCGGCCAACCGCGTGGTCAATTCCGGCGCCAAGTTCGCCGTGGCCCATGCGTGCTCGGGCGTGACGGTCGCCGCCGTGAAGGTCTATGAAGAAGAGGGCATCGTTGGCATCACCCCGGGCGCCACGTCGCCGCTGGTTACCGACACCATCAAGCCGCACTTCTTCTTCCGCACCATCGGCCGCGACGACCAGCAAGGTCCGTACGCCGCCAACTACATCGCCAAGACGCTCAAGCCCAAGAAGGTCGCCGTCCTGCACGACAAGCAGACCTACGGTTCGGGCGTGGCCACCCAGGTCAAGGACGCGCTTGCCAAGCAGAACGTCAACGTCGCGCTGTTCGAAGGCATCAACGTCGGCGACAGCGATTACTCGGCCATCATCACCAAACTGAAGTCCGCGGGCGTGGACCTGGTCTATTTCGGCGGCTACCACCCCGAACTGGGCCTGTTGCTGCGCCAGTCGCGTGAACAGGGCCTGACCGTCCAGTTCATGGGCCCGGAAGGCACGGCCAACCAGGATCTGGTGGCCATCGCCGGCCCGGCCATCGATGGCCTGCTGGTCACGCTGCCGGCTGACTTCACCAAGCTGCCGGGCAACGAAGCCATCGTCAAGGCCTTCAAGGACGCCAAGCGCGATCCGGACGGCGCCTTCCAGATGCCGGCCTACGCCGCGGTCCAGATCCTTGTCGACAGCATCAACGCGGTCGGCGAAGACCCGGCCAAGGTCGCGGACTACATGCACAAGACCACCTTCAACACCGGCATCGGCAAGGTCGAATACGATGCCAAGGGCGACCTGAAGGACTTTGAGTTCGCCGTCTACAAGTGGGACAAGAACGGAAAGAAGACCCAGCTGTAAACACGCGATCCCGCCGGCGCGTCGCCGGTGTGTAGGGCCTGTCGTCTCCGTCTTGCCGTAATCCGCGTAGCGATGCGCCAAAAGCGCTGTGCGGCCGGCAAGGCGGCGATCACAGGCCCTTATGAAATACGCCCAGGTTTCCGGCTCCGGGTCTCACTACCGGGGCCGGAACCATTTGGAGCAAGAGAATCATGTCTGACCTCATACCCCAACTTACCCAGCAATTCTTCAACGGATTGTCCCTGGGAGCGATCTATGCGCTGATCGCCATCGGCTACACAATGGTCTACGGCATCATCGGTATGATCAACTTCGCCCACGGCGAAATCTACATGATCGGCGCCTATGTGGGCCTGGTCACCTTGACGGCCATCGGCACCGGCAGCGGCCTGCCCATGCCGTTCATCATCGCCACCATGCTGCTCGTGGCCATCGCCGTTACCGGCATCTACGGTTTTTCGGTCGAACGCGTCGCGTACCGGCCGGTGCGCGGCAGCCCCCGCCTGGTGGCGCTGATTTCCGCCATCGGCATGTCGATCTTCCTGCAGAATTGGGTGGCGCTCGGCCAGGGCGCACGCGACATGGCCGTGCCCGCGCTGGTGTCCGGCGCCGTGCAGTTCCAGATGGGTACGGACTTCGACGTGACGGTGCCGTACTCGCGCATCATGATCATCGTCGTGACGGTGGTGCTGATGGTGGCGCTGACGCTGTTCATCAAGTATTCCCGCATGGGACGCGCGTCGCGCGCCTGCTCGCAGGACATGCACATGGCCAACCTGCTGGGCATCGACACCAACCGCGTGATCTCGTTCACGTTCGTGATGGGCGCGATCCTGGCGGCGGTGGGCGGCGTGTTGATCGCCATCACCATCGGCAAGCTCAATCCCTTCATCGGCTTTCTGGCCGGCATCAAGGCCTTCACGGCGGCGGTGCTGGGCGGCATCGGCAGCATCCCCGGCGCCATGCTGGGCGGCGTGTTGCTGGGCCTGGCCGAAACCTTCGCGGCCGCCTATATCTCGTCACAGTACAAGGACATCGTGGCGTTCTCGCTGCTGGTCCTGATTCTGCTGTTCCGTCCCACCGGGCTGCTGGGCAAACCTGAGGTGGAAAAAGTCTGATGTCGAACAACAATCTCAAAAACGCCACCGTGGCCGCCGTGTTGACGGCGGTCATCGTCACGCCGGTCTTTGGCCTGCAGCTCATCCGGCAGGGGGCTCGCACCTCCATGGAATCGAACTGGTCGCTGGTGGCGCTTGCCGCCGCGGCGGTGTTCGTATTCCAGCTGCTGCGGCCCTGGATCGCCATTCCATTCCAAAAGCTCAAGACCGGGCTGCCGACCTTGTCGGCGGCACCCGCCAAGACCCACAAGCCGCTGATGTTCCTGCTGTTGGCCATCGCGGTGATCTGGCCGTTCTTTGCGGGCCGCAGTTCGGTCGACATCGCCACGCTGGTGCTGATCTACGTGATGCTGGGCCTGGGCCTGAACATCGTGGTCGGCTTCGCCGGCCTGCTCGACCTGGGGTTCGTGGGCTTTTATGCGGTGGGCGCCTATACCTACGCCTTGCTGTATCACTGGGGCGGCTGGAGCTTCTGGGAGGCGCTGCCGTTCGCGGGCGCGATGTCCGCGCTCTTCGGCTTTGTCCTGGGCTTTCCCGTGCTGCGGCTGCGCGGCGACTATCTGGCCATCGTGACGCTGGGCTTCGGTGAAATCATCCGCCTGCTGCTCATCAACCTGAATACGGTGACGGGCGGCCCGGACGGCATCTCCGGCATTCCCAAACCCACGTTCTTCGGCCTGGAAATGACGCGCCGCGCCAGCACCGAGGGCGACCAGACGTTCCATGAGTTCTTCGGGCTGACGTTCCAGAACCAGGACTTGGTGATCTATCTGTACATGATGGCGCTGCTGCTGGCGCTGGTGACGCTGTTCGTGTCCACGCGCCTGATCCGCATGCCGGTGGGGCGCGCCTGGGAGGCGCTGCGCGAGGATGAGATCGCCTGCCGCTCGCTGGGCCTGAACCCCACGCGCATCAAGCTGTCCGCGTTCACGCTGGGCGCCATGTTCGCGGGCTTTGGCGGCGCGTTCTTTGCCGCGCGCCAGGGTATGGTCAATCCGGAATCCTTCACCTTCATCGAGTCCGCGCTGATCCTGGCCATCGTGGTGCTGGGCGGCATGGGGTCGCAGGTGGGCGTGATTCTTGCGGCCATCCTGCTGACCGTGCTGCCCGAGCTGGCGCGCGAGTTCGCCGAGTACCGGATGCTGATGTTCGGCCTGGTGATGGTGTTGATGATGATGTGGCGTCCGCAGGGGTTGTTGCCCATGAAGCGTCCCCACGTGGAGCTGTCTAAATGAGCGAGGCATTGCTGAAAGTATCCGGCCTGACCATGCGGTTCGGCGGCCTGCTGGCCGTCGATAGCGTGGCCTTCGAGGTCAAGTCCGACGAGGTGTTCGCCATCATCGGCCCCAACGGCGCCGGCAAGACCACCGTGTTCAACTGCGTGGGCGGGTTCTACGCGCCCACGGCGGGCGAAATCATCATGGACGGCAAGCCCATCACGGGGCTGGCCAGCCACAAGGTGGCGCGCCACGGCCTGGTGCGCACGTTCCAGAACGTGCGCCTGTTCAAGCAGCTCACCGTGCTGGAGAACCTGCTGGTCGCGCAGCACACGCAGGTGGAGGCGCGGCTGCTGCCCGGCCTGCTCAAGCTCAGGGGCTACCGGCAGTCCGAAGCCGAGGCGCTGTCGCGCGCGGCGCAATGGCTCGATTTCATGGGCCTGCGCGAGTTCGCCAACCGCGAAGCCGGCAACCTGGCGTACGGCCACCAGCGGCGCCTCGAGATCGCGCGCTGCATGATCACCAAGCCGCGGCTGCTGATGCTGGACGAACCGGCGGCCGGCCTGAATCCCCAGGAAAAGCGGGACCTGCAATCGCTGATCGACCAGTTGCGGCGCGAGTTCGGCGTCGCGGTGCTGCTGATCGAACACGACATGAGCCTGATCATGGGCATTTCGGACCGCATCCTGGTCATGGAACATGGCAAGCCCATCACGACCGGCACCCCCGACCAGGTGCGCAACGACGAGCGCGTCATCAAGGCGTATCTGGGGGAGGAATGATGCTCAAGCTGGAAAACATACACACCTACTATGGCGCCATCCAGGCGCTCAATGGCGTGTCGGTGGAAGTCAACAAGGGCGAGATCGTCACGCTGATCGGCGCCAACGGCGCGGGCAAGACGACGCTGCTGATGACGGTCTGCGGCAACCCCCGGGCCCGCGAGGGCAAGATCACGTTCGAGGGCGAGGACATCACCCACAAGGAAACGCACCACATCATGCGCAGTGGCATCGCCATTTCGCCTGAAGGCCGGCGCGTGTTCAAGGACCTGACGGTCGCCGAGAACCTGATGATGGGGGGCTTTTTCGCCAAGCGCGACGAGATCCAGGCGGGCATCGACCATGTCTATGGCCTGTTTCCGCGCTTGAAAGAGCGTGCCAGCCAGCGCGCGGGCCTGATGTCCGGCGGCGAGCAGCAGATGCTGGCGATCGGCCGTGCGCTGATGACCCGTCCGCGCCTGTTGCTGCTCGACGAGCCCACGCTGGGCCTGGCGCCGCTGGTCATTGCGCAGATCTTCGACATCATCCGCGAGATCCGCGAACAGGGCGTGACCGTGTTCCTGGTCGAGCAGAACGCGAACAAGGCATTGGGCGTGGCCGACCGCGGCTACGTGCTGGAGAACGGGCGCGTGGTGTTGCAGGACACCGGCGCGAATTTGCTGGTCAACGACCAGGTCCGCAAGGCGTATCTGGGCGGTTGACGTCTTCCCCGCGAAGGAAGCAGGCGCATCGGAAGATGCGCCTTTTTTTTCGTATGGCTCGCCAGGCGGCGGCATTGCGCCGTCTTCAGGCCGCGATGCGTTGTTCCGGCTGGTCGGCCTGGTAATGCGCGATCGCGGCGCGGGCGAGGGCGTCGATGGAGTCGGTCAGCGTCACGCCCAGGCTGGCGCGCAGGGCGTGCGGGACGGCGAGGGGCAGCTCGGTGCAGCCCAGCACCACGGCGTCGGCGCCGCGCGCCTTCAGGCGGGCGATGCATTCGGCGGCGGGTGCGAAGGCGTCTTCGAGCTGGTTGCCTTTGACGGCGCGGATCGAGCCCATGCAGTAGCGTTCGACTTCGTCGTCATCGGGCACGATGCATTCGTAGCCCTGGGCCTGAAGGTGGCGCTGGTAGAGGCCGAGCTTGAGCGTGGCGGCGGTGCCCATCAGGCCGATGCGGCCGCTGGGCAGGCCCAGGCGGCGCAGGTCTTCGATGACGGCTTCGATGATGTGCAGCACCGGCAGCGGCGTGGACGCGGCGATCTCGTCGAACCACAGATGGGCCGTGTTGCACGGGATGGCGATGAGCTGGGCGCCGGCCTGTTCCAGGAAGCGCACGCCGTCCACCATGTGGGGCAGGGGGTTCTCGCCGCCCGCCATGTAGGCGCTGGAGCGGTCGGGAATGCGGGGATCGTTGCGCAACAGCGTGGGAATGTGTTGCTGGTCGATCGTGGCGGGGGTCAGCGCCGCCAGGCGGAGGGCAAAGGCCGCGCCGGCCATGGGCCCCATCCCGCCCAATACACCCAGGTAGCAGCCCTGGGAAAACGTCTTCACTTTATGTACTCCGTGCTCATGCATCACCGGGCGTCAGGACCTGGCCCGGGCGTTCGGCGCTCGTCCGTTCCCCGTCCCAGACCTGCCTGCCATTGACCCACACGGCGTGGATGCCCCGGCTTGCCTGAATGGGAGCTGAAAAAGTGGCCGCGTCAGTGACGGTGGCGGGATCGAACAGCACCAGATCGGCATGATACCCCTCTCGCAGCAGGCCGCGGCCGGCGACGCCGTATTGGGCGGCCGCCAGTCCGGTCATTTTGTGGATGGCGGATTCGAGCGTCAGCAACTGCTGTTCGCGCACGAGGGTGCGCAGCACGTTGGTGAAGGTGCCCCATTGGCGCGGGTGCGGATGGGGATCGAAGGGCAGGCCGTCCGAGCCGACCATGGTCAGCGGATGGGCAAAGATGCGCTTGACGTCGGCCGGGTCCATCAGGAAGTAGATGGCGCCGGCGGGCGCCAGCCTGGCGACGGCCGCCTCGTCGTCCAGGCCCAGCTCGGCCATGACGTCGCTGAAGTCGCGGCCGGTTGCGTCCGGGTAGCCCTTGGACCACGTGATCATCGTGCGGCTGGCGAGCCGCGCGCGGTCCAGCCGCAGCATGGTCGACGTGGCGGGGTAGGGATGGCAGTCCAGGCAGACGGGCTGCGAGGCCGCCGCGCGGCTGATGAGGTCCAGCGTTTCGCGGGTGCGGCCGTGGTTGCGTTCGCCCGCCAGCTTGTGGTGCGAGAAGACGACGCGGCAGTCGATCTCGCGGCCGATGTGCAGCGCCTCTTCCATGGCGGGCACGATGTGGTCGGCCTCGTCGCGCAGGTGGGTGGCGTAGATCCCGGCGCGGCCGCGCAGCGGCAGGCACACGTCGACGATCTCGTCGGTGGGCGCGGCGCTGGCCGGCGGATAGAACGTGCCCGTGGACACGCCGAACGCGCCGGCATCCAGCGCTTCCTGCAGCAGCGCGCGCATGGCGGCCCGTTCGGCGCCGTTGGCCGCGCGCGCGGTGTCGTCCATGACGGCGACGCGCAACGTGGTGTGGCCCACCAGCGGAATCACGTTGACGGCCGCGGGCGTGGCCCGCAGCGCGTCCATCCAGGCGCGGAAGGTGTCAAAGCGGAACAGCTCCGGCGGCCCCAGCAGGTCCAGCGGCTGCGGGACCTGGGTGCGGGACAGGGGCGCCAGGCTGATCCCGCAGTTGCCGGTGACGACGGTGGTGATGCCCTGCGACACCTTGGGCCGCATGTCGGGATGGGCCAGCAGGTAACCATCGTCGTGGGTGTGCGAGTCGATGAAACCCGGCGCCAGGACCTGGCCCCGCCCGTCGATGACCGGTACGCCGTCCGGGTGGGCAAAGCCGCCCACCGCCGCGATGCGCCCGCCGCGCACGGCCAGGTCGCCCTGGCGCGCGGGCCCGCCCGATCCGTCGATGAGCGTTGCGCCCGCGACGATGAAGTCAGCCTGCAAGGTGTCTGCCGTCATGACGCTGGCTCAGTCGAGCTTTTCGATGCCGGCCGTGTCGATGATCTGCTGCCATTTGGCGGTTTCACGATCGATCAGCTTCTTGAAGTCGGCGGGGGAGCCGGTGGCCGGTTCGGCGCCCAGCGTGGCCAGGCCCTGGCGCACTTCCGGCGCCTGCAGCGCCTTCTGGACGGCGGCGTTCAGCGAGGCCACCACGTCGTCGGGCGTGCCCTTGGGCGCCACCACGCCGCCCCAGGCGACGGTTTCATAGCCCTTCAGGCCGGCTTCGTCCAGCGTGGGCACGTCGGGCATCATCGGCAGGCGCTTCAGGCTGCTGACGCCGATGGCGCGGACCTTGCCGCTCTTGACCAGCGGCGCGGCCTCCGAGGTGTTGACGAACAGGTAGTCCAGGCGGCCGCCGAGCAGGTCCTGGATGGCGGCCGGGCCGCCGTTGTAGGGGATGAACATCACGTCCACCTTGGCCATGCTCTTGAAGAGCTCGCCGCCCATGTGGCCCGTCGTGCCCACGCCCGACGCGCCGTACGACAGGCGGCCCGGTTCCTTGCGCGCGCGATCGATCAGGTCCTGGACGCTCTTGACGGGCGAGTCGACCGGGACAATCAGCGCGTTGTAGAGATCGAACATGTGGGCGACCGGGGTCAGGTCTTTGTCGACGTCGTAGGGCAGGCGCTTGAAGAGCGAGCGGTTCACGGCCAGCGTGTTGATGTTGCCGTAACCCACGGTGTAGCCATCGGGCGCGGCGCGCTTGATCAGCGCGATGCCGATGTTGCCGGCGGCGCCGGGACGGTTTTCGATGACCATGGTGGCGCCGGTGTCGCGGGCGATCTGGGTGGTGATCAGGCGCGACAGGACGTCGGGCGATCCGCCCGCGGCGGACGGGACCACGAAGGTGATGGGCTTGTCGGGATAGCCGGCGGCTGAGGCCGTGCCGAACAAGGCGACGCTGAGCGCCGCCACGGAAAGGCTGCGGAAGAACTTGTTGCGCATGGTGGATTTCCCCTGATGTTGTTTTGTGGAGCGGGCAGATTACACCCGGCCATGCGGCACTGCGTCATCGAAAAATGTCTCAAACCTATAATCCCCCGTTATTGGAAAAGGGGAAGAAATGGAAGCGGATGCGTATGCCGACGAGGTGGGTCCCAGCGCCGGGCGGCCGCTGAATCTGCGCCAGATCGAGGTGTTCCGCGCCATCATGATGGCCGGGTCGATCAGCGGGGCGGGGCGCATGCTGCATGTGTCGCAGCCGGCGGTGAGCCGGGTGCTGGCCCTGACGGAGACCCGCCTGGGCTATCGCCTGTTCGAGCGCGTGAAGAGCCGGCTGTCGCCGACCGCCGAGGCGCGGCGCCTGTATGCCGAGGTCGAGCAGGTGTACGGCGGCATCCAGCGCGTGAACGACCTGGCCGCCAGCCTGGGCCAGTCGGGCGCGGGGATGCTGAAAATAGTGGCCAGCGCCAGCTTCGGCCAGCGCCTCATTCCCATGGCGCTGGAGCGCTTCCGCGGCCGCAATGCCGGCGCGCGGGTGGATTACCGCAGCGTGACCTTCGACGAACTGGCGGCGTACTTTCTATCCGGCCAGGCGGACATCGGCATTTCCATGCAGCCGCCGGATCATCCGAACCTGACCTCCGTCCGTCTTGCGCGGGTGCCCGTGATCTGCGTGCTGCCGCCCGGCCATCCGCTGGCCAGCCACGAAGCGATCCTGCCGGAGGATTTCTCGTCGGCGGCGTGGATCGGCTACCCGCGCGACACGCCGCTGGGGCGCGCGCTGCAGTCATTCTTTGGCGATGGTCCGCGCTGCGCCGCCGCCATCGAGGTGCATTCTCCCGTGACAGCGTGTTCGTTCGTGCAGCAGGGATTGGGGCCAGCGCTGGTGGACGCGTGGTGCGTGACGCCGGACCAGGCCGCGCACATGGCGCTGCGCCCGATCCAGCCCGAGGCCAGCGTCGAAATCTGGGCGACCCATTCCAACCTGACCGCGCCGCCCTTGCTGGCGCGGCGCTTTCTGGCGGCGGTGAAGAAGACGCTGGAAGGTCAGGTGCTGCCCGGTGTGGTGACGGGATAAGTGGCGCCGGGACAAGGGACGCCGAGACAAGTGACGCCGGGACAAGTGACGCCGGGATAAGGCGGCCGGGCAGCGCGGTGCGTTACAGCCCTTCGGCCTGCAGGGCAGCCTTGACGCCGGCGTCGGCTTCCATGCGCGCATGGAACGTGGACAGGTTGTCCAGGCCGGACAGGTTCACTTCCTTGGCGCGCGCCCAGCGCAGCACCACGTACAGGTAGGCATCGGCTATCGACGGCGCGCTGCCCACGAGATAGGACTTGCCGGCCAGTTGCGCGTCCAGTTGCGCAAACAGCTTCGTCAGCAGCGCCGAGGCGGACGCCGCCAGTTCCTTCTGTGCGCTTTCGTCCTGCAGGTAGCGTTGCGCGCCGAACAGCAGCGAGAAGGTCTTGTGGACGTCGGAGTTGATGAAGCCGACCCAGCGGCGCACTTCGGCGCGCGAACGCGGGGTGCCGTCGCCGAGCAGTTGGCTTTCCGGAGCCTGTTCGGCCAGGTATTCCAGGATGGAGACGTTCTGCGTGAGGGTCCAGTCGTCCACCGTCAGCGCAGGCACGGCGCCCAGCGGGTTGATCTGCAGAAACTCGGGGCTTTTGAGGGCGTCGCGGCTGAGCTTGTGCGTTTCGTACGGCTTGCCGATCCACTCCAGAACGATGTGAGAAGCGAGCGAGCACGCGCCGGGCATGTAGTACAGTTTCATGTGATGGAGTCTCCTGACAGGAAGGACGGGAGAGCTCCCGTCGCTGGGCGCTATGGTACGCCAAGCGGGCGCGCCATTCGCCGGCACCCCGCGCCTCTCTGTCATGCCTTCCGCGCCCGCATTCCAACCTGTCGCCGCCGGAGATGTCCATGCCGTCACGCACCGCCGCGAGCACGCGCGCGATTCCCTTTTTCGTGTCCTTGACGCTGGCCTGCGCCGCCGCGCCCGCGATTGCGCGCGCCGCGCAGGAACCGCCCACGGCGCCGGCGCGGGTGACGCCCGTGGTGGGCGGCCTGGACCATCCCTGGTCGATGGCCTTCCTGCCCGATGGCGGCATTCTCATCACCGAACGCCCCGGGAACCTGCGGCTGCTGCGCACGCCCGGCGGGCTGTCCAAGCCGCTGGCCGGCGTGCCCAAGGTGGCCGCGCGCGGGCAGGGCGGCCTGCTCGATGTGGCGCTGTCGCCGGACTTCGCGACCGACCGCTATGTCTATCTGGCCTATGCGGAAGCGGACGGCGGCAAGAGCGGGACGGCCGTGGGCCGCGGGCGCCTTTCCGATGACGCCAGCGGCCTGGAGGATTTTCGCGTGTTGTTCCGTCAGGAGCCCAAGCTGTCGTCCGGCCAGCATTTCGGGGCGCGCCTGGTATTCGACGGCAAGGGTCACCTCTACATCGCGTTGGGCGAGAACAACCAGCGCCCCACCGCGCAGGACCTGGACAAGCTGCAGGGCAAGGTCGTCCGCCTCAAGGCCGACGGCACCGTGCCCGCGGACAATCCCTTCGTCGGCCGGCAGGGCGCGCGGCCGGAAATCTGGTCGTACGGGCATCGCAATCCGCAGGGCATGGCGCTCAATCCGTGGACGGGCGAACTCTGGGAAAACGAACACGGGCCGCGCGGCGGCGACGAGATCAACGTGGTGCAGCCGGGCAAGAATTATGGCTGGCCGCTGGCGACGCACGGCATCAACTATTCGGGTCTGGCCATTCCCGAGGCCAAGGGCGAGACCTTGCCGGGCATGGAGCCGCCGGTCTTCTGGTGGCCGAAGTCGCCCGCCATCAGCGGCATGGCCTTCTATGACGCGGACCGGTTCCCCGTGTGGCGCAATTCGGTGTTCATCGGCGCGCTGGGCAACCAGAACCTGATCCGCCTGACCGTCGACGGCAATCGCGTGATCGAAAAGGAAACGCTGCTCGACGACCGCAAGCGCCGCATACGCGACGTGCGGCAGGGGCCCGACGGCTATGTGTATGTGCTGACGGATGCTTCGCCGGGTGAATTGCTGCGGTTGGCGCCCGCCGAAACGGGGGGGTGACCGTCATGAAAACCTACGAACTCATCGGGTCCGCGGGCTGCGGCTCCGCCATCATCGAAATGGCGCTGGTGCTGGCCAACGTGCCCCACACGCTGACGAGCGTGCCCTACCTGAAGCCCGGTCCCGAGCGCAACCGCCTGCTGCGGCTCAATCCGCTGGGCCAGGTGCCCACGCTGGTCCTGCCCGACGGCGAGGTGTTGACGGAAAGCGCGGCGATGATCCTGCACCTGAACGACGTGGCGCCCGAGGCGGGTCTTGCACCCGCGCCGGGGCAGCCGGAACGGGCGCGCTTCCTGAATCTGTTGATGCGCATCGTGGCGGCAATCTATCCCACTTTCACGTACGGCGACGATCCTTCGCAGTGGACGACGCCAGGCCCGGCGGTGGACCTGCTGCGCGAGCGCGTGCACACGCGACGCGCCGTGCTGTGGCAGGAACTGGAACGGCAGGCCGGCACGCCGCACATGCTGGGCCGGCGGTTTTCGGCGCTGGACCTGTATGTGACCGTCATGACGCACTGGCGCCCGGGGCCGTCCTGGTTCAGCGCTATGTGCCCGGCCCTGACGGCGGTGGCGCGCGAAGCGGCGCTGGAACCGAACGTGGCCAGCGTGTTGCAGCGGCACTTTCCCCCGCCAAGCGAATAGCGCGGGCGGGCGGCCCGCGGCGTCAGCTTGCGGCCCGGCGGCGCGACTTGCCCCGCGCCTCGCGCACGGCGATGTACACGCCGCTGCCCGCAATGAAGAGGGCGCCCAGGTAGGCATAGGCATCGGGTGCCTCGCGCCAGAAGATCCATCCCAGGATGGTGGCCCAGACCAGGCCCGTGTAGTCGAAGGGCGCCACGACCGACGCGGGGCCGATGCGGAATCCCTGCGTGATCAGCGCCAGTCCCAGCGTGCTGAACAGCGCGACCGCGCCGAAATACGGCAGGTCTTCGACGGCCGGCGCGCGCCAGACCCACGGCAGCCCGACCGCGCTGCACACCAACTGACCCAGCACGATGTAGAAGGTGGTGGTCAGCATGCCTTCGGCGCGGTTGATGCCGCGCGCCGTGATCATCATGACCGCGTAGAGCAGGGCGGTGGTCAGGGGCAGCAGCGTCGCCGCCTGGAACGCCTGCGTGCCCGGCCGTACCACGATGAGCACGCCGGCAAAGCCGGCCAGCACGGCCAGCCATCGCTTTCCATCCACGCGTTCTTTCAGGATCAGCACCGACAAGGCCGTGACAAAGAGCGGCGCGGCGAACGCGATGGCCGTGGCCTCGGCCAGCGGCAGCGCCTGCAGGCCCAGGTAGAAGCAACAGGCCGACACCACGTTGATGGCGCCGCGCGTCAGGTGCAGGCCGGGGTGCGTCGTGCGCAGCACGCGGCGTCCGCCCAGCCACAGCGCCAGCGCGGTCACGAACGGCAATGCGATCAGCGCCCGCAGGAACAGGATCTGCAGCGGGTTGTAGTGGGCGCCCAGCCATTTGGCGTTGGCGTCGCTGAGCGTCAGGAAGAAGATGCCGCCCGCGACGCAGGCGATGCCAGCGGCGGCGGAGTGTTCACGGACGGCGGGTAATGCGGTGGAGGGGGACATCTGAAGCCTGCAAAGTCGGCGGTTCCTGCCGCCGGGGGGAGGGAAAGCGGGAAAGCGGCCTTAGCCCTGGGCGCGATAGGCGGCCAGCGCGACCATGGCCCAGGCGGCCAGGAAAGCGGTCCCGCCGAATGGCGTCACGGCGCCCAGCCACCGGACGCCGGTCAGGGACAGCACGTACAGGCTGCCGGAGAACAGCACGATGCCTACGAACATCACGAGCCCCGCGGCCGACAGCAGCGGCGAGCCGAAGCGCGTGCCCAGCAGCGCGATGATGAACAGGCCGAGGGCGTGGACCAGGTGGTACATCACGCCGGTCTGCCAGACGGCCAGGAGGTCCGGCGTCAGCAGCCGCTTGAGCCCGTGCGCGCCGAACGCGCCGGCGCCCACCGCCACCATGAGATTCAACGCCGCGAGTATCGTGAGCTGCCGGTCCGTCATTGCCAGTCCTTGTAAGAGATGCGAGGGGGAAATTTGCCGCCGCCTATGATAGGCCGAAACCTCGGGCCGAATGTCTGCCCGAATGTCTGCCCGGACAGGGCGCATGGCGGGGGCGGCGGCGGGTCTTGAAGGGGCATTTGGTGGACCCTTGATGCGGCCTTGGGCCAGCGCAACCCGGCCTTGCCCGGTGATTTCCAAATGGGATATTATAAATTCAATATGGAAACCCAGCCGCTGGTGGACCGTCCGCCTGCCCGGGCCGACAGTCCCCTTCGCGGCGTCAGGAGCCCCCCATGACCATCGCCCTTGCCGACAAGTCCCCCGCCAAGCGCGGCGCCAGCGCCAAGCGTCCGCCGCGCCATCCCACGGCCCGCGCCAAGCAGCTTTTTCGCGGCCTGATCGACAGCCCGCTCATCGACATGGCGCGCGACGTGCGGCGCGGCCTGCCCGCGCAGATGGTGGACGACGCGGCCGACTACCTGCAGGTTCCCAAATCCGAAATCATGGCCATCACCGAGGTCAAGGCGGCATCGCTGTCGCGCTGGACGCGTGAAGGGCAGGCGCTGCCGCTGGGCGAATCCGACCGCCTGGCCCGCGTCGCCCGCGTCGTGCGCGTCGCCCGCCAGGTGCTGGGCAGCGACGAAGAAGCCGTGCTCTGGCTGAACACGCCCGTGCCTGCGCTGGGCAACGTCAAGCCGCTGTCCCTGCTGACCTCCGACGCCAGCAGCCGCATCGTCGAAGACACGCTGGCCCGCGCCGCCGCCGGCGTTTACGCATGACGGACTTCGTCTCGTTGTGGCGCATCGGCACGACGGCGGGCAAGTACCGGGCGGATGACCTGAGCGGCGCGGGGGCCGCCGCCGTGGGCGGGCGTTACAACAGTCCGGGAACGCCGGTGGTGTATGCGTCCGCGAGCGTGGCGCTGGCGGTGCTGGAGACCGTGGTGCACTTTGCGGCGCGCGCGTCCGAACACGCCAACCGCTACCTGATCGAACTGGCGGTGCCCCACGCGCTGTTCGAGGCGCGCCAGGCGCTATCCCTGACCCAATTGCAGGAAGACTATCCGTTCTGGGATGCGGTGCCGTTCGCCGAGGCCTCGCAGGCGGTCGGCGACAACTGGGTGGCATCCGGCGTGTCGGCGCTGCTTGAACTGCCCAGCGCCATCGTGCCGTACCGGGGCGTGCCGGACTGCAATTTCCTGATCAATCCCGCGCATCCCGATGCGGAGCAGATCGTGGTGGTGCGGCGGGAACGCTTCATCTACGACCCGCGGCTGCGGCCGGCCTGAGCGCCGGGGCGCGCCCGTCGTCGAGCGCGCCACCGCGTGATCCGCGCCGCGGCGTCAATCCACCGTCAGCACGGCCCGGCCCACGACCTTGCCGGCCCGCAACGAGGCGAGCACGCTGTCCGCTTCGGCCAGCGCATGGCGATGGACCGGCATCGGCGGCACCTTACCGGCCCGCACCAGTTCCATCAGCTCCTTCAGCTCGGCCAGGTTGCCCACGTAGCTGCCGATGATGGACAGGGCCTTCATCGGGATCAGCGCGATGGGCCAGGTGGATCCGCCGCCGAAGAGACCCACGATGATGAGCTTGCCGCCCTTGGTCAGGAAGTCGAAGGCCAGCGACGTGGTGGCGGGCGCGCCCACCAGGTCGATCGCGGCCTGCACGGGCTTGCCGCCGGCCGCCTGGATGATCTGTTGCGCCGCGTCGGGCGCGGCGCCGTCGATGGCGGCCAGCGCGCCCGCGTCCAGCGCCGCCTGGCGCTTGGCGGGGTCGATGTCGACCACGATGGCGCCCGCGCCGCCCAGCGCCTTGATGAGGGTCAGGCTCATGAGGCCGAGCCCGCCCGCGCCGAAGATCACGACGGGATGTTCGCGGTAGACGTCGGCGCCGATCTTTTTCAGCGCGGAGTAGGTGGTCAGGCCCGAGCAGGCATAGGGCGCGATCTGCGCCGGTTCGAGGTCGCCGATGTCGATGAGATAGCGGGGGTGCGGCACCAGGATGTGGTCGGCGTAGCCGCCCGCGCGGTGCACGCCCAGGCAGGCCGGCGCGGTGCAGTGGTTTTCCATGCCGGCCATGCACGACGGGCACTTGCCGCAGCCGATCCACGGATACACGAGATAGTTGCGGTCGGGGGCGAGTCCCTGCGCGTCGGGCCCGGCCGCCACGACGGCGCCCACGGTTTCGTGGCCCATGGTCAGGGGCAGGGACACGCCGCGGTCCTTGAGCGACAAGGTGCGGCCCTGGC
Organism: Achromobacter sp. MFA1 R4; assembly: GCF_900156745.1. Classification (NCBI taxonomy): domain Bacteria; kingdom Pseudomonadati; phylum Pseudomonadota; class Betaproteobacteria; order Burkholderiales; family Alcaligenaceae; genus Achromobacter; species Achromobacter sp. MFA1 R4. The sequence continues at coordinate 5,335,996 of NZ_LT707065.1, read as the reverse complement.
CGAGGTCATAGCCGCCTTCCCACAAGTGGATGTCGCTGTGGCATACGCCGGCCGCGCGCACCTTCAGCAGCACTTGCGACCCTTGCGGGGTGGGCGTGGGCTGGTCCATTTCCTGCAGGGGTTCGCGGAAATTGACGACGCAATAGCACTTCATGGATGTCTCCTTTGTATGTTCGCTGCGCCTTGCGGCCGGACGCGAGCCCGGCGCGCCGGCGGGATCTATTTCTTGACCAGGGGGCACTCGCTGTCGGCGAGCGACACGAAGACCTTTTCGCCCGGCACCGTGGACAGGATGCGGTAGTAATCGTTCGGATGCTTGGAGTCGGCGGGCTTTTTCACTTCAACCAGATACAGGTCCATGATGACGCGGCCGTCTTCGGGGCGCACCCGGGCATTCTTGATCAGTTTGGTCGTGATGGGCAACTCGCGCATCTTCTGGTTGACCGCCGCCCCGTCGAAGGTGCCCGCGGCCTGCGCGGCCTGCAGGTAATGGGTGGTGGCGACGTAGCTCAGGGCCTGGACGATCGACGGCGCGCGCGTGACGCCCATCTTCTTTTGCCAGCGCTGGGTCCAGGCGCGCGTGTCTTCGTCGGCGTCCCAGTAAAAGCCCGTGGGAAAGGCCAGGCCCTGGGCGACGGGCAGCCCCATGGCGTGCACGTCGTTGATGAAGGTGAGAAACGTCAGCATGCGCTGCTTGCCACCGCCCAGGCCGAACTCCTGCGCCTGCTTGATGAGATTGACCAGGTCGCCGCCGGCGCTGGCCAGGCCGACCACGTCGGACTTGGAGGACTGCGCCTGGATCAGGAACGAGGCGAAGTCCAGGGCGCCCAGGGGATGGCGCGTGCTGCCCACGACCTTGCCGCCCGCGCCCTCGACAAAGCGCGACGCGTTGCTCTCCAGCGATTTGCCGAACACGTAATCGGTGGTGATGAAATACCAGCTTTTGCCGCCGCTTTCGACGACGCTCTTGACCACGGCGTTGGCCAGCGCATAGGTGTCCGGCGCCCACTGGGTGCTGAGGTTGCTGCATTGCTTGCCGCTGAAGTCGCCCGCAAAGCCGCCGCTGATGAGGGCCGTGCCGCCTTTTTCGCGCGCCACGCCCTGGGCGGCAAGCCCGGCCGAGCTGGCGCCGCCATCGACGACCGCCACCACGCCCTGCGTATCGAACCACCGGCGCACCAGCGCGGATGCGACGTCGGCCTTGTTCTGGTTGTCCGCGCCGACGACCTCGACGGTCTTGCCGGCCACTTTGCCGCCGAAGTCTTCCACGGCCATGCGCACGGCCATTTCGGAGCCCAGGCCCCCCAGGTCGGAATAAATGCCGGAGCGGTCGTTGGATACCCCCAGCCGCACGACGTCGGACTGGGCTTGGGCCGCGCAGGCGGCCAGGGCGGCGGCAAGGGCCGCCAACACGGGTTTGATACGCATCTGTCTGTCTCCCAGCCCGTGGACGGGCCGTTTTTATTGAATGTGATGGATGACGCGGCAACACGGGAAGGCGGCGCCGGTCTCCAGCCGGCTGAAACTTATTTCTTATTGGTGAATGGAAATTCCTGTGCAAGAATTTATGTACCTGACCATGAAAAGTCAACACGGTGGAATACCTTAGTTCCTTAGCCCCCGTAGTCCCGTAGTCCCTTGGTCCGGACGCGGGGAAATCGGACGCCACGAAGGAGGCCGACGCAGTGGAAGTCAAGCTAGTCGCGCGGACGCTGGAATTGATCGAGCTGTTTGCGCACGCGCGCCGTCCGATGCCGCTGACGGAGCTGGCCCAGGGCCTGGGCGCGCCGATGTCCAGTTGTCTGGCGCTGGTGCGCACGCTGGTCGCGCGCGGCTACCTTTACGAAGTGCGGCGCCGCGCGGGCTACTACCCGACCGCCAAGCTGCACGCGCTGGCCGGGCAGATCCTGGCGGGCGATCCCTGGCTGGAGCGGGTGCGCCCGCGCCTGCTCGCCTTGCGCGACGCCGTCGACGAAACCGTGATGCTGGGAAAGATCCAGGACGGCGCGGTGGTCTTTCTGGACGTGGTGGAATCCACGCAGCCCGTGCATTACGCGGCCCGGCCGGGCGAGCGGCGGCCGCTGCACACCAGTTCCGTCGCCAAGGCCATCCTGGCCCGCCTGCCGGCCGCCGAGCGCGAGCACGTGCTGGCGGCGGCGCAGTACACGCGCTACACGGACAGCACGTTGACGACCCGTGACGCGCTGCTGGCCGACGTGGCGCGCGCGGCCGAACGGGGGTGGGCGTCGAACGTGGGGGAGAGCGTGGTGGACCTGACCGGCCTGGCCGTGGCGCTCGACCTGGGCGGGGAATGGTATGCGCTATGCCTGGCCGGACCCACGCCGCGGGTGTGGGGCCAGCATGAGGCAAAACTGGTTCACATGCAGGCGGCGGCCGAGGCCATCCGGCGCGACCGCGAAGGCTGAGCGGGCGGCCCGGCGCAACATGGCCGCCCGCTACGCGCCGCGGCGCACCAGCGTCGACTTGCCGAACAGGCTTTCGATCAGGTCCACGGCCAGTTCGGCAGTGCGGTTGCGCACATCGAGCGCGGGGTTGAGCTCCACGACGTCGAGCGAGCGCATGAGGCCGATGTCGGCGATCATCTCCATGCAGAGCTGGGCCTCGCGGTACGTGGGGCCGCCCATGACCGTGGTGCCCACGCCCGGCGCGATTTCGGGGTCCAGGAAGTCCACGTCGAAGCTCACGTGCAGATGGGTCTGGGCGTCCAGGCCGGCCAGCGCGGCCTGCATGGTGGCGCGCATGCCCATTTCATCCAGGTAACGCATGTCGAAGACCTCCATGCCGGCGTCGTGCAGCAGCCGCTTTTCGCCCGGGTCGACGCTGCGGATGCCGATCTGGCGCACGCAGGCCGGATCGATGTCCGGGCAGACGCCCGACATGCCGGTCAGGGGCGCGGGTCCGTTGCCGCACAGGCAGGCCACCGGCATGCCATGCAGGTTGCCGGTGGGCGTGAGCGCGTTGGTGTTGAAGTCGGCGTGGGCGTCCAGCCACAGGATGCGCAGCGTCTTGCCCGTGGCGCGGCAATGGCGCGCCACGGCGCTGATCGAACCGATGCCCAGGCTATGGTCGCCCCCCAGCAGCACGGGCAGGCGGCCGTGGGCCAGCTCCTCGTGGACGGCATCGTGCACGGCCTGGTTCCAGGCGGCCACTTCCGCAAGGTGGCGGTAGCCGTCCACGGGCGGCAGCCAGGGGTTGGCCGGGCCGTATAGGTTGCCGCGGTCGCGGACCTGGTAGCCCAGGGCCTCGATGACCGGCCCCAGGTTCGCGACGCGCAGGGCTTCCGGGCCCATCGAGGCGCCGCGCGCGCCGGCGCCGATGTCGGTGGGCGCGCCGATCAGGGTGACGTCGGCGGGCAAGGCGGGGGTGTTCGTCAAGTCGTGGGCTCCGGTGTTGCGGTTCAAGGGGTGTCGTGATGGGGGGAATCAGGCGGCGGACAGCACCGCCGCCAGTTGGTCGCAGGCCCAGTCGACTTCGTCGCGGGTGACGACCAGGGGTGGGGATAGCCGCAGCGTGTGGCCGTGCGTGTCCTTGACCAGCATGCCCCGCGCCTGCAGGCGCTCGCACCACAGGCGGGCGCCGCCCGCGTCCGGCTCCAGTTCGACGGCCAGCATCAGGCCGCGTCCGCGCACTTCGCGCACGGGGCCGGGCAGGTCGCGCAGCCGCGCCAGGAAATGGGCGCCGACCGTGGCCGCGTTGTCGATCATGCCTTCCTCGGTCAGCACGCGCAGCGCGGCGCGCGCGATGGCGCAGGCCAGTGGATTGCCGCCGAAGGTGCTGCCGTGCTGGCCGGGCTGGAACACGCCCAGCACGTCGGCGTTGGACAGGACGGCGGACACGGGATAAAAGCCGCCCGACAATGCCTTGCCGATGAGCGTGACGTCGGCCTCGATGCCTTCGTGTTCCTCGGCCAGCAGCTTGCCCGTGCGGCCCAGGCCGGTCTGGATTTCATCGAGGATCAGGGTGATGCCTTTTTCCGTGCAGCGCTGCCGCACGCGGGCGAAGTAGCCGGGCGGCGGCAGCACGACGCCGGCTTCGCCCTGGATCGGCTCGACCAGGAAGGCCACCGTGCGGTCGCTGATGGCGGCGTCGAAGGCGTCGAAATCGCCAAAGGGTACGATCTTGAAGCCCGGCGCGAAGGGGCCGTAGTGGCCATAGGCGTCGGGGTCGGTCGAAAACCCGACGATGCCCAGCGTGCGCCCGTGGAAGTTGTTGGCGCAGACGATGATCTCGGCCTGGCCCTCGGGCACCCCGCGCACCTCGTAGCCCCATTTGCGCACGGCCTTGATGGCGGTTTCCACGGCCTCCGCGCCGCTGTTCATGGGCAGGATCTTGTGGGCGCCGGTCAGGCGCGCCAGATCCTCGTAGAAGCCCGCCATCTGGTCATGGCGGAACGCGCGGGAGGTCAGCGTGAGCTTGCCCGCCTGTTCCACCATCGCGGCCAGGATACGCGGATGGCAGTGGCCCTGGTTGACCGCGGAATAGGCGGCCAGGCAGTCCAGGTACTTGCGGCCGTCGACGTCATACACCCACACGCCGCTTGCCCGCGAAAGCACCACGTCCAGCGGGTGGTAGTTGTGCGCGCCCAGCTGGTCTTCGATATGGTCCCGGCGGCTGGCAGCGGACTGCGCGCCGGTCTGAGGGGGCATTACCGCACTCATGAGCGTCTCCCGAAGGCGTTCGGCGGCCATGTCTGGCCATGGATGGCGGCCCGGTCTTTGGAGCCATCTTAGCGCCACCGGCGCGGCTTGGCATTGCCATTGCATGACCAAGGCTTTTCCGGAGGCGGCGGGCGGGGTGCTGCACAATAGCGCCTGTGCCGGACCGTCGTCCGGCGTTCCGAATCTGTGGATGGCCGACATGCTTTTGCACCAATTGCTTGAGAAACTGACGCGCGGGGCCATCGTGGCCGCCCTGGGATTGGCCATGGTCGCGCCTGCGGCGGCGCAGGAACAGCCGCTGCGCATCGGCGTCATCGCCAGCGTCGCCAATGAAGCCACCGAACTGGCCATCGCCCAGGCAAAAAAGGAAGGGCTGGACGTCAAGCTGGTGGAGTTCAACGACTGGGTGCTGCCCAACATCGCCGTGGCCGACGGCTCGGTGGATGCCAATTTCTTCCAGCACGCGCCATTTCTCGAACTCTTCAATCAGCGGCGCGGCGCCAACCTGCAGCCCATCGCGTATGGCTATTCGACCACCATCGGACTGTTTTCCAAGAAATTGAAGAAGGGCGATCCGGTGCCCGAGGGCGCGACGATCGCGGTGCCCAACGACCCGGTCAACACCGGCCGCGCCTTGCTGCTGCTCCAAACGATGGGGCTCATCACGCTCAAGCCGGGCGTGGCGCACCAGGCGACCCTGCAGGACGTGGTGGCCAACCCGAAGCGGCTCAAGTTCGTGCAGATCGAAGGGTCGCAATCGGCCCGCACATTCGATGACGTGACGGCCTCGGTGACCTACACGACGTTTGCCAAGCAGGCGGGCCTGAACGAAAAGGACGGCCTGGCCTTCGACAATACGGACCCGGACAGCATCCGCCGCTACGCCATCCGCTGGGTCGCCAAGCCGGAAAAGGCGCAGGATCCGCGCCTGCTGAAGTTCATCGCCATCTATCAGAACTCGCCCGAGGTGAAGGCCACGCTCAAGCGGCTCTACGGCGATCTGATTTCCTTTCCTTGGTGAACGGGCAAACGGAATAAGCGGAATCAGCGGAATAAGCGGTATACGGAATGATGGGGCAAACGGAATAAAATCCGGGTTTGCGCCGATCAACCCTTATTCCCTCAAAGGGCGGCCTGCGTCGCAGGCCGAACCTGATTCCCATGTCTGACCTCGATGACCGCGACCGGAAACTCTTGACGCTGCTGGCCCACGACGCCACGCCCAGCTATGCGGAACTGGGCAAGCAGCTCAACCTGTCGGCGCCCGCGGTGCACGAGCGGGTCAAGCGGCTCAAGCGCGACGGCCTGATCAAGGGCATCACCGCCAAGCTGGACGGCGCGAAGATGGGCCGGCCCTTGCTGGCCTTCGTGCACGTGGACACCATCAACTGGACCATCACGCAGCAGGTGCTGGGCCTGGCCGAGCTGAACGAGGTCGAGGAAATCCACACCATCACCGGCAAGAGCGCCATGCTGCTCAAGGTGCGCGTGCGCGACACGCAGGCCCTGGAGCTGCTGTTGGCGCGCATCCATCAGATCGAAGGCATCTCCAACACCACCAGCGATATCGCCCTGACCAGCTACCTGGAACGCGGTCCGCTGCCGGAGGCGGCCTGAAGGCCGACCGCGCGATACATCACCGGGCAGGCGCCCCGCGCAGGCGCAGCCGCGTGATTTCCGACGGCGCCCACAGGCGCTTGGGCGGCCCCCAGTAGCCGGTGCCGCGGCTGGTATACACCCACATCTGCCCCAGCCGGTGCAGCCCGGCCGTGAAAGGCTGCTGGAACCGCACGAAGAATCCCCATGGAAAGAACTGGCCGCCATGCGTATGGCCGGACAACTGGAGGGTGTAGCCCACCGGCTCGGCCGCGGCGGCGCTGCGCGGTTGGTGCGCGAGCAGGATCCGCGGAAACGCGTCGGCCGGGGCGCCCGCCAGCGCCGCGGTGGGATTGCTGCGCTGGTGCGGGTCATAGGCGCCGGCGCTGTAGTCCGTGATGCCTGCGACCACCACGGGCAGGCCCGACGGATGGATCACGGCATGTTCATTGAGCAGCACGCGCAGGCCCAGTCGCCGGAACTCGGCGATCCAGGGGCCGGCGCCCGAATAGTATTCATGGTTGCCGGTGACCAGGTAGACGCCGTGCGGCGCGCGCAGATCACCGAGGGGACGCGCCTGGGCGGCGAGCTGCTCGACGCTGCCGTCGACCACGTCGCCCGTGATGGCGACCATGTCCGGCAACTGCGCGTTGACCGCATCCACGATGGCCTGGACGTAGCGGCGCTTGATGGTCGGACCGACATGGATATCGCTGATCTGCACGATGGTGAAGCCGTCCAGGTCTTGCGGCAGTCCCGCGATCGGCACGTCGACGTCGACAACGCGCGCGCGGCGGCGGGCGTTGTAGAAGCCCGCGAGCGTTCCCGCCAGCGCCAGGCCGATGACCGCCCACGCGCTGGCGCCGCGCAGGGCCGTCCAGGGCACGGCCGCGCCGGCCGCCAGGTTGCCCAGCCACAGCAGCAGCATCGCGCCGTCGCGCAGGACGGTCAGTACGAAGAGCGACGAGAACAGCCCCATGGCCAGCAGACCCACCCAGGCAATGCGGTCGCCCCAGGGCGGATGGACCGACGAGCGCGCCAGCATGCCCATCGGGATGAGCACGCACGACAGCACGAGCGCCAGAATGGCGGCGGCGGCGCCTTGGCCGCCAAGCTGCAGGTCCGGAATCAGGCGGGCGCCCACATACACATGGGCCAGGGCGCCCAGGGTCAGAAAGCGCAGGAAAAATGAGGATTGGCGCAGGGACACGGAAGGAGAGGGTCGCGCCGGAGCGGGCGCGCGGGTAACGGAGGAACCGCCATTCTATGCTCCGCGGGCCGCCGGGCACACCGGGGCCCCGCGCCTGCGCCCGCCGCCGCGCCTTCAAGCGGGCAGCTCGCCTTCCCGGCAGATGAGGCTGGCGTCCATTTCGCTCAGGCGGTTGATGCCCAGCATCGCCATGTTGCGGTCGACCTCGGCGCGCAACAGACCGATGGCGTGCGCCACGCCTTGCTGGCCGCCCACCGCCGCCGCGTAGTTGAACGGGCGTCCCACGAACACGCAGCGCGCGCCCAGGGCCAGCGCCTTGAGCACATCGCCGCCGCGGCGCACCCCGCTGTCCATCATGACCGTCATCGCGCCAGCCTGCGCGACCACGGCGGGCAGCACGCGCAGCGGCGAGATCGCGCCGTCGAGCTGGCGCGCGCCGTGGTTGGACACGATGATGCCGTCCGCGCCATGCTGGCGCGCCAGCATGGCGTCGCGCGGATGCAGGATGCCCTTGATGATCAGGGCGCCGGGCCACGCGCGGCGGATGCGCGCCACGTGCTCCCAGTTCAGGTGGTCGCGCGCCGTGAAGTCGCGCAGCACCGACGCGGACACGATGGGCGCGCCGCGCGTGGCGAAAGAGTTCTCGAAGTGCGGCATGCCATGCGCCAGCAGCGTGCGCAGAAAGGTGCCCGCGAGCCAGCGCGGCCGTGCCAGGCCGTCCAGCGCAAGGCGCAGGCTGGGCTTGAGCGGCGTGGAAAAGCCGGTGCGCACGTTGTTTTCGCGGTTGGCCGACACGGGGATGTCCACGGTCAGCACTAGGGTCTCGTAGCCGGCGCGGCGGGCGCGTTCGATCAGCGCGTCGATCTTGGCGGGATCGCCCGGCAGGTACGCCTGGAACCAGGTGCCCGGGGCTTCATCGATGACGGCTTCAAGGGGGATCAGCGACGTGCCGCTCAGGATGGCGGGCACGTTCTCTTCACGGGCCGCGCGCGCCAGCACGATGTCGCCGCGATAGGCCGACAGCGCACTGATGCCCATGGGCGCAATGCCGAAGGGCGATGCGTACGTGCGACCGAACAGTTCGGTCTGCTGCGTGCGGCGGGACACATCGACCAGGACGCGCGGCGTGAACGCGATCTGCGCGAACGCCGCGCGGTTGCCGGTGAGGGATTGGTTGTCTTCCGCCGCCCCGGCGATGTAGCCGAAGATCGGCCGCGGCAGGCGCCGTCTGGCGGCGGCCTCGAAGTCGTCCAGGGACAGGATGCGGCCGAGCGCGCGGGGCAAAGGGCGGGCCGCGGCGCGGGCGGGGGCGGGCAGGGCGGTGGTAGACATGGCGGGCCGGTAAAAGCCCGTAATCTAGCAACCCGGATTCATCGCATAAAGCGAATAAATATTGAATTGCATGTTCGCTCCAGGCGAAGGAGCGTGCGTCGTGGCGGCCAAGCGCGGCCGCCAAGCGCGGCGGCCAAGCGCGGCGGCCAGGCGCGGCGGCCAGGCGCGGCCGCCAGCGCGCCGGTCAGCCCTGGACGGGCAGCGCCAGCAGTTCACCCATGCGCACGGGGCCCAGCACCGACGGCGTGTCGGCCCAGCGCACCTTGTCGGGTCCGAACAGCACGATGGCCGTGGAGCCAAGCTTGAAGCGGCCCATTTCAGCGCCTTTTTCAAGATGGATGGGCGCGCGCGCCGCGGCGTCGTAGCGGACGGACCGGATGCGGCGCTTGTGCGGCGTCACCAGGCCGGCCCACACGGTTTCGATCGAGGCCACGATCATCGCGCCCACCAGCACCACGGCCATCGGACCGTGTTCCGTGTCGAAGATGCAGACCACGCGTTCATTGCGCGCGAACAGCCGCGGCACGTTGCGCGCCGTCAGCGGGTTGACCGAGAACAGGCGGCCGGGCACGTGGATCATCTCGCGCAGCGTGCCGGCGGCGGGCATGTGGACGCGGTGATAGTCCTTGGGCGAAAGATAGATGGTGGCGAACTGGCCGCCCTGGAACGGCGCGGCGCGTTCGGCATCGCCGCCCAGCAGGTCCACCAGGCCGTAGTTGTGGCCCTTGGCCTGGAAGATGCGGCCCTGTTCGATCGCGCCCATCTGGCTGATGGCGCCGTCGGCGGGACAGACCACCGAGCCGGGCTCGTCGTCCAGCGGACGCGCGCCGTCTTTCAGCGCGCGCGTGAAGAAATCATTGAAGCAGTCATAGGCCAATGGGTCTTCTTGCAGGGCCTCGCTCATGTTCACGCCGTACTTGCGGACAAAGCGCGAGATCATCCAATTCTTCACCGCGGGTTCGCGGCAGTCCGACGCGTATCCGAAAAAGCGCGACACCAGGTGGTGCGGGGCGAGATACTGGCTGGCAAGAAATAGTTGGTCTTTGATAGGCATCGATGGCGCTAAAAAACGCGTCCCGCATACAGCGGGACGTGGTTGAAGGTGCCGCGCGGGCCCAGGTTGAGGCTGGATGCAGGCAATTCGGCGCGATTGTAACGCGTCCGGGGGCGCGGCGGCGTGCTTGGTGCCGTGGCGCGTTCAGGCCGCCTTGGCCGCCAGCTTGGTCTTGTAGAGCCAGTCCTTGTAGTCGTCCAGGTCGCCGTCGAACGGACTGACCTTGCCGTCGGCCACGATGATGAACTGGTCGGTGGTGGCGCGCAGCAGATGGCGGTCGTGCGACACCAGCACCAGCGTGCCCTCGAACTGCGCCAGCGCCGTGGTCAGGGCCTCGCGCGTTTCCAGGTCCAGGTGGTTGGTGGGCTCGTCCAGCAGCAGCAGGTTGGGGCGCTGCCACACGATGAGCGCCAGCGCCAGGCGCGCCTTTTCACCGCCGGAGAACGGCGCGATCGAACTGGTGGCCATGTTGCCGTTGAAGTTGAAGCTGCCCAGGAAGTTGCGCAGCTCCTGTTCGCGCACGGTGGGCGCGGCCTTGGTCATGTGCCACAACGGCGATTCGTCATGGCGCAGCATCTCGACCTGGTGCTGGGCGAAGTAGCCGATGGACAGGCCCTTGTTGAATTGCGTTTCGCCGGCCAGCGAATCGAGTTCGCCGGCGATGGTCTTGATGAAGGTCGACTTGCCCGCGCCATTGATGCCCAAGAGGCCGATCCGCTGGCCCGCCTGCAGCGAAAAATTGATGCCCGACACGATGATCTTGTCGGACACGTCTTGGGTGGCCTCGTCCTCGATGCGATACCCGGCGCTGACCTTGTCCATCGTCAGCAGGGGATTGGGGGCGCGCAGCGGTTCGCGGAATTCGAACGAGAACTCGGCGGCCGCGCGCAGCGGCGCCACCTCTTCCATGCGGGCCAGGGCCTTGATGCGGCTCTGCGCCTGGCGCGCCTTGCTGGCCTGCGCCTTGAAGCGGTCGATGAAGGATTGCAGGTGCGAGCGCTGGCGCATCTGCTTTTCGATCATGCCCTGCGCCAGTTCCAGCTGGGCCGCGCGCTGACGTTCAAAGGACGAATAATTGCCCGAGTAGCGCTTGAGCTTGCGTTCGTCGATATGCACGATCACGTTGACCACGCCGTCCAGGAAGTCGCGGTCGTGCGAGATGACGATGAGCGTGCCCGGGTAGCGCTTGAGCCAGTCCTCCAGCCAGATGATCGCGTCCAGATCCAGGTGGTTGGTGGGCTCGTCCAGCAGCAGCAGGTCGGACGGGCACATCAGCGCCTGCGCCAGGTTTAGGCGCATGCGCCAGCCCCCGGAAAAGCTGGTGAGCGGCAGGTGCATCTGCGCCTGCGAGAAGCCCAGGCCGGTCAGCAGCTGTTCCGCGCGGGAGTGGACCGTGTAGGCGTCCGCGTCGGCCAGGGCGGCGTAGATATCGCCCATGCGCAGGCCGTTCTCGGCGCTTTCGGGTTCGGCTTCCAGCGCCGCGAGTTCGGCCTCCAGCTTGCGCAGCGTGACGTCGCCGTCGATGGCGTATTCGATGGCGGGCCGGTCCAGCGCGGGCGTTTCCTGCGCCACGTGGGCCACGCGCCAGCTCGCGGGATAGTCCAGGTCGCCCTGGTCCGCGTGCAGCGTGCCGCGCAGCAGGCCGAAGAGGCTCGATTTGCCGGCGCCGTTGGCGCCGATCAGGCCGATCTTGTCGCCGGGGTTCAGAAGCAGGTCGACCTTGTCGAGCAAGGGCTTGACGCCGCGCATGAGTGAAACTTGTTGGAAGCGGATCATGGGTGTTGGGCTGGATGGCGCGGCAGGCGCGCGGCAAGGCTCCCGCCACAAGGCGCGGCCAAAAAGAGGGAACCGGGGCGGGTTCGCGCATGCGCAAAAGCGGGCGCGGGGCGCGAAAGACGGAAGCGGACGGGAACGAGCCTTATCCGATTGCGGACGACATTGTAGCGGGCCGGCGCGGACCGGGTTATTTCGTCTCGATCGCCGCGGCCAGCGCCAGCAGGCGCTCGGCCTCCCGCGCATGCAGGTTCTCGACCAGGGCGCCGTCCACGACCGCCACGCCCTTGCCCGCGGCCTGGGCCGCCTGCCAGGCGTCCAGGCGCTTGCGCGCGCCGTCGAGCTCCTCGGGTGTCGGCGCAAAGGCGGCGTTGGCCGCCGCGATCTGGCGCGGATGGATCAGGGTCTTGCCGTCAAAGCCCTGGTCGCGCCCCTGCCGGCAGGCGTCCTGCAGGCCGGCGTCGTCGTTCAGGTCCAGGTGCACCCCGTCCAGGACCGCGAGGCCGTGCGCGCGCGCCGCCATCACCGCCAGCGAGCGCGCCAGCAGCGTCTCGTGGCGCGCGGGCGTGTGGCGGGCGTGCAGGTCCTTCACCAGGTCCGAGGTGCCGACGACGATGGCGGCCAGGCGCGCATGGCCGCCGGCGATGGCGTCAAGGCGCAGAAAACCCAGCGGGGTCTCGGCCATGGCCCACAGCGGCAGGTCCGACGGCGCACCCGCGGCATCCAGCGCCTCGCCCAGCGCGGCAAGCTGCGCGGCCGATTCGACCTTGGGCAGCAGCACGGCATCGGCGCCGGCTTGCGCGATGGCGCGCACGTCGTCCAGCCCCCACGGGGTGTCCAGGGCATTGACGCGCACGATGCATTCGCGCCGTCCGAAACCGCCCGCGCGCAAGGCCGACGCCACCTGCGCGCGCGCCAGTTTCTTGGCGTCGGGCGCCACGGCGTCCTCCAGGTCCAGGATCAGCGCGTCCGCATCGAGCGTGCGCGCCTTGTCGAGCGCCCGCGCATTGGCGCCGGGCATGTAGAGAACGGAACGGCGGGGGCGGAGGATGGCGTTCATGCTTGCGGTCTCAGCGGTTGGGGAGCGTGCCGACGATGGTGACGGGCGAGGTGCAGACGTAGCCCACGCCATACACCGTGCGGATGCCGATGTCCCCGCCAGTGTGCGCGCGCAGCTTGCGGCGCAGCCGGTGCATGTGGGCGTCCAGCCGGTGCGTGTCGTAGGCCTGCGCGCTGGCGCCCAGGGCTTCGACGAGGCGTGCGCGGGTCAGGGGCAGGGGCGCCGCCTGGATCAGCGCGCCGATCAGGCGGCTTTCGGCATCGGTGATGTCGACGCTGACCTGGCCGGGCGATGTCAGGGTGCGGCGCGCCGGGTCGAAGCGCCACGCGCCGGACTGCGTATCGTCGAGGTCGGCGGCGGGCACCACGCGCAGACGGCGCGACAGCGCGACCAGCGTGGCGCCCAGTTCGGCCAGGTTGACGGGCTTGGTCAGGTAATGGTCGGCGCCCAGGCTCAGCCCGGACACCTTGTCTTCGCTCAGGAGCCGTCCCGTCAGCATGACGATGCCCATGGACGGGTAGGTGGTGCGCAGGTGGGAGACGCGCGCAAGCCCGTCGCCATCCGGCAGCATGGCGTCCAGCACGAGGATGGCGGGCGTGACGGTCAGCAGCAGGTCGTCCAGCTCGGCCAGGGAGCCGGCCGTGAGGATGGCCTTGTCCAGGCCCAGGTCCTGGATGTATTCGGCGATGGAGTCGCGCCAGTCCCCGTGGTCGTCGACGACGATGATCGTCACGGCGCGGCGCGCTCTCGCGCTCCTTGTGCGAACAGGTGTGTTCTGGTCATGCTGCGGTTTCTTAGAGGGGGCGGGCTCGCGCGGCGCGCGGACCCCGGGAGCAATACGGCGATCGGTCTGATGTGCTTGCGTTCTTGCGCGCAGAATATCATCCCGGCCGTTGCGGCGGCGCGGCATCGAACGGGGACGCCATCCGGATGGTGTAAAAAAAGGGGCTGGTCAATAATTGAGCAGGCCGTTTCGTGTCGCCCGAAAGGCCATCAGCCGTGCGTTTGGGTTTTTCTTATCCACAAATTCTGTGGATAAGAAAAAACCGCCCGGATACCGTCCAATCTACGCGGGCAGCAATTCGACCGGCACGCCCTCAGGCACTTTGCGCATCCGTTCGCGTTCAATCCGGGGCGGCGCAAAGCGCGTCTTGCGCGCCGCAGCATTCTGCAGCAGGACCGACAGCACCGAGCCCTTGTCCTGGATCCAGTGGGTCTTGCCGCGCAGCAGCTTCATGGCGTTCTCGGGCGTGCCCAACCGATACGACATGGCGTTGATCTCGGTCGAGGACTTGCCGTTGAACACGGACGCGTCCAGTTCGGTGATGGCCGCCGCATCGAGATTGCTGCTTTCGTGATCGATGCGGTAGACATACTTGAACCCGTGATGCGGGTCCTGCACGACGATGAGTTTCTCCGAACCGGAGATATCGGACAGCATGCCGAGCACCAGCGACTCGACCATCTGGTTGCCGCGTTGTTCTTCGGTGTAGATGAAAATGCTGTGGCGCACGCGGGCGGATTGAGCCGGCGCGGCCGGCACGAGGCGAGAACGTTCCATACCTGACGGGAAAATTGCGGGAAGGGCGCGGGGCCCTGGAAGATGCGGAACGAACGTGTCGCCCGGTTCCGACTTGAACACCACGCGCATGATACCAATTGTTTCAAAAGCGTGCTGTAACAGCAGCAATGCCGCCGCGGAGCGGACGCCGGTCAGCGCCGATGATCTGGCCCGATCTTTGCAGGACGATGACAAGCGGCAAGCCAAGGCCTGCCGCCGGCGCGCCGCCCGCGCCAGGCGGCGTGGCGGTGCACCGGCGTATCGACGCACCGGCGTATCGACGCACCGGCGTATCGACGTATCGGCGTACCCGTCAGGCGACCGCGGCGAGCTTCTGCCGGCGCTGGCGCACGGCTTGCGCCAGCGCGGCGAGCACCGGTTCGGTCTGGGCCCAGCCCAGGCAGGCGTCGGTGATGGACACACCATGGCGCAGCGGCTGGCCGGGCTTGAGGTCCTGGCGGCCTTCTTCGAGATGGCTTTCGATCATGACGCCCGTGATGCGGCTGTCGCCCTGGGAGATCTGGGCCGCGATGTCGTTGGCCACGTCGATCTGGCGCAGGTGCGACTTGTTGGAGTTGGCGTGCGAGCAGTCGATCATGACCTGCTCGCGCTGGCCCGCGGCGCGCAGCGCGGCGCAACAGGCGTCGACGCTGGCCGCGTCGTAGTTCGGCCCTTGCTTGCCGCCGCGCAGGATCACGTGGGTGTCCTGGTTGCCGCGGGTTTCGAAGATGGCGGCCATGCCCATCTTGGTCATGCCCATGAACGCGTGCTTGGCGCTGGCCGCGACCATGGCGTCGGCCGCGATCTGGACGCCGCCATCGGTGCCGTTCTTGAAGCCCAGCGGGCAGCTCAGGCCCGAGCTGAGCTGGCGATGGCTGGGGCTTTCGGTGGTGCGCGCGCCGATGGCGCCCCAGGCGATCAGGTCGGCGATGTATTGCGGGCTGAGGAGATCCAGGAATTCGGTGGCGATGGGCAGGCCCAGGCCGCTGATGTCCAGCAGCAGTTCGCGCGCGCGGCGCAGGCCTTCGTTGATGCGGAAGCTGCCGTCCAGACGCGGATCGTTGATATAACCCTTCCAGCCGACGGTGGTGCGGGGCTTTTCGAAGTACACGCGCATGACGATCAGCAGGTCGTCCTTGTGCGCGTCGGCGGCGGCGCGCAAGTGGCGCGCATACTCCATGGCCTGCGCATGGTCGTGGATGGAGCAGGGGCCCACCACCAGCACCAGGCGGTCGTCGCGGCCGTGCAGCACGTCGGCGATGTCGGCGCGGCTTTGCTCGACGAGCGTCTGGATCTCGGTCGAGACGGGCAGTTCGTCTTGCAGCAGGGCCGGTGAAATCAACGGACGCACCGCGCTGATGCGGGTGTCGTCGGTGCGCGTGTTGTCCTGGGTGGCGTCGGCCGCGCCGACCTCGCGGTCGTGCAGGGGGTCGTCAATGCGGGTCAAGGGAAGCTCCGTGCCGTAGATGCGGGAAAGTCCGCCATTATCGCACCCGCGGACGGTGGAGGCGGATGGGCGGGGGCGGATGCGGGGTTGGCGGGGACAGGCACCAAGGAACGGGACCAGACGGCGGATGCGCCGGCAACTACGACTATCGGCGACGGGCTGAATTAACCCGTTATCGATAAAGACATGCTTTGCGCGGATGCCTTAGCATTGACCCGTGCTCCCAAGGGGCCGGGCTCACCGGCTTGCGGCAGGCGCAGGCAGGGGCCGATCGAGGCTTCTTTCCGTGTGTAAAGGTTCCAGGACGGTCAGCAATGCCCAAACCCGATGCCGGCGCGTCCCGACGGTTTCTTCTCGTGGAAGACCACCCCGTCGAACGCGCCTATCTGCAGAACATGCTGCTGGCGTTGGGCTACCGCCGCGTGGCGGGGTTGGGAAGCAGCATCGAAGCCGTGGGCGCGATGACGCGCCAATACTATGACGTCCTGATCAGCGACATCGTGATGGGCGAGGGCGATGGCACGCGCCTGCCCAATGACCTGCGCCGGCTGGTGGACGCGGGACGCCTGAAGAGCATGCCGCCGATCATCTGGATCAGCAGCCTCAGCGACGAACTCCTGCAATCCCATGTGCGGCTGGCCCTGCAGGCGGGCTGCCCGTCGGCGCAGGCGCTGGCCAAGCCCGTGTCGCGCGCGGCCATGCAGCAGGCCATCAAGAACGCCCTGCACAGCATCGACGACGAATCGGCGTCCCCGCACAAGCCCAAGTCGGTGCGGCGCGAGGTGATGGAAGCCGCGCTGAGCCAGGCGCTGGCGACCGGCAAAGGCATGCACGTGGTGCTGCAGCCGCAGATCAGCCTGTCCACCGGGCGCGTGGTGGCGGCCGAGGCGCTGTCGCGCTGGGTCCACCCCAAGCTGGGCGCGATCTCCGCGGCCGATTTCGTGCCGGCCGCGCACCGGCTGGGCATGGACCGGATGCTGTTCAGCCGTGTGGCGGACCGGGTGATCGAGGTGCTGCGGCGGATGCAGGACGAGGACATCGCGGTGCCGATCGCCATCAATGCCTCCGCGTCCACGCTGTGCTCGCGCGAGCTGCCCGGCCTGCTGGAGCAGAAAGTCGGACAGGCCGGCCTGCCGGCCCGGCTGATCAAGGTCGAGCTTACGGAAGACGAGCCCGTGACCGATTGGCTGGCGCTCTCGTCCACGCTGAACCTATTGCGCGTGCGCGGCTTTGAACTGGCGATGGATGACTTCGGCGCCGGCATTGCCTCGATGCGGCTGTTTTCGGCCATGCCATTCAATGAGTTGAAGATCGACCGGGACTTCATCGTCCACATGCACCGCGAGGCCGCGTCGCGCGCGGTCGTCGCGGCAGCGATCGAAATGGGGCGGGTGCTTGGGCGTCGCGTGGTGGCCGAAGGCGTCGAGCAGGAGCGCGACGTGCAACTGCTGCGCGAACTGGGGTGCGACGTCGCGCAGGGCTACGGGATTTCGGTGCCGCTGGAGCCCGACGAGTTCATCGAATTCTGCCGGTCGCATTGAGCGGGCCGCGCCGCCATGTCGCGCGCGATGGCGGCCTGCGCCCGCGCATTCAAAGGCCGGACACGTCGATGTCGCCCGGGTAATCCACCGAGAACTTGAACACCGTCTCGCGCGACTTGCCCGGTTCGAGCGTCCAGTCCCAGGCCACCTTGCCGTCTTCTTCGCGCTTGATGTCGCGGTCGGCGGGCGATAGCAGCTTGACCACGATCTTCTCGTTGCGCGAGACCGGCAGGCGGTCCTTGAAGGACACCTGTTCCTGGGTGGTCTTGTTGTTCTTGACCGTGATCTTGTATTCGTAGGTGACGCGCTTGCCGCTGCCCGAGAAGCCGGTGCTTTCGGTGTAGCGGTTCACGAGCTGCCGCTTGATCGAAATGCCGTCGTCGGCGCCCAGCGCCAGTTCCAGTTTTTCGCCGGGCATCACGGCTTTCATGGCGCCCGAGGCGACGAAGGCATCGTCCAGGAAGGTATTGAGGGGCCCCGCGAGGAACGGGAACGCCGTTGTGTTGCTGGCCTGCGCCGTCAGGTACGTGGCCTCGCGCAGCGCCGGCGTGGACTGGTACTGCAAGGTGGCGGGCAGCCTGGCGCTGGCGATGGCGACGCGCTGCGCCGTGTTGTCGGACGGCAGCGTGGCCGGATTCTGGATCTGGAAGGATGCGCTGGTCGCGGCGTTCTGGACCTGGGCGGTGGCGACGTCGATCGCCTCGGGCGCCGGTTCGGCCGCCATTTGCGCGTCCGCCATGGCGCGGGCCCGGGGCGCGCGCTTGGTCTGCATCTCCGGCTGCATTTCCGCCTGAACCGCGGCGGGAGCCGGCGCGGGAGCGGGCATGGGCGGCGGCGGGGCGGCCACGTCGATGATCCACGGCCGCAGCGTGGGCGCGCCACCGCCCAGCGATGGCCGCGCGGTGGACAGGGTCAGCTTCACGTTGTTCCAGTCCTCGCCCGTGTTCTGGCGGATGACGCCGAAGTAGCCCAGGTCCACGTGGCGATCGGCCGGGCGCAGCCGCGCATCGTAGGACGGCGTCCAGCGCGCGCCCGCGACCGCATAGGACAGCGCAAGGTCCAGCTTGCCGCTTCGGGCCATGTCGACACGCAGGACGACCGTCTTGCTGCGCCGGCCCGCCGCCCCGCGCACCTGCCCGAGCTGGGCTTGCAGGGCGGCCAGTTCACGTTCCAGCACAGCCCGCTTTTCGGCCACGCCGCGCAGGCCCGCCAGCGTCGTGCCCAGCGTCTCGGCGCTGAGCGCCTGGATCGCCTTGAGTTCGTCCAGGGTGAGGCGGGCGCCATCCTTGGCCGGTTCGGTCGCCCCGCGCTGCATCATCAGGATGAGTTCGCGCTGGTTGTCCAGCACGGCCGCTTCGTCGTCCAGCGCCGCCTGCCGGGCCTCCAGTTTCTCGATCTGGGCTTCCAACTGACGGACGCGTTCGCTGGCGGCGTCCGCCTGGTAGGCGTCCCGGACCTTCACGTCCAGCAGCGTGGCCTGGCCGGTGCTGCGGGCCGACACCTGCAGCGAGTTGTCCTGCAGCGTCGCCGGCAGGTTTTCCAGCACGAGTTCATGTTCGCCCGCGGCGAGGTCGCTGCTGGCGGCGCGGGTGACGACCGCGCGGTCCTGGTAGACGGTGACCGCGCCGATGGCGGAGGGCAGCGCGGCGGCGCCGCCGAGGCCGGGGAGGGTTGCGAAAGCCAGGGCCAGGAGGGTACGTCTCACGGGAGCACCTTGGAAAAGTGGGGGGCGGGAGCGTCCCCACGGGGACGCATTGCGGCAAGCGCGTGAGTCTATCGCCGGCCCAGCCCGGCCGGTTTACAGAAAATGACAAACGCGACAGGGCGATACCGCGGTTCAGGCGGATTCCGGATGCGCCAGACGCCGCAGCATCTGGACGGCGTTCTCCGCGGCGGCCGAGCGGTCGTGGCGGCGGTAGGCCATGTCGAGCAGCGCGTGCGGCGCGTCGCCCTTGATCGGGCGGTACTCGATGCCCTGCGCGCCCATGTGGCGCATGGCGGCGGGCACGATGGAGATGCCCACGCCCGCCGCCACCAGGCTCACGATCGACGCCATCTGCGGCGCCTCCTGGATGACGCGCGGCGCAAAGCCCGCACGCTGGCAGGCGGACTGGATGGCGTCATACAGCCCGGCGCCGATGGGACGGGGATACAGCACGAAGTCTTCCGCGGCCAGCGCCGCGATCGGGATGGCGCGCTTGCGGCTGAGCGCGTGGTCGGGGGGCAGGGCGATCAGCATGGGCTCGTCCAGGACGCGTTCGGACTCGAACTCGGCGTCCAGCACGTAGGGCGGCCGCACGAAGGCGACATCCACCTCGCCCGCGCGCAGGCCGCGCAGCAGCGTCAGGGTATTGCTTTCGGTGAGGGTGATGCGCACGTCCGGATAGCGGTCGCGGAAGGCGCGGATCGCGCGCGGCAGGTAAGGATGGAACACCGCAGACGCGGTAAAGCCCACGGTGATGGCGCCCCGTTCGCCGCGACCCAGCCGCCGCGCGAGGTCCACGGCGCGGTCGGCGCTGGCCAGGATGGCGCGCGCGTCCTCAAGGAACTGCGCCCCGGCCTCGGTCAGCGCGATGCCGCGCGGCAGGCGCAGGAACAGCGCCGTGCCGATCTCGCGTTCCAACTGCTGGATCTGCTGGCTCAGCGGGGGCTGGCCGATCCCCAGGCGGGCGGCGGCGCGCGTGAAGTGCAGTTCCTCCGCGACGGCGGTGAAGTATCTCAGGTGGCGCAGTTCCATCGTTCAACAGTCCATCGTTTTTAAATATGCACGGGTGCAGTTTCATATATTGGACATATGCAGGGCAAGCGTCTACCTTGTCGCTACGGGCTTGCTGCCCGTTGTCATTCGAGAAACCTGATGTCTACCCCTTCCACCCGTTCCGCAACCGAACGCGACGCCGCGCCGTCGACGTATCTGGCGCGCGGCACGCCCGGACTGCGCCGCGCCCAGTGGGCCTTGTTCGCCGCCGGCTTTTCCACCTTTTCCCTGCTGTATTGCGTGCAGCCGCTGATGCCGATCTACACCCGCGCATTCAACGTCTCGGCGGCGCAGAGCAGCCTGGTGCTGTCGCTCTGCACGGGCCTGCTGGCCATCGCGATATTTTTTGTGGGCCTGTTTTCGGCAGCCCTGCCGCGCAAGCCCATCATGGCGCTGTCGCTCTTCGCCTCGGCCATCCTGGGCACCATCGCCGCCGTCGCGCCCGACTGGCACAGCCTGCTTGCGTTGCGGGCGCTGCAGGGCGTGGCGATGGGCGGGGTGCCCGCCGTGGCCATGGCCTATCTGGCCGAAGAGGTCGAGCCCGGCACGCTGGGGTTCGCGATGGGCCTGTACATCAGCGGCAGCGCATTCGGCGGCCTGTCGGGCCGCGTCATCACCGGACTGGTGTCCGACCACTACGGCTGGCGCGCGGCCATGGGCACGCTCGGATTGCTGGGCATCGTCGCGGCCATGCTGTTCATCTGGCTCCTGCCGGCATCGCGCCGTTTCACGCCGCGGCGCGGGCAGGGATGGGCGGGCGTATGGGGCGACGTGCGGGCCGGCGCGGGCGCGCATTTGAAGAACGGGCCGTTGTGCGGACTGTTCGCCATGGGCGGGCTCCTGATGGGCGCCTTTGTGGCGGTCTATAACTACGTGGGCTTTCGTCTCCTGCTGCCGCCGTTCTCGCTCAGCCAGACCTTTATCGGCTTCATCTTCGTCGTCTATCTGGTCGGCATTTTCGCGTCGACCTTTTTCGGCCGGCTGGCCGACCGCCACGGACGCGGCGCGATGCTGTCGGCGGCCACGGGCCTGGCCCTGGCGGGTCTGTTGCTGACGCTGTCGGATTCCCTGCCGCTGCTGATCGCGGGCATCGTGGTGTTCACATTCGGCTTTTTCGCCGCCCACGCGGTCGCGAGCGGCTGGGTCGGGCAGATGGCGCGCGGGTTCAAGGCGCTGGCGGCCTCGTTGTACCTCCTGGTCTATTACGTGGGGTCCAGCGTGCTGGGGGCGCTGGGCGGACATTTCTGGACCGCCGCCGGCTGGGATGGCGTGGCGGCGATGGCGGGCGGGTTGCTGGCGGTGGCGCTGTCCATCAGCGCCGGGCTGGCCTGGCGCACCGGCCGGCGGCACGCGGCCGCCGGCGTCGCCGGTCCGGCCTGACGTTACAGAGGTTTAGCCAAGTAGGTCCCTATCGCGTACAGTCCTATCTGCGATAGGGGGAACCATGTTGACCAAGCAAGACCGCGTGTCCCTCCCCTGGACCGACACGCTTGCTCGTCTGGAAGATGAACGCATCATGCTGGAGCGCATCGCCGCTGGCGTACCGCTGCAGCAGGTGCTTGAACACGTGCTGCACGCCATCGAGGCGCAGTCCAGCGTAAAAGTGCGCACGGCCATCGCGCTGGCGGACGACCCGGGAATCGTGCTGCGGCATGGCGCCGCGCCCAGCCTGCCCGACGCTTTCAATGCCGCGGTGGACGGGGTGCCGGTCGGCCCGATGGCGGGCTCGTGGGGTGCGGCCGCGCACGCGGGCAACCCGGTGTACGTCGATGACATCGCCACCGATCCGCGGTGGGCGACGTGGCGCGATCTTGCGCTGGCCCATGGCCTGCGCGCCTGCTGGTCCACGCCGATCAAGTCGCCGGACGGGCGGCTGCTTGGCGTCTTCTCCAACTACTACGAAGAATGCCGCCAGCCGTCCGCCCAGGACATCGACGCGATCGCGCTCGTCACGCGCAGCGCCGCGCTGGCGATCGAACGGCATCGCATGGATCTCGCGCTCCGGCACAGCGGCGAACGGTGGCGGGCGATGTTCGACGGCATGCAGGAAGCGTTTTTCCTGGCCGAGGCATTGCGCGACGACGCGGGCCGCGTCACGGACTTCCGCTTCCTGGAGGTCAATCCGGCCTTCGAACGCCAAAGCGGCATGAAGGAAGGCGACACGCTGGGCCATACGCTGCGCGAGATGATTCCCGGGGTTCCCAGCCAGATTCTGGACACCTTCGCGCAGGTGGTTGAAACGGGCGACCCCATCCAGTTCGAGTTTGCCGTGCCCGCGCCCAAGGATGCCTGGTATGAAGCGCGCGCCCGCAAGGTCGACGCCGACCGGATCATGGCGCTGTTCCTCGATGTGACCGCGCGCAAGGCCGCTGAGTCCGAGCTCTGGGAAGGGCAGCACCGCAAGAATTTCCTGCTGGCGTTGGGCGACCGGATGCGCGAACTGCATCTGCAGGCGGCCATCGAGCAGACGGCGTGCGAGGCCCTGGGCCAGCACCTGTCGCTGGGCCTGGTCGCCGTGCTGGACTGGGCCGGCGAAGGCGCGGCGCCGGTGGTGTCCACGTGCTGGCGGTCCGACGCCGACCTGGCGCGGCAGGACGCGTTGGCGCCCGGGCAATTGGGCGACGAGTTCTACGAGGCGGTGCGCCAAGGGCGCACTACCTATCTGCAACCGCTGCTGGCCCAGGAAGGGGGCGAGATCCGTCCGTCGGCCATCGTGGTGCCGATGCGCCGCTGGGCGCGGCAAGGCGGCGCGCTGGTCGTGCGGCCTTTGTCCAGCAGCCGGCTCAAGCCGGGCGACCTGGCCTTCATCGAAGAAGTGGCCGAACGCATGTGCGACGCGGTCGAGCGCTCGCAGTATTCGCGCATGCTGGAACAACGGGTGGAGCATGCCATCGCCGAGCGCGACCGCATCTGGCGCCTGTCGCCGGAATTGCTGGCGGTCATCGACACGAAGGGGCGCTTTGTCAGCGTGAACCCGGCCGTGCTGCCCATCCTGGGCTGGAGCCCCGACCAGTTCCTGTCGATGGGACTGACCGAGCTGATCCATCCGGACGACCTGGACGCGACGCGCGCGGCCTGGTCGCTGGCCGGCCGGCCCCCGGGCGCGCAGTCCGTGCGGCATCTGGAAAGCCGCGTGCGCAAGCGCGCGGGCGGCTACAGCTGGATCACGTGGAGCATGTCGTGGTCGCAGGACAGCCTTTACCTGGCGGGCCGCGACGATTCGGACCTGAAGGCGCAGGCCGAGGCGCTGGCCGAGACCGAGAACGCGCTGCGCCAGGCGCAGAAAATGGAGGCGGTCGGGCGCCTGACGGGCGGGATCGCGCACGATTTCAACAACATGCTCCAGGGCATCACCGGCGCCCTGTACCTCATCCAGCGCAAGCTGGCCGCGGGGGTGCCGGAACAGGCGCAGCGTTTCATCACCGTGGCCATGGACTCGGCCAATCGCGCCGCCCACCTTACGCAGCGCCTGCTCACGTTTTCGCGGCGCCAGCCGATCGACCCCAAGCCGTTCAGCGTCGAGGCCGCGCTGCACTCCATGACGGACCTGTTCCACCGCTATACCGGCGAGCGCGTCAGCCTGGTCTTCGACCTGGAGCCGGGCCTTTGGCCGGTGAACTGCGACAAGAACCAGTTCGAGAACGCCATGCTCAACCTGGTCATCAATGCCTGCGATGCGATGCCCAATGGCGGCGTGCTGACCGTGGCCGCCGCCAACGCGCACCTGGATGACTCGTCATCGCGCCAGCGTACGGGGATCGGCCCCGGGGCGTTTGTCGAAGTGTCGGTCTCGGACGTGGGCTGCGGCATGTCGCCCGACGTGCTGGCGCATGCCTTCGACCCCTTCTACACGACCAAGCCGCTGGGCGAGGGCACGGGGCTGGGCCTGTCGATGACCTACGGGTTTGCGAAGCAGGCGGGCGGCAGCGCGCTCCTGGAAAGCGCGGAGGGCGTCGGAACGTCGGTTCGGCTGTACCTGCCTCGCCATCAGGGCGAGCCCGAACTGCCGGCCGAGGCGCCGACCGCGACCGGCGCGCAGGCGGCTTCGCCCGGCCAGGCGTTCGTCATCGTCGTGGAGGACGACACGAACGTGCGCGAGATGGTTCGGGAGTCGCTGGTCGACATGGGCCTGCATGTGCTGACCGCGGCCGACGGCGAGGCGGGGCTGGAACTGGTCACGTCGACGCGCAACCTGAGCCTGCTGGTGACGGACGTGGGCTTGCCCAACCTGAACGGCCGTCAATTGGCCGACGCCGCCCGCGTGGCGCATCCGGGCCTGCGCGTGCTGCTCATGACGGGCTACGCGGAAAGCGCGGCCAGCACGCGCGGTTTCCTGGAAGAGGGCATGGAGCTCATCGTCAAGCCGTTCTCGCTGGATGCGCTGGGCGAGCGGGTGCAACGCATGCTGGAGGCGAGCGCCGGGCCGCAACGGGCGGCCTAGGGGTCAAGTGTTGCAAAGGCAGGTAAAAAATGCCCTGCCTCGCGAACTACTGCGCGGGGCGGGCGGCAGGCAAGGGCGGGCACGGGGCTTGCGACTAGGAGGATGCAATTCAACCTAGGAGGTCTGTTATGAAATACCGTGCCATGACTTGCGCGTTTGCATTGATTGCCGGCCTGGCGACCGCCGGCGGGGCGATGGCCCAATCGACGGGCGGGAGCGTCACCACCTCGCCGTCGAACACCCCGAACGATGGCACTGCGGTGCCGCCGAACACGAAGGTGCCTGCGGGCACGATTCCGCCGGCTCCGAATGCCGCGCCGAATACCCCCACGACGCCGCCCAAGCTGGACAAGAGCGGCCACATGAGTTCGGGCAAGCATCAATCGGAGATGCCCAATCGCAAGCGCGAAGCCAATGACAACGTGCCGGCGACGCCTGCCGCCGGCGCCACGCCCGCGCCGGGCTACCCGAACACGGGCGGCAGCAAGTAATCCAGCAGGCGGGGCAACCCGCCAGCAAAAAGGCTTCCGCGAGGAAGCCTTTTTTTGATCCCGCGGCGGCGCGCAACGCGGGCGCCGCGCGCCGCTCAATGCTGCCTGCGCAGTTCGGCGGGCGGAACGCGCAGTTGACCGCGGTACTTGGACACCGTCCGGCGCGCGAGCAGGATGCCGTTGGACGCGAGCTGCTGCGTCAGCGCCACATCCGACAGCGGCATGCAGGGGTCCTCGGCTTCGACCATCTCCTTGATCAGCGCGCGCACGGCCGCGGCCGAACACGAGCCGCCCGATTCGGTGGCCAGCTCGCGCGAGAAGAAGTGGCGGAATTCGAAGACGCCGCGCGGCGTCGTCATGTATTTGCTGACCGTGGCCCGCGACACCGTGGATTCGTGCATGTTCAGATCGTCCGCGACCTCTCGCAGCATCAGCGGCCGCAGCGCCACCTCGCCGTATTCGAAGAACATCTGCTGGCGTTTGACGATCGCCTCGGCCACGCGCTGGATGGTCGTGTAGCGTTGCTCCACGTTGCGCACCAGCCAGCGCGCCTCCTGCAGTTCCTGCGCCATCGGGCTGCGGTCGTCCAGGCGGGCACGGCGAAAGAGGTCCGCGTAGGCGCTGTGCAGTCGCGCGCGCGGCATCGCGCTGCGGTTGGGCAGCACGCGCCAGCGCCCCTGCCATTTGTCGACGAATACATCCGGCACGACATAGATGGGGGTCTCGCCGCTATAGCGCGCGCCCGGCTTGGGATCCAGCCGGCGGATCAGCGCGCTGGCTTCGCGCAGGTCGTCGTCGGAACATCCCAGCACCCGGCGCAGGCCCTGGTAATCGTTCTTGGCCAGGCGGTCCAGGTGTTCCTGCACGATGCGGTGGGCGAGGGCCCGCGTGTCGTCGTCCTCGTCGGGCAGCGCGGCCAGTTGCAGGGTGAGGCATTCGCGCAGGTCGCGGGCGGCGATGCCGGGCGCGTCCAGTTGCTGCACCAGGCGCAGGGCGGCGGTCCATTCGCTTTCTTCCGGCGTGGGGTCGATGTCCGCATCGGCAGCGTTGCACAGGTTGGTCAGGGGCACGCGCAGATAGCCGTCATCGTCCAGCGCATCGATGATGAATTCGGCCAGCAGGCGGTCGCGCGGCTGCAGGTGATAGTTGCCCAGCTCGTTGGACAGGCGTTCGCGCATCGAGACGCTGGCGCAGGCCCATTGGCCCAGGTCGCTTTCGCCGCCGTTGGGCGCATGGGTCGGATAGTCGCCGGAGTAGGCGGGCGCATCGGGCGGGAGCTCATCGGCGTCGGTGCGTTCGGGCGCGCTGTCAGGCTCGGCGGCGGGCTGGCTTTCGAATGTGACGGCGTCGCCGTGGGCGCCAGGCGCGGCCGGGGCGGCCTCAGGCTCCGAATCGTCCGGATCTTCGAGAAACGGGTTGTTCGCCAGCGCATGCTGGACGGCCGTGGTGAACTCCAGCGCCGACATCTGAAGCAGCTTGACGGATTGCTGCAGACGCGGCGCAAGCGTCATTTGCTGGCGCAGGCGAAGTTCTTGCATTGGGTGGCCCAATCGAGTCTCCTGAAGGGGCAGCCGCCGGAAAGCGGCTCATCCCATCAGTAGATGCAAAGATCGTGCCAGGTCTGTTCCCCGGGGCAGCGGCGCGTCGGGAACGCGCCGTGCTGGGCCAGTATTACAAGGGGACGGTAAGAACTGCTCAAGCGGCCTCGGGCTCATCCTTTTCATAGATGTCCAGCCGGTTGTACAGGGTCTTCAGGCTGACGCCGAGGGTTTCCGCGGCCAGGCGCTTATCGCCCGCGTGATGGGCGAGGGTGGCCAGGATGAATTCGCGCTGCGCGCGGCCCAACGGCATCCCCACGGGGAAGTTGAGCGACCCGTCGCGCAGCTGGGCCTGGTTGGGTCCGCGGTTGCGCGAAAGCAGGTCGGCATCGAGCTGGGTGTCGGCCATGATGTAGGCGCGCTGGATCACGTTGCGCAATTCACGGACGTTGCCCGGCCAGTCGTGCGCCTTGATCGCCTCGAGCATGTGCGGGGAAAAGGTTTTCTGCGTGCCGTGCTGCGCGTTCAAGGTATCCAGGAACTGGTTTGCCAGCAGCAAAACATCGTCGCCGCGTTCGCGCAGCGGCGGCACGCGCAGCGGTATCACCAGCAGGCGATGCAGGAAGTCCTGCCGCAGCCTGCCGTCGGCGACCGACGCCGCGGGATCCCGGTTGCTGGCGCAGATGACGCGCACGTTGGCGCGCAGCAGGTCCGTGCCGCCCACGCGCTGATAGGTGCCCACCTCCAGTACGCGCAGGAAGTGGACCTGCATGTCGGGCGGCATTTCCGTGACTTCGTCCAGGAACAGCGTGCCCCCGCTTGCGTACTCGAAATAGCCGGCGTTCTGGGACACCGCGCCGGTAAAGCTGCCTTTCTCATGGCCGAACAGTTCCGCGTGGGCGAGCGAGCCGCTGATCGCCCCGCAATTGACCGCCACGAAAGGCTGGTCGCGGCGCTCGCTGGCTTCATGGATGGCGCGGGCGACGATTTCCTTTCCCGCGCCGCTTTCGCCGATAATGAACACGCTTGCGTCGGTGGCCGCGGCCAGCGCGATCTGGTTGCCCAGTTTGCGCATCTGCGGCGACATGCCGCTGGTGTCGGCAAAAGCGGAAAGTGCGGGTGGCGCGGTATTTCGTGTGGCGGTGTTACGAGTGGCCATGCTGATTCCTAGTCCCCAATCGGGCCTGTGACAGGCTCATCGTAGAGGGCGGACCCCGCTCAGATTGCGACGAGTTGCAAGTAATCGAAAACGTTGGTGGAAACGGGCAAATATTTGCGCCGGCCGCCCCCATAGTGACTATCCTCAGGGTTATGCAAGGGAAACGGAGATAGCATGCCTCACCTGCTTATCGTTGACGACGACGACGCGATACGCGAAACATTGGCCGAAATCGGCCGCGAGAGCGGGTTTACAGTGGCCTTGGCGGCCAGCGTCAAGGACGCCATGATCCAGCTCGAACGACAGGCGCCGGATCTGGTGCTCACTGACGTCCGCCTTCCGGGCGGCAGCGGGATGGACATCTTCAAGAACGTTGCCGTGCACAGCGCCGAGGTCGTGGTCATGACCGGCCACGGCACGGTGGACAACGCGGTCCAGGCCTTGCGCCTGGGCGCGACGGACTATCTGGTCAAGCCCATCTGCATGGAGCGCCTGGAGGAAATCCTCAAGCGCATCATGGCCAATTCGGGCGGCGAAATGCCCGGCACCCCGTTCGAAGAGCCTGGACGCTTCGGCAAGCTGTTCGGCAAATCCGAACGCATGCTGGAGCTGTACCGCCAGATCGGGCGCGTGGCGCCCACCAACGTCACCACCTTGCTGATCGGCGAAAGCGGCACCGGCAAGGAGTTGGCTGCGCATGCCATCCACGAACTCAGTCCGCGCCGCCAGCGGCCGTTCATCGCGGTCAACTGCGGGGCGATTTCGCCCAACCTGATCGAAAGCGAAATGTTCGGGCACGAGCGCGGCAGTTTTACCGGCGCCGACCGCCAGCACAAGGGCTATTTCGAGCGCGCCGACGGCGGGACCCTGTTCCTGGACGAAGTCACCGAAATGCCGCTGGACCTGCAGGTCAAGCTGCTGCGCGTCCTGGAGACTGGGCAGTTCATGCGCGTGGGCACCAATCGGGAGATTGCCTGTGACATCCGGGTCATTGCCGCCACCAACCGCAACCCGGAGCAGGCCGTCCAAGAGGGCAAGTTGCGCGAGGACCTGTACTACCGGCTGAGCGTGTTCCCCATTGAATTGCCCGCCTTGCGCGATCGCGGCAGCGACATCCTCTTTCTGGCGGAACGCTTCCTGCAGACGCTGAACGAGGAATCCGGCAAGACCAAGTTGTTCTCGCCCGAGGCCGCCGCGGCCCTGGAGCAGTACGAATGGCCCGGCAATGTGCGCGAGCTGAAGAACTTTGTGCGGCGCGCCTTCATCATGGCCGATGGCGACGTGATGGATCTGGAAATGCTGGTGCCGCAGGTGTCGCCCACGGGCGAGACGGCGGGCAGTCAGGTCAGCGTTCCCGTTGGCGAGACCCTGGCCGAAGCGGACCGGCGCCTGATCCTGGCGACGCTGGAGCGATGCAATGGCGTGAAAAAACAGGCGGCCGCCGTGTTGGGCATCAGTCCCAAGACGCTGTACAACCGCCTGGAAGAGTACGCCGCGGCGGGCTATACACTGCCGGGCGAAAATTCCCGGCCGGGCAACGCCGCCCGGGAATCTGCCTAGAAATACGGCCTGGAAAAACGGCCTGCCTGCCTGGCAGGCCGCTGCCTGATTACTTGTTGTAGCGGGTCTTCAGGTCGGCCATACAGGCGTCCTTGGCATTACCGGACATGGCGTCGCATTTTTCCTTGCCGACCTTGTAGTCGGCATCGTTGCGCGCCTTGGCCGCGTCATGCGAGGCCTCAGCCTTTTCCTTGGCCGCCTTGGCGTCCGCCTTGGCCTTGTCGCGCGTCGCCTCGGCCTGCTGCTGGCACACGTCCTTCGCGTTGCCCTTCATCCCGTCGCATTGTTTCTTGTCCATCTTGTACTGATTGTCGATCTGGTCGTCGGTGCGCACACCGGCTGCGCCGGTTTGGGCGGTGGCCGAGAAGGCCAGGGCGGACAGACACAGGGCAAAAGCGGGGCAAATCGTTTTGGACAGCTTCATGACTGACTCCTTGGGTAGTTGGTCCGATTGCACGCGGACCCGATAGGGACAGAGCAAGCGGCGTGCCTGGGTTTGTGTGGGTTTGCCTGGCTGTGCCTGGCTTGGCTGGGTTGAACGAGGTTTGCCGGGTTTTGTCTGTCAGGGCCGGTCAGCGCGGGAGAGCGCCGGTCAGCGCCAGGGAGCGTCAGGCACGCCGCTTGCGCATGCAGGGTCGCCGGGCCGCAGTGGCGGCCAGGCGCGTATCCAGGAGATGAATCATGAGCACCCACAGCGAACAACAGCCGGCAAAATCCAAGGCCAATACGCCCAAGGACGACACCGAGGCGGCCCGCCAGAGCGGCCAATTCGGCGCGGACAAGCCGTCGGCCGGGGAACAACCCTACAAGCGCGAGTCGGACAAGACGCCCAATCGCAAAGGGGCCGAATTTGAAGAGGGGGGCCAGTACCCGGGCAAGCGGCCGGACGGGAACTGAAGGATGCAGGCCTGCGCTGCGGCGCAGGCTGCCGGGAGCGTGGGCGCCTGGCCGCAAGTCCGTGGAGCGGGGCGCCTAATCGGAAGCCCGTGTAGCGGGGAGCCTGGCGGGGCGCCTAGCCCGGCGCATCCCGCGCCTCCTCGGCCAGACGGAACAGCAGCACGACGCAATGCAATGCCGCCAGTCCGACCACGCCGTACACGACCCGCGCGGCGGTTGGATTCGGCAGGAGCTTGGCGGCCACGTCCAGGTTGACGGCGGCGATGAGGCCGCAGTTCAGGCCGCCGGCCACCACCGCCATCAGCGCCGACCAATCCAGCACCGAAAGGCCGCGCCGCGACCCCTCGGCGTCGGGTTGGGGCTCGGCGTCCGGGGGATCGTCCTGGGCACTCGGATCCTCGTTGCGGGAAATCTCCATCGTCCTGCCTCAGCGGCCGGCGCCACGCGTATCGTCCGCCTGTCCGCCGTTGCGCACCGGGTCGGGGGCATCCCGCGAAATGCCGGCCTCATCCGCGTCGGTGACGCGGTCCGGCGCGACGTCGGCGCCGTCTTCATCGGGCAGGTCCGGCTCCACGCTTTCGCGTTCGCCGGTGCCCTGGGCATCGCTGTCGGTGTGGGCGCGGTTGCGCGGCAGGTCGCTGGCGGAATCCGACGAATCGCTCGGGCCGAGATCCGGGCGGCCGCTGTCGTCGTCGGGCAAATCGGTGTTGGGAATACGGGGCATGCTGGTCTCCAGGTAGGGACGGCATCGGGCGTACGCGGGATCCGCGCGCCATCGATTCGCCCCGGTTTTGCAGCAAGCGCCGTGCCGCGGGCGCGGCGGGCCGGGTATGGAAGTTGCTCCCTGCTGGGCATTCACACGCGGGAGACTGCCATGTCATTGATTGTCGCTGCACGGTTCCAGACCTTCGACGAGGCCACGCTGGCCGCCCGCAGGCTGTTCGCCGAGGGCTATACCGAAGAGGACGTCCATACGTTCTACGTCAGCATCGCGGGCGAGCACGGCCGCTATCCGTTGGGCGGAGACCGGCTGGCGGATCCGGACGCCAAGGGCGGCCATTTCGGCGCGGTGGCGGGCGCCTCGCTGCTGGGCCTGGTGTTCGCCTTGCTGGCCGGGTTGATCGCGGCGCGCCTGGCCGCGTCCATCTTCATCACGATTGCCGCCGCCGGCGTGGGCGCCTATATCGGCGCGCTGATGGGGGCCATGTGGGTGGTGGGCCGCAAGAAGCGGGTGCGGACCGCGCCGGGCGCACCGGCCGCCTCGCATCCGCCGGTGCGTCAGGCCGGCGTGATGCTGGCCCTGCACGTGGATCTGGGCCGCGAGGCGCAGGCGCGGCAGATCCTGCGCGCTGCGGGCGGCACGGACATCGAACGCGCCAACGGGCGCTGGCAGGACGGCAAATGGCAGGATTTCGATCCCCTGGACCCGCCACGGCCCGTCGAGGCGCCCACGACAGCCCAATGACGCTTGCCGCCCGCACGCCTGGAGACACCACGATGAAGCGACTCAGCATATCTTCCATTGCCGCATGGGTTGTGGCCGCCGTCATGCTGGCCGGGGCGGCGCAGACCGTGCTGGCCGCGGAGCTGGCGGCGTCCGATGCGCGATTCCTGCAGGCGGCCGCGGGATCGGGCCTGTTCGAAGTGCAGGCGGCGGCGCTGGCTGAAAAGCGCGCCAAGGATGCGCAGGTGCGCACGTTTGCCGAGAAAATGCGGACGCAGCATGCGGCCGTCAACCAGGAGATCAAGGCCCTGGCCGCGGCAAAGAATGTGTCGCTTCCGGATGAGCCTTCCGAACCGGACCGCGCCACGCTGGAGCGGCTGCGGGCGATGACGGGCGCCGCGTTCGACCAGCTGTACGTCGAAAAAGCGGCGTTGGACGCCCATGCGATCGCCAACCGGTTGTTCGACACCGCGGCCAAGGAAGCGGAGGATGCGCAGGTCCGGCAATTCGCGGCCCGGACATTGCCGATGCTGAGGGACCACTACGCCATGAGCCGAACGCTTGTGGGGGAACCCGCGGGCCACGGGGACAGGATCCAGCCCGCGCCCAAAGGCGAGGCGCCCGCGATCTCGCCGGCTTCCCGCGAGGCGCCGGCCTCGGTCGTGCCGCAAAAATAGGCGGCACTGCGGGTCGGCACGGCGATGCGGCACGGCGGATTCGGGCGCCGGGACGGGCAGGGCGTTCAGTCGCCCGCGCTTCCCGTGATGGGGAGCACGATGCCGGTGATGTAGCTGGCGCATTGCGGCGAGGCCAGGAACACATAAGCGGGCGCAATTTCTTCCGGTTGCGCGGGCCGGCCCAGGTCGGTCTTTGCGCCGAACGACTTGATGGCCTCGGCGCTGCGATCCGCCGGGTTTAGCGGCGTCCAGACCGGGCCTGGCGCCACGGCGTTCACGCGGATGCCCTGGCCGGCAAGATTGGCCGCCAGCGATCGCGTGAACGCGTGGATGGCGCCCTTGGTCGCCGAATAATCCAGCAGGGCGGCGCTGCCGTTCAGGCCCGTGACCGATCCCGTATTGATGATTGCGTCACCGGCCTTCAGGTGCGGCAGCGCCGCGCGCGCCATGTAGAAATAGGCCGTGATGTTGGTGCGCAGCGTCCTGTCCCATTTCTCGTCGGTGATCTCCGGCAACGTGTCGGTGTGCTGTTGATAGGCCGCGTTATTGACAAGGATGTCGAGCTTGCCGAAATGCTTGACGACCTGCGCGACAGCTTCGTTGCAGAACGCCGGGTCCTGCACGTCGCCGGGTATCAGCAGGCATTGGCGGCCTTCGGCCTGGACGGCTTGGCTGGTCTCGCGGGCGTCTTCATGTTCGTCCAGGTAAGCGACGGCGACGTCCGCGCCCTCGCGCGCGAACAGCACCGCAACGGCCCGGCCGATGCCGGAATCGCCGCCGGTGATGATCGCGATCTTGTCCTGCAGCTTGCCGCTGCCCTGGTAGCCAGGCGCCTGGTACTGCGGTTTGAGCGCCATGTCGGCTTCGACACCTGGCTGCTCGTCCAGATGCTGGCCGGGCATGGGCGGGGTGGGGTGCGGGCGGTCGCCGGTCTGGGCGCTTTTGGGTGTACTCATGTGGTCTCCCATTGGGCGGCGCGGGATGCGCCATGCATGGGAGCATCGAGCAAACGCCGTGCCCGGCGGCCCGCCCCGCGGCCTATTGGCGGCCGACGATCACGCCCAGCAGAAAGGCCGCGCCGGCCGCCAGCCCGACCGCCTGCCAGGGGCGTGCGTGGATGTATTCCTCGGTGCAATCCAGCGTTTCACGCATCAGGTCGTGGGCGTTGTCAGACGCGTCGCGCAGGCTTCTGCGCGTGGCCTGGAGCTGATCGCTCAAGCGCGCCTTCAAGGCCTCCAGGTCCGTCGCCGAACTATCGCTGAGCGTGGCTTCCAGCTCGTCGATCCAGCTTTCCGGATGCCGGGAGCGCCTGTAGGCGCCACGATTGTCGGGGCCGTTCTCGGGGAAGTCGGAAGGCATGGGGGTATTCGTCGTGGCCATCGAAAGCTCCTGATCATCGGGCGGAAAATGCGCCAGCGCGGACCGGCCCGGGGCGGCCGCTAGGCGGGACGAGGCTTACGCCTCGACCATATCTCGGCATGCCAGCGTGCAGGCGATGCAGGCGCCGGCGCAGATCTTGCAGTGTTCGGCGTCGTGCGCGGCGCATTGCCGGGCACAGGCATCGCAGACCTGCGCGCACGGCGTGCACAGCGCATGGGCAAACTCGCCATTGCGGCCCAGCATCGCCGCGCAGAGGCGGCAAATCGCGGCGCAATCCGTGCACAGTCCGATGCACTGCTTCATGGCGGTCGCATCCTCCTGCAGGCAGGCGGCGGCGCACGCATCGCACGCCACCGCGCATTCATAGCAGGCTTGCACACATTGCTCGAAGTTTGGGTCTCGCATTGCATCTCCTTGTGAGCGGCGGCGGCCGCCCGGACAGCCAGAGGCGGCGCGCCAGCCGGCACATCCGCTTGCAATTTGAAGGGCTTGACTGTTTTTCCCGTGGATCTGTCGCCGTAGGATGAAGGTTCGCAACTGGCTGGAGAGAACCATGAAACCTTCGTCCGAACCCAAGCCCGCCGCGTCGGCGCGCACCGGCGAGACCCCGCAGGACAACGCTAAGATACTGCCGCCGCGCGGTCCCGTCGATGTGCCAAAACAACCGGATAAACCCGATGCCCGCACGCCCGACGAAGCGGCGCGCGACAAGCGCGAGGTGGTCGACAACCGCACCGAATCCAATTGGGCCGACGGCTCCGCGCCGCAGCCTCGCGCCAAGAACGCCCGGTCGTCGATTCTCTGATCAGGCATCGTCAGCCGCCTGGTCGTGCAGGAAGGCGAGCAGGCGGCGCTCGTCGGCGGCCAGGCCGCGCGGGCCGGGCGGCGCCGCGGTGGGACGCGGCAACGTGCCGGTCAGATAGGCCTGCAGAATCGCGGGATGGACATAACAGGTGCGGCAGACGGCGGGGGTGTTTGCCAGCCGTTTTGACACCTGCTTGATGACGTCCACCGCTTCCTGTTTGGCCTGCCGCTCGTCGACGAACGGCCGCGCCTGCAGGGCGGCATACGCCATGACCGAGCCCGCCCAGGTTCGGTAGTGCTTGGCGGTGTACTCGCCGCCGCCCGCCTCGCGCAGGTAGGCATTGACGGCGCCCGAGTCGATGGGACGCCGGGCGCCATCCGCGTCTAGATACTGGAAGAGCTGCTGGCCGGGAATGTCCAGGCACTGCTTGATGACGCGCGCCAGGCGGCGGTCCGTCACGGTGACGTCGTGCGCGACGCCGCTCTTGCCCTGGAACTGGAAGCGCAAGCGGCTGCCGGCCACGGTGGTGTGTCGGCGCTTGAGCGTCGTGAGGCCATACGACTTGTTGGCGCGGGCGTACTCGCGCCCGCCGATGCGGATCAGCGTGATCTCCAGCAGGCGCACCAGGACGGCGATCACCTTGTCCTGCGTCAGCCCGGGGATCTTCATGTCGCGTTCGACCTGGCGGCGGATGCGGGGCAGGGCATGGCCGAAGGACAGCAGGTTCTGGTATTTAGTGGCGTCGCGCACCGCCGTCCAGGCGGCGTGGTAGCGGTATTGCTTGCGCCCGCGCGCATCGCGCGCCGTGGCCTGCAGATGCCCGCGCGGCGATGGGCAGATCCACACGTTTTCGTAGGCCGGCGGAATCGCCAGCGCATTGATGCGCTGGATTTCGGCGTCATCGGCGATGCGCCTGCCTTGCGCATCGACATAGTGGAAGGTATGGCCGTTGACGCGCACGCGCGTGTAGCCCGCCTGCGTGTCGTCCACGTAGATCAGCGAGGCCGGCTCGATGGGCGGCGGCGCCTGTTCTGGGTGCGTGCGGGGGCTCATTCATTCTCCGTGTGCGCGGGCAGCGCCCGGGCCCAGCATGCGCCGTTCCCGATGCGTGGGCGTGGCGCGAGGGAGGGGTTTGGGCACGGGGCTTGCTGATGCTTTGGTCGGCAATCGCGTCGCCTGATCCGCCCAGCGGGCCGGCCGCGCCGGCCTCGAGAGAATCTTCAGAGGAGAGTGCAATGCAAACCGTCCTGCAGTTACATGTGCCGCCCAAGCCGGACCCGATACCGCCCGGCTCGCCGCCGGGAGATCTTCCCGTCGATCCGGACACGGACGAACCGGACGTGGACCTGCCGCCCTTGTCGCCGCCGGTCAAGGAAATCGTGCCGCCGAAAGACATCTGATGGATGCCTGCCCCCTCAACAACTCAAATCAATAAAGACAAGGAGTCACCATGTCGACCATCCTCCTGATCATCCTGATCCTGCTGCTTATCGGCGCCGTGCCGGCGTGGCCGCACAGCCGCAGCTGGGGCTACTACCCCAGCGGCCTGCTGGGCATTGTCGTGATCGTGCTCATCGTGCTGCTGTTGATGGGACGGATATAGCGGCCTGACAGCCGTGTCGAATCCGCCTGGCGCCCACCGCGGCGCCAGGCGGATTTTCATTTGGGCGCGGCCAGCCGCTGGTCATCCCTTGGCCAGCCGGATGGCGCGCACCCCGGGGCGGGCGTAAGATCGGCGGGTTTTTCCGCAGCAACCCACACATTCGCAGCCCCGCCATGCCCATTGCGCTACTGATCCTGATCGACAGCGTCCAGGACTATCTCCCCGCCATCGAAGCCCAGGGCTTTCGCCCGATTCTCGCTCCCTGCGACCAGACCCGTGCCCAGGCCATCGCGCGGCATGGCGCCGAGATCCGCGCCGTGTTGACACGCGGTGCGACCGGCCTGCGCGCCGACGAGATGGCGGCCATGCCGCAACTGAGCCTGGTGTGTTCGCTGGGCGTGGGCTATGAAAACATCGACCTGGCGGCCGCGCAGGCGCGCGGCCTGGTGGTCACGCACGGACCGGGCGCCAACGCGGTGTCGGTCGCCGACCATGCGATGGCGCTGCTGCTGGGCGCCGCGCGCCGGCTGCCGCAGGCCGACGCCTGGGTCCGGCAGGGACACTGGAGCGGCTTCATGGGGCCGCAGGTGACCGGCAAGCGCCTGGGCATCCTGGGCCTGGGCACCATTGGCCTGGAGATCGCGCGCCGCGGCGCGAACGGCTTTGGCATGCGCGTGGGCTACTTCAACCGCCGCGCCCGCCCGGAATCGGGGTATGCGTACTTCGACAGCCCGCGCGCGCTGGCCGCCGAATCGGATTTCCTGGTGGTGGCGACGCCCGGCGGCGCAGGCACGCATCATCTGGTGGATGCGGCGGTGCTGGAGGCGCTGGGGCCCGAGGGCTATCTGATCAACATCGCGCGCGGCAGCGTGGTCGACACCCAGGCGCTCATCGCCGCGCTGTCTGAACGGCGCATCGCGGGCGCCGGGCTGGACGTGGTGGATGGCGAACCGGCCGTTCCGGACGCGCTCAAGCGCCTGGACAACGTGGTGCTGACGCCGCACAGCGCGGGGCGTTCGCCCGAGGCCGTGGCGGCGACCGTGGCGCTTTTCCTGGAAAACGCCCGGGCGCATTTCGCGGGCAAGCCCGTGCTGACGCCCGTGCGCGACGCGCAGCCCGCCGCCGCTTGAACGGCACAGGCGGCGCCGGCCCCTGGCGCCGCGTCAGTGCGAAAACATGATGGGCACCGTCATGCTTTTGAGGATGGACGCGGTGGCGCCGCCCATCGCCCATTCGCGGAATTTGCTGTGCCCGTACGCGCCCATGACGATCAGGTCGGCGCTGTAGTCCGCGGCGGCGTTCAGGATGGTGCTGCCCACGCCCACGCCCTTGATGTCGCGGCGCACGTGGTCGGGCGCGGGAATGCCGTGCGCGACGCAATAGGTGACCAGGTCTTCGAACGGGATGGAATCCACGTTGCGGGTGGCGGCGCCTTCATCCATGGTCAGGACGACCAGTTGCGTGGCCCCGCGCAGAAGCGGCGCGGCGTCGGCCAGCGCGCGGGCGGCTTCCCGGCTGCCATCCCAGCACAGCAGGACGCGGTCGCCCACGACCGCGAACTGGCCGCTGGAGGGCAGGACCATGACAGGGCGGCCCGCCGATAGCAGGGTCTGTTCGACGAATTCGTTCTCGTGGGCGGCCTCGACGTCGTCGCGGTTCTGCTGGCTGACGATGATGAGGTCGGTGGCGCGGCCGTGCAGGGCGACGGTGGCGCTGGGCGAGGACTCTCCGGCGCGGACGATGGCCGGGATGTCGGCGTTGGCCGCCGCTTCCAGGAACGCGTTCTGCACCGCGGCGCGGTTCTGCGCCTGCAGATCCTTCATGACGTTGAGCGTGCGCGACATCATCACGGATTCGCCGTAGTAGTACTGCGGCGGTGCGGAGCTGGCGTAGACCCCCACCAGTTCGGCCTTGTGGCGCCTGGCCAGGCCCAGCGCCAGCGTGGTGCGGCGCGAGCAGTCGAAACCGTGGTCCAGGTGGACGGAAATGCGGCGGTACATGGTGGGCCTCCTTGGTTAAATGCGTGCCATGTCCCTATGGTTGCCGTTTACCTTCCAAGACCCATTGATGCGCATCAAGCCGCCCGGAGTTTCGCGCAGGCGGCTCAAGTCGCCGGCGATACCCGACGGCCCCTGGCGATGCCCGGCGCTAGGAGGCGGGCTGCTCGCGTTGCACCTGCTGGCGCAATTGCCGGATCTGCCGCGCCTGCTGCCCGATGCGGTCCAGGGGCGCGGCGAGCGACGGCTCGGCCGCGGCGATGGCGGGCGGCACGTTCAGGCCGCGGGCTTCCTTTGCAGGGGCCGGCCCGTCCGGATGCAGCACGTGCGCCAGCGTGGTCCCGTAGTTGCGCAGCGCGGCGGCGGCGGGCGAGTCGGCGGGCAGCCCCGGCTGGATTTCCAGCACCGTGCCCGCGGCGGTGATGCGGCGCATGGCGTTGAGCAGGTTCACGGCGGTATCCACGTTGCGGTCGCGGTGCACCGGGTTTTGCTGCAGCCGCTGCAAAGACGCCTCGGCGTTGTCGGCCGACAGGCAGGCCAGCCTGCGCAACCCGACAATGTCGCGCGCGGCCCCGGCGCCGCTCTTTTCGTGGGTGAGGGCAAGCGCGTAGTCGGCATGGCACTGCAGCGCGCGGGCCAGGGCGCCGGCGAGCTGGCGGGGCTCTTTTTCGGGCCACACCAGAAAACCCACCAGCAGCGCCAGGATGCCGCCCAGCACGCTGTTGAACGCGCGCAGCGCGGCCAGCATGGGCTCGTAGATCTCGGGTTGCTGGATATGGCTGACCAGCACGAACTGCGAGGTCAGGAAAAAGGTGAAGAGCGCGTAATGGATGGTGCGGGCGGCAAAGGTGCCCAGCGCGATGGGCAGCACCGCCAGGGCCACGGACAGCGGTGTGCTGAGCAACAGGCCGAGCAGCGAGGCGCCGATGGCGCCCGCCACGCTGCCGGCGACGCGCTCGAGGGTGCGCTGCCAGGTCGTCGCGAAATACGGTTGCAGGATGAACACCAGCGTGAGCGACATCCAGTAGCCATGGTTGACGGCGAAGGTCTTGGACAGCGCCACGGCGATGGTCGCGCCCACGCCCACGCGCAGGGCGTGGCGGAAGGCGTCGGACTCGAAGCGCAGGTTCTGGCGCAGCGTGCGCCAGGCCTGCCGCGCGCCGCTGGCGTCGCCGCCGGTCTGGGCGGGCGCGGCGGGCGCGGGACCCTGGTCGAACAGCGCGTGCATGACGGCCTGGGCGGTGTGCAGCAGGCGGTCCAGGACGGGCACCACGGTGGCCAGATCCGGCGCATAGGCCATGGCGCCGCCGCGCAGGTCGCGCAGGCCGGCGTTGTAATGGGCCAGGCGCTCGCGCAGGCATTCGGCCTGTTTGGCGTCATTGACGTCGGAGGTGCTGGCGATGGCGTTGCAGACGCTGGCGTAGCGGTGCAGCGCGTGCGACAGGTGCGCGCCCGCGCTGCGGCCCAGCCAGCGCGGCGCATTGGACTCCAGCAGGTCGGCGGCGGCGACCAGCGCGATGAAGCTGTCCTCGGCGCTGTCCAGCAGGTACAGCAATTGATGGGCGCGGGCGCGACGCGACGGGCGGGCGTCCAGCACCTCGCGGATGCGGACCCGGGCCGCTTCCAGGGCGGCGCGCTGCGCACTGCGCTGGGGCCGGACGACGGCGCTCCAGGCCTGCGGGCCGCCAGCGGGCGCCAGGCCGGAATACATGCGCGCGAGCGCGTCGGCAAAATCGGCCAGGCCGCGATAACTGTGCGCGACCGCGTGGGTGGCGTCCTTCCAGGGGCGGCGGCGCCACACCAGCGCGGTCATGAGAATCGCCCACACCGCGCCGGCCAGGAAGAATAGGGTGTACCAAAGGCTTTCCAGCAGCGTGGGGGCGGGCAGCTCCGCGGCCACCACGAAACCGGCCGACAGCAGCGTGCCGACGATGGCGGCCGCCGGGCCCAGCACGCGCAGCAGCCCGCCGAAGGTGCAGCAGACAAAGGTGAGCGGCAGCAGCAGCCACAGATGCGCGGCGCTGGCGCTGGCCAGCAGGCAGAACAGGGCGCCGATCAGGCCCAGCGCCAGCATGGACCCGGCCCGCTTGCGCAAGGGGCCGCCGGGGTCGCCGAAGCATGCCCAGAACGCCGCGATGGCGGTCCAGCCCAGGCGCGGTTCGTGCACCAGCACGGCGAGGATGACGGGGGCCGCGCTGATGGCGGCGGCTTGCAGGGCGTCGAGCCACAGCACATTGCGCACGGCGGCGCGCCAACGGGTAAGCAGACTAGTCACGCGGGAATGAAAGCAGCAAAGTAAGGGCCGGACGGGCCGGATGCCGCCAACCCTACCATGTCGACAAGACGCCCGCAGGCGCGTCCCGCAGGCATGCCGCCCCGGGGGCGGAAACATGAATCCGCGCACCTTAACACGTGTTGTTACATGTGTGTGACTTTATGGCGGCAAGGGCGCAGAATGCCCGAAATCACTGCGCCTCGACCTGCGCCCGGAACGCGCAGGCCCGCAGCCGGGGCGCGCCGGGAGCAAGCCATGATGAATCCAGAGTCTTGCCAAAACCCCGTGGTGGGCGATGCGGAAATTGCCGCGATGATCACGGGCAGGGATGGACTGCGCGTCCTGTTGCAGCCGCAGGTGGACCTGCTGACGGGCCGCATTGTGTCGGCCGAGGCCCTGGTGCGATGGCAACACCCCCGGCTGGGCACCGTGATGCCAGCCGAGTTCATCCCCGCGGTGAACCGGCTTGGCCTGGACCGGGTGCTGTTCGAGCGGGTCTGCGTGCGGGTCATCGACGCGCTGCTCACGCTGCGCCGCGCCGGCCTGGCGGTCCCGCTGGCGATCAATGCGCCGGCCACCACGCTTTCCGAGATGCGCTCGGTCGAGTTCCTCCTGGACCGGATCCGTGCCGCGGAACTGCCGCCGTCGCTCGTGCGCGTGGAGCTGACCGAAGACCAGCCCATCCGGGACCTGGATGTATTGCGCGCCTCGCTGCTGCGCCTGGAAGAGGCGGGCTGCGAGGTCAG
The DNA here is from genome assembly GCF_900156745.1 of Achromobacter sp. MFA1 R4. Lineage (NCBI taxonomy): Bacteria > Pseudomonadati > Pseudomonadota > Betaproteobacteria > Burkholderiales > Alcaligenaceae > Achromobacter > Achromobacter sp. MFA1 R4. Next base: position 5,294,972 of record NZ_LT707065.1, on the reverse strand, counting down.
CCTGGATGATTTCGGGACCGGCCATGCCTCCCTGAAACTGTTGTCCGCGATTCCGCTGTCCGAAGTAAAGATCGACCAGTATTTCGTCACGCGCATGCGGCGCAGCGCCGTGGCCTTCGAGGTGCTGCGCACCGCCGCCGAACTGGCCACGCGGCTGGGCTGGCGCGTGGTGGCGGAAGGCGTCGAGAACGTCGCCGACATTCCCGCCTTGCGCGCGGCCGGCTGCCGTTACGGGCAGGGCTTTTCGCTGGGCCGTCCCATGCCGCTGGACGAACTGATCCTGCGGCTGCGCACGCAGCGCGATGGCGGCGAACCGCTGGCGGCGCCCGCCGCCTATGCATCGGCCTGGCTGAATGCCTTCGACAGCCCCGGGACGGACGCGGAACCGGATCGGCCCACCCATCACACCGCGACGCTCTAGAACCGCACTTTTTACCGATCATTGGACGCCGGGACCCTCGACTCTTTCGTCCCCCGATCCCGCACCGCCCAGGCCCTCGGGCGCACGCCGTTTGGGCACGCCGGTTGCTCATCTATCCACGCGGAATATCTCCGCATCTTAGGAGACGAGTAATGGCCAATCAGAACCAGCCCGACCAGCAAAAGCAGCCCCAAAAGCAACAGTCCCAGGAGAACCCGCGGGACCGCAACCAGTCGCCGGGCCAGCAACCCGGTCAATCTGGCCAGCAGATGGAAAAAGACAGCAATCAACAGGGCCAGAGCCCGGGTCAGCAGAACAAGACCCAGCGCTGAGCGCGCGGGCTGCGCGCGCCACGTAACCAGCCCGTGTGACGCCGCGTAGCTTTTCACGGCCCCGTTCGCGCCTCCTCCGTGGCGCGGACGGGGCCGTTTTGCTGTTTCCGGAAATCCGGACATCCGGAAATCCTGAAATCCGGAAATCCTGAAATCCGGAACCAGGACGAGTGAATCCTCGTCCCGCCTACGCCGACAGGCACAGCGCGGCAGGCCCGTCGCGCAGCACTTCCGCCAGCGGCAACACGTCCCCCGTGGCCGCCCGGATACGGCGACCTGTCAGGGCATCGTGCAACGACAGGCGCGGCCCGCCCTCGGGCAGGCGCAGCGCCGTGTCGCCCCAGAATGCCCGCGCCTGCTCGGCCTCGCCCCGGGCATAGCCCTGGACCCGCAGGGCGCACAGCCGGGATCCCACGATCAACGCCGTCTGGCCTTCGTGCTGGCGCAGGAAGGCCAGCACATGCCCGGCCTGGCTGCCTTCGCCCCGCAGGTGCAGGAACACCCCGCCGGTGAACGGCGCGGGGGTCCGCTGTCGGGCCAGCAGCAGCCGGTGGATCAGTGCCTGCTTGACGGCGCCCGACTGCCAGGCCGGGGCCGCCAGGTCCATCACCGCTTCCCGCGAGGCCTCGGCCAGCAGCGCGGCGCGCAGGGCGTAGTCGACCGGCCGCCGGTTGTCCGGATCGACCAGGCTGAAATCCCACAGGTCCGTTCCCTGGTACAGGTCCGGCACGCCGGGCAGGGTATTGCGCAGCAGGGTCTGGGTGAAGCTATTCACCATGCCGGCCGGCGCCAGTTCCAGCGCGAAGCCGGCGATGCCGGCGAGCACCCGGCGCCCCTCGGCATCCTGGCCCAGCCAGGTCAGGCATTCCTTGGCCGCGGCCTCGTAGGCCGGATCCTGATCGGTCCAACTGGTGTGCAGCTTGGCTTCGCGCAGGGCCTTTTCCTGCCACTGCGCGATGCGGTCCAGCCAGGCTTGCAAGGCATCGGGCGCCCAGCCGGACGGGTCCGCGCCCCAGGCGGGCGGCCAGGCCCCGATCAGGGTCTGGACCAGCATGTAGCGGTCGGCCCGCGTGATGCCGCCCGGCAGCGCGTCGATCCAGCCGCCGGCCAGCTCCAGCCAGCGGTCGGGCATCTCCGACAGCACGGCAAGCCGGGCGCGCGTGTCCTCGCCCCGCTTGTGGTCGTGCGTGGCGGTGGCCAGCATGGCGCGCGGATGGGTGCGCGCGCGGGTGGCGCAGGCGTCGTAGAAGTCTTCGGCCGACAGCCCAAAGCGGTCCGGCGATGCGCCCACCTCGTTGCGCGACAGCAGCGGGCCATAGCGGTAGAACAGCGTGTCCTCCAGCGCCTTGGCGGCCAGGGGCGGCGTCAGTTGCTGGAAGCGGCGCAGCACCGTGGGGTCGGACGCGTCGCCGTCCAGCCACTGGGCAAGCTGAGCCAGCAGCGCCGCGTCGGCAGACCCCTCGCGCGCGGCCAGCGCCGTCGCGGCGCCGCGGACCGCGACGGCGCGCCAGTGGGCGTCCGCGGGCGAGCGGCCCGCATCCTCGGCGTAGGTGCGGTAAACGGGAAAGGCGGCCAGCAGCGCGCTCAGCGCGCGGTCGATGGCGGTGGCGGTGAGGTCGCGCGTGCGCAGGTCCCGCGCGGCAAGCTGCTCCAGGCAACGCACCAGCGCCTGCCGCTCCGCCGGGAAATGGCGCGCCAGCATGCGCACGCGCGCCGCGCGTAGCTGTTCGCCGGGCTCGCGCCCGTCGTCGGTCAGGGCGCGCCAGAAGGCGCGCAGCGGCTCGGCGGCCTGCGGCGCGTGCAGCAAGGCGCCCACCTGGTCCATGAAGTCGTAGCCCGTGGTGCCATCCGTGAGCCAGCGCGGATCCAGCACTTCGTCAGGCCCCAGGATCTTTTCCACCACCAGGTACGGCTGGTCTGGGCGCAGCGCCGCCGGCCGGCTGGCGCCGGCGTCGGCAAGGCGGGCCGACAGGCGGCGCAGGTAGCCGCCCGGCGAGGCCAGCCCGTCGATGTGGTCGATCCGCAGGCCGTCCAGCACGCCTTGCGCAACCAGGCGCAGCACCAGCGCGTGCACGGCGTCGAAGACCGCCTCGTCCTCGACGCGCACGCCGACCAGTTCGCTGATTTCGAAAAAACGCCGCCAGTTGATCTGGTCCGGCGCCGTGCGCCACCAGGCCAGGCGATAGTGCTGGCGTTCCAGCAGCGCGTGCAGGTGCTGGCGCCCGGCCGGTTGCGCGGGGTCGTGTTCGCGCAGCCAGGCCTGGCGCTCGGCGCCGCGCGGCACGGAGGACGGCGTCAGGGGATAGCGCTGTCCATGCACCTCCAGTTCGGGCGCGGGCGCGTCGTCGTCCCATTGCGGCGTGATGGCGCCGTGTTCCAGCGACACGCCGTACGGCTCGCCGAGCACGGGCAGCAGGACCTTGTTGCGCAGGGCCGGCGCGGGCGGATGCCAGTCGATATCGAAATACGCCGACCACGCGCTGGCGGGGCCCTGGGCCAGCACGTCGCGCCACCATGCGTTGGCGGGGTTCGCCGCCATGTGGTTGGGGACGATGTCGGCCACCAGGCCCAGCCCCCGCGCCCGCGCGGCGCTGGCCAGGCGAAGCAGGGCGGGCTCGCCGCCCAGTTCCGGACTGACGACGGCGTGGTCGATGACGTCATAGCCGTGGGTGGAGCCTTCTCGCGCGCGGGTGATGGGCGACAGGTACAGATGGCTGACCCCCAGGTCCGCGTAGTAGTCCACCTGGGCGCACGCGTCGTCGAGCGTGAAGCCGGCATGCAGTTGCAGCCGGGCGGTGGCTTGCGGTGTGCTCACGGTTTTCTCCTTCCGTCGCGCGCGGCATCCAGGCGGGCCTGCGTGGCGGGGTCGGCAAAGATGGCGCGGATGCTCAGGGGCAAGCGCTGGCGCCAATTGGGATGGGTGTCGATGGTGCCGGGCAGGTTGGGCTGGTCCAGCATGCCCACGATGTCCTCCATCGGCACCAGCAGCAGCGGGCACGGGCTGGAAGACACGAAGCGCAGCAGCGCGGGAATCGGCGCCTGCGTGGGCAGGCTGCCGGCGTCCGGGTCCGCGGTGCGGGCGAGCAGTTCACGGTCTGCCGCGCGGCCGGCGCGCAGTTGCTGCTCGTCATCGTCGGCGCCCAGCAGGTCCAGCTTGACGCGCCAGTCGATGTCGCGCTCTTCCCACCAGCCGCGCAGGGTCGGCAGGTCGTGCGTCGTGGTCATGGCGACGGCGTGCGCGGGCCAGTCGGCGGGGGCGGTGAAGCCGTCCGGGGCATCCGGGCCGGGTTGGGCGTCGGGGGCCTGACGCATGAACCACAGGACGTTCATGCCGAGCACGCCGTTGTCTTCCAGCCGCTGGTCAAAGCCCTCGGGCACGGTGCCCAGGTTCTCGCCGATGGCGCAGGCCCGGTGGCGCCAGGCCTCCAGCGCGGTCAGCGCAAGCAGCTCCTGCAGCGGGTAGCGCAGGTAGGCGCCGTCGGCGGGCGAGGCGCCTTCGGGCACCAGCCACAGGCGGGCCATGCCCAGGATGTGGTCGATGCGCACGCCGCCGGTGTGCGCCAGCACGGCGCGCAGCATGTCGATGAAGGCGGCATAGCCCTGGGTGTGCAGCGCGCGCGGGGAAAACGCCGTGAGCCCCCAGTTCTGTCCCAGCGGGTTGTAGATGTCGGGCGGCGCGCCCACCGACATGCGGCCCATCAGGTCGGCCTGCCGGCTCCATGCGTGGCTGCCGTCGGGGCTGGCGCCCACCGCCAGATCGGCGAGCAGGCCCAGCCGCATCCCGGCTTCGCGGCCCGCGTCGTGCGCCAAGGCCAGGCTTTCCGCCGCGAGCCACTGCGCAAACTGGTGGAAGTCCACCTCCAGCGCATGGTCCTGCGCGAAGCGCGCGACCTGCGCCGAGGCCGGGTCGCGCAGCGCCGCGGGCCAGGCTTGCCAGGGCGGGATCGTGCCGTCCGGCTTGCGCTGCGCGGCGTGCAGCGCCTCGAACACCGCATGGTCGCGCAAGGTCTGGCCGCGGTCGGCGCAGAACTGCGCGTAGCGCGTGCGCAGGCTGGCCTCGCCGTGGCTGGCGAAGTCCGCATGCAGGGCGCGCAGCGCCCGCAGCCGCACGGCGGCCGCGGCCGGCCAGTCGATGAGATCCAGGCCGTCCAGCGCGCTCAGTTCTGCCCGTCCGGTGCCGCCCAGCGCGCGCGCCATGGCGTCCGGGCCCAGCACCGACGCGGGCGCGGCGTACAGCACGTTCAGGAACAGGCGGTTGGACGGCGAATACGGGCTGGACCGCTCCGGCTGCGCCGTAAACATGGCGTGGACCGGGCTGATGGCCAGCATGTCCGCGCCTTGACGGGCCGCGGCCACCGCCAGCTCGCGCAGCGCGCCGAAATCGCCGAAACCATGCGTGCGCGGCAGGGACGCGTCGGCCTCCTGGCGCAGGCTGTACACCTGGGCGGCCAGTCCCCAGCAGCGCGGACGGCTCTCGCCGGTCAGGTCCGCCAGGCTGGGGGCCTGCAACGGCGCGACCGCCAGCGTGGCCTGCGCGGAGAGCAGGACAAGGCGGTGGTAGCCGGGCTCGTCGGGCGCGACGAGGCAGGGCGCGCCATCGCGGCCCTTTTGGATCATGCCTTCGATGACGCGGCCCGATTCGCACAGGATGCGGTAAGGACCGCGTGCGGCCCCGGGCAGCGCGGTTTCGGTACCGCAGCGCGTGACGATCATGGGGGGCAGGGCGTCGCCGGATTGCACCGCCAGGCGCTGGCGGCTCTCCTGGATGTCGCGCGCCGTGGCGGCCGGCAGGTCCATCGCCGCCAGCAGGGCGCGCAGCGTGTCGGGCGCCACGCGCTGGGGGCGCTGGCGGGCGTCCGACCAGTGTTCCGCGATGCCCGCCTCGGCGGCCAGCGCGGACAGGCCATCGGCGTCGGTGCTGGCGTTGGCGGCGCCGCGCTTCATGCCCGCTCCTCCAGCAGCCATACGGTGCAGTCCGGGCACAGCTCGCCCTGTTCGAGCCGCGCGCGCCCGCCGGCGAGCGATTCGAACAGCAGCGTGGATTGCACGTCCGGGCCGGGCATCAGCGCGGGCGCCACCGCCTGCGGATGGGGCCCGAGATTGGTGTAGACCGTGAGACGGGCGCCGTCGGCCAGTTCCCATCGCGCATAGGCGCTACGGTCGCCCACCGCGGCGGCGCCCAGGCTGACCGCGCCCGCCAGCCGGGGCGTGATCAGCCGAGCGCGCAACTGCAGCAACGCGGTGTAGTCGCGCAGCCACTCCTGGGCGTCAGCCTCGTCCGCTTGCCACGGGTCGCTGGCGCGGTAGGTGTCCACGGCGTTCGGGTCCGGCACCTGCGCGGCGGGCGTATCGCCCGCGAATTCGGGAAACGCGGAGAACTCGCGCTGCCTGCCTTCGCGCACCGCCTGAGCCAGCGCCGGATCGCCATGGCTGGTGAAGTACAGGAAGGGGGTGCGCGAGCCGCGTTCTTCGCCCATGAAGATCAAGGGAATCTGCGGGGCCAGCAGCTGCAGCGCCACCGCCGCGCGCAGGCGGTCGGGATGGTCGACCAGGGCGGTCAGCCGTTCGCCGCGCGCGCGGTTGCCGGTCTGGTCGTGGTTCTGCAGGAACAGCACGAAGGCGGTCGGCGGCAGGTCGGCGCTGGGCTCGCCCCGCAACTGGCCCCCGCGATAGGTCGAGGGCTGTCCCTGGTACAGCCAGCCTTCGGCCAGGCAGCGGGCCAGCGCCTGGGCGGGCGCCTCGGCGTAGTCGGCGTAATAGCCGCGCGATTCGCCGGTCAGCAAATGGTGCAGGACGTGGTGGGCATCGTCGTTCCACTGCGCCTCGAAGTCGCCCCGCAGCAGGCTGGCGCGGTTGTCGTCGTTCTCGACCACCAGGTGCACGTGGCGTTCGGCCGAGACCCCGTCGCGCACGAAACGGGCCAGCTCGTGCAGCCATTCGTGCCCCGCGATTGCATGCACGGCGTCCAGGCGCAGGCCGTCGAAGCGGTATTCCGTCAGCCAGTACAGCGCGTTTTCCTTGAAGAAGGCGCTGACCGCTTCCTGGCGGAAGTCGATGGCGGCGCCCCAGGGCGTGTCGATGTCGGTCCGAAAGAACGGCGCGGCGTAGGCCGACAGGTAATTGCCGTCCGGGCCGAAGTGGTTGTAGACCACGTCCAGCATCACGCCCATGCCCAGGCCATGGGCCTGGTCGATCAGCTGCTTCAATTCGTCGGGCGTGCCGTAGGCCGTGTCGGGCGCATAGGGCAGCACGCCGTCATAGCCCCAGTTGCGTTCGCCCGGAAAATCGGCGATGGGCATGAGTTCCAGCATGGTGACGCCCATCGCGGCCAGCGCCGGCAGCCGGGCGGCCAGACCCGCATAGCCGCCCGCCAGGCCCGCATGCACCTCGTAGATGACGGTTTCTTCCCAGGGCCGGCCGGTCCATTCCGGATGGCGCCACGGGTACGCGCCGGGCGCCACGACGATGCTGTCGCCATGCACGTCGCCGTCCTGCAGGCGCGAGGCGGGGTCCGGGACCACCGTGTCCGCGTCCAGCCGGTAGCGGTAGCGCGCGCCCGGCGGACAATCCACGTCCGCCTGCGCGTAGCCGTCCGGGCCGGGACGCATCGGGATGGGCGGATGCCCCTCGACTTCGAGGGCCAGGCCGGCCGGGGCGCTGGGCGCCCACAACCGAAAGCGCGTCACGCCGCTGTCCAGCGGCACCGCTCCGAAAGAATAGGCGTGCGTCATGTCGCGTCTCCCGGTTCCTCGCGCTGGGACATCAGGACCAGGCTGTGCGGCGCGACCGTCACGGTCGCATCGTCCCATGGCCGGGGCGCCGCCGGCTGGTCCGAGTCCAGTTCCAGCGACCACGGCAGAGCAGGCTCCGGCAGGGTGAAGTCCACGGGTTCGTGCGTGGGATTCATCAGCAGCAGGGTCACGTCGACCCCGCCTTCGGGCCGCTGCGCGGCGCGGCGCAGGCCCATCACGCGCTCCTGTTCCGATTCCCAGGCGGGCCCGTCCAGTTGCGCGCCGGCGGCGTCGAACCACGAGATGGCCGGTATGCCCGGCAGCATCTCCTGGCCGGCGTCGCCGTAGCGGGCGATGCGCACGCTGGGATGCGCGCGGCGCAGGGCGGTCAGGCGCCCGACGTAGCGGCTGAGCGCGCGCCCGGCGTCGCTCTGCGCCTGCGTCCAGTCCAGCCAGGACGTGGCGTTGTCCTGGCAGTAGGCATTGTTGTTGCCGTCCTGGCTGTTGCCGAATTCGTCGCCGGCCAGCAGCATCGGCGTGCCGTCCGACAGCATCACCGAGCCAAGCAGCGCGCGCTGCACCCGGCCGCGCGTCTCCAGGATCTGCGGGTCGTCGGTGGGGCCTTCCGCGCCCCAGTTGTGGCTGAAGTTCTCGGAATGGCCGTCGTTGCCGTCTTCGCCGTTGGCCTCGTTGTGGCGGTTGTCGTAGCTGACGATGTCCGCCAGCGTGAAGCCGTCGTGCGACGCGACGTAATTGACGCTGGACCAGGGACGGCGGTGGCGGCGGTCGAAGATGTCGCGCGAGCCGCACAGCCGGGCCGCCATGTCGCCCCGCATGCCTTCATCCCCGCGCCAGAAGCGGCGCGTGGTGTCGCGAAACTTGTCGTTCCATTCCGCGAACCCGGGCGGGTGGTTGCCAAGCTGGTAGCCGTCGGGCCCGATATCCCAGGGCTCCGAGATGAGTTTCAGCCGGGACAGCACCGGGTCCTGCAGGATCACGTCGAAGAAGCCCGAGCCGGGATCGTAGCCATTGCCTTCGCGCCCCAGCGTCACGCCCAGGTCGAAACGGAATCCGTCCACGCCGTAAGAAGTGGCCCAGTAGCGCAGCGAGTCGGTCACCATCTGCAGCACGCGCGGGTGCGACATGTTCACCGTGTTGCCGCAGCCGGTGTCGTTGATGTAGTAGCGCTCTTCGCCCGGCATCAGGCGGTAGTAGCTGGCGTTGTCCAGACCGCGCCAGGACAGGGTGGGCCCCATCTCGTTGCCTTCGCAGGTGTGGTTGTAGACCACGTCCAGGATCACTTCGATGCCGGCCGCGTGCAGGCGGCGTACTGCCTGGCGCAGCTCGTTGGGGTGCTGCATCAGGTAGGTCGGCTCGGGCGCGAAGTAGGACAGGGTGCTATAGCCCCAGTAGTTGCGCAGCCCGCGCTCGGTCAGGAAGTGGTCCTGCAGGAAGGCGTAGACCGGCAGCAGTTCCACGGCGGTCACGCCCAGCCGCTGCAGATGCTCGATGAAGCGCGGGTCGGCCAGGGCCGCGCAGGTGCCGCGCAGCGGCTGGCGCAGGTCCTCGCGCTGCATGGAAACGCCGCGCAGGTGGACCTCGTAGATCGTGGTGTCGTTCCAGGAGGTCTCGGGCGCGTCGTGGTTGCCCCAGTTGAACGGGGTGGCGTCGGCCACGATCGCCTTGGGCATGGCGGGCGCGCTGTCGCGGCGGTCAAAGCTCAGGTCCAGCCGCGAATGGTTCATGCGGTAGCCGAACAGCGCGTTGCTCCAATGCAGCGGTCCGCTCAACTGGCGGGCGTAGGGGTCCAGGAGCAGCTTGTTCGGATTGAAGCGATGCCCGTTGTGGGGATCGTAGGGACCATGGGCGCGGTAGCCGTACAGCAGGCCGGGCTCCGCGTCCGGCAGATAGCCATGCCAGATCTCGTCCGTGCATTCGGGCAGGTCGAAGCGGCGCAGTTCTTTGCGGCCCTTGGGGTCGAACAGGCACAGCTCCATCCGCGTGGCGTGCGCGGAGAAGACGGCGAAATTCACGCCCAGGCCATCGCTGGTGGCCCCCAGCGGGTAGGGTTGTCCGGCGGTGATACGTGTCAGTTGGGACGGGTCCATGGATTCAGCCTTCATGCATCAGGTAGAGGGTCGCCAGGGGCGGCAGGGTGAGCGACAGGGCCTGGGGCTGCCCATGGGCAGCCATGTCGCCGGTGGTGGCCCCGCCCTGGTTGCCCAGGCCGGAACCGCCGTAGTGGGATGCATCGGTGTTCAGCAGCTCTGTCCACCGTCCGGCGCGCGGGACGCCGATGCGGTAGTCGTGCCGGGCAACCGGCGTGAAGTTCGACACCGCCAGCACGGGCCGCTGGCCGTCCGTGCGGATGAAGGCGACCACGCTGTTGTCCTGGTCGTCCATGATCGTCCAGGCAAACCCCGCGGGGTCCGCATCCAGCGCGTGCAGGGCCGGGACGTCGCGGTAGAGCCGGTTCAGGTCGGCCACCAGGCGCTGCATCCCCAGGTGGCCGGGATGGTCGAGCAGGTTCCAGTCCAGCGTGGCATCGTGGTTCCATTCGGCGGGCTGGGCGAGTTCTCCGCCCATGAAGAGCAGCTTCTTGCCGGGATGCGCCCACATGAACCCCAGATAAGCGCGCAGATTGGCCAGCCGGGCAGGCGCGTCGCCCGGCATCTTGCCCAGCAGCGAACCCTTGCCGTGCACGACTTCGTCGTGCGAGAGCGGCAGGATGAAGCGCTCGCTGTACGCATACACCATCCCGAAGGTGATGTCGTGGTGATGGTGGCGGCGATGGATGGGGTCATGCGCCAGGTAGCGCAGGGTGTCGTGCATCCAGCCCATGTTCCATTTGTAGTGAAAGCCCAGGCCGCCCTCGGACACGGGCGCGGTCACGCCGGGCCAGGCGGTGGATTCCTCGGCCACCATGATGGCGTCCGGCGCCTCGGCGCGCACGGTGTCGTTCAGTTCCTGCAGGAACTGCACCGCCTCCAGGTTTTCGCGGCCGCCGTAGCGGTTGGGGATCCATTCGCCCGGCTGGCGGCTGTAGTCGCGGTAAAGCATCGACGCCACGGCGTCCACGCGCAATCCGTCAATGTGAAAACGCCGCAGCCAATGGATGGCGCTGGCGATCATGAACGCCTTCACTTCGTTGCGGCCCAGGTTGTAGACCATGGTGTGCCAGTCGGGGTGATAGCCTTCGCGCGGGTCCTCGTACTCGTACAGCGAGGTCCCGTCGAAGGCGGCCAGCCCGTGCGCATCGTCCGGAAAATGCGCGGGCACCCAGTCCAGGATGACCCCGATGCCGGCGGCGTGGCAGCGGTCCACGAAGCGGGCGAACGCCTCGGGCGGCCCGTAGCGCGCGGTCGGCGCGAACATGCCGAGCGGCTGGTAACCCCACGAGCCGCCGAAGGGATGCTCCATGATGGGCATCAGCTCCAGGTGCGTGAAGCCCATGGCGCGTGCGTAGGCGGGCAGTTTGTCGGCCATCTGGTCCCACACGCAGGGGTCCGCGTCGCAGGCCGCCCACGACCCCACATGCACCTCGTAGATCGACACGGGCGCGGCGGGCGACTGGCGCGCGGCGCGTTCGCGCATCCAGGCGTCGTCGCTCCACGCGTAGGGCGCGGGATCGTCCACGACCGAGGCGGTGGCGGGCGCCAGTTCGCAGCGCCGCGCCATCGGATCGGCCTTCATGAAGGCGTTGCCCGAGCGGTCGGTGATGGCGAACTTGTAGCGGTCGCCGGGCTGGACGCCGGGGATGAAGATTTCCCACACGCCTGCCGCATGGCGCAGGCGCATGCCGTGGCGCCGCGCATCCCAGCCGTTGAAGTCGCCGACCACCGCGACGCGCCGGGCGTTCGGCGCCCAGACCGCGCAGCGCAGGCCGTTCACCCCGTCCACTTCCACCAGATGCGCGCCCAGCGTGTCCCCGGCATCGCGCCAGGAACCCTGCGCCAGCCGCTGCAGCGTGGCTTCGTCGATGAGCGGGCCGAACGCGTAGGGGTCGGCGGTGACCTGTTCGGCCGCGGGCCAGCGGATCGCCAGGCGGTACGAGGCGCCATCGCCGGGCCGGGCGTAAGGCGCGGGGCCCGCATACAGGCCCTGGCCCTGTTCGCGCAGGGGCGTGCGGGCGTCGTCTTCGTCCAGCACCTCGACGGCCTGGGCGCCCGGCACGAAGACGCGGACCCATCCGTCGTGCGGTCCCAGCAGGCCAAAGGGATTGTCGTGCAGCCCGTGAGCCAGGGCAGTCAACTCCTGCGCGTCGATGTGGCCGTCGTGGTCGGCGGCGGGGGCAGCGTAGGGTCCGCTCATTGGGTCTTTCCTTCGGCGTCGATGGCGGCGGACAGCAGGATGCTGCGCGCCAGTTCGGTCAGGGCGCACAGCGGGATGGAGATCCAGTCGGGCCGGTGGGCCGCCTCGTAGCTGACTTCATAGGCGGCCTTCTCCAGCTGCGCCAGGGCGAGCAGGGCATGTTCCTTGTCCCCGGCCGCGTCCAGGCCCGCCCCGCGCGCGCCTCGGTAGCCTTGCAGGAAAGCGTCCGAGGCCTGGTGGCGAAAGCGCGCCAGCAGCGCGTCGCGCTGTTCGGCGGGCGCGACCGTCGGGGCGGGACTCTCGTCGGCGCCGGCATTGGCGTCCAGGTGTGCGCCGCCGATCAGGTCGGTACGCGCAATCGACGCCGCCGCGTAGTCGAACGAGCGCAGCATGCCGGCCACGTCCTTGTAGGGCGAGGCCAGCGCGCGGCGCGTCTCCAGGCTGCTGATCGGTTCTCCCTCGAAATCGATCAGGTAGGCATCGGTCTGCGCGACCAGCACCTGGCCCAGATGGAAGTCGCCGTGGATGCGCACCCAGGGCGAGTCCGCCTCGGCCTGCGCCATGGCGCCCACCCGCGCCGCCAGGCGCGCGTGGTGTTCGAAGAACCATTCGGCGCAGGCGCGGGACGGTTCCTCAAGCTTGTCCAGGCTGGCGCGCAGGTGCTTTTCGGCGCGATCGAGCAGGCCGCGCACGTGTTCGGTGCGCGCCTGCAGGTCCTCTTTGCTGGCCGGGCGCGACTGGAAGTTCGCATCGTCCGTGGGCGCGGCCAGCAGCGCGTGCATCTGTCCCAGGCGTTCGCCGATGGTGGTGGCCATGACGGCATAGCCCTGCAGGCTTTCCTCGAATTCCTCGGGCGTGTTGCCCACCAGCAGCGCGTTGGCCAGCGTGCGCTTCAGGTAGTCCAGCGTCCAGCTCCAGGCGTCGCCTTCGTTGGGCACGTAGCCATGGGCGACGGCCAGGGTGTGCACGACGCCGTCCGCGTCCACGCGCTGCACTTCGCCCAGCAGGGGAGGAATGTTGCCGTAACCCGCGCGCGTCAGGTAGCGGGTCATTTCCGCTTCGGGCGACACGCCCGGCTGCACGCTGCGGATGAGCTTCAGGATGACTTCGTTGCCCACGATGACCGAACTGTTGGACTGCTCGCCCGACAGCCACTGCAGCGCGACGTCGCCCTCGAAGTCCAGCTCCTTCAGGCCCGCTTCCGGCAGGAAGCGGATGACGCCCGGCTTGTCGCCGGGCTTGCCGGTGCTGCGGCCGTCCAGCTCCGCGCCGGCCTGCATGGCCTTGAGCGTGCTGAGCACGAATCCGGGCTGCAGGAAGGCGTCGGCCAGCACGCCGACCTCGGCGCCGCGGCGCACGCGGGCGATGGCGTACTGGATGACGGCGGTTTCGTCCCAGACCAGCACGAAGGGCGCCTGCGCCCGCATGCCGGTCACGCCGTCCTCGGGTTCGATCTCGGCCCAGTAGTATTCGCCGTCGGCCGACTCGAACGGGGTGGCGTAGGCCAGCCGCGCGCGCTTGGGCGGTTCGGAACCCGGATACCAGCGCTGGCGCGCCAGGTACTGCGGCAGGATCTCGCGTTCCAGCGTGGCGCGCGACGCGTCGGTCAGCGCCGCGCCGCCGCGCGCCTTGAGCACCAGCGTCACCAGTTCGGGCATCTGGGCCGGCGCGGTGGTGTGCCAACCGGGCGGCGCGGCGTCCTGGCTCAGGTCCATCCAGTAAAAGCCATAGGGCGGCAGCGTCAGCAGGTAGGGCAATTCGCCGATCGCCGGAAAGGGCGTGCCGCCCAGCATCTCCACCGGCACCCGGCCCGCGAACTCCTGCATGGGGAGTTCCACGGGCTGCGCGGCATTGGACAGGTTGGCCACGCACAGGATGGTCGTGTCTTCCCATTGCCGCAGGTAGGCCAGGATCTTGCGGTTGCCGGCAAAAATGAACTGCAGCGTGCCGCGGCCGAAAGCATGGCTCTGGCCGCGCTGGGCCAGCAGGCGCCGGGTCCAGTTCAGCAGCGAATGCGGATCGCGCTGCTGCGCCTCCACGTTGACCGCCTCGTAGCCATAGAGCGGCCCCATCAGCACCGGCAGCGGCAGGCGCTCGGGGTCGGCCCGCGAAAAGCCGCCATTGCGGTCCGGCGACCATTGCATGGGGGTGCGCACGCCGTCACGGTCGCCCAGGTGCACGTTGTCGCCCATGCCCAGCTCATCGCCGTAATACAGCACCGGCGTGCCGGGCATGGACAGCAGCAGGCTGTTCATGAGCTCGACGCGGCGGCGGTCCCGTTCCAGCAGCGGCGCCAGCCGGCGCCGGATGCCCAGATTGATGCGGGCGCGCGGCTCGGCGGCATAGACGTTCCACAGGTAATCGCGTTCGCGGCTCGTCACCATTTCCAGCGTCAATTCGTCGTGATTGCGCAGGAAGATCGCCCATTGGCAGGTGGGCGGGATATCGGGCGTCTGGCGGATGATGTCGGTGATCGGGAAGCGGTCTTCCTGCGCGATCGCCATGTACATGCGCGGCATCAGCGGAAAGTGAAAGGACATGTGGCACTCGTCCCCGGCGCCGAAATACTCCTGCGCGTCCTCGGGCCATTGATTGGCCTCGGCCAGCAGCAGGCGGCCCGGGTACTCGGCTTCGATCACGGCGCGGATCTGCTTGAGGACCTGGTGCGTCTCGGGCAGGTTCTCGTTGTTGGTGCCCTCGCGCTCGACCAGATACGGCACGGCGTCCAGGCGCAGCCCGTCCACGCCCATGTCCAGCCAGTAGCGCATCACCGACAGCACTTCCTTGAGCACCTGCGGATTGTCGTAGTTCAGATCGGGCTGGTGCGAATAGAAGCGATGCCAGAAATAGGCGTTGGCCACCGGATCCCAGGTCCAGTTGGACTTCTCGGTATCGCAGAAAATGATGCGCGTGCCGGCGTAGGCTTTGTCGTTGTCCGACCAGACATAGAAATTACGCGCCGCCGACCCGGGCTTGGCGGCCCGCGCGCGCTGGAACCAGGGATGCTGGTCCGACGTGTGGTTGACGACCAGCTCGGTGATGATGCGCAGGCCGCGCGCGTGCGCCGCGCGGATCAGCTTGCGCACGTCGGCGACGGTGCCGTAGTCCGGATGCACGCCGCGGTAATCGGCGATGTCGTACCCGTCGTCGCGCCGCGGCGACGGGTAGAAGGGCAGCAGCCAGATCGTGTTGACGCCCAGGCTGGCGATGTAGTCCAGCTTGGAGATCAGGCCCGGCAGGTCGCCGACCCCGTCGCCGTTCGAGTCAAAGAAGGACTTGACGTGCAACTGGTAGATGACCGCGTCCTTGTACCAGAGCAGATCGTCCTGAAGGGGTTGGGTTTTACTCATCATGGCTATGGGCGCGGGCGTCATCCATGCAGCGAAAGCCGCCACACGCGATAGGGTTGGTCGGGGGTCAGCGTGACGGCGCGGTGCTTCTCGTGCCAGGTCTCGCGGCCTTCGGTGAGCAGGTCTTCGGCGATCAGCGGTCCGGCGTCGGCCTGGCCGAACAGCCAAAAGGGCGCCTCGACGCGCGCCGGCTGCGTCTGGAACGGATCCAGGCTGATCACCGCCAGCACGACATTCCCATGGCCCGGCGTGGACTTGTAGAACGCCAGCACGCGGTCGTTGCCGCTGGTGGTGAGCGTCAGCCCGCGATGGGTCTGCAGCGCGGGATTGGCGTGGCGAATCTGGTTCAGGCGCGTGATCTCGGCCCGGATGTTGCCGGGCGCGTGCCAGTCGCGCTGGCGCAGCTCGTACTTCTCGGAGTCCAGGTACTCTTCCTTGCCCGGCAGCGGCGCGCCTTCGCACAGTTCAAAGCCGCTGTACATGCCCCACAGGCCCGAACCCAGCGCCGCGAGGGCCGCGCGGATCAGAAAGCCCGGCCGCCCCGAGGTCTGCAGGAAGAACGGGTTGATGTCCGGCGTATTCACGAAAAAGTGCGGACGGAAGAAGTCCGCCGCGGGCGGCGACGAGATTTCCTCCAGGTACTCCTCCAGCTCGGCCTTTTCATTGCGCCAGGTGAAGTACGTGTACGACTGCGTGAAGCCGATCTTCGCCAGCCGGTACATCATCTTCGGGCGCGTAAAGGCTTCGGACAGGAAAATGACGTCCGGATGCTGCGCGTGCACTTCGCCGATCAGCCACTGCCAGAAGGGCAGCGGCTTGGTGTGCGGGTTGTCGACGCGGAAGATGCGCACGCCATGCCTGACCCAGAAAAGCACGATGTCGCGCAGCGCGCGCCACAGGCCCAGCTTGCGCGCGCGGCGGTTCTGGCCGCCATAGAACGCGACGTTGACGATGTCCTCGTACTTTTTGGGCGGGTTCTCGGCGTAGCGCAGCGACCCGTCCGGCCGCCACGAGAACCAATCCGGATGCTGCGCCAGCCAGGGGTGGTCCGGCGAGCATTGGATGGCAAAGTCCAGCGCCAGCTCCATGCCATGCCGCGCCGCCGCCTCGACCAGGTCGAGAAAATCGGCCAAGGTGCCCAGTTGCGGCTCGATGGCGTCGTGGCCGCCGCTCTGCGCCCCGATCGCGTAGGGGCTGCCCACGTCGCCGGGCTCGGCGCGCAGGCTGTTGTTGCGGCCTTTGCGGTTGCGCAGCCCGATCGGATGGATGGGCGGCAGGTACAGCACGTCAAAGCCCATCTCGCGCACGTCGGGCAGGCGGGCGATCACGTCGGCGAACGTGCCGTGCCGGCCGGGCTCGGCGGCCTGCGACCGGGGAAAGAGCTCGTACCAGGCCGAATGGACGGCCTGGCTGCGGTCCACCCAGACGGGGTAGGCGATGGCGGTCACGGCTTCGAAAGGGCGGTCGTCCAGCTCGCGCATCGCCCGCGCCAGCGCCGGATCGAGCAGCAGCGCCACCTGTTCCGGGGTGGGCGGTTCAGGATGCGCCAGATCGGCGTGCGCGAATGCGGCCAGCGCATCGTGCACCGGCCCGGCATCTGCGCCCGGCGGCGTTCCGGCCTGCGCGCGCGCCTGCGCATCGCGCAGCAGCGCCAGTCCTTCGTGTATCTCCAGGCTCAGGTCGCGGCCCGCCTGGTGTTTGACCTCGATGTCGTGGCAGAACGTGCGCCAGGCGTCGAACCAGGCCGCGACGACGAACTCGTGGGCGCCGACGCGGCGGGGCCGGAAGTCTGCCTCCCAGCGGTCGTTCATGCCGCGGGTCATGGGCACGCTGTGCCAGCGCGCCTCGTCCTTGGCGCGCCAGCGCACTTCGGCCGCAAGCTGGTCGTGGCCGTCCATGAAAATATCCGCCTGCACCACGATGCGCGCATGCGGAATGCTCTTGACTGGGTAAACGCCGCCATCGACCGCCGGGCTGATGTTTTCCAGCGCGATGCGTTGCGTCGCCAGATCGTCGGCGCGGGTGCGGTGGTGGCGCACGGCCTCGCGGACCGGCTCGGTGGACTGGAACGACAGCATGGCGCACTCGCCGGCTTCCAGCGCCCGGGCCTGCGCCTGCAAGCCCGCCGGCGGGGTGAAGGGGACGACGTCCGCGGGGGGCAGCAGCGGCGCCAGCGCATCCCAGTCCATGGCGGCCTCGCCGGTGTCGGACGGGTTGATCGCGAGCGCGAGCGTCGCGCCGTCGCCCGCGTCGCGCAGCAGCGCGGTGCAGCTTCCGTCGCGTCCGCCCAGCATGCGCAGCGGACCGCGCAACCGCGAGTCGGCGAACCAGCGATTCGCGGCCTCCACGTCCGGCAGGCGGCGCTCGTCCTCGTCGGACAGCATGAGTCCGTCGCCCGTCACGGCGGCGCTCCACAGCGCGCGCCTGCCGTCTTCCGACGGCCGCAGGGCGCCCGCGTGCGGCGGCGCGGCAACCACCTCGCCGATGGCGCGCAGGCGTGCATCCTCCTCGGCCAGCCAGGAGGACTTGAAGTCCCACCACGGCAGGGACGAGAACGCGGCGTCGAACGCCGCGTCGCGCAGGCTCGCCAGGCTTTCCGCCGGCAGGCCGGGCGTCCAGGCCAGCAGGCGCACGTCGGGGTGCTGCGCGCGCAGCGCGGCCCCCAGCTCGCGCCAGGCCGGCGCGGGCAGGCGGTGGGGCGCCTGAAAGACCAGGCCCTTGACGCCGCTGGCGGTCCAGGCAAGCAGCCGTTCGGTCCAGGACGCCAGGAAACCGGGGGGCAGCGGGCCGTCGGGCAGATGCATGACGCCGCGCTCTTCGACGCTGACGCGCGGATCGCGCGCCGGCTCCTCATGTAGCGAGCGGTACCAGCCCGGCGCGGCGGTGGTTTCCACGGCGTCGCGCGCGCTGCGGTCCAGGACCACGTCCACATACAGGGCCAGGCCGTGTTCGGCCAACTGCGCCGACACTTGTGTGAACCATTGCGTGATGGGTGTCTCGTCGCTGTCGACCCGTGTCTTGTCGGCGTCCTGCGCGGCCCGGGGGCCAGGGAGGGGCGCGGCTTGCGTTCCCGGTTCCGTCCCTGTCAACCAGGGCGCCGGCAGCAGGACGGCGTTGAAGCCGCGCTGCGCAAGCCGCTTGCACAAGGCCTGGATGGCGGCGTGTGCGCCATCCAGGCCTTGGCGGGCGTGGTAGATGCGTGTGGGTGCGCGGGAGGGCGCGGGGACGGTGGGATGGGGCACCGGGCTCGCTCCTTGTCAGATGGCGGCTGGCATGGCGCCACTCGTGCGCTGCGGGCGGCGGTTGACCGCGGAGACGCTGGCCGGTTGCACGGCCGGCGCGGGCGCCGCGTCGCGGTATTCCGGCTCCACCAGCGAGCGGTAGAGGCTGGCGTAGAGGCTCACGGCCGAACGCCAGCCGAAGTCGGCGTTCATCGCATTGCGCTGCATCAGCCGCCAGAGGATGCCGTGCGCGCGCAGGTCGAGCGCGCGTTCAATGGCGGCGCTCATGGCCTCGGGCGTATCGCCTTCGAACAGCAGGCCGTTGGCCGATGCCATGGCGGACAGCGGCGCGCGCGCGCCCGGGTCCTGGATGGTGTCTGCCATCCCGCCCACGCGCGATCCGATCGGCAAGGTGCCGTAGCGCATGGCGTAGAGCGGCGTCAGGCCGAAGGGCTCGAAGCGGCTGGCGTGCAGCAGGATGTCCGACCCGGCGTGCAGGCGATGCGCGATGCCTTCGTCGTAGCCGATGTGGACGCCGCAGCGGCCGGGGTAGCGGCGCGCGATGTCCTTCAGCGCTTCCTCCAGGCGGTGGTCGCCCTGGCCCAGGATGACGATCTGCAATCCGGGGTGCCGATCCAGCGCTTCGGGCAGCGCATGCACCGCCACGTCGGCCATCTTCTGCTCGGTCAGCCGGTTGCCCATGCCCAGCACGGTGGCGCCCGGGTCTGGCCGCAGGCCGAATTCGCGCTGCAACGCCGCCTTGCAGTGGATCTTGTTCGTCATGTCGCGCACCGAATAGCGGTGGCTGCGCAGGTACGGGTCGCGCGCGGGGTTCCACAGCACGTCGTCGATGCCGTTGGGAATCGGCAGCAGGTCGTCGGCGCGGCTGCGCAGCAGCGCGTCCAGGCCGCAGCCGAAGGCGGGGGTCATGATTTCGCGGGCGTAGGTGTGGCTGACCGTCGTGACGCGGTCGGCATAGCGGATGCCGGCCTTCAGGAAATTGATCTGGCCCCAGGCCTGGACGCCATCGTCGTTGCGCGCCCACTCGGGCACGCCGAACTCATCCGCGCACGACATCGGGAAAAGGCCCTGGAACGCCAGATTGTGGATCGTCACCACGCTCTTCACGTCGGGCAG
This sequence comes from Achromobacter sp. MFA1 R4, assembly GCF_900156745.1. NCBI lineage: Bacteria > Pseudomonadati > Pseudomonadota > Betaproteobacteria > Burkholderiales > Alcaligenaceae > Achromobacter > Achromobacter sp. MFA1 R4. The sequence goes on along the minus strand of NZ_LT707065.1, from coordinate 5,275,469 downwards.
GTTGGCCGCGCGCAGCAGCAGCGGCACCAGGCCGGCGTGCCAGTCGTGCGCATGCACCAGGGTGGGGCGCACCAGGCCGGGCAGGCCCGCGGCCACGCGCACCGCGGCGTGCGACAGCGCGGCGTAGCGCAGGCCATTGTCCGGGTGTTCGCGCCCGTTCTCGTCGGCATACAGGCCGCCGCGGTCATACAGGGCGTCGTTTTCCAGGATCAGGTAATCCAGCCCCGATTGCGGGCACTTGCCCTCCAGAAGCACGGCGGGCCCGCCCGGCAGGTCCTGCAGGGTCGCCACGGTACGCACTCGATTGAGTTTGGCCCGCACGCCCCGATAGGCCGGCAACAGCACGGTCAGGGGCATCCGCGCTTCTACCAGTGCGCGCGCCATGCCGGTAATGGCATCTCCCAGGCCGCCTGTTTTGGCCAGGGGGAAGGCTTCTCCCGCCGCGATCAGGGTTCTTGTCTTTGCCATGCCTTGCTCCAGGTGATTTGGCCGCGGTCGCGAATAGAGCGATTCGATCGCGATGACGCCGAGGCCTTCCCTTACGCAAGCCGCGTGCCCAAACCGCCCCGTAACGCAGAAATTGCGCAGTGCAGCAGAATGGCGCTCGTCCAAAGGGGGAAAGGGCCCGGGGCCGCCTTTCATTGCCGTGCCGCTTTGTAATTTTTAGCCGCGGCCATGCACCCAATTTGCCACGCTCGGCGGGAACGGCGGTTGCTGCCGGGGTGTTGCAGCAATTCCCGGCCACCCACAAGTCAGGAGCACACCATGGCAAACCCCGCAGGGACGGATACCCCAACACCCGGGCAGGGCGGGCAGCGTGCCCCCGATCAGGCGCCTGCCGAGCAGCCCCAGCCCAAGCCCCCCGGATCGGGCAAGGACGACAAGGGCCGCTGGCCCCCCGACAGCATTCCCAATCCCATGCCGGGCGTGGACCCGCAGCAGACGCCGGGCATCGACCGGCTATGACCGGGCGTGACCGGTCCGGGCATGGCATGCGGCTTGCGGAGGCATCCCGCGAGCGCCTTGCCGCCGGGCAACGGTCCGCCACTTTTTTTCAAAAGGAGAACATATGAACAAGCGAGATAGGCTGCGCGACATGTTTGACTCGTCGGACACGTCCTCACGGACGATGCGCGATCTGATATCGGGCACCGAGGATCTGCTGCGCAGCACCGCCAGCTACAGCGGCACGGAAATCGAGGCCGCGCGCGACAAGCTCAAGCAGCAGCTCGACGCGGCGCGCGACCATGCCCGCGGCTGGGAGCGCGCCGCCTGGAACCGTGCGCGCGAGGTGTCGCACGCCACGGACGAGTACGTCCATGAAAACGCGTGGAAAAGCATTGCCGGCGCGGCGCTGATCGGCGTGCTCGCGGGCATCTGCATGATGTCCGACCACGGCAGGCGTCGTTGACGCGCGCGGCGCGCGCAATCGGCCGGCCGGGGCCGGTCCCGTCAGCGCACGGGGCCGGCCCCGGCCGGTTTTGGAGGACGAGAAGCCAGAAACGCTGCCCGCCGGCCACGGACACAGGCATGGCACATGGCTTGCGGGGAAGCGGTCATCCAAGGAGACACACCATGAACCAGACGATGAACCCGACAACGGCCGGCGCCGGTCAGGCGCAGGGCGAGACCCGGATCGTGGGCGGACCGAAGCGCGATCCGAGCGGCCCGGGCCCGCAGATCATGGCGGCCGGCACGCTGGAAGGCAATGACGTCTACAACCCCGCCGGCGAGTCGCTGGGCAGCATCCAGGACATCATGCTGGACGTGCCGCACGGGCGCATCGCCTACGCGGTGCTGTCGCGCGGCGGCGTCCTGGGTATCGGCGACAAGCTCTACGCCATTCCGTGGAGCGCGCTGACGCTGGATACCGACCGCAAGTGCTTCGTGCTGAATGTGGCCAAGGAGGTGCTCAAGAATGCCGAGGGCTTTGACAAGGACAATTGGCCGAGCATGGCCGATGAGACCTGGGCGCGCGGCATCCATCAGTATTACAACCAGCCCCCCTACTGGTAGGCCCGGACAAAGAGAGGTTGGCATGCTCCGCGAAGGCAGACTGGTTGCGGTATCCCCTCATTTCAACGACGCCGCGGCCAGTTGCGCGGGCCTGCTCGCGGCACGCCCCGACAGCACCGTGCTCACGGTGTATTCGGGCATGCCGTTGCTGGCCGGGCATGTGAGCGATGCGGACCGCAGCCGCGGGTTCACGAGCGGCCGCCAGGCCGTGCAGGCCCGCCATGCGCTCAGCGATCGGGCCTTGTCCCTGCTGGGCGTGCGCGGTGCGCAGATGGATCTGCTGGACGGGCAGTACCTGGTCAGCGGGGAAGAGGGGCGGCTGACGGGCGCCCTGGCCGCGGCCCTTTCCGCGCTGCGGCCGCGCGTCATCCTGATGCCGCTGGGGCTGGGCCGCGCGGCCCATGTGCGCGTATCCGATGCCTGCCTGACCATCCGCGCGCTGTTCCAGCGCGTCGAGTGGATCACTTATGAAGAGGTGGCTGACGGCGAACCCGGTGTCGTCCAGGAACGGCTGGCCTCGTTGCTGCGGCGGCATATCCTGGCATCGCCGATCGACGTCGCGGCGCAGGTCGACATGGCCCGCGCGCGAGATCGCGCGCGGGCGGCAAGGAACTGCCTGGCGGGCAACATCGACGAGGCGGCATTGCCGGCGGCCGCGGCGCAAGGGGCGCCCCATCCCGAGCGCTACTGGCGCCTGTCGTGGCGGAGAGACCAGATTGCATGAGCCGGATCATCACGAACGCTTCGGCCGGCCTCATCCTTTTCGGCCATTGATGAAAGATTGCGCATCCCGGACGATGCTCGGGTTGCGCCGCGCGCCGCGCCTCGCTATGGTGCAGGGAAGGCGGCGCGCATGGTGCCGCTTTCCCACCCAACGCTTTCCCACCCAACGCTTTCCCACCCAACTACGGAAGCCGCAATGAGTTCGAATGCAGCCGCCGCGCGCGGCCGGTCGCGCTGGGGCACGGCCCTGGCCATCCTGCTCCTGATCGCCGCGGTGCTCGGCGTCCTGGCGCTGGCCGCGACCCGCGTGGTCGAGCAGCGCATCGCCAGCATCCTCGGGCCGCGCGGCCAGGTCGGCAATGTGCAGGTCGGGCTGCGGCAGGTCGTGCTGACCGATGTCGCCGTGACTGGCGCTTCCGGCCAGCCGGGCGCGCGCGCGCGCCGCGTCGAGCTCGAGCCGGAATGGACGGCCTTCCTGCGGCGCGAGGCCGTGTTCAAAAGCATCGTCGTCGAAGGCTTCGACTTTGCCGTCGTGCGCAGTCCGGATGGCGTCATGCAGATCGCGCCGGCGTTGCAGGCCGCGCTTCGGGCGGGCGATGGCGGCGCAGGCAGGTCGCGGCGCGATGGTCCCGTCCACGTCGATGAATTGATCCTGCGCGACGGGCGCCTGGAATACCTGGACGGTGCGGTGTCAAAGCCCCCGCACCGTATTCCCTTCACTGCGGTGCAGGCGCGCCTGCAGCCGCTGGTGATTCCGGGCGACGGGTCGGCCAGCGACATGGCATTCAGCGGCACCGTCCAGGACAACCGCAACGGCGAGGCGACCGTGCGCGCGCAGGGCAAGGTCGTCGTGGGCGGCGCGGACGCCGACATGACCGTGGCGGCGCGCAATATGGATATCCGCTACGCCGCGCCGTACCTGGCCGAGAATGGCGCCGGATCGCTGTCGGGCGGCTCGATGGACCTGGACATGAAGACCTCCATCGTCGAGCGCGAGTTGAAGGCGTCGGGCACGGTCGCGCTGCACAACCTGAAATTCAGCGGGGACGGCAGCCTCTTCAGCCTGCCGCGCAAGGCGGTGTTGGCGGCGCTCAAGGACAAGAGCGGCACGGTGCGCTTCGAATTCGCGCTGTCCGGCCGGCTGGACAATCCAAAGTTCTCCGTCACGCGCGGCTTCTCGGCCCAGGTCGCGCAAGGCTTCGGCCATGCCATCGGCGTGGGCGCGGAGGGCGCCGCCGAAGGCGTCGCGGGTGCGGTGAAAGAGCTGGGCAACGCGCTATCGGACCTGTTGTCGCCCGAGAAGTCGACGCCAGAGAAGTCGACGCCAGAGAAAAAGCAGTGAGCCATCTGCGCCGCGGCGCCCGGTTCAGGGCACCGGCCGGGGCCGCCCGACGCGCGCACCCATGACCATCTCGGTCACCCAGTTCACCAGGATCGACGTGTAGGCCTGCTGCGAAGCCTTGTCGCTCAAGGCATGGTCCGCGCCGTCCAGGATGCGGTGGGTCAGCGAATGCGAGCGCCGGAACGCCGACCGATAGCTCATGATCGTGGAGTGCGGAATGTAGATGTCATGCTCGGCCTCCACGATGAGCACGTCGCCCGTGAACGTGGCGCAGGACGCCAGCGCGCGGTTGCTTTCGGGTTCGACGTGGGTATTGCGATAGGCGCGCAGCGTCTCGCGGTTGAGCTGGTTCTTGGGCAGCATCCATTCATCGTCGCGATACAGCGCGGGCACGTGCAGCGCCAGCCAGCGCACGCGGCGCAGCCCGCTCAGGATGGCGGCCAGGTAACCGCCGTAGCTGCTGCCCACCACCGCCACCGAGCCGCTGTCGAGCGACGGGTGGGACGCCAGCCGGTCGTAGGCGGCCATGACGTCGCGCAGGTTGTCGTCGCGCGAGACCTGCATCTGCTGGGCCTGCGTGGCGGCGTGGCCGCGCAGGTCAAACGTCAGGCACACGCAGCCCAGCGCCGCGATGCCCTTGGCCCGCGCCAGGTCGAATTTCTGGTCGCCGCCCCAGCCGTGTATGAACAGCACGCCGGGCACCTTGCTTTCGGGCGTGAGAAACGTGCCGGCCAGGCGCTGGTCCGCCACTTCGATGTCGATCGGGTCGCTAAGTGCGGCCATGGGTTTCCTCCAGGATGCCCCCCGATTTGGTGATCATACCGACGGCGGAATCTTCGCCGCGATACACATGGTGCTGCGAGGTCGGCTCGGGCTCGTCTGGCCCGTAGCGTTCCCGCGTGAACGCCGCGACATGCTTGAGCGATGGCGACAGCATGAAGGCCTGCAGCCCGGCGATCTCGGCGATGCTGGCGCCGCCCGCGCGCCAGGATTGTTCGAGCACGCCCGCGCGGGGCGCGCCCTGGGCATTGCGGCCGATGGCGACGTCGTAATTGCGGCGCGACGCGAAAAATGCCGGATAGGCGGTGGACACCGCCGTGTCGTAGCGGCAGGCCAGGTCCACGGCTTGCCGTTGCTCGCCGGACAGGTCCAACGCCCGCAACTGGTCAAAACCGCCGCGGGCGAGCATCAGCGTCGAACCGCCATAGACGGGCACGCCGTTGTTGTCCGGGGTGAGGCACTGCGTGCCCACATAGGACGCCTCCAGCCTGCCCACGCGCACCCAGCCGACGCTGTAGGTTTCGATCTGCGCCAGGTCTTCCTCCAGCACCAGGCCCAGCCGGCGCACCGACGCGGCGTCCTGACCGGCCAGCGCGGCCTGCAGTTCGCGCGCGTCGCGCACGACGATCTGGCCGCGGCCCGCGGTGGCGTCGGCGGGCTTCAGGCGCAACGCTCCGCGCCTGAGCAGCCGTTCGCCGGCCCGATGGGCGTCGTCCAGCGTAAAGGCGCTGAATCCGGACAGAACAACCTCGCTCAGCGCCTCGCCCAGGCTGCGGACCCACCCCTGCGGCGCCTTGGCCTGGGCGTCCACCAGGCCATGGGTGATGGTCTTCGTGGCCACGAAGGCGTGCGGGGTCACGCCGCCGAACAGGTCGGCGGCGCGCGCGATGCCCAGCTTGCTGGCGCGGGCCAGGCTGGTGATGCTGCGGTCCGGCACGTAATAGGGCGGGGGCTCGCCGCGGTTGCGCGTCGGCCGAAAGCCTGGCGTGAAACGCCGGCCCAGCAGCGCCGCCAGCCGCAAGGCCAGGGCTTCCTGGGAAGCGATTTCGTGTTCGGATGCGCCAGCGCGCCGCGGATAGGCGGCGACCGTGCCGGATGTCTGGGTTTGCGGATGACTCATAGGGGCCTCAAAGCGAACGCCGCACCTGCGTGGGGGGAGCGGCCTCGTCCTTGCGCCGCCGCATGCCCAGCCGCAACTCGATCAGGGGATAGGCCGCCAGTGCCAGGCACAGCGGCGCCAACGCATACACCGCGCGGTACGCCAACGCGGCGCCCAGCACCTCGGTCGGCGGAATCTGCGAACCCAGTGCGGCCACGAAAATGGCTTCCGTCGTGCCCAGCCCGCCCGGCACGCGCGTGATGACCGACGCGAAACTGGTGCACAGCAGGATGCCCAGCACGGCGGGATAGCTCGCCTTGCCTTGCAGCAACACGTAGACGATGGCCCCCATGATGGACCAGGACAACGCCGCCACGGCGCACTGGGCCACCGCCATGCGCGCACGCGGCAGCGCGATGTGGTGCCCCATCCAGGTCACGCTGCGCTGCTTCGCCCGCGCGCAGGTCGCCACATAGGCGATACCCAGGGCAAGCAGTCCCACACCCAGTAGCCGCAGCATGCCCGAACCGATTTCCCAGCCGTCCGGCACCGGGACCACGCCCAGCGCGAACAGCGCCCCGGCCAGCCAGGCGTAGCCGATCCAGTTGGAGGCCGCGGCAAACAGGGCCACGCGGGTCGCGACGGACTTGCGGCAGCCCAGCCGCGTGTACAGGCGCAGACGCGCACCCAGACCGCCCACCAGCACACCCAGGTTCAGGTTCAGCGCGTAGCTCAGCATCGCCACGCCCAGCGCCTTGGGCGCGGGCAGGTTGTGGCGCGTGTACTTTTTGCCCAGCAGGTCCAGGCTGCCGTAGGCCAGGTAGCCCGCGACCACCAGCCCGCCCGCGATCGCGATGGTCTGGCCCGGGATCTTGCGCATCGCGACCCAGACCTGCGGCCAGTCCACCGAGCGGCCGAAGTAATACAGCAGGGCGGCCACCACGATCAGCACCAGCACGGGCAGGACGCGCTTGATGCGGGGCCAGCGACGGCGCAAGGCCCGCATGGGCGACGTATGGAGAATCTTCATGCCGTCTCCCGGCCCGTGTCTGGGCTGACCGTCTGCAGATGCGGCTTGTGCGCGGGCAGGCTGCCGGCCCAGGCGGGGAAGCGCCGCAGGAAGTGGAACACCACCACGCCCAGCCACAGGCGGCGCAGCCGGCGCCGCGAATTCTTGGGCATTTCCACCGGCCGGCAGTCCTCCGCGATCAGCCGGTCCAGGCTTTGGCGCAGGTCGGCGTTCAGCGAGGCGTCGCGCACCACCACGTTGGCCTCCAGGTTCAGCGCGAGGCTCAGGGGGTCCAGGTTGCTGGAGCCTATCGTCGACCAGTCGTCGTCCACGCACGCCACCTTGCCGTGCAGCGGGCGCTTGCAGTATTCATAGATCTGCACGCCCGAGTCCATCAGGTAGTCGTAGAGCATCGACGCCGCCAGGCGGGCGACGAGCACGTCGGGTTCGCCCTGCAGCAGCAGCCGCACGCGCACGCCGCGGCGGGCCGCTTTGACCAGATCGCGCAGCAGGTGGTAGCCGGGAAAGAAATACGCATTGGCGATGAGCACATCGGACCGCGCCGAGCGCACGCCCGCGCGGTAATAGCGTTCGATGTCGCTGCGATGGCTGTCGTTGTCGCGCACCACCAGGCGGCCGCCGCCATCTCCGGCGGGCAGGGGGTCCAGCCGCGCAGGGCGCCGCCGCAACCGTCGCCGGCCTTCGCCCAGCGCGGCGCGCGCATAGTCGGCGATGTCGGCAGCCAGCGGCCCTTCGACCAGGACGGCATAGTCCTGTTTGGCCTCGGGGCCGTATTCGGGCAGGTGATCCGCCGAAAAATTGATGCCGCCGATGAAAGAGCGTTCCCGGTCCACCGCCACGATCTTGCGGTGCATGCGCCGGAAGACGTTCGTGCGCACGCCCAGAAAGCGCGGCCGCGGGTCAAACACATGAAAGCGCACGCCGGCCTCGGTCATGGCGCCGATGAAGGCGTCGCTGAGCTCGTCGGACCCGTAGCCATCCACCAGGAGATCCACGCTGACGCCGCGCCGGGCGGCCCGGATCAGGGCTTGCTGGATTTCCTGGCCGACGGCGTCGTCGAACAGGATGAAGGTTTCCACCAGCACCTCGCTCTGCGCGGCGTCGACGGCCTCCACGACGGCAGGAAAGTACTCCGTGCCGTTTTCCAGCAAGGTATATCGGTTGTTTTCACGCCAGCCGAGGTTCATAGCGCAATCTCCGCGCAGATAGGCACATGATCGGAAAGGCGCGACCACACGCGAGACGCCAGCGGCACCGGCTGCCAGTCGCGCACGCCGCGCACATAGATGCGGTCCAGCCGCAGCAGGGGCCAGCGCGCCGGGAACGTCCGGGCGGGGCGGCCCAGCCGCGAGGTGAACACCTCGCGCGTCCCGCAGTCGCGCATCAGCGTGTCCGCGCGCAGGCGCCAGTCGTTGAAGTCGCCCGCGATGAGCAGCGGCTCGTCTTGCGGCACCCCGTGAGTGACCAGTTCGCACAACTGGCGCAGTTGCGCGCCCCGATGGCGTTCCAGCAGGCCCAGATGCACGCAGATCGCGTGCACCGGCGAGGCGAGGGACGGCGGGCGCAGCACGCAGTGCAACAGCCCGCGGCCTTCGTGGCCATCAACGCTCACGTCGTGGTTCTGATGGGTTTCGATCGGATAGCGCGACAGGATGGCGTTGCCGTGGTGGCCTTCGGGATAGACGGCGTTGCGGCCGTAGGCGTAATCCGTCCACAGCGTGTCGGCAAGGAATTCGTACTGCGACTGGTCCGGCCAGGACTCATGCCTTTCCGCGTGGGTCTGGTGTTCGCCCAGGACCTCCTGCAGGAAGACCACGTCCGGCGCGGCGGTGCGCAGCGCTTCACGCAGATCGTGCAGCATGAAGCGGCGGTTGAAGCTGGTGAAGCCCTTGTGGGTATTGACCGACAGCACCGTCAGCGTCGTGGCGTCGATGTAATGCGAAGCGGGCATGAAAACTCCGGCGGTTACGATCTGCCGGATGGAGCAAGCGGCGTGCCCGCCACGTAACAAACTATGTGCGCGATCGCCTGCGGCCGCGCGCGTGGGTGCGCGGCCGGCCCGGATGTGGCCTAATGCCCCGCGCTGGCGCCCGGCTGCGCGTAGCGGCCGACCAGGGTCGCGCTGGCCTGATTCAGTCCCACCACGTCGACCTGCCGGCCGGCCCGGCGCAGCTTGAGCGACACTTTGTCCAGTTCACCCACGGCCGAAATGTCCCAGAAATGCGCATCCGTCAGGTCGATGACGACGCGGTCCACGGCCTCATGGAAGTCGATCGCCGCGGAAAACCGGGACGCCGACGCAAAGAAGACCTGCCCCGAGACCCGGTAGGTACGGGTGCGGCCATCGTCGGACAGCGACGTGGCGATGCCGAGCAGTCCTTTCACCTTGCTGGCAAAGAACAGACCGCTCAGCACCACCCCGACCAGGACGCCGCGGGCCAGATCGTGGGTCCACACCACCACGGCCACGGTGGCCAGCATGACCACCGACGACTGCCAGGGGTGCGAGCCCAGGTTGCGGATCGATCGCCAGTTGAACGTGCCGATCGACACCATGATCATCACGGCCACCAGCGCCGGCATGGGAATCTGCGCCACCAGCGGGCCCAGCGCCACGATCAGGAACAGCAGGAACACGCCGGCCACAAAGGTGGACAGGCGGGTCCGGCCCCCGGAGCGGACATTGATGACGGACTGCCCGATCATGGCGCATCCGCCCATCCCCCCCAGAAAGCCCGTGACGAGGTTGGCGATGCCCTGGCCCCTGCATTCGCGTCGCTTGTCGCTGGGCGTATCGGTCATGTCGTCGACGATCTGCGCCGTCATCATCGATTCCAGCAGCCCGACCGCCGCCATCGTCAGCGAGTACGGCAGGATGATGCGCAGCGTCTCCAGCGTGAAGGGCACGTCCGGAATCATGAACGCGGGCAGGGTGGAGGGCAGGGCGCCCATATCGCCCACCTTGTTGACGTCCAGGCCGGCATAGATGGACACGGCCGTCATCACGATGATGGCCACCAGCGGCGACGGCACCGCGGTGGTGAGCCTGGGCAGCAGGTAGATGACGGCCAGCGCGGCCGCGACCATGGCGTAGGTGACCCATGTCACGCCGATCAGCTGCGGCAGCTGCGCCGTGAAGATCAGGATGGCCAGCGCGTTCACAAAGCCCGTCACCACGGAACGGGAGACGTACTGCATCAGCAGGTCCAGCCGCAGGAAGCCGGCCACGATCTGCAACAGCCCCATGAGGACCGTGGCGGCGAACAGATAGCCGATGCCGTGTTCGCGCACCAGCGGCGCGACCAGGACGGCCACGGCCGCGGTCGCCGCCGAAATCATGCCGGGCCGCCCGCCCGTGAACGCAATGATGAGCGCGATGGAAAACGAGGCATACAGCCCCACGCCGGGGTCCACGCCCGCGATGATCGAAAAGCCGATGGCTTCCGGGATCAGGGCAAGCGCGACCAGCACGCCCGAAAGAATGTCTGCGCGCGGATTGGCCATCCATTCACGGCGCAATCTGGAAAGAACTGTCATGGATTGGGTAAGTTGAATTGAGCAAGCGGGGCGTGGTCGCGCTGCGCGGCGTGCGCGTCAGGGTTGGGCGAACGCCCTGGGGTGCTTGAGGGTTGTCCGAGGGATAGGCGCCCGGCCGAGCCACCCGGCAAGCCGGGTCCATCCAACACCGCGACGGCGTCGCGGCCGCGCATCCGTTGCGGATGCGGCGACCGTGATTGTACCTGCCTCGTACCTGCGTCGTATTAGCGGGATCCCCGGCCAGGGCTCAGGCACGCGACTTGCCCCTGTGTGTCTGCCGATCCCGCGTCAGGGCGACGCGCCAGGTTCCTCTGGCGTGGCCGCCGCCGGGCCACCGTTGCCGATGAAGGAGCCATCATGAAGACCCGAAAGATGTATCTTTGCGCCGCTGCGCTGACCTGCCTGCTCGCGACGTCCGTGTCGGCGCAAACCGTCGAGAAAACGCTGGTCGCCCAGACCAAGACGGCCGAGGCGGATGTCCGCAAGACCAGCCAGCCCAAACCGGACCATCCGGCCGCGCAGCGCGAAAAAGTGGCGAAGGGCACAGAGGGATGCGCCGTAACCTGACGCCCCTGGCCGCCACCGCGCGCGACGGGTCCGGGGCCCGCCTTCAAACGGCGATCCGGCCAGGTCCGCGCAGGCGGGTCTAGATTTCAGGTAGTATTCAGTTTCCCGTAAGCAAGAGAGCACGGCGGAGCGTCCGGCCTTGTGCTGCCCCGGCAGCCCGGCGCCATCCGCCATCTATGAACGACGAACCCCCTTCTAGCAGGGCGCCGCATCCTGACTGCCGGCGCCCGACGTTCCCTCCCGATTTTGCCGCGGCAAGCGATGCCTGGCCGCGCGCCGTTCCCCTCATCGCCATGGCGGCCACCCCGCGCCTGGGCGGCCGCGCGCCGCCGCGCCCGCTGGGGTCGCCGCCTGTGCGGCACGCATTCGACATTTCCCTTTTCCGCCGCCGCGCACCCGTTGCGCGCGGCCTCACGTTTTCCGTGGAAACCTGATGATTTTCGACTGGATGTCCGACCCCACCGCCTGGCTTGGCCTGGCGACGCTGGTCGTGCTTGAGATTGTGCTGGGTATCGACAACCTGGTGTTCATCGCCATCCTGGCGGACAAGCTGCCGCCCGAACAGCGCAACCGCGCGCGCCTGATCGGCCTGACGCTGGCGCTGGTGATGCGCCTGGGCCTGCTCGCCAGCATCGCCTGGGTGGTGACGCTGACGGCGCCGCTCTTTACGGTATTGGGCGCGGAAATTTCCGGAAGGGACCTGATATTGATCCTGGGCGGGGCCTTTCTGCTCTTCAAGGGCACGATGGAGCTGCACGAGCGCGTCGAAGGCAGCGCCAGCCATGACTCGGCGCAAAAGCCCCAGCACGCCGTCTTCTGGCAGGTCATTCTGCAGATCGTGGTGCTGGACGCCGTGTTCTCGCTGGACTCGGTCATTACCGCCGTGGGCATGGTGCAGGACCTGAGCATCATGATGATCGCCGTGGTCGTGGCGATGGCCGTCATGATGGTCGCCAGCCGCCCCTTGATGGCCTTCGTCGGCCGCCACCCGACGGTGGTGATCCTGTGCCTCGGCCTTCTGCTGATGATCGGCTTCAGTCTGGTGGCCGAGGGCCTGGGCTTCCATGTGCCCAAGGGGTATCTGTACGCGGCCATCGGCTTCTCCATCCTGATCGAGCTTTGCAACCAGCTCGCCCGCCGTAACCGTGCCCGCGGCACGCACGCCCTGGGCCGCCGCCAGCGCACGGCGCAGGCCGTGCTGCGCCTCTTGCGCGGCGGACGCGCCGGCCAGCCGATGTCGCAAGTGGATGATGTCGTGGCCCTGGTCGACGGGGCGGGCGACGAGCCCGCGTTCGCGCCGGAGGAAAGCTCGATGATCGAGCGCGTGCTGTCCATCGGCGCCCGCGACGTGCGCGCCATCATGGTCCCGCGCGGCGACGTGATCTGGCTCGACGTGGCCGACACGCCCGACCGCATCGTCCGCAAATTCTCCAGCGGGCACTCGCGCCTGCCGTTGTGCGCGGGCGATCCGGCCAACGTGCTGGGCGTGCTGCACTTCAAGGACGTGCTGCCGCTGCTGCAGAACCCGGGGCCGGTCGACCTCGTTGAACTGGCGCGCGAGCCGCGCTACGTGCTGGAGACCACGCCCGTGCTCAAGGTGCTGGACGAACTGCGCGCCTCGCGCGACCACATGCTGATCGTGGTGGACGAACACGGCGTGTGCGAGGGCCTGGTCACGCCCCTGGACGTGCTGACGGCGGTGGCGGGCGACCTGCCCGAACATCGGGAAGACCTGCCCGAGGCCATGCAGCTGTCGGACGGTTCCTGGCTGCTGGGCGGGCGCCTGTCGGTGGACGAAGCCGCGCGCCTGCTCGCTGCGCCGGCGCTTGCCGATGACTATCCCGATGCCACGCTTGCCGGTTGCCTGCTGCGCGCGGGCGGCCGGATTCCGGACGCGGGCGACATCGTGATGCTGCGCGATTGGGGCTTTGAAGTGACGCGGCGCGATGGCCTGCGCATCGACCAGGTGCATGCGCGCCCGCGCCAGCCGGAGCCCAGTGCGGCCGATTGATGCTCAGCTGCAGATGCGCCGCCATGGCGACCGGTTCACCGGGCAATACCCCGGGCACCGCGTCGCCACGGCCTTGCCGCTCAGGCATTGCGCATTCGACTCGGTAAAGCCGTACTGCATGTTGCCGTAGCACCCGCACAGCTCCAGCACGGTGCCGGGCGGATGGGGCTGGGGTTCCGGCGCAAGCTTGGCGGCCGGGTTTGCCGATGGTTTTGCGGCCGGATTTGCGGACGACTTTGCGGCGGATTTTGACCCGCTGGCGGACGAGGCCGCGGGCGACGGCGGTGCCTCGGCGGCAGGCGGGGTGCGGGCGGGCGGCGGGGTGTCGGGCTGCGCCCGCTTGGACTTCGCCTCGCCCGTTCCCAGGCGGTCCTTCACGGCCGCAACCGTCATGCCGCAGCGCTTGGCGATCGTCGCCACGCTGCGCCCCGCGTCCGCCATCCCGCGCAGGGTCTTGTCGCTGCATGCCGCCTGCGATGCGGCCGGGACCAGCAAACCCAGCCACAGCAGCGCGCACGCGATGGTTCCTGACCTGCACAGCGTCATGACACGCCTCCCGCACCGTGGTGCGCCGGGGCAGGACGACACCCCTGTTGGACCGCAAGTGCGGCCTAGCGTAGAGCGGCTAAATCGCGGGTGTCAATGCGGCGCGATCGTATCGCCAGAATGGGTTGCGCCTGCCCCCCGGCGGCAGGGCAGGCGGCCGCCATCCGGCTGGTATCCGCGGACAGCCGGACTGCGCGTTGCGGCCGCCACGCGCTCAGGCGGTCATTTCCGGCACGGCGGCCGCGAACGGAATGCGGTCCAGCGCAAGCGCCGCCTCCCGGCGGGCCTGCGCGAGCCACTCGGGACCGCGCGCGGTGCCTTCCACGGCCAGGAACGTCACCTGCGTCAGGCCGATGGTGGCCAGCACGTGCCGCAGATAGGGCGTCAGGAAGTCGGGTTGCCGCGCATCGTCGCCACGGAACGCGCCCCCGGAGGCAATCGCCACGTAGACGGGCCGGTCCGCCAGCAGGCCCACCTTGCCCTGCGGGGTGATGTGGAACGTGTTGCGCACGCGGACGACATGGTCCAGCCAGGCCTTCAGCGCCGAAGGCACGGTGAAGTTGTGCATGGGCGTGGCGATCACGATATGGCTGGCGTCTTCCAGCATCCGGATCATGTCGTCGGACGCCTTCAGCGACCCGCGTCCAAGCACGTCGGCGCCGGGGTCCGCGGGCGCGGCCAGGGCGCTCGCGTAGTCGCTGTCCGCATGGGCGAGGGCAGTGGCATCGACCTCGACGACGTCCATGCCGCCGGCCGGACGGGCCTGCAGCAGGCGCTCGACGATGCGCTGCGACAGCCGATAGCTTTCCGAGTCCAGCCCCCGCGGGCTGCAGCGGATGCGAAGAATGCTCATGGGGTGGTTCCTTTCAAGGGTTTGCTGAACCGGATGGCGCTGGTCAACAGGCCCTGCCGGAAGTAAAAGCGCTGCGCCAGCGCGTTGCCCAGCCCGGTATCGAGCACGAGCCGGGCGCAGTCCGTGGCCCGCGCCAGATCGTCCAGTGCGCCGAGCAACTGGGCGCCCCAGCGGCTGCCGCGCGCGGAGGACTCGACCACCAGGTCGTCGACATACAGGAAGCGGCCGTAGATCAGGTTTTCCTGGTGGCGGTAGCCGGCCAGCGCCACCGCGCGCCCGTCGTTTACCGCGGCCAGCAAGCGATAGTTTTCGCGGTGCATGCGGGCCAGGCGTTGGACAAATTCGTCCGCGTCGGCCAGATGGGGCCGCAGTTCCTGCATCAGCGGCAGGCAGGCGCGCCATTCGTCCGGGGATTCGAGGTGGCGCAAGGCCGCATGTGGGGTGGGCGTGTTCATGGATCAGTACCGATAGTCGGGGGAGCGAGGAAGCGCTGCAGCAGATGTACGAATCTTAAAAAGCGCATGCCATAATTTGAAGGGCCATAAATATGCTTTTGGACTATGCCATGATCGCTGCCACGCCCGACGGGCTGCATTCGGTTTCCGAGACCGCCGCCCATCCGCTCTACCGCCAGGTCTACGAGCGCTTTCGCGGCGCCATCGCCGAAGGCACGCTCAAGCCCGGCGACCGCATTCCGTCGGCGCGCGCCCTCGCCAAGGAAATCGGCGTGGCCCGCGGCACCATCGAGGTCGCCTATTCGCTGCTTGCGGCCGAAGGCTATATCCAGGCGCGCGGCCAGGCCGGCACCATCGTGTCGCCCAACCTGCAGCCCGTGGCGCACGCCGCGCCCGCGCCCAAGGCCCGGCCCGCCGAGGTCCAGGAGGACAACTGGCAGCGGCCCGCCGCGCTGATGCCCTTCCAGATGGGGCTGCCCGCGCTGGACGCCTTTCCGCGCAAGATCTGGGCGCGGCTGGGCGCGCGGCACCTGCGCGCGATGCAGCCGCCAGAGCTGGCTTACCCCGATCCCGCAGGCCTGCTGGCGCTCAGGACGGCGACCGCCGCCTACCTGCAGGTGGCGCGCGGCATCCAGTGCAGCCCGATGCAGGTGTTCATCACGTCCGGCTACCACCACACCATGCAGCTCATCATGCAGGCGCTGTTCAAGCCCGGCGATGCGGTCTGGGTCGAAGACCCGGGCTATCCGCCCACGCGGGCGCTGCTGGCGCAGGCCGGCATGCAGTCGGTGCCGGTGCGCGTGGACGCCGAGGGTCTGGTGGTAGAGGCGGGCATCGTCCTGGAGCCGCGCGCCAGGGCGGCGGTCGTGACGCCCGCGCACCAGAGCCCGCTTTGCCTGTCGCTGTCGCTGCCCCGGCGCCAGGCGCTTCTGGACTGGGCCGAGCGCAGCAGCGCGTGGATCGTCGAGGACGACTACGACGGCGAGTACCGTTACGTCGGCCGTCCATTGCCCGCCTTGAAAAGCCTGGATCGCCAGGGCCGCGTGCTGTATTCGGGGACGTTCAGCAAAGTGCTGTTTCCCGGGCTGCGCCTGGCCTATCTGGTCGTGCCCGAAGAGCAGGCGCCGCGGTTCGATCGCCTCTGCCGGCTGCTGGCCGGCGGCGCGCCCGCGCTGACGCAGGCGATTTTGGCTTCATTCATCAACGAGGGCCATTTTGGGCGCCATATCCAGCGCATGCGTCGGCTGTACGGCGAACGGCGCAACGCGACGGCGGCGGCCCTGTCCGCCGTGCTGGGCAACCGGCTGCGCATCGATCCCCAGCCGGGCGGCATGCATCTGGTGGCGCGCCTGGAGGGCCATCACACCGACCGCGCGCTGGCGGCGCGCATGCTCGAAAACGGCTTGTACGCGCACGCCTTGTCGCACTGGTCGGCGGCCCCCGATGCCCGCTCCGGCCTGCTCATGAGCTTCACCAATATCGCATCGGCGCAGCAGGCGCAGGACCTGGCTCGGCGCATCCTGCCGCTCATGTGAGCGGACAGGGGTGAACGGAAACGGTGAACGCCGGGCGGCGGGGCTCAGTTCAGGCCGGCCTTGTCCAGCCCATAGGCCTGGTCCGCCGATCCGGGCACGGTGCGAAAGCCCACATTCAGGCGATTCCAGCCGTTGATGGCCACGACCAGGAAGCTCAGGTCCGACAACTCGCTTTCCGAGAAGTGGGCGCGGACGGATTCGTAGATCTCGTCGGGCACGCCGTGCGGGGCCAAGGCGGTCAGCGCCTCGGTCCATGCCAGCGCGGCGCGTTCGCGCGGCGAAAAGAGCGTCGATTCGCGCCAGATGGCGACATGATGCAGGCGCAGCGCCCGTTCGCCCTTGATCGTGGCTTCCTTCACGTGCATGTCCAGGCAGAATCCGCAGCCGTTGATCTGCGAGGCGCGGATGTCGACCAGATGGCCGAGCTCCTGGACCACGGGCGTCTTCTTGAGCGCCATGCTGAAGTCCAGATACTTCTTGGACAGCACTTCGGATACCTGGAAATAATTCACGCGCTGGGTCATGGTCATGCCTTTCTGAAAGGTCGGTGATAGGGGAGACAGGCGCATGATGCGGCCCATTGGCCCAACCCGGAAGTGCCATGAAGCGGCTTTCGATATGGACCATGTTGCGGCCGGGCAATCACGCCTTGGGCGCGCGCCGTTGACATTTATCCGATTGAATCCCCGGCGCGGCCCGGCTATAAGCTTGGATCTGGGGCCTGAAAATCGTCACCCCGCCTGTCCAAGACGCCCAAGCCGATGCCGCATCCATCCCCCCATGACGAACACGTCGACAGCAAACCAGCGACAGGCGCGCGCGTCCATGGCGGACGCGGATCCTGTCTCGAAGTCTTCCTGGTGTTCCTGCGCCTGGGCTTAACGTCCTTCGGCGGTCCGGTCGCCCACCTGGGCTACTTCCGCGCCGAGTTCGTCGACCGCCGCCGATGGCTGGACGACTACGCCTTCTCGGATCTCGTGGCCTTGTGCCAATTTCTGCCGGGGCCGGCCAGCAGCCAGGTCGGCATGGCGATCGGACTGCGCCGGGCCGGCTGGTCCGGCATGCTGGCCGCCTGGGTGGCGTTCACGCTGCCGTCCGCGCTGGCGCTGATCGGCTTTGCGATGGGCCTTTCCCACTATGGCTGGCTATCGGGATCGGCGGCGATCCAGGGGCTGAAGGTGGCCGCCGTGGCCATCGTCGCCCAGGCAGTCTGGGGCATGGGGCGCTCCCTGTGCCCAGACCGGTCCCGCGCCGCCCTCGCGGTAGGCGCGGCGCTGCTCACCGTGGTGCTGCCCAACGCGTTTTCCCAGATGGCGGCTGTCCTGCTGGGCGCGGTGCTGGGCGCGGTCGTCCTGCAATTGCCGCCGCGGCCCATCCTGGCCCAGGGCGCTTCGGGCGTGCCGCGCGGCGCGGCCCTGGCCGCGCTGGGCATCTTCGCGGCGCTGATGGCGGGCCTGCCGCTTTGGGCATTGATGTCGGACAGCGCGCTGGCCGGCCAGATCGCGGACTTCTACCGCGCCGGGGCCCTGGTCTTTGGGGGCGGGCACGTGGTGCTGCCGCTGCTGGAGACCGCATCGGTCTCGTCGGGCATGGTGTCCAGCGCGGATTTCCTGGCGGGTTATGGCGCAGCGCAGGCCGTGCCCGGCCCGTTGTTCACCTTCGCGGCGTTCCTGGGCGCGCTGTCGGCGGGCCCCTTGTCCGGCTGGGCGGGCGGGCTGGCGCTGCTGTGTGTCATCTTCCTGCCGGGCGCCTTGCTGCTGACCGCGGCCCTGCCGTTCTGGGACACGCTGCGGCGCCGTCCCGGCGTGCGCAACATGGTGGCGGGCGTGAACGCCAGCGTGGTCGGCATCCTGCTGGGCGCGCTGTACGACCCCGTCTGGACCAGCGCCATCCTCGGCAAGGCCGACTTCGCCCTTGCGCTGCTCCTGTTCGCGCTGCTGGTCTACGCCCGTTGGTCGCCCCTGTGGGTGGTGCTGCTGGCCGCGGCCAGCGGCTGGACACTGGGGTGGCTGGTCTAGCCCTGGCCGCGCGGCCGCTCCCGGCGTGGCCTCATGCGCCCCAGCGGGCGGGGCGCTTTTGCAGGAAGGCGTCGATGCCTTCGCACGCATCGGCTTCCATCATGTTGCGGGCCATGACGTCGCCCGCATAGTCGTAGGCGTCGGCCAGCGCCATCTGACGCTGCTGGTAGAACATGCGCTTGCCGTACCGCACCGCCGTCGGGCTCTTGGACAGGATGTCGTCCACCAGCGCACGCACCCGTGCGTCCAGCTCGCTTTCGGGCACCGCATCGTTGATCAGCCCCCAGTCCGCCGCCTGGCCGGCATCGATGAAACGCGCCGTCATCAGCATCTCGAAGGCGCGCTTGGCCGATACATTGCGCGTCAACGCGACCGCTGGCGTCGCGCAGAACAGGCCCACGTTGATGCCGGACACGGCGAACTTCGCGGTATCGGCGGCGACCGCCAGATCGCAGCTCGCGACCAACTGGCAACCCGCCGCCGTCGCGATGCCGTGCACTTTGGCGATCACGGGCACCGGCAGCGCCTGCAAGCCCTGCATGACGCGCCCGCATTGGCGGAACAGCGCGCGGTAGTAGTCCAGGTCGGGCTGGCTGCGCATCTCGCGCAGGTCATGGCCCGCGCAAAACGCGCGCCCGGCCGATTCCAGCACCACGCAGCGCAGGTCCGGGTCCCTCGCCAGCCTGTCGATCTCTTGTTGCAGGGCCGCCAGCAGCGCCTCGGACAAGGCATTGAACTGGGATGGCCGGTTCAGTCGCAGCGTGACCACGCCGTCTTGGGCGGTGGACAGCAGCAGCGGTTCGTCCGCGTTTTTTTCGATGGACATGTCGCCTCCAGAAAGGGTGTTCCTGGATACTAGCGCACCCCGCGGGCCGCGCCCCGGCGTTCAGGAACCGGCCGCCAGGCGCCGTCCCAGGGCGGGGGCCAGCAACAGCAGCGGCGCCACGATCACGGCGCCGATCAGGGCCATGGCCGCCTGCGGCGCCATGCCGCTGTCCAGCAGCACGGTCGCAATGACCGCCGAACCGCTCATCTGGAACAGCCCGTAGACCGCGGCGGCAGTGCCCGCACGGTCTGCAAAGGGCTCCAGCGCCAGGCTCAGTCCCGACCCCAGCGCGAGCGAGAATCCCACGGTCAGCACGCACACGGGCAGCATGAAGATCCACGCGGAAACCGGCGTCCACAGCCATGCGCAGACATGCATGGCCGACGCCAGCAGCAGGGCGGCCATGCCGACGCGCACCATGGTGTAGCGGCCGTAGCGCGCGATAAAGGCGGGCGCCACGAAGAACGCCGCGATATTGATCGCCGCATTGCCCCCGAACCAGGCGGAAAACCCCAGCTCGGAATAGCCGAGCTGCTGCACCAGCACCACCGGCGCGGCCGACACGAACACCAGGATCATCGCCATGCCCGCCATGCCGAACAGGGCGAAATACAGAAACCGGCCGTTCGCCACGATGGGCGCATAGCGGGGCAGACTGTAGAGCGCGCCGGGCCGGTGCGCCGGCTTGGCGCGGGTCTCCTCGAACCGCAAGGCGAGCAGCGCCGCCAGCGCCAGCGAGAACAGCGCCATGAACACAAACGTGCTGCGCCAGCCGGCATGCACCGCCAGCACGCCGCCCACCATCGGCGCCAGCGCCGGCACCGAGCACAGCGCCCCGTTCAGATAGCTGTACACGCGCGCGCCGACCGCCGGGCTGAAGCAATCGCGCACGGCGGCAAACGCCACCAGCGACGCCGAACATGCGCCCAGTCCCTGAATGACGCGCGCCGCGTAAAAGACATCGAGCGAATTTGCGACCGCGCCCAGCGCGGAGCCCAGCAGATAGGCCAGCGCGCCGCACAGGGCCACCGGCCGCCTGCCATAGCGGTCGGCCAGCGGTCCGATCAGCACCTGACCCACGCCCACCGCAAAGATGAACAGCGTGATGCTGGCCTGCAGTGCGCCGATGGGCTCGCCAAAAGCGTGCGCCATGGCGGGCAGGGAGGGCAGGTAGATGTCGATGGCCATCGGCGTGAGCGTGACCAGTCCCATCAGCAGACCGATCAGCCAGCGCTGGCCTCGGGGCGTCAAGGCAGACTTCATTGCAGGCTCTGGGCCATTGCAGACCCGGGAAAACCCGACATTATCCATGATCGCCCGCGCGCGGGCTGGCGTAGAATGCCTGTCCCCTGAGCCCGCCCGCCTTGCGCCCTCGCATCGTCATCCTGTATTGCACGCAGTGCCAGTGGCTGCTGCGCGCCGCCTGGATGGCGCAGGAACTGCTCTCCACGTTTTCGACCGACCTGGGCGAAGTCGCGCTGCAGCCCGGCACCGGCGGCATTTTCCAGATCACCTACAACGGCGATCTCATCTGGGACCGCAAGCGCGACGGCGGCTTTCCCGACGCCAAGGTCCTGAAACAGCGTGTGCGCGACCGGCTCGACCCGGGCCGCTCACTGGGCCACATCGACGCCCACGGTGCCGCGCCGGCCCCCCAGGCCGACCTCTGAACCGCCGCGC
Organism: Achromobacter sp. MFA1 R4; assembly: GCF_900156745.1. Lineage (NCBI taxonomy): Bacteria > Pseudomonadati > Pseudomonadota > Betaproteobacteria > Burkholderiales > Alcaligenaceae > Achromobacter > Achromobacter sp. MFA1 R4. The sequence continues at coordinate 5,254,451 of NZ_LT707065.1, read as the reverse complement.
GGCTTTCCATTGCTGACCCTCGGGGGCAGCGGCTCGTTCTGCCGTCAATCTCGCCGGTCAATCCCGGGTTCCACGTGCGCCACGATTAAAGCTGGCTATTTTCACCATAATTGTGCTAAAATCTTTTATCTATCGGCAAAATTATAAGAACAAGCTTTTTGCAAACCAGCCGATGGCAATCTTTCCCGGCGCCGCCACGTACCTGAATGCTCCCCCGCGTCCGCGGCATTCATGGCCCGCCTGAATCTGTGCGCAATGCTCGGCGGGGGAAGCCATGCGCCTGTCCAGGAGCATGCTTATGTCTCATCAATTGACTGCCAAGAAGGGAAGCTTCGAGATCCCCCCGCTGAATTGGAAGGCGCCCGACGCCAACAAGCAGTCTGACCGCCGCGACACCACGTCCCGCGACGCCGACACATCCAAAAAGGCGCAAGCCTCGCACGACAAGGCATAAGCCTCGCTCAACCCAGGGTGCGCTGCTGGACCTGATTGCGCCCATTCAACTTCGCCAGATACAGGAGTTCGTCCGCGGCCCGGAACAGGCCGCTGGCGGATTCCGCCTGGCTCCACGATACGCAGGCCACGCCAAAGCTGGCCGTCAGGTTGAACGTAACGCCGTTCTCCGACGTGACGGCGCAAGCGCAGATGCGGGCGCGCAGGCGCTCAGCCATCTCCACCGCTTGCTGCGCGCTGCGCGTGCGGCACAGCACCGCAAATTCCTCTCCGCCCACACGCGCCACGACGTCCTGCTGCCGCCAGGTCGTGCGGCATAGGTCGGCGACGGCCTTGAGCGCCAGATCGCCGCTTGCGTGGCCATGGGTGTCATTGATGGATTTGAAGTGGTCGATGTCGAACAGGACCAAAGCCAGCATCGGCCGGCTTTCGTCCCACAGGGCGCGTATCGCCTGAAAGCGCGTCTCGAAGGCGCGCCGGTTCAGCAGTCCCGTCAGGTAGTCTGTTTCCGCCATGTGGGCCAGGTCCTCGATCAGCCGGTCCCGTTCAGCCTGCAGGCGCATTTGCGTGGCGGCGTTCCGCTTGAGCACCCGCAAGGCATTGAATACCTCTTGCACTTCGCCATGGTGCCCGCCAGAGGGGATCCGGGCCGGCGCGAGGCCGTTCGCAATCGCGCTGATGATGCGCGTGGCCAATGCGAAGGGCTGGATCACCCGCGTCCTGAACTGCACCAGCGCCACCGCCAGGGCGGCCGCCAGCAGGGCGGTCGCCGCCAGGGTCACCGCCAACAGCCGCGCCGCGCCCGCACGATGCGCGTCGATGTGGCGTTCCATCTCGTCCAGCAGCACATCGCGGAAGTCGGTGATCGCCCCCATCAGCGGCACATACGTCGCGGCGAGCGCCTGCGTCGTGACGGACGCCTGCGATTGGCGCGACGCCTCCTCGCGCACCCACGCCAGGTACGCCAGTCCCTCCCCGAAATAACGCCGTTCCATCCGCGCCTGTGCCTCGGACGCTCGCGCATCCCGGTAGCTGGCCATGCGGCCATCGATCAGTGCCCGCAACTCGTCGATCCGGCCCAGCACGCGCTCGATGCGGAACTGTTCCTCGGCGGTCAGTTTCCGATGCCTGCCCAAGGCGGGCGTGAAGGTGGACCCCAGCAGGCCCGCCTGTTCGCGCAGCTCGCTTGCCAGGAGCGCCAGCGACAGCAGGCTAGGCGCATTGGCTTCGCTGCGCATGACCAGCCCGGCATTGGCGGCCAGACTCGCCTGCCACATCGGAACGATGCGCACCATGGCGCTGACCGACTCCCACAGCATCTGACTCGACAACGCGTCGCGCGGCGTGGCGATGCGTGTATCGATCTCCCGCCGTGCGTCGTCCAGCGCCCGGCGTATCCGCTCGATCTCCGCGCGCTTGCCCGCATCTTCTGGCGCGCAATGCTGCGCCAGCAGCGCGTCGACCAGCCTGTCGGTGCCAGCGCGCGCCGCGCCCAGGTTTGCGAGCACCGAATCCGGCACGGGCAGGGCCGAGCCCAGGGCGGCGTTCATCGGTCCGCGTTCGGCCGACGTAAACTCCATGACCCGGATGGTGGCGCGCACCGATCCGAATGCCTGCCGCGCCTCCGACGCCGCGCTGTAAGAGCGCCAGCTCTGGAACAGGAGGATGCCGGCCAGCACCCCCACCAACAACAGCACGCCTGCGGCCAGCGCGACGAAATGACGTTCCAGGGATTTGGGCGCGACGGCGGGGCGCAACATACTCGGCAAGCAGATCCATGCGAAGTCGAAGCCGCGCAGGATACTGTAAATGCCGGTGCGACGAACGCTGTTTGAGCAAGTCGTGCCGCATTTCAATCTATTCCAGCAATACTATGTCGCTGAAACTCGTTTAATTGCAATTTCCTGCGCAAATTTGCACCGATGCCGCGTTGCTGATGTGGCTCGCGCGCCTGCGCCGGCCCCCGCTCATGCACCGTGCATCACCACGCGATTGCGCCCCTGCTGCTTGGCCGCATACAGCGCCGCATCGGCGGCCCGGAACGTTTCGTCCACGTCGGGCCCGCTCGACGTCCAGTGGGCCACGCCGGCCGAGATCGTGACGCGGCTGGCCCCGTGCAATTCCCGCGAGGCGATATGCACCCGCAGCCTGTCGGCGACATTGGCCGCTTCGCGGGGGCCGACGCCCGGCAGCAGGATCAGGAACTCCTCGCCCCCGCTGCGGCAAAGCACGTCCGAGGGGCGCGAGCATTCGCGCATGATCTGCGCCATGTCGCGGATCACCTCGTCGCCGGCATTGTGGCCATAGGTGTCGTTGATCTGCTTGAAATGGTCGATGTCCAGCGCCACGACCGAAAAAGGCGTGGCCCGGGCCTGCATCAGCTCCACGGCGTCCTGCGTGCCGCGGCGATTGCGCAGCCCCGTCAGCGGATCCGTAATGCTGGCGAGGTTCAGCTTGCCGATCTTGTCCTGCAGACTGGTGAAACTGGCGATCACCGCGCGCTTGAGCCGTTCTGCCTCGAAATACCAGGCGCGCACCGATTGCACCCGCTGCATCGCAACGTCCACGTCCTGGTGTTCCACCGTCGTGGCCAGTTGCGACAGGGGTAGCGAGATCATGCGGGCGCACCACCAGATCGCCAGCAGGAACGCCACCGCCAACGGCGCGGCGTAACCCAGCAGCGCCCAGATCAGATCATGGATCGGCTCCAGCGTGACCTTCGCGGGGCGTTGCGCCACCACGCCCCAGCCGCTCGTCGGCACCGGGGCATAGCCCGCCAGCATGTCCACGCCCTTGGTGTTGACCACGCGCATCGCGCCAGCCTCGCCCTTGACCACGGCGGCGACGACCGGATTGGACAGCACCGTTTCTCCCACGCGCTCGCTGTCGGTGTGATAGATGAGCCGCCCATCGCCGTCCACCACATACAGATAAGAGCCGTCATGGTAGTGATGCTTGCCCAGCAGCTCGTGCAGGGCGCTTTCGTTGCGCAGGTAGAGCGAGCCCGCGACATAGCCCAGGTACGCGCCATCGCCCGAGTAGATGGGGTGGGAGACATTGATCAGCAGGTTGCCGGCGATGGACACATAGGGCTTGCTGATCAGGGGCTGCCGGGCGCGCAGCGCCTCGCGGCTGCCCGGCGTGTCAACCTGGGTGCCCAGGAAGCTGCGGAACGTCTGCGTCGTCGCCAGAATCGTGCCATCCGCGCTGACGACACCGACCGAATTGAAACTGTCCGTCTGCTGCTGCACGCGCATGACCTCGGCGGCAAGCCGATCCGGCGACCCGATCAGTTCCGGCATGTGCCGTGCGCTGTATCCCAACTGCTGCTGTGCCGATCTCAGGAAGCTGCCCGCGCTTTCCGCCAGCTTCACCGCATACACGCGGTTTGATTCAAGCGTGTTCTCGATCAACTGCTCGCGCTGCACGAGGTAGCTGGCATACAGGGCATTGGCCGTGGCGGCGATGGCGCTGAAGACGGTAAGCGCAAGCACTAGCCCGCGGAGATTGATTTGCATGGGATCGGAACGGGCAGGGGACGAGCCGGCGCCCCGCCGTGGCAACACGATCCGACGACGTCAGACGGGCCGCAAGTCCGGGGCGCAGTGATTTTAATGTCACCGCCACCATTACGGCAGGTCCCGGTCATCCTGTAGGTCCGGCGCCTGTGGTTCGTCCAGCAGGCGGGCAGCGGGCGACAGCGCGGCCGCTCCCGCCCGGAAATACCCCATCACCGTCGCCACGCTGGCGTGGCCGGTCATCGCCATCGTGTCGCCCAACGGCACGTTGCGCCGCCCGGCCTCCGTGACAAAGCCGGAGCGCAGGCTGTGTGCCGAAAAATCGCCCTCCAACCCCGCCAGCCGGCTGCGCGCCAGCACGATTTCGCGCACGGCGGCGGCGGCCAGGGGCTCGCCGATCACATCGCCGCGTCGCACCCGCCGGAAGATCGGTCCCTGGCGGATCGCGCTGGCCGCCAGCCACTCGTCCAGCGCCTGCGCGGCCTTGCCCAGAATGGGTTTCTGGTCATGGGCCCGGCTGGCGCCGGTCTGGTTGGTCTTGGAGTGCGCCATCGTATAGAGGTAGCCGTCAGCCGTGCGCTGCGTGTTTTCCATGGTGGCGCGCACCACCTCGGATCGCCGTCGGCCGCCGCTGGCCCAGGCAAAGAGCAACAGTGCGCGATCGCGCTTGCCGCGCAAGGAATCGTCGCAGGTGTCGAGCATGGCCTGCAGCGGCTCGCGCGTCAGCGCCTCTTTCTTGGCGGGCGCAATGCCGCGCCGGGCATACGCGCGCCGCGTCTTCGACAGCAGTTCTCGGACCGCGGCCGCGCGGCAAGGATTTGGGTGCCCCAGCAGTTCATGCGCCTTTGATAGCACCGACAACCGCTGCAGCAGCGTGTTCAGGCTGGGCGCTCCCAGCCTGCCCTTGGCTTTCAGCCGCACCAGCTCCTGATCCAGGGCCAGCGGCAATTCCCACGCCAGTCCGTCCTCGGTCGAGCGCTGCGCGTGATCCACGACGAACTGAATGACGACGGTCTCGGGCAAGGGCAGGGCGAACGCACGGCCATAGCGCAGTTCGAACCAGGCCGTCCAGTAGCGCATCGCCGCCCGATAGCTTGCAGCCGTGTTGGCGGAACTGCCTTCCCGCATGAGTCCGCGCACCGCGGCATCGGCCCGTGCATCGAGCGCCTGGGGGTCCAGGGGGCGGAGCGAGGCCGGGGCGGGGAGGGCGGCCGGTAAAGGTCGGGGGTTTGGCAAGGGGAGTTCTGGCATCAAGGGGAAAAGGAACCGCGGGCGTGGCCGCGATGTAGCTGCGGTCGGCCGTAGCGGGGTACATGGGGTGCGATCCGCTGCCCTAAGGCCGAAATGCGATGAAATTATATATTTACTACATATGCTGTATGATATCTTACATAAAAGGCTTTTTATACACGATAAGGTTCCATTATCGTGGGTAATTCTTCATGCGGCGACAGGAAATCAATCATGGCCACGGGTATCACCGAATCAGACGTCTGGACTGCCGCCGACGCGCTCCTGCTGGAAGGCGCCCGGCCGACCATCGAGCGGGTACGCCAGAAAATCGGCCGCGGATCGCCCAATACCGTCAGCCCCCACCTGGAAACCTGGTTCCGTGCGCTGGGCGCCCGCATCAAGGACCCTCGCGCCTTCGCCGCGCCACCCGAGGTGCCCGATCCCATCGCCCAGGCGGCCGCGCATTTCTGGGACGCCGCGTTGGCGGCGGCGCGTGCCGAACAGGCCCAGGCCTACCAGGAACGCCGGGACGCCCTCGAAAGGGAAGCGGAACGCCACCAGGCCCTGGACGAACAGCTACAGCAGCGCGAGGCCCAACTGATCAACCGGGAACGCGACCTGCAAGAAGGGTTGAAGGTCGCCACCGCGCAATTGGCCGCCACCGAAGAACGCCTGCAAGCCGCCGAAGCGCAACTGCGCCAGCGCGACAAGGCGCTGGCCGTCGCCCAGGAAAGCCTGGCGGATGCACGCAGCGCCAACAAGGCACTGCTGGCCGACGCCGATCTGGCGCGCGACCGTCATACGCAGGCCTTGGCCGCGCTGGATGCGCGCCACGCCGCCCACGAACGCCGCTGGTTGAACGAGCTGGATACCGAACGCAGTGCCGTCAAGCGCCTGCAGTCGCGTCTGGAAGCCCTGCAGGCGGCCAGTCAGCAGCAGGCCGACCAGTCGCGCGAGGCCCTGGCAGAAGCCCAACAGCAGCAGCGCGCGGCCGAACAGGACGCGCAGCTAGTCCGGGCACAGGCGCTCGCGGACGCGCGCCAGCGCGACATCGAATCCGCCGTCGCCGCTCAGACGCTTCAGGCCGTCCAATCACGCGAAGCGGATCTGATGCGCAGACTCGCCGCGTCGACCGCGCAGTCCGATGAACTGCTGTCCCAGTTGAAAGCCCGGGACGCCCAATTCGGGGACCTGGCACGCCGCCTCCTGGCCAGCCAGGAGGCCGCCCCCGCTTCCACGGACAAGCCGCCTGCCAGCAGCAGCCCGGCACCCTGATCCCGAAGGGCATCGCGGACGCGTGAGACGCGCGTCCATTTATTCGTAATCCTATGATTTTTCGGGGTTTCCCCGCTGCCGGCAATGAGGCTTCATTTTTCATTCCTCATGTTCGGTGGCTGAGTCTTCGCAGGGCAATCGTTGACTGCCGCAGGGAGCAGGCTCAGGAAAAGCCCTGCTCATCGGCGTACCTGAGCAGTTCGGCGTTGGTTTCGATGTTCAGCTTGCGCATGGCGGATTGTTTTTGCGTGCCGATGGTAGCGACCGATCGGTTGAGGCGGCGCGCGATTTCAGTCACCGAAAGCCCCTGCGAAAACATCCGCACCACTTCCAGCTCTTTCGGGGACAACCCCTTCGTGCGGCTGGCACGCCCCATCGTCACATCGTTGTGGCTGAGGCGCGCGCTGATGCTATCGGACAGGATAGGCCCTTTTTCCGTCAACGCCCGCACGCATATGGCGACCAGCGCTTCAATGGGCTCTTCCTTGCTGACGATGCCAGCCACGCCGATCTGGCGCAGTTGGCTCAGAATGCCGCTGTTCGACAGCATCGTGAACACCACGATGGGAATATCCGGAAACAGGCGCTGTAATCGCTGAATCAGGCGCAAGCCGTCCTCGTCGGCGGACTTTGAACTCATGGAAAAGTCGGTGACGATGAGATGGCACGGATCCTCTTGCACCGCCGTGATCAGTTCAAGCCCGGACCGCGCCGTGGCGATCACGGTGAATCCGGGGATTTCGTTCAGGGAGTCAGCAAGCGCGAGGGAGATGACGGGATGGTCATCGGCGAGGATGATCCGCACGTTTTGGCCGGCCGGAAGCTTACTCATGGATTCGCCGTCCGAATGGCAGTCGATCGAGCCTGGTTGTCCGTCCTGCTCGACGAGCGCGCCCGTCTTGGGAAGTAGGTTCGTGGCTGGCCCTACCAGGCCGGGGGCGCCAGGATTCTCAGTACTTCCGTCGTTGTCCATTTTATGTCCAAATTCTACTGAAAAGGCTAGAAGTGACGGTTGGGCCTCCGGGCACACCAGACGCAAGCCGGCTCGCCAGGAAAGGGGGAACCGTTCAATCTAACTGTCGGGCATTCCAAAAAATATAGAAAGTTTTCGATAATTAGAGTTACATGAGGCACACAATACGGCGTCGGCGACTGCTCGCTTGTCCGTGACCGCCAACGGTGACTGGCCACGGTGATCGCGGATGTAAAGTCGTTGCGACCTGGGCTTCAAATGTCAGCCAGCGTATCGCGCAGTAGCTTGGCCACGACCCGGCCTTCGGCTTGCGCGGCGGAATCCAATCCCCCATTGCGCAGCATGGCCTCCAAGGCTTCCAATCGCTCGGTCAGCGCCGTCATCTGCATCACGCTAAGCGCGCCACGCATTCGGTGCAGCGTCCGTCCAAGCAGCCGCTGGTCGTTGATGTCCAGGGCGCGTTCCATTTCGGAAACGTCCGCTTCCATCGTGCTGACAAACAACGCCCGGTATTTTTCGGGCACGATCGGCGCGGGGTCGGGGTCCCAGGACGGACGAGGCTGGGTGTCCGGGTCCGCCTGGCTGGGGGAGGTCGCGCCATCGCCCTGCAGGTGCCAGCGCAGGGTGGCCAGGCCGATGGGCTTGACGAGCCAAGCCGTCATTCCCGCGGCCAGGCAACGCTGCTCCTCTTCGCGCATGGCGTTGGCCGTGACGCCAATGATGGGAATGGTGGCGCCGCGCAGACGCAGTTCCCTGGCGAGTTCGTAGCCGTTCATGCGCGGCATGTTGACGTCAGTCAGGACGACGTCGTAGTGCGCAAGCCCCCACAACATCAGTGCCTCGGCGCCATCGGACGCCAGGGTGACCTCGCATCCGAGCTGTTCGAGCTGATGCTGCAGCGTGGCCTGGTTGATGGGGTTGTCTTCGGCAGCAAGTATCGACAGGCCAAGCGGAGCAAAGGCGCCGATGTCGGTCGCAGGCATCAATGCGCGTTCCCCGCGCACGGCGGCCAGTATGCCTGCGGCAATGTGCTCCACGCTGTTGATGACCTTGATGGTCCGTGCGGATGGGGGCTTGGCGGTGGCGCTGGCCAGCACATGATGTCCCGTCCACTCCATTGCATCGAAGTTACCCGGGTACAGGACGTCCACCAAGACGTCGTCCGGGCCGCCGGCCGGCAGGAGCTGGGGCGCGGGAAGCGCCTGCGCGCCCCAGCGCTTTAGCCATTGGCAGATGTTGTCGGACAGTTCGTGATGTGGGCTGCGGACATACACGTTGATATTGCTCAGGTCGGGCGGGCTGGCGGGCGGGCCGGAAGCGACCTGCAGGGGAAGCTCCAGCGAAAAGCTGCTGCCCAGTCCCAACGCGCTGGTCACGCGGATTTCGGTGCCCATCAGGCCGGCCAGGCGCGCGCAGATAGAAAGGCCGATGCCGGTGCCTCGCACCGTGTGGGAACCGCTGTTGATCTGATAGAAGGGAACGAAGAGCTGAGACTGTTCCTCCTTGGCGATGCCGATCCCTGTGTCGACCACCTGCAGCATCAGGTGCGTCGTGTCGGGCTCGACCTTGGCCACCGTCAGGCGGGCGATCACATGCCCGGAATCGCTGAACTTGATGGCGTTGCTGAGCAGGTTGCTCAGGATCTGGCGGATACGCACCGCATCGCCCGTCATCCATTCGGGCACGGCAAGGTCTACGCAGGAAAAGAGCAGCAGGCCCTTCTGGCTGGCCATCGCGGCGTAGGCGTTGGTGCAGCCTTGCACGAGTTCTCGCGGATTGAACTCCGAGGATTCCAGGACGAGCTGCCCGGTCTCGATCTTGGTGATGTCCAGGATGTCGCTGATGAGCTGCAACAGGATGGCCGACGAGCTTTGCATGCGTTCCAGGTGTTGCCGCTGTTCGGCGTCCAGGGAGGTCAGGCTCATCAGTTCCAGCGTGCCCAGCACGCCATAGAGCGGCGTGCGGATTTCGTGGCTCATCGTGGCCAGGAAGGTCGATTTGGCTTCGCTTGCCTTGTCGGCTTCGCGCTTGGCCTGCGCCAGGGTCTGTTCGATGACGGCGCGGGCGCTGATGTCGGAAAACGCGCAAAGCACGACGTCCTGGTGGTTGTAGCGCGTGGGGGCGTAGGCGACATAGAGCGGACGCCCGTCGGTCGCCTGGAAGCTGGGAATGGTGCCGGGACCGGTGGCGCCAAGGACGTGGCGCAGGAACAGGTTGGTTTCGGGTGAATTGTCCAGTTCACGGCCGGCTTCGGCCCCCAACCATTGCAGCGCCAGGCTGTTGCCGAATACGACTGCGCCCACCGGCCGCGCCAGCACGCACAGCGCCACCGGTGCGGTTTCGATCAGCGTGCGGCTGAATTCTTCTTTTTCGATGATGTCGCGCTGCGCGTCCAGCGCGGGCGCGATCACCCGCCGGCTGTACCAGCGCGACGACACGATGCCGGTTCCGAGGCTGAGCAGGAGCAACAGGCCGGCGATGACGGGAAGCCAGAGATTGTCCTGGAAGAATGCGCCATAGCTGACCCGGTATGTCCCGGCCCACACCCCGCTTGGATCCGTGATGCGCAACACGATGCCGTCGGCCGTGTAGCGCAGCCCATCCTCGGCTGGCGCGGGCCCCTGCCGGTCGCCGAGCAGCAGGCCTTCCTCGCGATGGGTCAGCCAGAATCCGCCGTGCAGCGGCTTGCGCAAGGTCTTCTCGAAGACGTTGATCCGCTGGTGGTTGAACTGGGTCACCGCGTAGACGGCAGACGGCTTGCCCTGGCCGCTGGTCCAGACCGCTTGCGGCATGTCCGCGTAGATCAGGCCCAGCATGTTGCCGGGAAGCGCATCGGTCCTGAACCAATGGACGCGGTTGGCCCCGGGGGACTCCGCGTGGCCGGGCACGTCGTGATCGATGAGACGCTGCTGGACCGTCTGCAGGCGGCGCAGCTCGGCCCGCACGGCGTCCGTCACCGCCAGGAAGGTGGTGGGGCTGAGGCGTTCATACCCCGATGCGGCGCCCACGGCGGGCACGCTCAGACTGATGCTGTCGGCCTGGTTGACCAGGAAGATCGTGGACGCGGGAAAGTACGACGCAGCCCAGAAGCTGGAATAGAAATCGGCCAGGAAGCCCCCCAGGTTCGCAAGTCGACGCCCTGCGGTGGGGCAGTCCGAGGCGTCCTCGCACGCCAGCGAAAATGGCATCTCCGCGTACGTGTTTTGTCCCTCGAAGACCTGCATTCCAAAGCGCTCCGGCACGTCGGACGCATGCAGGTCGATGGTGCTGGCCAGGCTTTCGACGGGCAGGGAAGCGTGCTGCGCGCGCAGTCTGCCCAGGAACTGCTCTTGGGCATGGATGTAGCCGACCAGGATGGAAAAGTCGAGCTTCAGGCGGTCACTTTCCTGCTCGACGATGCGGTTCAATCCCCAATAGAGCGCCCCGACCAGCACCAGCGCAAAAGGCAGGATGCCGAACAGGGCAAAGTTCAGCCAGCGCGAGGTTCGCGTAATCCTGGCAAAAGGCGTGTCCTGCTTGCGCATGGGTGGCTTCTTACTGCTGCAACGGGTCCATGGCCTGCCTCTCCATGGCAAGCAGCTGGCTGAATCCGTCGATGTCCACGGCGGCCGAAATGAGGAAGCCTTGCGCGCAGTCGCAGCCGATGCGCCGCAGGAATTCGAGGTCCTTGCTGGTTTCGACGCCTTCGGCGGTGACCTGAAGCCCGAGCTGGCGGCCAAGCTGCACGGATGAGACGAGCGCCGCGGCGCGTCCTTCATCGTTGGCCGCGCCACTGACGAAAGCGCGATCGATCTTCAACTCGGTGAATGGCGTGGAAATCAGGCTGTACATGGAGCTGTATCCTCTGCCAAAGTCGTCTTGCGCCAGCCCGAAGCCCTTCAGACGCAGCCTGCTGGCCCCCATATAGTATTGGCCTTGTATGGTGGTTGTCTCGTCTTCGAGCAGTTCGAACGAGATTTCTTGCGTCGCCACCCCCTTGGACACGACGATCTGCTCCAGCTCGTCGGGGAGGTCCGGGTCGTCCAGGAGCTGCGTCGGCAGGTTGACCGACACCGGCATCCGGTATCCCTGCTGCCGCCAATGCAGGTGCGCGTCAAGGGCGTCTTCGAGCATGCGCCGAAGCAACGCCTTGTCCAGGCCATGCCGCCGCACCGCGGAAAGAAAGGATCCCGGGAGCATGAAGCCGAATTCCGGATGCTGCCAGCGGACCAGCGCCTCGGCGCTCACGATCCGGCCGCTGGCGAGCGCCTTCTTGGGCTGAAACCAGGCCCGCAGATGGCCGTGGCTCAGGGCGTGTTCCAGGGAGCCTCGGTCAAATACCGCGCCGGCCTCGGTCGGGAATTGGGGCTTTGAAGGTTCAGGGCGGCTTTGGCGGAGCTGGTTGGCCAAATGCCGGGCGTGTTCAGGAGTCAAGGGCTTGGAGAACGTGCCCAGCACCGCCAGGCCCTTTTCCTTGGCCATCAGGGCAACGCTGTTCATGATGCGGCGGGGGCAGGCCGACACGATCGCCAGCATCGGGTTGTGATGCAGCTTGGCGAGCTGGTCTATGAATTGCACGCCGTCCATGCCGGCCATGTTCAGGTCCATCAGCACAAGGTGATAGGCCTGCAGGCCCATCATATCCAGGGCAGCCTCGGCGCTAGGGGCGACATCGGCGTGGCTGAACCCTGCCGACTCCAGCAAATCCGCGAGGTGGACGCATTGAAACGGATGATCGTCCACGATCAGAATTCTGTAGTCGGACAACTTCTTCATCATATGACTTCCTTAAGCGCAATTAAGGCCTGACGCAACGCGGATATAGGCAGCGGTTTGAGCAGCACGGTCGTCATGCCCGCTTCGGTGCTGCGCCGTAAGTCATCCGTGAATGCGCTGGCGGTGATTCCCACGATGGGGCGCGTATAGCCCTGCCCGCGTAGCGCACGGGTGAGGGCGTAGCCGTCCATTTCGGGCATCTGCAGGTCGGTCAAGATGGCATCGAAGCCGGGTATGTCCGGCACCTCCAGTGCCTCCTTGCCATTGGCGGCCGGGACAACCGTGCAGCCCAGGTGCTCCAGTTGCTCCCGCAATATCTGCCGGCTGATCGGGTTGTCCTCCACGACCAGCACATGCATGTCGAGCGCGTCCCGCGAGGCCTTGAGTTCGAGCGTGACCTTGGCCGCCACGCCGTCCTGGGCGAGGCGGACCGCCGCGACGATGCTGGCCAGACTATGCGCGTTGGCCATCCAGCTGTTGCGTCCTCCTTCCAGCCGCGGCCGTACGCCGGGCGGTTGCGCGATCACCCGGGCGCCGGTCCATGGCGCCGGTGTCAAGTCGCGGGGCCAGGTTTCAATCAGCACGCCGCCTTCCAGCCGGCCATGAAGCGACGTCTTGTAGGGCATGGCCATGGCGCCGCAGTGGCGCAGCCATTGGCAAAGGTTGTTCACCACGTCGTTGACGGCGCCCCGAACGAATACCGGCCGGGGATCCAGCCGTATTCCCATTTCCGAATGCGCGTCGCCCGCCAACGGCAAGGTGAGCTCCAGGGACATGCTGGTGCCCAGTCCGGGTTCGCTGACCGCGCTGAGGGTGCCGCCCATCATGTCGGCCAGCCGCCGGCAGATGGCAAGTCCCAGGCCGGTGCCGGGAACGGTCTGGGTGGAGCCGCTTTCGGCCTGGAAGTAGGGTTCGAACAATTGGGCGTGATGCTCCGCGGAGATGCCCATGCCGGTGTCCGCCACCTGGAATTTCATGGTCGCGGAGTGCGCGTCCTGGCTGAGGGCCTGCAGGCGCAGCACCACCTGGCCGGAACTGGTGTACTTGATGGCGTTGCTGACGAGGTTGTTCAGGATCTGGCGCACGCGCGTGACATCGCCCACGACGACCGGCGGCGACGCGACGTCGGCCAGCGCGTAGATGTGCAGGCCCTTGGCCTCGGCGCGCGCGGCGTAACTGCTGACAACGCCGTCCAGCATTTCCGCGGGCGAGAATTCGGCCGTTTCGAGGGTCAGGTAACCCGCTTCGATGCGCGACAGGTCGAGCGTATCGTTGATGGTGCGCAGCAAGGTGGCGGAGGACTGCTGCATGGTTTCGAGGTATTGCTGCTGCTGGCTGTCCATGGTGGTCAGGCTCAGCATTTCCAGCGTGCCGAGAATGCCGAACAAGGGCGTGCGGATCTCGTGGCTCATGGTGGTCAGGAAGACCGTCTTGGCGTGGTTGGCGGCGTCGGCGTGCAGCTTGGCCTGGGTAATGGATTGCTCGACCCGCTTGAATGCGGTGATGTCGTTGATGCCGCAAAGGACGACGTCCTCGGCATGAAAGGTGATGGGGGCGAAGGTCAGGTAGACGCACCGTCCGTCGCTCAGGACGTATTCACGTTCAGCGCAGAAGTTGTCCTCTGCCAGCAGCTTGGCTAGCAGTTCGGAGTCACCCAGCAGCCATTGCCGCGCAAGTTCATTTGAAAGCAGCGGGGTGCCATCGGCGCGACGCAGGAGGCACAGGCCGACCGGCGCGACCTCGACCAGCTTGCGATTCAGGGCCACGCTGTCGGCCAGGGCTTCGTACTGGCGCAGGGCCGGCGCGACGAGTTTTTTCTTGATGTGGCGTATGCCCAGGATCACCATCGCGAACAGCAGCGCGGCGCCGCCGAGCGCCGCCTGGATGGCATGGGCGGTATCGCCCAGGATCCGGCTGATCGGTGTGTAGTACACCAGCCGCCACCCGGCCTCGCCCACGGATTTGTTCAGCACGACAAAACGGGGCAGCAGCCCGGGTCCCCACCAACCGAACGAATCCTCCTTGCCGGCGTAATTGCCCAGCCCTGCAACGACTTTTGCCTCGGCCGGGCTGTGCAGGACCGGCGCGTCGTTTTGGTCGTACAGGGCGTAATTGCCGCCGCGCATGGAAGACAGGTCGATCGCCGCATCGATGTCGCTGACTTCAAGGCCGATCCAGCCGGCGCGGGGCGTGGCCGGATCCACGGGGGTGTACAGGTACAGCGCGCTGGCAACGTCCATGGGCGGCTTTAGCCAGACGATGGGGCTGTAGCCGCCTTGCGAGACGCTGGGATCCGCCACGGCCAGCGAGCGTGCGATCCAGGATTGCTTGGCGGCGTCGATGGCGGACGCCTGCGAGGGACGCGGCGCGATGTAGGCAGTCTGGCCATTGCGGGCCGAACTGAAGAGCAATTGGGTACGCGCGAGGGCAATGTCGTTGAGGTCGCGCGGCGTGAGGATCAGGGCCCAGTCGTAGGCGTTCTGGTCTTCGTGCAGGGGGAAGACCTCGATCTGGCGGGTGTTGCCGAAGTAGGAGGGTGTTTCGGAAGCCGCGGCGGCATCGGCATTGCGGACCGAGGAAGAGGCCAGCGAACGGACCAGCGACTCGCGCTGGTCGAAGAAGATCTGCGCGTTGTACGCGGCGGCGTTCATTTGCCGGCGGTACGCGGAAACGGTGTCGGTGAACGACCAGTACACATAAAAACCGGCCGCCGCCGCGATGCAGGCGAGCAACGCGGCGGCGAACAGATGCAAAAGCAGCGTCGGAGCGCGGGGGACTGGCTGGACGTCGCGCGCGAGAGTGATGGGTTCCTGAACGGGCATGCGCCCATCGTAGGTAGAGCCCCGGGCAGTGGATATAAGAATATTCTGAAATTTGGCTGACAGCCCGGCGGGCGCCCAGGCCCGTAAATACGGGCTTATCCGGGCGTTTTCGCAAATCAAATTTTTATTATTGGAGTGCGGGATGGCCGTTCCTATACTGCGTAGCCATCGCTAGACCATGGCCACTTTCCGGCCATAGATTCGCCCCGCCGCGCCCGCTGTATCCGGGTTCTTCACGGTATCCGGTTTCTTCACGACTGGCGAGTCCACAACACAACTCATATGAACGCTATCAATTTGGTCGAATCCGCCTCGCTCTTGAGCGAGCCGCTAAAAATTCAACCAGTGCTGGACGCCAAAGGAGTCGTGCGCGAAATGGCGCTGGTGGGCGGGTGGACGAACCGAACCCCGCACTTCATCACCAACGAGGCCTCGGCGGACGCCTTGCGCCGGGCAGGGCGCGTCTTTCGGGCGGCGGGCTGCATGGCGCCGCTCACGATGGACCATCCCCTCAACGTCAACTCCGATATCCGCCTACCCGAACAGTTGTGCCAGGATCTGCGCATCGGTGCAGTGGAAGGCGATCTGCTGCGCGAGACCACCCCTGAAGATCGCAGCCTGCCGATCTATCCCTGCGCCAAGGTCACCTACAACGTGCCCCTCAGCGACCGCCTCGCGGAGGGTTCCAGTCTTTTTCATCTCTATAACGAACTGCGGCCCGCGCTGCGCGTGCGGCTGCTGCCCTGTTCGCAGGCCGGCGAATCCATGCCGTTCGGCACGCTGCGCGCCACGGGCATCCGGGTCGGCATCCCCGAAGGCATCAACCGGCAGCGCGGTTTGCAGGAGCGGTTTTTCAGCCTGCTGGGCCAGGCGTCGCGCCAGGGCCTCAGAGTGCTGGCCTGCGACATCCGCGGCATCGAAGACTTCAACTGGCTGCGCGCGCAGCCGGACGTGCTGTTCCAGGGAGAGGTCCTGTCCATCGCCCTGAGCCTGGAATACGTGCAGGACTGGCTGACCGCCGCGGGGTCGGGCTGGCGTGCATTCCAGTTGGGGGCCTAGGACCGGTGCGCCGCGTTACTGCGCATTGACCGCGCGGCGCGGATGCGGGCTCGCCGCTTGAGTCCCATCCGGGCCACACCCGGGCCGCACCCGGGCCGTTGGACGGATCCGATAAAATCCGCCCATGCTTCCTACTCAAGTCATTCTGGCGCTGCTGGTGCTGCAGTGCGCGCTTCTTATTCCGTTGGTGGCCGTGTGCATCCAGCTTGCACGCTGGGTGCACTGGCGCTTTCTTGCCGATCCCCAGGCGCGGGGAGAGCGCCCGCACTTTACCGGCCCCGTCCTGGCCCTGATTTTCAGCACGCTGGCAGCCACCGATTTCCTGGGGTTCGAGCCTTTTGTCACGGTATCCCGCCTGAACCCCATACCGGAGAGCGCGCGCGCTTACTTTACGGTGGCCATGCTGGCGCTCGGGGTCTGGTGCTGGGCGTATGCCGGTGCTATCCGGGGCCGGCTTCGCGCGATGCTGGGCGCCGCGTAAGGGGCGCCGGCGGGCGACGCCGGACGTCGCCGCGCCCGCGACGCAAAGCGTGACCTTCCCATTCAGGTTCACGCGGATTTCGGATACATTCGACTGATCGCGTTGGCTTGCAGGGCGGGCGCCGCCGGTCCGCATCCACCGCAACGAGGGCGGCAGCCCTGCCAGGAGCATCGGGTGATACCACGCCAGTCAGTCGACATAGCCCGGGTCCTGCTTGTCATCGTGATGCTTTTGGCGCTGATGATCGGCAGTCTGTATATCCTGCGGCCGTTCCTGCCCGGGCTGATCTGGGCGACGACCATCGTCGTGGCCACCTGGCCGGTGCTGCTGGGCATCCAGCGGCGATGCGGCGGGCGGCGGTGGATCGCCACCGTGGCAATGCTCCTTATCCTGCTGTTTGTGATCGTGCTGCCGCTGTACCAGGCGATCTCGACCCTGGCGCAGCACGGCGGCACCATCGTGGCCGCGGTCAAGAGCCTGCCTGACTATGCCTTGCTTGCGCCGCCTGCGTGGATAGGCGGCCTTCCGCTGGTGGGGCCGAGAATCGCCCAGGAGTGGCAGACGCTGTCGGACGCGGGCGCCGGTGGCCTGCTGGCTCGGATCGAACCGTACCTGACCACGGCCGCCACCTGGCTGCTGGGCCATGCCGCCATCGTCGGGGTGTTCGTGATGCACATGCTGATCACCGTGATCATTGCCGGCATCCTGTACACCAAGGGCGACATGGCTGCGGAGTTTGTCCGGCGGTTTGCGAATAGGCTCGCGGGGCAACGCGGCGTGGCGGCGATCATGCTGGCCGCGTCGGCGATCCGCGCCGTGGCGCTGGGGATCGTGGTCACGGCGGTGGTGCAGTCGGCGCTGGGCGGTATCGGACTGTGGATGGCCGGCGTGCCAGCCGCGGGCATTCTCACCGCCCTGATGTTGATGCTTTGCCTGGCCCAGCTTGGGCCGGTCCTGCCGCTGCTTGGCGGCGTGGCCTGGTTGTTCCAGCACGACATGAAGCTGGCGGCGGCAGTCCTGCTGGTGTGGGCCATCGTGGTTGGCATGCTGGACAACCTGCTGCGGCCGCTGCTCATCAAGCGCGGCGTGAACCTGTCGATGCTGCTCATCCTGTCCGGGGTCCTGGGAGGCATGATCGCGTTCGGCATCGTCGGGCTGTTCATCGGACCGGTGATCCTGGCGGTGACCTCGACGCTGTTGAACGCGTGGGTGGACGAGGTGCCACCGCCCGCACGGGTCGATCCGGACGCGCTGGCCCTGCAGCGAGAGCCGCCGCCTGGAACGCACCGGAAAAGGGCGTAACATCCGTTCCAAGGCGCGGGCCATGTGGCCCGCTTTTCGCAATACCCGGCACCACCCATGACGATGCATTTCTTCGCGCCGCCCGCGAGCGCGCCCGATCTTTCCCTTTTTCTCCCCAAGTCCTTGCGCCGCGAGGTGGCCGGATGAGCACTCCTGTACGGCCCACCAAACCTGGCACGCTGACCGTTGCGCGTCGCCCCGCCAAGCGCGGCGCAGGCAGCGGCAGCGCGGACACCGGTCGCGCCCGGGCGCCCCGCGCCGAGGCGCCTGGACGCGGCCCTCGTCCGTCTGAATCGCCCAATTCGCCCAATTCGCCCAAGTCGTCCGAGTCGCCCAAGTCGCCCAAGTCGCCAAGACCGCCCACCCCGTCCAGACCGCCGAAACCCTCGCAAGGCCGAGAGGCTGGCGGACCGGTGCGCCCGGCCAGACCCCGCGCAGCGGACGATACCGTGCGTCTGGCCAAGCGGCTTGCGGCCGAGCAGTCGTGTTCGCGCGGCGATGCCGAGCGCTACATCGAAGGCGGCTGGGTTGCGGTGGACGGCAAGGTGCAGGAGGAACCGGGATTGCGGGTGGGCCCATCCCAGACCGTCGCGCTCCTGCCCGGGGCGCGGCTCGAAGAGGGGCGCCCCGTGACGATATTGATCCACAAGCCGGCCGGCATGTATGCCGACGACCAGCCGGGCTCGGCGCGCGATCTCATCCTGCCCGAGAACCTGATGCCGGGCGACCGGTCCGGACAGCGATTCCTCAAGCGCATATTCAACGGCCTGAAACTGGTGACCCCCCTGGAGCGCGCGGCAAGCGGGCTGGTGGTCTACACGCAGGAGTACCCGGTGGCCCGCAAGCTCGTGGAGGAGGGCCGCCACGTGGAGCAGGAGTATGTCGCGCAGGTTGAAGGGCAGTTGAGCGATGCGGATCTAGCGCGGATGCAGCGAGGCATGGCGTACGAAGGAATGCCCGCCACGCCCCTGAAGGTGAGCTGGCAAAGCGAGGGGCACCTGCGGTTTGCCTTGAAGACGCCGGCGCCCGGCTTCATCGAAGCCTTGTGCGCGGCGGCAGGCTTGCGCCTGCTGGCGCTGCGGCGCCTGCGGATCGGCCGCCTGCCGATGGCCGGTCTTGCCGTGGGCCAGTGGCGATATCGGCTTGAGTACGAGCGATTCTGATGTCCGGGCTGTCCAGATCCCCGATTGCTGACGCCCAGTCCCGGTGGGCGACGGACGGCATGGCGGGCGGCAAGCTCGGCTATCCCGACGCTGGCCGGCGCCGGCTGTTGCTGAACGCGGGCGCGTTGTGCCTGTCGGGCCTGGCCCTGGGCGGATGCGCAGGGGGCCGGCAAGTTTCGCCCCGGGGCGCGCCGTCCGGACAACCGGCGCCGCCGCCCTCGACTGCCAAGGCGGCGGCCGCACCCGTACCGGCGCTAAAGCCCGGCGCGAAGGTTGCCATCGTGGCGCCTGCGTCCGCCGCCCCAAATGCCAGCGATCTTGCGGCGCAATGGCTGGAGGATCGCGGCTTCGTGCCGCAGGTCATGCCGGCATCGCGCACACGGCTCGAGGCGCCGTACGAGTACCTGGCGGGCACGGACGCCGAACGGCTGGACGACCTGCACGCCGCATTCGCCGCCCTGGACGTCGGCGCGGTCTGGTGCCTGCAGGGCGGCTTTGGGTCGTGGCGGCTGCTGGACAAGCTGGATTACGGCCTGCTGCGCCAGCATCCCAAACCCTTCATCGGCTATAGCGACATCACGGCGCTGCACCTGGCCATACAGCGGCATGCGGGCTTTGTGACGTTCCATGGGCCGATGCTGGCGCAGGATCTGCTGGCGGGCAAGGGCGAGCCCACCGAGTCGCACCTGTTGGCGATGATCGGCGGCCAGATCGGGGAGGGCGCCTGGATTCAGGCGCCGCCCGACAGCTGGCCGGTGGAGCTGGTCGCGGGCACGGCCAGCGGCCGTCTGGTTGGCGGCAACCTGGCGCTCATCGCCGCGCTGACGGGTTCCAGGCACGAGATCGACACCCGTGACGCCATTCTGTTCTTCGAAGACGTCAACGAGGCCTTGCCAAGGGTGGATCGGCTGCTGAGCCAGTTGGCGGCCGCAGGCAAGTTCGACGGCGTCAAAGGGGTGGTGGTGGGCACGTTCACCCGCATTCTTGGCACGAACATGGACGACGCGCAGGCGCAGAGCCTGCTGTACCCGCTATTGCTGGAGCAGTTTGGCGCCCGGGGAATCCCGGTCCTGGCTGGCTGGCCCAGCGGGCATGGCGAGCCCAATCTGACGCTGCCGCTGGGTGCGCGTGTGACGCTGGACACCCGGCGCGCCGCCTTGCGGTTGGATCAGGCGGTGACCACGTCACGCGTCGGCTAGGGGATTTGATGTGGATTTGATGTGGATTTCATGCGCTATTAATAGTGCATAAAATTGATTTGTGATCGATAAACAGGTCAAAGAGTGCGCAGTCTCTTGGGCTCCCAGCGCCCTACAAAATGACTCATTAATGGTGCATTAAACGGCTTTACGCGCTATTATCGATTCATGAAAAAGAAGATCGAACCCAGCTTCGAAGCCGCCGAGGCCCTGGCCCGCCTGGGCGCCAACGTCCGCACGGCGCGCCTGCGCCGTAACGAGACCGAGGCCACGCTGGCCAGCCGCATGGGTGTCTCGCGCGCCACCATCAACCGGCTGGAGCGCGGCGACGGCGGCGTTTCGCTTGCGCTTGCCATCGAGGCGCTGTTGCTCTACGGCTTTGGCGATCAGGTGTTCGCCCTGGGCGACCCGGACGCGGACGGCGTGGGCAAACGCCTGGATGCCCTGCGCCGACCCAGCCGCGGCAGCCGCAAAGCGCCGCATTCGCACCGCACCGACCCTGCCAGCCTGTAACCCTGCGTCCCACATCGTGGCTGCCAAAAAACACAAAACCGTCGAAAGCGAACTGTTCGTTTACGTGGACATACGGGGCGAAGCGGTGCTGGCGGGCATCCTGACCCTGGACGACACCGACGAGAATCACTTTTTCGCCGAGTTCACCTACGTGCAGTCGTATGTGAACGATCCGCGCGCATTTTCGCTGGACCCGCTCAACCTGCCGCTCTCGGACGCCACCACCACGTTCCGCACCGAAAGCCGCTATCAAACCCTGGGCGCCATCTTTGACGCCGCGCCGGATGCCTGGGGCCGCAACGTGATGCGCATCGACAACGCCGGCGCCCGCGTGACCGAAAACGAGGTGCTGCTCAAGGGACGGGGCATGGGCGTGGGCGCGCTTTTTTTCAGCGCCCGGCAACTGACGCCCAACATGCGCAAGACGTACCGGTTGCCCGAAGTCAGCCAGCTCGAGTCGCTGGCGGACCTGCTTGCCGACATCGACCAGGGCATCAAGCCCAAGGGGCTGTACCGGGACATCCTGGGAAGCTCGTGGGACATCGGAGGCGCGCGCCCCAAGACGATCGTGCGGGACGCGGAAGGCGAGATGTGGATCGCGAAGTTCCCGCGCAAGGGCGATTCCTATGACCGGCAGCGCGTCGAGTACGCCAATCTGCAGATGGCCAAGGCCATCGGCCTGTCGGTCCCAGAGATCCGCCTGGCGCAGACGCATCTGGGCGCGGTGCTGCTGACGCACCGGTTCGACCGGCAATTGCTGCCCGCCGAGCATGGCGCGGACCCCATCATCGCGCGGCGGCACTTTCTGAGCGGCGCGTCGCTGATCAGCCCCTCCGTGCAGATCGGCAAACGCGAGCTGGACGGTCCGCGCGGCAAGGCCACGTATTCCTATGCGCGCCTGGCGGACGTCGCGCGCCGGATTTCATCCCATCCCGTCCAGGACCTGCTGGAGCTGTATGCGCGCATGATCCTGAACGTCGCGGTGCACAACACGGACGATCATCTGAAGAACGTGGGCTTCCTGAAGGACGAAGCGGCGCAGACCTACCGGCTGGCGCCGCTGTTCGACGTGGTCACGCAGGAGGGCTCGGCCAAGCACTATCTGCACATCGGCGCGGCGGGCCGCGAAAGCACGTTCGCCAATTGCCTGACGGAGTACAGGCGCTTCGGGCTGCGGTCAGAAGCGGCGGCGCAGTCCATCATCGACCGCGTGCGCGACGTCGTGCGGGACCGGCGGCGCTATTACGAAGCGGCGGGCATGTCCGACGACGAGATCGCCCACGTGGAGGCGTCGTTGATGGCATGGCGCCAGCCCGGCGGGTAGGGGCGTTCAGGCCTGGTGCGCCGCCTGGGGGTCGAAGGCCTGCCCGCGCGCCGACATGCGCCGGTGGAAATCCCGGCTCAGCGCGGCCAGCGTCACCTTGCCAAAACGGTCCAGCAGCAGCGCCTGGGCTTGCACGAAAGCGTCGTCCAGCGAGGCGTTGACCGCTTCTTCCACCAGGCATCCCGGCGATTCGCTGCGGTTGCCCATGGCGAAGATCTCCGGCGCACCGAGCGCGTCGTAGATGTCGCGCAGCGTCACCGCGTTGAAATCGCAGGAAATCGACCACCCGCCGCCGTGGCCCTTTTCGGAACGGACCAGGCCTTGTTCGCGCAGGCCGGCCATGATGCGGCGGATGACGACGGGATTGGTCTGCATGACGCGGCCCAGGTCGTCCGACGTCATGGGGCCAGCGTGTTCGGCCATGTGCAGCAGGACGTGCAGGACCCCGGATAGCTTGCTGTCTCTTCTCATGCAACAGATGCTATTGCATGAGGACGCGGCGGGTCAACGGCGCAGCCCGTGCGGCCCGCGCCGACGTGGGCCGCGAGGCGGCTACATTCGCTTGGCCTGCCATTGCCCCTTGCCCGCCGCGTTGCCGGTCATGTTGCGGCCATTGACCACCCCTGCATAGCGCACGCCGTCCGCCGTGAACGTGATGGACGTCCCATCGAGCCGCGCGTCGGTGATCGGCGTGGCGCCCAGCTTGCCGGACAGCATCTGGTAGCGCTGTTCCAGCTGCAAGGTCTGGCCGTCCAGGTCCCATTTGCCCTGGACCTTGGCGGGCACGATCCAGAGCAGGGCCGTGCAGTAGGTCTGGCAATTCTGGGTCAACGTCTCCGAGGCATCCGGCTCCCAGTCGCCCATGCGGAAGGTGTTCGACACGATCCGCGTGCCGGGCCGCAGATCCAGGATCTTCGGCCGCAGCTTTTCGTTGATGGTCGACAGCAGGAACATCGTGATCACGTCAGCCTGGGACAGGTCGGTGGTGAAGAGATCCGCGGCGACGAAGGTGGCGCGGTCGGCCACCCCCGCGCGCTTGGCGTTCTCGCGGGACAGCTCGACCATGTCGGGGTTGTATTCGATGCCTTGCGCGGTCAGCCCGCGCTGGGCCGCGGTGATGACGGTGCGGCCGTCGCCGGAACCCAGGTCCATCAGCCGGTCCTTGGGCGTCACCTTGGCCATGTCGAGCATCTTGTCGACGAGAGCCTGGGGCGTCGGCACCCAGATGACGTCTTTGCCCTGCTGGCCCACGTCAGGCACATAGGCCTTCTGTTCAGCCGCCTTGGCGGGTGGGGCGGCGGTGGTCTGGGCCATGGCCGCAGCCGCGCCCAGCAGCGTGAACGCCAATGCCGACGCCAGCATCGCGGCTTGCAGGCGGGAGGCGGGTACCCGTGTGGCGGCTTTCGGTAGCAGGGGAGAGCGTTGCATGGTGAGGGTTCCTTGGACGGGGGGGACGGGGAAATGAACCGTGTCAGCCGGCGGCCGTGGCGGGCTTGAGCAGGCGCATCAAAGGCACGCCGGCAGCCAGGACGACCAGGCCGATCAGGGCGCCCGCGCCGGCGTACATGGCGCTGGAGACGACCAATCCGGCGCAGGTCAGCGCGAGCAGCAGCGGGGGCAGCGGAAAGAGCGGCACCCGGAACGGCCGCGGGCGGTCGGGGTCCATGCGGCGCAGGCGCCACACGGATGCCGCCACCAGCAACATGAAGATCCAGAACACCGGCGCGGTGTACGCCACCATGGTCTGCACACTGTTTTCGCTGAATGCGCCCAAGCCCACCAGCGCCAGCGTGATCAGCCCCTGGATCAGCAGCGCGCTGACCGGGGTCTCGTTGCGCGCGTTCCATCCGGCCAGCGCATGCAGCCGCGGGACGTCGCGGCCCAGTGCGTAGTACACCCGCGCGCCCGTGATGATGGTGCCGTTGATCGTGCTCAGCGCCGTGGCGCAGATGGTCAGGCTGAGCAACGCCGCCGCGTAGGGGCCCGCGGCCAGTTGCATGACTTCGGCCCCCAGCGCGGGCGTGTCGCGCAGTTTCTGCAGGCCGAAGATTTCGAGCAGCGCAATGTTGGTCAGCACGTACGCGCCGGTCACCACGGCGGTGCCGATCAGCAGCACCCGGCTCATGTTGCGGGCGGGATCGCGCAACTCGCCGCTGAGGTAGGCGGCCTCGTTCCAGCCGCCGTACGTCAGCAGCACGAAAACCATGCCCATTCCCAGCAGGCCGGCCGCATTGCCTGACAGGGGGGCGGCCGGCGCCGCCGCATCGACGGACCCACCACCCGAGGCGGTGAGGCTGGCAAGCAGCACCGCGGCCAGGGCGATGAGGGTCAGCACGGTAAAGAACCATTGCAGGCGCTTGGAATACCGCGTGCCGACCATGTTCAGGCCGGTCAGCAGGACGACGGAGATTGCCGCATGCACGGCGGGTCCCTGCGACCCCAGCGGCAGCAGCCGTTGCGCGTAATCGCCGTAAATGAAGGCCACCACCGCGATGGCGCCGGTCTGGATGACGGAACAGCGGGCCCACGCAAACATCAGGCCCACGCGCGCGCCCCATGCCCGGGTGAGGTACAGGTATTCGCCGCCCGCGCCGGGGTAGGCCGAGCCCAGTTCCGCATAGCACAGCGCGCCCACCAGCATGACCAGTCCGCCGGCGCACCAGAGGCCGATGTAAATGGCCTCGGATGCCGCGTGCTGCGCCACCAGGGGAGGAAAGCCGAAGATGCCGATGCCGACGACCACGCCGACCAGCACCACCGTCGCGTCCATGACCGACAGGCCAGCGCGCGCGCGTTCGTTCAGGGTGTCGGGAACACTGCTCATGAGCGTGCGCGCCGGAGAGTCGGGCCGGCGCACACGGAAAGGCCGTCTGAAGGGGAATGGTCGGGCGGTCGCGCGGTCGGGGTCGAGGGCGGATTCGCGAGGGGACGCGGACGGAGCAGTGACATGCAATTCTCCTGGAGGGGGCGCGCGACGAAGGATTCGAGGCAACTATCGGCATATGCTGACAATTGTCTGAACATAAAACGACCGTAACCCAAAGACGAAAGTTCCGCAGGGTTTTCCTGGGGGAGCCTGCGCGCCGCATCGCCGCCGGCGTCCGAAAGCGGCGGTTTCCTGCACCTTGTCTGGCCGCGCCACACTGCTATGCTCTTTGGACCGACGATCGCGTCCGCGCGAGGCCGGGACAGGACAGCAGGCGACCGCAACTTCAGGAGGCACGACATGAAGCTTTCCCCACGCGCGTCCATTGCAGCACTGGCGCTATGCGCATCGGCCGGGGCCGTCCCCTCGGCGATGGCGCACCACGGCTGGACTTGGGCCGAATCCGAACAGATGACCCTGGAGGGCACGGTCGAGCAGGTACAGATCGCGCCGCCGCACCCTTCGCTGAAGGTCCGGGCCAAGGACGGACTCTGGACCGTCGAACTCGGCAATCCCTCGCAGACCAAAGAGGCCGGGTTCGTCCAGGGATCGGCCAAGCCGGGCGACGCCATTACCGCCGTGGGCAACCGCGACCAGGACGCCGCCAACAAGCGCATGAAGGCCGTGCAGGTGACGGTGGGCGGCAAGACCTACGACATCTATCCCAGCCGCATCAAAAAGCCCTGAGCGCGCGCGCCGGTTCCGATGCCAGAACTGCTGCGGCTCGCGCTCGAACAGCTCGAATCCGTGCCGCCGTCGCTGTGGCTGCGCCGGTCGGGCACTTTGTATCTGTTGGTCAATGCCGCCCATATCGGCGCCATCGGCCTGCTGATCGGCTCCATCGTGCCGCTGGACCTGCGATTGCTCGGGGTCCTCAAGCCCGGACCGCTGGCCGTCCTGGCGCCCGTGCTGGCGCGCACGGCAGCCGCGGGCCTGGCGCTGGCCGTGCTGACGGGCGCCATGCTGTTTTCGGTGCGGCCCTTCGATTACCTGCAGAATCCGGCGTTCGGGGTGAAGATGGGCCTGCTGGCGGCGGGCGCGGCCAACGCCTGGCTGGTGCGGCGGGGCGGGGCCTGGGCCGGCGTGGCGGCCGGGCGCCAGCCATCGGGCGCGCTGCGTGTGCAGGCGGCGGCTTCGCTGGCGCTGTGGCTCGGGTGCCTGGTGGCGGGGCGTTGGATCGGATTCCTGTAGCGGCCAGCCTGCCCCTTGGCCGGGCGCCGGCGGCAGGGACGCGCCGGCCTCGCGCGCTGTTCAGCAGTGCGCTGCGCCCTGCGCATTCACGTACAGCGCGAACAGGCATTGCCCCGTGACCATGAAGAGTCGATTGCGCCGCGGCCCGCCAAAGCACAGGTTGGCGCAACGGTCGGGCAGGGCGATCCGGCCGATCGCCGTGCCGTCCGGCGCATACACCATCACCCCGCTCAGGGCCGGTCCCGGTCCCCAGCCCGCCCAGACATTGCCCGCCGTGTCGCAGCGTATGCCGTCCGGAATGCTGTCGCCATGCGCCTGGACAAAGACGCGGCCGTCGACCAGCGCGCCATCGTCCCGCACTCCATAAACCAGGATCCGGTTCGGCGCGGAGCCGTTGTCGACCACGTACAGCAGGCTTTCGTCCGGCGAAAAGCAAAGTCCGTTGGGATTGCGGATGTCCCGGATCACGGCCTGCAGCCGCCCCGAGACCGGGTCCAGCCGGTAGACGTTCGTGGGCAGCTCGGGTTGCGCCTGGTAGCCCTCATAGTTATTGAGAATGCCGAACAGCGGGTCCGAAAACCAGATCGACCCGTCGCGGCGCACGATGACGTCATTGGGGGCATTGAGCCGCTTGCCCTCAAACCGGTCAGCCAGCACCGTCAACGTGCCGTCGTATTCGGTGCGCACCACGCGGCGCTCGCCATGTTCGCAACTGATGAGCCGGCCCTGGCGGTCGCGCGTGTTGCCGTTGGCGTAGCCGGACGGCTTGCGGTACACGGACACCGCGCCGGTTTCGTCGTCCCACCGCATGATGCGGTTGTTGGGGATGTCGCTCCAGAGCAGGCACCTGGCGTCCCCGAACCAGACCGGGCCTTCGCCATAGCGGATTCCCGTCGTCAGGCGTTCGACGGCGGCGTTGCCGATCCGGATATCCTGGAATCGGGGATCCAGCACCGTGATGGCCGGATCGGGGTAGCTTTCGCTGGGTTCCCACATAGGACCTCCTGTGACGGCAGCCTGCCTGCCCGGGTATCGCCGTTTGGTGTTGCGCCCTGGAACCATAGCGCCGCGCTGCGCCGCCGCGCAAATCCGGTGCAGGCGCACTAGCGCGACTGCGCTTTGCCCGGCGGCCGCGTTCATGCTTATATTTTTGGAGCCCTACGCGGGGCGGCATCCAAGGAGAGCACCATGGCGCTGAGCGACGTGCGGGGCAATCCCGTTTCGACGGATGAACAGGCGTCCATGGACGCCTACGAACGGGCGCAGACCCTGTTTCATGGCTACTACGGCGACCCCTTGGGCATCATCGACCAGGCCTTGGCCGACGACCCGGTGTTCGTCATGGGCCACCTGTTGCGGGCCGGGATGATGATCACGGCCAGCGACAAGTGCGTCGAGCCGCTGCTGCGCGAAAGCGTGGAGGCGGCGGAAGGCCTGTACGACATCGCCAATGAGCGCGAACGGCGCCACACGGCAGCCGCGCGGGCATGGCTGGACGGCGAGTTCTCGCATTCCCTGCGGCGCTACGCCGACATTCTGATCGACCATCCCCACGACACGTTGGCGCTGCAGGTCGGCCATATCGGCGACTTCCTGCTGGGCCGTTCCACCATGCTGCGCGACCGCGTGGCCGGCATCCTGCCCGCCTGGAACCAGGGCATGCCGGATTTCGGCTATGTGCTGGGCATGTATGCCTTCGGGCTGGAAGAGACCAACCTGTACGACAAAGCCGAAGCCCAGGGTCGCCGCGCGCTGGACCTGAACCCCCGCGATCCGTGGGCCGTGCATGCGGTCGCCCATGTCCTGGAGATGCAGGGCCGGGTGGACGAGGGCATCGCCTGGCTGAACGGCCGCCGCGACGATTGGTCCACCGACAACATGCTGTCGATCCACAACTGGTGGCATCTGGCGCTGTTTCATCTGGACCGGGACGAGACCGACGAGGTGCTGGCGCTTTACGACAAGCGCCTGCGCGAATCGTCCACCGGGCAGGTGCTGGACCTGATCGACGCGTCCGCGATGCTGTGGCGGCTGTTGCTGCGCGGGGTCGACGTCGGCCCGCGCTGGCGCCAGTTGGCCGACGTGTGGCAGGCGCGCGGCGGGACGGGGTATTACGCCTTCAACGATGTGCACGCCCTGATGGCCTACCTGGGTTCGGGCGACGGGGCCGCGGCGCAGCAATTGATCGAGGCCATGGAAGCCGCCGCGCAGGAAGCGGGCACCAACGCCATGATGACGCGCGACGTGGGACTGCCGGTGGCGCATGCGCTGGTGGCCTTCGTGCGCGAAGACTACGCGCTGACCGTGGACCTGCTGCGGGACGTGCGCCTCATTGCGCATCGTTTCGGCGGCAGCCACGCCCAGCGTGACGTGCTGGCGCTGACGCTGGTCGAGGCAGCCCTGCGTGAAGGCGCGCGCTCGCTGGCGAAGGCGTTGACCGCCGAGCGCATGGCGCTCAAACCCAACAGCGCGGGCAACCGCAAGCTTGCCTCGCGCGCTGCGGCGCTGTAGCGGTATCGCGGCGTGGCCTGCGACGCGGCCGCGCTACGCGCCGCGCATGATCGAAACGCGCAGGCCAGGACCGAAATCGTCCGCGGCATCACGCATGGAAAACCTGATGAGCATCCCGTGATTGCGCGCAATCCGGCGGGCGATCGACACGCCCAGGCCGCTGCCCGATTCCTCATTGCCCGCCGCGCGCAGGAACCGGTCTCCCAGTCTGGGCAGGATTTCGGGCGCGATGCCCTGGCCTTCATCGTCCACGGTGATCTGCGCGGCGGAAAATCTTAGCCGCACCTGTGAATGGCGAGGGCCGTAGCGGATCGCGTTGTCCAGGATGTTCTTGAGCATGATCGTCAGCGCGGTCTCGTCGCCGGCCATCGGCAGCGGCAACACGCCGGCCTCGGGCCATTCGATGGCGATGTCGATGTCGCGCCGGTCCGCGATCCAGAGGCAATCGCCCACCGCCTGCTCGGCCACGGCCCGCCAATCGACCGAGCGGTCAAAGCCGCTGTGGTTCGTGGAATCCAGCCGGGCCATCGTCAACAGTTGCGAAACCAGCCGATCCAGCCTTTCCATGCCGCGCGTCACGCTGGTGCGCGCAAGCTGCGCCTGGGCGGGATCGCCGGTGCGCTGGACCACGTCCCATTGCGCCCGCAAGGCGGCCAACGGTGTGCGCAATTCGTGCGCGGCGTCCGCGGTGAGGCGGCGCTCCTGCTCGATCAGGGCCGCGACACGGGCCAGCAGGCCGTTCATCGCCTTGACCAGCCCCCGCAGCTCGCCGGGCACGTCGGCAATCTCCAGCTGCGAGGCGTCGTCCGGGCTGCGGCGTTCCAGCTGTTGCGAAAGGTCGTGGACCGGCTTGATCGCCCGCCGGACGGCGATGATCAGCAGGACGATCAGCACGGGCAGGCCAATCAGCCACGGCACGATCTGGCTCGCAATATAGGCCACGACGAGATCGTTGCGTTCACCCACGCGCTGGCCGACGGCAACGCGCGTCTGGCCGGAAGGATCGTCCAGATACACCAGGCGCCAGGGCACGCCATTGACGATGCTGTCGACGAAACCTTCCCGCTCTGCCGCGCGCGGAAACTGCAGCGCCTCCGGGTCCAGCACCAGGGGGGCGCCTTCGTTGCGCCAGATCGCCACGGACAGGTCGCCCAGGCCCGCGTCGCCGGAATCGCCCGAGGCGGGCGAGCGCGCTGGCGCCGGCGCCGGCACCGAGGTGGCCGACGCCGGGATCAGCGCCGCCACGGCGATCGTCTGCTGCGCCAGCCGCAGCATGTCCGTGTCGTAGAGTTCGTTGATCTCATGGGAGGCCCGCCAGTAGGTCCCGGCAATGGCGATCAGCCAAGCCAGGGGCGCTGCGAGCAGCACCGCGAAAATCAGCCTGCGTTGCAGCGTCATGGCTCGGCGTCCACCTGTCCCAGGGCATATCCCGATCCGCGCACCGTGCGCACGATCTTGGGATGGATTTTCTTGCGTAGATGGTGCACAAACACCTCCAGCGCGTTGCTCTCCAGATCGGCGTCCCAATCGTAGAGTTTGTCGCGGATGAAGTCGCGCGTGAGCACGCGGTTCGGATGCGTGAGAAACAGCTCCAGCAGCAGGGCTTCCCGCGTCGTGAGGTCCACCTTGTGCCCCTTCCAGCGCACTTCGTGCAGGGCAGGCTGGTACTCCAGATCGCCGTGGCGCCACACCGGTTCGGGCTTGCCCGCCACCCGCCGGGTCACCGCCCGCAGGCGGGCCGCCAATTCATCGAGCGTGATGGGCTTGATCAGGTAGTCATCCGCGCCGGCATCCAGCCCGGCGATGCGGCTGTCCACGGACTCGCGCGCCGTCAGGATGACGACCGGAAGGTGGCGGCCGGCGTTACGCCAGCGCGTCAACAAGGCGACGCCGTCCTCGCCGGGCAGTCCCAGGTCCAGCACGACCGCATCGTAGTGCACCACGTTCATGGCCTGGTCGCCATCGCGACCGTTGGCAAACCAGTCGACGGCATAGCCGAGCAGGCGCAGGCCGGACTTCAGGCCATCGCCGATCAGGGGGTCGTCTTCGATGATGAGAATACGCATGTGAAGCTTTGCGACACGTTTGAGGCAGGTTCGACGCAGATTAGCACCGCCGGACCGTTAATTTCTCATTAAGGTTCCTTGCCTAAGCTGCGCCCCATCATGAACCAACCCGAGCAGATGGACGCCAGCATGCCGTTGACAAAGTGTTCGCTCCCCCCAACACGACTGGCGAGTCCATTGCGGATGCCGTCCCCCGTGTCGACCCTGCATATCCACGCACCCGGCGACCCCTTGCGCGCAGAGGTGGAATCCTACATCCGCCAGCGTTACCAGGAACGGTTTGGCGCCAGGCTGAACGAATGGCTGCCCACGCTGGTCAGCGTGCAGACCAATGGGGAAATCATCGCCGCCGCCGGCTACCGGGGCGCCGAAACGCCGCTGTTTTTGGAGCGATACCTTGCCGCGCCCATCGAGCAGTATCTGCGCGATGAGGATGCGCCGGTCGCGCGCCGCCTTATCGTCGAGGCGGGCCAGTTCGCCGCAGTGCGGCCGGGAGCGGGCAGGCTGCTTGTCCCGCTGCTGGCGCGCCACCTGCATCAGCAAGGGTATAGCTGGGCAGTCAGCACCTTGACCCGAGAGCTGCACCATCTTTTCGCCCGGATGGGCTTGGCCCATCAACCCATCTCGGCGGCCACGGCGCATCACCTGGACGAGAAAACGCGCAGCGACTGGGGCAGCTACTATGCGCACGCGCCCCAGGTCTTTGCCGGCCGCCTGCACACCATCGTCGAACGGTTCCAGGAGATCGAGGCATGAACGCGCAGGAATTTCTGTCTCTCCTGCGCGAACCCGGCAGGTCGGGCCGCCTTGCGGTGCAGGACGCGTCGCAATCCTTGAGCTACGCGGACCTGGCGCGCAAGGTGGATGCGTGCGCGGAACGCCTCGCGGCTCGCCCGGCGCGCCCGGCCCGTGTCCTGGCCTCGGTCATGGATAACGGCGCAGACTGGATCATTCTTGATCTTGCGTGCCTGCAACTGGGAATCGTGCACGTGCCGCTGCCCTTGTTCTTCACGCCGGCGCAATGGATTGCCACGATCGATGCCGCGGGCGCGGACGTCGTTGCGGGACCGGACTCCCTGGCGCCCATCCTGCGCGAACGGGGTTTCGAGGCGAACAGCGGGCGGCCGGACAGCCCGTCGTTGTTCCATCGTCCGGCGGACGCGGTGACGTTGCCGGACCGTACGGTAAAGATCACCTTCACGTCCGGTTCGACGGGCGCGCCCAAGGGCGTATGCCTGGGCGCCGAGGAAATGCTCGGCGTCGCCAGCGGTCTGGCGGCGGCCACCCGCCCGCTGAACGTGCGCCGTCATCTCACCGCCTTGCCGCTGCCTGTCCTGCTGGAAAACATCGCGGGGGTCTATGCCGCCCTGATCGAAGGCGCGGCAATGATCACGCAGCCCTTGGCCCGGATCGGACTGCAAGGGTCGTCGCGTTTTGACCCCGCCATGTTCCACGCCGCGCTGGGCGCGTCCGACGCGCAAAGCGCCATCGTCCTGCCCCAGATGCTCAGGGCATATACCGGATGGCTGCGCACAACGGACGCTCGCGCGCCGAGCGGTCTGCGGCTGTTGGCGGTGGGCGGTGCGGCGGTGGGGCGCGAACTGTTGGCCGCTGCCCGCGCACAGGGGCTGCCGGCGTATGAAGGGTATGGCCTGTCCGAGGCCTGTTCGGTGCAGACCCTGAACCTGCCGGGCGACGATAGCCCGGGCTCCGCTGGCCGCCCCTTGCCGCACGCGCAAGTGCGGATCGCGCCCGATGGCGAAATCGAGGTCGCCGGCAGCCCCGCGCTCGGCTACCTCGGACATGACACGGCGCTTCCTCGCTGGCTGCCGACCGGCGACCTGGGCCGCCTGGACGACGCGGGCTTCCTGCACGTCCAGGGGCGCAAGAAGAACCTGCTGATCACCGGCTTTGGCCGCAACGTGTCGCCGGAGTGGATAGAAGTCCTGCTGACGAGCCAGGCTTGCATTGCGCAGGCCGTGGTGTTGGGCGAGGGCCAGGCCGAACTGGGCGCCGTGATCTGGCCGCAGCCCGGCTTCGGCGAGGCGCAGCTGCACGCGGCCATCGAACGCACGAACGGCGCGCTGCCTGACTACGCGCGCATCGGTCCCTGGATGCTGGCGCGGGACGAGTTCACGGTGGCGAGCGGCCTGTCCACGGCGAATGGACGCCCGCGCCGCGACGCCATTTCCGCCTTGCACGCAGATCAACTTTTTCCGCGGAAAGCCGCGCAACCCATCCTGTAGAGACGACATGACCTTTTTCGAACAATTGCTGGACGGCACACGGCAGAGCCGCGAGTCGCTGGTGACGATACCCATCATCCAGGACTGCCTGCAGGGCAAGGTCACCTTGCCCGCCTATGCCGCGTTCCTGCGCGAGGCCTATCACCATGTCAGCCACACCGTGCCGTTGATGCATGCCTGCCGGGCGCGGATTCCCGAGCGCCTGGCCTGGATGCGGGCGGAGATCGATGAATACATCGAAGAGGAAACCGGGCACGACGCCTGGATCCTGAACGACCTGCGCGCGCTGGGCGACGACCCCGATGCCGTCCGCCGCGCCGGGCCCGGTCCCCAGACGGAAGTCATGGTGGCCTACGCCTACGACACGATCTCGCGGCGCAATCCCGTCGGATTCTTCGGCATGGTGCACGTGCTGGAGGGCACCAGCGTGACGCTCGCGCTGAACGCGGCCGACCAGATCCAGCGCGCCCTGGGGTTGCCTGCCTCGGCGTTCAGCTACCTGCGCTCGCACGGCACCCTGGACCAGGCGCACACGGCGCACTTCGCCGAGTTGATGAACCGGCTGGACAGCGCCGAAGACCAGTCCGCCGTCATTCACGCCGCCAACATGTTCTATCGCCTGTACGGCGCGATTTTCCGCGCCTTGCCGCGCGCCCAGCCGCAAGAGGAGGCCGCATGAGCCCCAGGGATGCTTCCGTCGTGCTGACCGGGGCCGCCGGCGGCCTGGGCAGCGCCATCGCCCAGCGGCTGTTCGAGGAGGGCGCCCGCCTGCTGCTGGTCGGCCGCACGCCCGGCCCCTTGCTGTCGCTGGCCCGGGCATTGAATGGCGGCGCGGGGGACCGGTCTCGCGTGGATGCCCTGGTCGTGGACGTGACCACCGACGAGGGCCGGCGCGCGATCATCGACGCCGCCGCGGCCCGGCGGGTCAATGTCCTGATCAACAACGCGGCCATTTCTGCGTTTGGCCCCGCGCAAGACCTGAATCCCGAGGTGGCGCGCCGCATCGCCGAGACCAACATCGTGGCGCCGATGTTGTTGACCGCCGGCATGTTGCCGCTTCTGCACAGCCGCGAACGGGCGCAGATACTGAACATCGGCTCGACATTGGGCAGCCTGGGTGTCCCCGGATTTGCGGTCTACGGCGCGAGCAAGGCGGCGTTGCGCCTCTACACCGAAGCGTTGCGCCGCGAACTTGCCGATTCCGCGATCCGCGTCCAGTACTACGCGCCGCGCGCCATCGACACCAGCTTCAACACGCCGCAGGTGCAGGCGTTCAACAGCGCGACCGGTTCGGCCAGCGACTCGCCGCAAGCCGTGGCCCGCTGCGTGGCGCGCATGCTGCAAAGCGAGTCGCGCCAGCGGTATGCGGGCACGCTGGAGGCGATTGCCGCCCGCCTCAACGGCATATGCCCCGAATGGCTTGACGGGGCGTTTGCCAAGCACCGCCGGGCGCTGACGTCCTCGAAATTTCCTTCCGGAGCCTCTTCATGATCCAGAACACCCTTGCACGCCAAGGCCTTGCGGGCATGCTCGCCAGCCTGGCGATCTCATTTTCCGCCGGCGCCGCCTCGCCCGCGCCCGATCTCGACGAGGGAATCCGGGCGCTGCAGACGGACTGGGCCACGATCCAGTACGCCGTCCCCGCAGACAAGCGCGCCGCGCGCTTCGAAGCGCTATCGAAGCAGGCGCACGAACTGACTGCCCAATTCTCCGGGCGTGCGGAACCGCACATCTGGGAGGGCATCGTCCTCAGCTCCTGGGCAGGCGCCAAGGGCGGGCTTGGAGCGCTTGGCCTGGCCAAGCAGGCCAAGGCCGAATACGAAACCGCCATTGCGATCGACAGCAAGGCCCTGGGCGGATCCGCGCTGAACAGCCTGGGCGTCCTGTACTACAAGGTGCCCGGCTGGCCGGTGGGGTTTGGCGACAACAAGAAGGCCGAGGCGCTGCTGAAACAGGCCCTGGCCGTGAATCCGGACGGCATCGACGCCAATTACTTCTATGCCGACTACCTGATGTACCGGAATCGCAAGGCCGAGGCGATCCCCTATCTGGAAAAGGCCTTGAAGGCGCCGCCGCGACCGGGCCGGGAAACGGCCGATGAGGGCCGCAGGGCCGAAGCGCGGGCCCTGCTGGACCAGGCCAGGTAGGCCGTCGATGCGACGCGCCGCCTCGGGCGGTCAGCCCTGGCGGACGTAGCTGCCCGGGGCAGCCATCAGCGCGTCCGAATCGGCGTCCGGCTCGCCCAGCCTCGGATTGGCGGGGCGGGGCGCTCCCGATCGGTGGGCCAGCCATTCCACCCACGTCGGCCACCATGATCCGCCGCACAAGGTCGTCGCGGCCAGCCAGTCATCGGGCCCGGCGCGCAGTCCGTTCTTCGGCCGCGGGCACAGCCGGTGCCAGCGTCCGGGATGCCCCGGTTCGCTGACCACGCCGGCATTGTGGCCGCCGCTGGTCAGGACGAAGCGGATGTCGGCATCGGTCAGGTAGTGGAGCTTGAACACGGAACGCCACGGCGCAATGTGATCATTGACCGTGCCCAGGGCGAATATGGGCGTGCGGATGTTGCGCAGGGCGATCGTGCGGCCGTCGACCTCGTAGCAGCCGGCGGCCAGCTCGTTCTCCAGGAACAGCTTGCGCAGGTACTCGGCGTGCATTCTGTAGGGCATGTGCGTCGAATCCGCGTTCCAGGCGACCAGGTCCGTGGGGTGGGCGCGCTCGCCGAGGAGATAGGTGCGCACCGCGCGGCCCGCCACGTCCTCGATGGGCCGCAGGGACTGGAAGGCGGCCGCCATCTGGTCGGCCGACAGATAGCCCTGCGCCCACATGACGCTTTCCAGGAAGTGGACCTCGCTGGCGTCGATGTACAGGCCCAGCCCGCCCGGCTCGCTGAAGTCGGTCTGCGCGGCCAGCAACGTGATCGTCGCCAGGCGGTCGTCGGCCTGGTTGGCCATGGCCGCCGCCGCGATCGACAAGAGCGTGCCGCCCAGGCAATAGCCCACCGCATGCACCCGTTGGCCGGGTACGCAGCGGTTCACCGCATCCAGCGCCGCCATGAAGCCCAGCCGGCGGTAGTCTTCCAGGGACAGATCCCGGTCCCGCGCGCTGACGTTGCGCCAGGAAATGCAGAAGACCGTGAAGCCTTGCGCCACCAGATACCGGATCAGGGAATTGCCGGGCGACAGATCCAGCACGTAGTACTTCATGATCCAGGCCGGCGTGATCAGGATGGGTTCGGGGCGCACCTCGTTGGTGGACGGCGCATACTGGATGAGTTCGATCAGGTGGTTGCGAAACACCACCGCGCCGGGCGTTACCGCGACATTGACGCCGACCTTGAAGTCCTCCAGCCCGTGTTCCGGCAGGCCCCAGGCCTTGCGCGCAAGATCGTCCGCAAGATGGCCCATGCCGGCCAGCAGGTTCAGGCCGTGCTCGGCAGCCGTGCGTTCCAAGACCTCCGGGTTCGACCAGGGAAAGTTTGCAGGCGCGAACAGGTCGCACCATTGGCGGGCGCAGAACGAAACGAGGTCGGTGTGATGGGAGGAGACGCCGGGGACGCCGCAGGTCGCGTCGGCCCACCACTGCCGGACTTCCCGAAAGCCATGCTGCCACAACTGGAAGGGTTCGGTTTGCCAGGCGGGCGTGGCGCAGCGGCGGTCGGACGGCGCGTCCGGGCACGCGGGCGGGCGCCCGGACATCAGCAGCGCGGCATGCGTGGCCAGTTCCTGGACGGCATCCTGCCATTTCAAGGCCAGTTCCAGTTGCCGGCCAGGGGCCGCGTGCAGATGGAGCAGCCAGTCGGACAACGCGAGCGCAACGGCGTTCGGCGAGATGCCGCCCGTCAGTTGCGCAAGAAAGGCGGCCCTGAAATAGTCCAGCGCCGCCAGGGAGCTTTCGGCCCCCGGCGCGGCATTCGCGCAGGCAATGGGCTGCCCGGCTTCGCGGGGCAGCCACACGTCAAAGGCCGGCTTCACAGGAGAACGTCATTGGAGAACGTCGTTGGAAAACTTCACTGGCGGGCGGGCGTCGTCGGCTGGCGGGGGAGTTGGCCGGCATCAATGGCTGGCGCGCGCCATCGCGCTTCTGGCGTTGCCGTCCGCCAGGAACTTCGCGGTGCTTTCCGCGATCTGCGACATGCGCTCCTGCCATGGATTCTTGCTGTCGCGCAGCGCGGCGGCGGTCGTGGTCGAGGCCTCGCGCGTGATTTTCTCGACTTCGCGCAAATAGCCGAACTCGCGGTTCATCAGATCGGTCATGAATTTCTGCTGCAGGGCGCAGACCGCCGCGAACGAGGTCGCGGCGTCGATTTCGGCGTTGGCTTCCTGCGCAAACGCCAGCATTTCCTTGTCGGTCTTCAATTGCAGGGCGCGCAGTTGCCGCGCGAATTCGAAGTAGCCGGTTGCCGCGGCCATCGCGGAATGAAGGCCGTACTTGTATAGCGCCACATAGGGCTCGTAGTCGGGTTGCATGGAACCATCCTCCAGGTCGATCGGGCCGTTCTACCGAACGATGCGCATCGCCGATAGGCGTTATCCAGTCAGGTTAGGTCGTCCAGCCGCCGGGATGTTGACCAAACTCAACTTCCGCAGGGATGGCCTGCGCGCTGCGGGGCGGTTTGCTCAGCCGCAGCTCATCTGCCGAAGGGCTTCGACGTTCCGGATCTCCAGTTGCCTTCTGCGGACGTTGACCAGCGAAGCTTCCTGCAGACGGCCCAGCACGCGGCAGACGGTTTCGACCTTCATGCCCAGATGGTTGGCGATGTCTTCGCGCGTCATCTTCAAGGTGAAGACGTGCGGGGAATAGCCATTGGCCGACATCTGATCGGACATGCCGATCAGGAAGTCGGCGACGCGCTCTTCGGTCTTCATGCAGCCCAGGGTCAGCAGCAGCCTGCGGTATTGGTCGATGTCGTGGGCGATGAGCCGGTG
This sequence comes from Achromobacter sp. MFA1 R4, assembly GCF_900156745.1. Classification (NCBI taxonomy): domain Bacteria; kingdom Pseudomonadati; phylum Pseudomonadota; class Betaproteobacteria; order Burkholderiales; family Alcaligenaceae; genus Achromobacter; species Achromobacter sp. MFA1 R4. The sequence goes on along the minus strand of NZ_LT707065.1, from coordinate 5,216,516 downwards.
GAACTGCTGGGCGAAGACAAAGTCGTCGCGGCACTTCGCCAGCACGTCGCCGAAAGGCAGAATGCAGACCGTCGAGTCTTCCAGCGCGATGGCGTCGCAACGGTGCGTGCCGGTTTCCACGGCGTCCAGGCCCAGCAGCGCGCCCGCCGAGGGGAACCCCGTGATCTGCTCCAGCCCGGCCCGGTTGGTGACGCGCACCTTGACGGAACCCGACCGCAGCTCATACAGGTTCTGCAGCGCATCGCCGGCCCGGAACACGGATTCTCCCCGCCGGACCAGCCGCCGGCAGCGTATCGCGGAGACCGGCGCGGTCGACAGGCCGTCGGCGGCCGCGTGGCACAGGCGTGCCAGGGCGCATCGTTCGCAGCCGGAGGGCAGGGTCCCCCGCCACGTCCGGGAACCGGAGAAAACAAGGGGTGTGTCCATGGCCGCACCTCACTGGGTTGGATGATGGAGATATCCCGCCTGATGCCAGGAACCCTCCATTCGTGCCTGGCTGAACGTAGTATCGGATGCACGCTCAGGCCCGGCTATCAGCGCGGATCGCCAGTTTTTGCGCGCGGATGCTGACAGGTGTAGGAATATTCCTACACCGCGCGGTCAGCCGCCCGGCGCATCCTGGTCGTCGACCAGGCGGTGCCGGATCGCATAGCGCACCAGGTCGGCCTGGTTGCGCAGGTTCAGCTTGATCAGGATCCGGCTCTTGTAGGTGCTGACCGTCTTCACGCTGACGAACAACCGGCGTGCGATGTCGGAATTGCTCATGCCGGACGCCAGGTGGCGAAAGACCGACAGCTCCCGATCCGACAGCAGCAGATGCGGCAGCGCGCCCGCATCCGTATGCCGGTCGAAGGCAATGCTTTCGGCGAGCGACTGGCTCAGGTAACGTCCGCCGCCCGCGACTTTGCGCACCGCCTGGACCAGTTCTTCGCTGGCGCTGTCCTTGGTCAGGTAACCGGACGCGCCGGCCTTGATCGCCTGGACGGCGTACTGCTGTTCGCCGTGCATCGTCAGCACCAGGATCGGAACGCTCGGATGCACGCTTTTTATGTGCCGGATAAGGTCTACGCCATCGCGGCCCGGCATGGACATGTCCAGGACCAGCAGGTCCCATTGCCGCTCGCCCAGCAGTTTCATCGCCGCGGCCCCGTCTGCGGCCTCGCCCTGGACGCAAATGTCTCCGGCCTGCTCCAGCAGCCGGCGCAGGCCTTCGCGCAACAGCGTGTGGTCATCCGCCAGCATGACGGTGATCATGTGGCCTCCCATGGCGTGTCGGACTCCCGGGCCGGTATCCAGACCTCCAGCCGGAATCCGCCTTTCTTGCGCGTGTGGATCGTCACCTCGCCGTTGAGCAGCCGGACCCGCTCGCGGATGCCCTGCAGACCCAGCGAGAGGGGCAGCTTCTTGGCCAGGCTTTCCGGCGTGGCGCCCACGCCGTCGTCGCGCACGGTGAGCGCGCAATGCGTGGCATCGCAGGCCAGCCGAACGTGGACGGTAGTGGCCTGGGCGTGTTTGGCGATATTGGTCAGCGCCTCCTGGACGACGCGAAACAGGGTCGTGGCAACCTGCTTGGGCGGCTCCGACGGGCCGATCTGGATGTCGGTCTCGGTGTCGATACCGTATCGCGACACGAAATTGGCGACCAGCCATTCGACCGCCGCGGCCAGCCCCAGGTCGTCCAGCATGACGGGCCGCAGATCGGCCGCGATGCGCCGCAAGGACACAAACGTGCCTTTGATGAGCTTGCGGATCGCCCGCACGCGTTCCCGCGCCTCGGTGTCGCCGGGCGCAAGACCGGCTTCCAGCTGGGACAGTTCCATCGTCAAGGCCGTCAGGCTCTGTCCCAGGTCGTCATGAAGCTCGCGCGCGATGTGCTTTTTTTCCTGTTCGCGCACATGCAGCAAGGCGTTGGACAGGCGGGTCAGTTCATCGCGCGAGGCGCGCAGCGTCTGGTCGATGCGCTGGCGCTCGGTGATGTCGCGCAGGAAGATGGTCAGAAAGACGCCCGAGTCGGTGCACGTCTGCGAAATCGACGCCTCCATCGGGAACTCTTCGCCATTGGACCGCAGGCCCCAGAGCGGGGCGCCGAGTCCCATCTGGCGTTCGGATATGCCGGTGTCCATGAAGCGCTTGACGTGCTTGGCATGGATCGAGCGGAAGCGCGCGGGGATGAGGATGTCCACGCTGGCGCCGATGGCCTGCGCCGCCGTGCACATGAATACGCGCTCCGCCGCGGCGTTGAACATCACGATACGCTGCAACTCGTCGACCGTGATGATCGGTTCGGTGGCGGACTGGATGATATCGAGCAGCGGAGGCGCGCCAGGGGAGAGCGTCATTGCAGGATATGTGTGCCAGGTTCGGCCCGTCGTGCGGGCCATGGATCATTGCAACACACATTTCCGCGAACGGCGACAGCCGTGTGGCATGGTCCGCTGAATGCACTAGTGCTCGTGCATTCAGCGCCGTGCCTGCGGCTGGGTTGGCGCGCGATTCAGTCCACCGACGACAGCAGGGCGTCGCTGGTTCCCCCCGATCCCGCCGCGAGGGTCTGGTCGCGGAACCGGCAGAGCGCGGCATCGCACTCCTCGGCCAGCACGTCGTACTGTTTCAGGAGCAGGATGGTCCTGGGCTTGGAGCCCGCGATGGCCGCGACGTCGTCCACCGCACGGAACCCGCCATATCCCGACATGACGCAGATGACGGAGTAGCCGCGGATCAAGCGGCCCTGCGCCTGCAGGAACGCGCGCATCGGGGCGGCTAGCGATCGCAGCCATACGGGCGCGATCAGGATCACATGGTCGTATTGGTCCAGGGCAGGGCCGTCGAACCGAAAATCCGGGCTGCGCTTGAAAAGGGAATCGACGACGCAGCGCAGATCCCCCGCGAGTCCCGCGCGGGGCTTGGCGTCCCGTACTTCATGGGCCGGCCAGCCGGTCATCGATGCCAGACGCTCGGCCACCGCGCGCCCGGTGCCCGTGCGCGAATAGAAAACAATGCCGATCCGCATGGCGATCGCTCCTTGGCGCAATGGCGGCCTCAGGATTCCTGGGCGAGCAGCGCCCGGAGTATGTCGCGCCGGCTGACCACGCCGACCAGTTTTCCCTTGCTGGTCACCGGGACGCGCTTGATGCCGCGCTTGAGCAGCACATCCGCGATTTCGGCCAGGTCGGCGGACTCGTCGACGGTGATCGCCGGACTGCTCATCACGGCGGACGCCGTCTGTTCGCCCAGTTGCAGGCTGTGCAGGAACTCCAGGTTCAACGCCTCGCCCTCGGCCAGCAGGGACAGCCAATGGTCCATTTTTTTCTGGTGCGCACTGTCCTGGCGCCGCACCAGGTCGCCTTCACTGACCACGCCGAGCAGCGCGCCGTCGTCGCCGGTCACCATCACCGCGCTGATGTCCTGATTCAGCATGGCATGCATAATCTGGGAGACAGGGGTCCTGGCGGATACGCAATAGGGGGCTGCGGTCATGAGGTCGCGCGCTTTCATGGCTTTCTCCAGGGTGACGGGGCGTACCCCGGCATGTGCTTTGGTCCGTTAGTCCGTTATATGGTGACCCTGCGAACGGCAGCCATCTTGATTTTCGTCAAGCAAGAACCTGCCCGCGACGACGTCCGGAGATGACCCATGGCACACAAGCTGCGATTGCACTTTTGCGGCGCCGCCGGCACGGTGACCGGCTCGCGCCACCTGCTCGATGCCGCCGGTCGATTGGTCCTGCTGGATTGCGGGATGTTCCAGGGCGTCAAGCCGCTGCGGCAGCTCAACTGGGCGCCGTTTCCCGTGGCGCCGTCAAAGATCGAGGCGGTGGTGCTCTCGCATGCGCACCTGGACCATTCGGGCTATCTGCCCCGGCTGGTCCGCGAGGGATTCGCCGGTCCAATCTACTGTTCGGAAGCCACCTTGGACCTGTGCCGGCTGCTGCTGCTGGATAGCGCCCATCTGCAGGAGGCCGACGCCGACTACCTGAACCGGCACGGGCTGTCGCGGCACCGGCCGGCGCTGCCGCTCTACACCGTGGCCGATGCCCACCGCGCCATCGCCGCGTTGCGGCCGGTGCCGTTTGGCCAGCTGACGGCGCTGCCGGCCGGCCTGCAATTCCGGTTCACGCGGGCCGGGCATATCCTGGGCGCGGCGATTGTCGAACTTGCCTATCCGGGCGCAAGCCTGGCGTTTTCGGGAGATCTGGGCCGCTATGACGACCCGCTGATGCCGCCGCCCGAATCCGTCGCCGCCTCGGACTATCTGATCGTCGAATCGACCTACGGCAACCGGCGCCACGGTACGGAAAGCGTGTCCGACGCGTTGGCGGCCATCATCGGACGCACCATCAAACGGGGCGGCACCATCGTGATTCCCTCGTTTGCCGTCGGTCGTGCGCAACTGCTGCTGTTTCACCTGTGGCAACTCAAGCAGGCGGGGCGGATTCCGCGCGACCTGCCAATCTACCTGGACAGCCCCATGGCGAGCAGCGCCGTCGATGTCTATCTGCGTCACAGCGCCGACCAGCGGCTGTCGCGCCACGACGCCCTGGCCGCGTACGGCGTGGCCACCTGCGTGGCCGACGTGGAGCAGTCCAAGGCGCTGGACCGCTCGCCGATGCCGAAAATCATTCTGTCCGCGAGCGGCATGGCGACGGGCGGGCGCGTCATCCACCATCTGAAGCACTATGCCAGCGATCCGCGCAATACGGTCCTGTTCGCCGGCTTTCAGGCGATGGGCACCCGGGGCGCGGCGATGCTGGACGGCGCCCGCACGGTCAAGATCCACGGCGAATACGTGCCCGTGCGCGCCGAAGTGGACAATCTGTCGATGCTGTCGGCGCACGCGGATGCGGACGAGATCATGCGCTGGCTGGGCGGGTTTTCCAGGGCGCCCAGGCACACGTTTATCGTGCACGGTGAGCCGGACGCCGCCGATGCGCTGCGCCTGCGCATCAAGGACGAACTGGGCTGGCGCTGTCACGCCGTCGAGCAGGCGGAGACCGCGGTGCTGGATTGATCGCGGCAAGGGGCCTGGCCGCCATGCCGGTACGGCCATCTGTGGCCCGGCACCGCTTGGGCCTTGGCGGCCCTGTCCTCATGGCGGGTCCCGTCGGCGATCCGGCGCGGGCGACCAGGCCGGCCGCTCATCGCGGACGGTCTCGACGACGATCAGGTAGCGGCCCGCGCCGAGGACGGGCGTGCGGTCGCGGCGCAATACCCAGGGCGTCGAGACCAGATCCGCGGCGAGTTCGTATTCCGCATCCAGCAGGCCCAGGCGGTCGATCAACTGGTTGAGGGTGGCGGGGATGCGAATGCAGCCCTTGGACTGCGGGGTGCCGAGCCGGGGCTCCAGGACGCGCGGGTCGGTTGCGTGCATCTGCAGGCGCATAGTGCTGACGCCGTCCGGCGTCCAGCCTTGCCTGGCGTCCTGCCAGCCAAAATCGTACACACGCATGCCTTTCGCGCCATAGCCGAGGATGCCCTTGGCGTTGGGCGTGCCCTCGGCGCGGAAGTCGGGATTGGCCAGCGTGTGGGCAAACACCCCGGCAGGCGTTTCAAAGTGATCGAATTGTCCGACCCGTCCGGTGGAGACCGGCGCGGCGCCGACGTAATGGGGCGGCTCCCCGACGCGCAGCCAGTACAGGATCGCCGCCTGTACCTTGACGTTGCGGTCGACGACCAGGACGTACTGCGGTCCCAGGGCTAACACGCCGGCCGCGTGCAGGGACTGTTCGGCCAGGGCGCCGTACCTGGCCTGTTCGTCTTTCGGCAGCGCGAGCGCGGGCGAGACTTCCTGGCGGAAGGCGCGCTCCACCTCCTCGGGCAACACCTGCGCCAGCACGGGCACCGCGCCAAGGCACACTGCGATTGCGCCGAGAACGCGGCGCGCGCGGGCGGCCGCGCTGGAACGCCATGCGCCGCGAGAAGTCCGCTTGCGCATGGCGGCCTCGGCCTAATTGATGAGGACCACGGGGACGTGCGTGGTGTGCAGCACCTTCAAGGCCACCGACCCCAGCAGCAGGCTGCCCGCCGCGCCCAGGCCTCGCGATCCCATGACGATGTGGTCGCAGCCCTGTTCCGTGGCGTAGGCGGTGATGGTCGTGGCGATCTGCCCCACGCGCATGGCGGGCTGGTACATGACGCCTGCCTTGTCCAATGCCGCTTTCGCCTCGTTGAGCGCGGCCTTGGACTCATCATCGTAGTAGTCCTGGATCATCTCTTTGGAAATGAACGCGCGAACCGTCCCCGACACGATGGGCATCTGCACGTTCAGGAGATGGATGGTGCAGGGGCCGTATTCCCGGACGTGTTCGATCATGTAGTTGACAGCGCGCAGGGAGTTTTCGGATCCGTCGATGGGAATGAGCACGTTCTTCACAATGGCCTCGCGGGTTGGGATGTCTCGGAAGACAGCCAGGGCTGTCCGGTTCCATCATGACGCATACCTTGCCGCAGCCATTGACGGCGGTCAATGTTTGCATCCGTCCTTGCCATGCACGGGCTCATCCATCTGGCTGGCGGGCCGCCTCAGCCGGCCAGGGGCGTCGGCGCAAATCGCAGCGTCCCCGTTTTGGCATTGACAATCGTCAACATTGTCCGGGCACAACCGCGCAAGATGGAATCAAGGCGGGAGGCTATCCCGTCATTTCACGAAGGAGACAGCCATGGCACGCTTGACCCAATACAGCCCGTTCTCGACCGACCCGTTCGCGGATGTGTTCCAGGCATTTCTCAGGCCGATCCGCCAACAGGGCGACGACCAGAGTCCACGCATGGATATCGACATCACCGAGGCCACGGACAAGTATGTGCTGAAGGCGGAGGTGCCGGGGATCGACAAGAAAGATATCTCGGTCACGATCGATGGCAACACGGTGATTATTTCCGCCAACAAGGAGAAATCCAGCGAGGTCAAGGAAGGCGACAACGTCATCCGCCAGGAGAGATACTGGGGCCGCGTGCAGCGGTCGGTGTCGCTCGCCAGCCCGATCGACCAGGCCGGCGCCAAGGCGGTCTGCGAAAACGGCGTGCTCGTCCTGACCCTGCCCAAGACCGCCGGCAGCCAGCACAAGTCGCTACAGATCGAATGACCGCGTGCACCCAGCAACGCCCCGCTGCTTACGCCCCCGGGAGGTCACCATGTTTCGCCGAATTGCCGTCCATTTGGATCATGGCGCCGATTGCCAGCGCCGGATCGACTTCTGCCTGCGCGTCGCGAAGGCGCACGATGCCCACCTGACCGGGATCTACGCGAGCTACGTCGCGCCGGGTTACTTCTACGATGAGGCGGGGCTTTGGGTCCGCTCCATGGACAAGGCCGTGCAGATCAATGAAAAAGCCCGCAGCGCCTTGCAGAAGTCATTCAGCCAGTCGGCCCAGGATGCCGGCGTGGCGGCCTCCTGGCGGCAGGGTGAAGCGGGCACGCCCGCGGAGTGCGCCGCCCGGCATGCGCGCTGCTCGGACATGCTGGTTGTCGGTCAGGCCAACCCTCAGGATCCCGAAGCCGCTACCGGCAACGATTTCGTCGAACAGGTCCTGCTGTCGACGGGGCGTCCGGTCATGGTCCTGCCCCTTGCCGGCACGTTCAACACGGTCGGTACCCGGGTGGTTTACTGCTGGGACCGTGGCCGCGAGGCGGCCCGCGCGCTGGCCGATGCGGCGCCGCTGCTGCGCCATGCCGCGGCCTTGCAGGTGCTGACCCTGGACGAAGGCGCCGACACGCGGGGCGACCGCGAGATTCCCTTCGAGGACCTTGCCGCCTACTGCTCCTGCCACGGCTTTCCGCAGCCCGAGCATGAAGACCGCGACACGCGGGATATCGATATCGGCAATGCCATCCTGACGGCGGCCGCGGACTTCAACGCCGATCTCATCGTGATGGGCGCGTATGGGCACAGCCGCATGCGCGAACTGGTCATGGGCGGCGCCACGCGCTCGCTGCTCAAGGCGATGACGGCGCCCGTGCTGTTTTCCCACTAGGCGCACGCCGCGCGCCTCCGACACCGGGGAATCCATGTACCAGCGCATCCTCGTGGCCATCGACAGCAGTCACGCCGCCCAACGCGCCTTGGCCGAAGCCATCGGGAACGCCCGGGCGTCCGGGGGCCGCCTCATCCTCGTCCACGCCCTGGAGGAACCGGCCGACGCCATAGGCGCGAATCCCTATGCGGCCGAGTACGTGCGCGGGCTGAACGAAGACACGAAGCAGGCCGCGGCGGACCTGCTGGACCGGGCCCGCGACCGCGCGGCCGCGGCCGGGGTGCAGGCCGAGGCCGTGCTGCTGGAGCCGGGCGCGGCGCCGGTGGCAGAGCGGATCGTCCAGTCCGCCCGGGACCGCAAGGCCGACCTGATCGTCATGGGCACGCACGGGCGCCATGGCGTCAAGCGCGTGATGCTGGGCAGCAACGCCCATGGCGTGCTGCGGGTCGCGGACGTTCCCGTGCTATTGGTGCGGACGCCATGAGGGCGATGGTCCTGCGGGAAGCGGGGATGCCGCTGGCGCTGGAAACACGCCCGACGCCCGAGCCAGGCCCCGGCCAGGTCCGGTTGAGGGTGCTGGCGTGCGCGGTGTGCCGAACGGACCTGCACGTCGTGGATGGCGAATTGCCCGACCAGAGCTATCCGCGCATTCCCGGCCATGAAGTGGCGGGCATCGTCGAAGCGGTGGGCGCGGGCGCCGACGCCGCATTGCTGGGCCACTATGTTGGCGCCGCCTGGTTGGCGCGCACCTGCGGCCATTGCGAATTCTGCCTGGCCGGGCAGGAGAACCTCTGCGAGGAGGCGCTGTTCAACGGCTACACCCGAGATGGCGGCTTTGCCACGCACATGCTGGCGGACGCGGACTACCTGTTTGCATTGCCGCGAGCGGGCGTTGCCACGCACGTGGCGCCATGGCTCTGCGCGGGGCTCATCGGGTGGCGGGCGCTGCGCGCCGCCGGCAACGCGCACCGCGTGGGGATCTACGGGTTCGGATCGGCCGCGCAGCTCGTGACCCAGGTGTGCCGGCGTCAGCAGCGGGAAGTCTATGCGTTCACCCGTCCTGGCGACGCCCCGGCGCAGCGGCACGCGCTGGCGCTGGGCGCGGACTGGGCCGGCGACAGCAGCCAGGCGCCGCCGGCGCTCCTGGACGGCGCCATCATTTTTGCCCCCGTGGGCGCGCTGGTCCCGCGCGCCCTGCAGGCCGTGCGCCGCGGGGGCAGGGTGGTTTGCGCCGGCATCCACATGTCCGACATTCCGGCTTTCCCGTATCGCCTGCTCTGGGGCGAGCGCGCCGTCTCGTCCGTCGCCAACCTCACGCGCGAAGACGGCAGGGAGTTCCTTGGCAAGGCGGCAGCATGGGATTTGCGCACCGACATCCGCACCTATCGCCTTGAAGACGCCAACCGCGCCCTGGACGATCTGCGTGCAGGCCGCATCCAGGCGACGGCGGTCCTTGTCCCCTGAATGCGCCAGGCGGGGTACGTGCGGTCAGCGTCTTGATTCACTGGCCGGCCTCGCTTCGCACCGGCGTCACAAGCAGACCTCGCACGGCGCGGGCGTCCCCGTTTCCGCATCCCCCAGCACCGCGTCCAGTCCGGGCTCGGGCCGGAACAGCGTCAGTCCCTTCAGGCCCAGCCGCCACGCCGACATGAACAGGGCCTGCGCCCGCTCGACGCTGCAATCCGTCGGCACCGGGACGGTCTTGGAGATGGCGGCGTCGACAAACGGCTGCAGCGCGCCCAGCATCGCCACATGATCTTCCGGCGCGATCTGCGCCGCGGTGCGAAAGCCCGCCGGCAGGGGCGCGTGGGGATGCAGGCTGCGCCAGAGCCGCCAGGCGTGGTTTTCCACGGTCATGTCGACCGGCGTTCCTCGCAGCGTGACCCGGCGGCGGTATGCCCAGCCATAGGGCGGTTCGATGCCGTTCGAGCAATTGTCCGCGAAGGCCAGGCTGACGCTGCCCGTCGGCGCGTAAGACACCAGATGGCTGTTGCGCAGGCCATGTTGCCGGATTGCCGCGCGCACGCGGACCGGGAGTGCGTCGCCGATGGCGCCCGCCGTCAGATAGTCACGGGGCCGGTAAAGGGGAAACGGCTTGCGCTCGGCCGCCAATGCGGCCGATGCCGCATAGGCGCTGTCCCGCAGGCACCGCGCGACGGCGCTTGCGACCTGCCTGCCCGATTCGCTGTCATAGCGCAGCTGCAGCATCGTAAGCATGTCGGCCAGGCCGGTCACGCCGACGCCCACCCGCCGTTTGGACATCGCCTCGGCGCGCTGGGCGGGAAGCGGCCAGCGCGTCAGGTCGATGACGTTGTCCAGCATGCGTACCTGGGTCCGGACCAGGCCGGCCAGCTTCTCCATGTCCAGTTCCGCGCGGCCGCCCAGGCCGAAAGGGTGCATGACCAGGCGAGTCAGATCGATGGGGCCCAGCACGCAGCACCCGTAATCGGGCAAGGGCTGTTCGCCGCAGGGGTTGGTGGCGCGCAGGGTTTCGAGCGCGCGCAGGTTGTTGCGCCGGTTGATGGTGTCGATATACAGCAGGCCCGGCTCCGCGCTATGCACCGATTCCTGGACGATGGCGTCCCAAAGCGAACGGGCGGGCGCCAGGCCATACTGCCATTGGCCATCGTCCCGCAGAAGCGCGCCCGCCGCGATGGCCTGAGGCCCGGGCGGCGCGGGATGCACCAGGGGCCACGGTTCGTCGCGCTGCACCGCGGCCAGGAACGCATCGGTGACCGCGACGGACACGTTGAAGGTGCGCCATCGCCGGCGCCCATGCTTGGCCCGGGCAAACGCCAGCACGTCGGGATGCGAGCAGGAAAGCACCGCCATCTGCGCCCCGCGCCGGCTGCCCTGGAATTGCAGGCTGGCGCAGGCGCTGTCGTAGCGGTCGATGGCGTCGCATACGGCCGGCGCCGCCGTCCCGCCCGCAGCGGCCACGGGCGCCAGCGCCGAGAAGTCATAACCGACCCCGCCTCCCATGGCCAATGTCGCGCAGGCCTGTTCCAGCCCGGCCTCGAAGGAGAGGGCGCCCGGGCCGCCGCCCACCGGCTGCACGAAGCAGTTCACCATGGTCGCGCAGGTGTCCGTGCCCGCATTCGCCATGATCCGGCCCGCGCCGATCGCGCCGGCCTGCATGTTGGCCAGGAACTGCCTGGCACGGTCGGCCTGCAGCGCCGGGGGCTCGGCGAGGGCGAGCGCCGCCGCCACGCGCGCATAGATGCGCAAGGCGTCCCGCTCCCCGGGCGCCGCATAACGGTCCGCCAGCACCTGCGCGCAAATGGGTTGCACCCGCGGCACGGCGCGGCCCCCGGCAGGTCAGGAGGTGCCTTCCGGAGACCGCACCAGCAGGACCGGCACCGTCGCTCCCCGCAAGATGCCTTCGGCGCTGCTGCCCAGGACCAGGCGACGGGCACCCCGGCGGCCGTGCGTGCCGATGACGATCAGATCGGCTTTCCAGGCGGCGGCTTCGTCCAGCACCCGCTGTTGCACGGTCCGGTCCAGGTTCTCGTACAGCGCCGTGTCCGCTTCGATGCCTTGGGCGCGGACCGTGTTCTGCGCGGTTTCCACCAGCTTGGCGCCGTTCTTGCGCATCAGGTCCAGCAGCTCGCCGGCGTGATAGCTGTAGGCGTCGACCGTCAGCGCAAACGACAGCTCGTCGATGACGTGGATCAGGCGTATGCGCGCATGCGCCAGCTTGGCCACCCGGATGGCTTCTTGCAGGCCGAATTGGGAGGTGTCGCTTCCGTCGATGGGAACAAGGATTCTCTCGTACATGCTGGTCTCCGGTGGATGGGGCGTGCCACCAGTATCAGCGCACGCGCACGCCGGATATTGATTCCGGTCAATCTACGCATCGGGAAACGCCAACTGCCTAGAGGGAAGCCTGTTTCATGCGGCCCGACAGCGCGGCGGCCGTTTCCTTGCGCTCGCTGTAGCGGTCCACCAGATACGGCGAGACGTCCCGCGTGAGCAGGGTGAACTTCATCAACTCCTCCACGACGTCGACCAGGCGGTCATAGTAAGGAGAGGGCTTCATCCGGCCCGCGTCGTCAAACTCCTGGTAGGCCTTGGCCACCGAGGACTGATTGGGAATGGTCAGCATGCGCATCCAGCGCCCCAGCACGCGCATCTGGTTCACGGCGTTGAAGGATTGCGACCCGCCCGAGACCTGCATGACCGCAAGGGTCTTGCCCTGGGTGGGCCGCAATGCGCCCACCGACAACGGTATCCAATCGATCTGCGTCTTCATCAGGCCCGTCATGGCGCCGTGCCGCTCCGGCGAACTCCAGATCATGCCTTCGGACCACTGGACCAGCTCGTGCAGTTCCCGGACCTTGGGATGATCGTCGGTGGCGTCATCCACCAGCGGCAGCCCGGAGGGGTTGTACAACCGGGCTTCGCCGCCAAGCGCCTGCACCAGCCTGGCGGCTTCCTCGGCGGCCAGGCGGCTGTAGGACCGCACGCGCAGGGACCCGTAGAGCAGCAAGATGCGCGGGGCATGCTCGGCGCGCACCGGGGCGTAGAGCTTGCCGGTGTCGGGAGGCGCCAACAGGGCGGAATCGATATTGGGCAGGTCGGTTGCCATCTCAGACACGATTTCCCTCCGCGTCGATGAGCGGCTCGCCGTCTTCCTTGTTGAAGGCGCCGCGCTGCGGCTGGGGCAGGATGTCCAGGACCGTCTCCGACGGGCGGCACAGCCGGGTGCCCAGCGGGGTGGTCACGATGGGGCGGTTGATCAGGATCGGATGCTGGAGCATGAAACCGATCAACTGCTCCTCGGTCCAGGCCGGATCCGACAGCCCGAGTTCGTCGTACGGCGTGCCTTTCTGGCGCAGCAGGTCCCGCGCCGGCATTCCCATGGCATGGAGCAGCGACCGCAACGTATCGGCGTCGGGCGGCGTTTTCAGGTATTCGATGATGGTCGGTTCCGCGCCGCTATTGCGGATGAGCCCAAGCACGTTGCGCGACGTGCCGCAGGCGGGGTTGTGATAGATGGTTATTGAACTCATGAATTGTCTCTGTTGAGGGTGCAGGAAGGGATGTCAACGGGGGCCGCATGCCGCGGCAGGGCGGCAGGCCCTTCCGCGTCATTGCCGCGGGATGCCGGCCTCGTACCATCCCTTGCTTCGATTGACGATGCGCACGACGAGCAGCATGACCGGCACCTCGATGAGCACGCCGACCACGGTCGCCAGCGCGGCGCCCGACTGGAAGCCGAACAGGCTGATCGCGGCGGCGACGGCCAGCTCGAAAAAGTTGGACGCGCCGATCAGGGCCGACGGGCACGCAATGCTGTGTTTTTCGCCCACGCGGCGATTGAGCCAGTACGCCAGGCCCGAATTGAAAAACACCTGGATGAGGATGGGAACGGCCAGCATGGCAATCACCAGCGGCTGGCCGATGATGGCTTCGCCCTGGAACGCGAACAGCAGCACCAGCGTCAGCAGCAGGGCCGCCATCGAAAACGGCCCGATGCGCGCCAGCGCCGCGTCGAACGCCGCCTGGCCGCGACGCAGCAGCGCCCGGCGCCAGACCTGGGCAAGGATGACCGGGATCACGATGTACAGTCCCACCGACACCAGCAAGGTGTCCCACGGCACGGTGATGGCGGACAGGCCCAGCAACAGTCCGACCACGGGCGCGAAGGCAAACACCATGATCGTGTCGTTCAGCGCCACCTGAGAAAGCGTGAAAACGGGGTCTCCGCCGGTCAGCCGGCTCCAGACGAAGACCATCGCGGTGCAGGGCGCCGCCGCCAGCAGGATCAGGCCCGCGATGTAACTATCCAGCTGGTCCGCGGGCAGCCACGGCGAAAAGACCTGGCGGATGAACAGCCAGCCCAGGAACGCCATCGAGAACGGCTTGACGGCCCAGTTGATGAACAGCGTGACGCCGATGCCTCGCCAGTGCTGCCTGACCTGGCCCAGCGCGCCAAAATCCACCTTGAGCAGCATTGGAATGATCATCACCCAGATCAACACGCCCACGGGCAGATTGACCTGGGCGACTTCCATGCGCCCGATGGCCTGGAAGACCGTCGGCATGGACTGGCCGAGGATTACGCCCGACACGATGCACAGGAAGACCCATACCGTCAGGTAGCGCTCGAAAACGTTCATGCCGGGGCGCTGGCGCGGCGCCGATGCCGCGTTGGTGTTCACGTTTGTGCTGGACGACATCGATTCACTCCCCCGATTGGCCGATGCCGCGCAGCTCATGCTGGAGCGACAGCGCATCCAGGCGGTCCAGCGGCAAGGACAGGAAGAGTTCGATGCGCCGCTTGAGCATACGGGCCGCATCGTGAAAGGCCTTGAGGCGTTCTTCTTCGCTGCCTTCATGGGCGGCGGGGTCCGGCACGCCCCAATGCGCGGTCATGGGCTGGCCGGGCCATACCGGGCAGACTTCGCCCGCGGCGTTGTCGCACACCGTGATGATGAAGTCCATTTTCGGGGCGTCGGGCGCCGCGAACTCGTCCCAGCTTTTGCTGCGATAGCCCGCCGTGGGCAGCGAATACGATCCCAGCGTGGCGACGGCCAGCGGATGGACCTCGCCCTTGGGCGAGCTGCCGGCGGAGTAGGCGCGAAAGCGCTCGCCGCCCAGGCCATTGAGCAGCCCTTCGGCCAGGATGGAGCGTGCGGAGTTGCCGGTGCAGAGAAAGAGCACATTGAAAGGAGAGTGCGACATGGGGTGGTCCTAGCAGCAGGGGGAAGCGGAATTCGGGTTGGGGACGCAGCAACCGGCCGGGGCCGGCGCTTGGGTTTTGACTCGGGCAGTGGCTGCCGGCGGACAGCAGGCGGGCGTCTGCGGCTGGCCGGTAGCCGTGCCGTGCGATTCGCCAAAGACGGGAATCGTGCCCAGGGTGTGGAAGTGTTCCCACGCCAGCCCCTGGGGGTCGGTGATCCAGTATTTCTCGCTGCGCGCGTAGCAGCAGGCCGTTTCACCCTGGTCCTGCAGGGACAGGGCGGCGGCATTGGCCCGGGACTTCAGCGCGGCCAGCTCGTCGGCGCTGTCGGCCTGTATCCCGAAATGGTCGACGCCCTGGGTATTGCCGCGGGTCGAGATCGCAAAATTGACCGGTGGATCGTCCAGCATCCACTTTGCG
This sequence comes from Achromobacter sp. MFA1 R4, assembly GCF_900156745.1. Classification (NCBI taxonomy): domain Bacteria; kingdom Pseudomonadati; phylum Pseudomonadota; class Betaproteobacteria; order Burkholderiales; family Alcaligenaceae; genus Achromobacter; species Achromobacter sp. MFA1 R4. The sequence continues at coordinate 5,201,441 of NZ_LT707065.1, read as the reverse complement.
TAATCGGATTCGACGCGGGCCGGCTCGCAGGCGAACAGCCGGGAGTAGAAACCGATGTTCGCGGAGAGGTCATCGACGTGCAGGTGAACGTGAAAGCGCTTCATGGAAAGCTCCTGATCAGCAGGTCGTGCAGGCGCCCGGGACGGACGCCTCGCAAGATTCGCCCTGGCAGCAGTGTTCGGTGAGATAGCCGAGCAATCCGTTCATGCGCGAGAAATCGGCGCGGTAAATCAGATTGCGTCCTTGTTGCTCGACGCTGACCAGGCCGGCATGCGCAAGCTCTTTCAAATGGAAGGACAGCGTGTTTCGCGCGACCTCAAGCTGCTCCGCCAGCACGCTGGGCGTCAATCCGGGCGGCCCGGCCACGACCAGGGCGCGAAACGTCCGCAATCGTTGGGGATGGGCAAGGGCGCCGAGCGCCATGATGGCTTGGTCTTCGTTCATGAGTCGATGATACAACGATTATTGAACTATTAAGCAATTGAAATCTGGCAATTTATTTGTGTATGAATCTCTACATAGATGTAGCGTCCACAACAATTACGCAGTACGCTCTTCTCATGAACTGGCTAATCCTCATCCTTTCGCTGTCTACTGAAAACGCCACCGCCCGCATGCGCGCCTGGCGAGCCCTGAAGTCCTGCGGGGCCGCCGTGTTGCGTGACGGGGTCTACCTGTTGCCCGGTCAACAGGACAGCGATCTGGCGGCCATCGCGCAAGATGTGCGCGATAACGGGGGCAGCGTGTTTCTGCTGCAGGCGGCCGCCTGTTCCCCGGCGGACGAGGGCGAGTTTCGCGCGCTGTTCGACCGTTCGGCCGACTATGCCGAGCTGATGCAGGAAGTGGCGCAGGCCCGCGCCGCGCTCACGACCGCAACTGCCATGGAAACGCTCAAACAGGCGCGCAAGCTGCGCAAGCGGTTCACGCAGATTTCCGGGATCGACTTTTTTGCGGGCGAGGCGCAGCGGCAGGCGCAGGCCGCGCTGACCGCGCTGGAAGAGGGCGCCAGTCGCGCCTTGTCGCCTGATGAACCGCATCCGGTAAGCACGGCCGTTCCCCGTCTGCCCACGGCCGATTACCGAGGCCGGACCTGGGCCACCCGCGCCCGCCCTTGGGTGGACCGGTTGGCCAGCGCCTGGCTGATCCGCCGGCATATCGATCCAGAAGCCCGCATCCTCTGGCTCTCATCACCGGCCGATTGTCCCCGCGATGCGCTGGGTTTCGACTTCGATGGCGCAATGTTTTCGCACGTGGGCGCGCTGGTGACGTTTGAGACGCTGTTGGCGGCGTTTGGCTTGCACAACCCCGCGCTCGAACGCCTGGGCGCCATCGTGCACTACCTGGATGTCGGTGGCGTCCAACCCGCCGAGGCGGCGGGGGTCGAGCAAGTCCTGGCCGGGCTGCGCGACACCATCCCCGACGACGATCAGTTGCTTGCCCTGGCCTGCGGTGTTTTCGACGGTTTGGCGGCCAGCTTTGGAAAAGAGGCCGCAACATGAATACCCGCACGCAGGACACCCTGGCAGCACCGGTCACGCCCGCCGGCGCGCCCGCGGAAACACCGCAGCCCGTCAGCTTTGCCCAGGCCTTCTGGTTCTGGCTGAAGCTGGGCTTCATCAGCTTTGGCGGACCAGCCGGTCAGATCGCCATCATGCACACCGAACTGGTGGAGCGCCGCCGCTGGATCAGCGAACGCCGCTTTCTGCATGCGCTGAACTACTGCATGCTGCTGCCCGGGCCGGAAGCCCAGCAACTGGCGACCTACATCGGCTGGCTGCTGCACCGCACCTGGGGCGGCATTGTCGCCGGCGCGCTGTTCGTGCTGCCTTCGCTGTTCATCCTGATCGGCTTGTCCTGGGTCTACGTGGCCCACGGCGACGTCCCCGTCATCGCCGGGATCTTCTACGGCATCAAGCCGGCAGTCACCGCGATCGTCCTGCATGCGGCGCACCGCATCGGGTCGCGCGCGCTCAAGAGCCCGGTGCTGTGGAGCATCGCGGGCGCCGCCTTCGTGGCGATCTTTGCATTGCATGTGCCGTTTCCGCTGATCGTCGCGGCCGCCGCGCTGATCGGCTTCATCGCAGGCAAGCGCTGGCCTGACCATTTTCGGACTGGCGTGCGTCACGGCGCCGGCGGCCGGGGGTTCGGTCCCGCGCTGGTTGACGACGACACGCCCACGCCCGCGCACGCCCGCTTTCGCTGGACACGCCTGGCGGCCATTCTGGCGACAGGGGCCTTGCTCTGGGCCGTGCCCATGGCCTTGCTGACGGCCACGTATGGCTGGCAGGGCGCCTACACACAGATGGGCTGGTTCTTCACGAAAGCGGCCTTCCTGACTTTCGGCGGCGCGTATGCCGTGCTTCCCTATATCTATCAGGGCGCGGTCGACACGTATGCCTGGCTGACGCCGATTCAGATGATCGACGGACTGGCGTTGGGAGAAACCACGCCCGGGCCGCTCATCATGGTGGTCGCCTTCGTGGGCTTTGTCGGCGGCTACGCCCAGGCGCTCATGGGCCCCGATGCCTTGTTCCTGGCCGGCGCGCTGGCTGCCACTGTCGTCACCTGGTTCACCTTCCTGCCGTCGTTCCTGTTCGTTCTGGCTGGCGGCCCGCTGGTTGAAGCGACCAAGGAAGACCTGAAGTTCACCGCGCCGCTCACGGCCATCACTGCCGCCGTGGTGGGCGTCATCCTCAACCTGGCGGTGTTCTTCGGCTACCACGTCCTGTGGCCCGACGGCCTGGCAGGGCGCTTCGACCTGGGCTCGGCGCTGATCGCCCTGGCCGCGGCCATCGCGCTGTTCAAGTTCAAGCGCGGCGTTATCGAAGTCATCGGGGCATGCGCTGCCATTGGACTGGTAGTGAAACTTGTGCTGTGAGCCCGCACCGCCGCGCCCACGCAACCCTCCCAGGAGCGTCATCATGAATACGTTGACCAAACCACAGGCGCGGGATCCGGTACAGGTTCCCGGTCGGCGCGGCACGCCGCTGCGCAGCGACGCCACCAGGAATTACCTCGGCGGCGATGGCGTCATTCCCCAAGGCGGGCTGTCGGTGGCCCTGGAGCGGGATTTCGGATCGGTGGACGGCTGGCGCGCGGATTTCACGGCGTTGGCCTTATCAAAATGGGAAGGGGCAGGGTGGGCGACCCTGTCGTGGTCCGGGCGCGAGGCCAGGCTGATCAATCATTGGACGGACGACCTCGCCCAACTGCCGGCCGGCGCCACGATCCTGCTGGCGCTGGAGATGTCAGACCGCGCAGCATTTCAGGACGGCTTCGACGGCCAGGCCAGCACCTACGTGGACGCCTGCCTGGCGCAAGTTCGTTGGGAAACCATCGCTCCCGAGTATGCGCGGCTCATCGAGACCGCCAGCGCGCCGCTGGGCGTGTCGCCGTCAGAGGCGGCAGGGCAGGCGGACACCCCCATCATCGACGTGCGGCGGCGCGCGGTCTTCGACAACGCGCAGGACAAGATCCCCGGCGCGCCATGGCGCGATCCTGCCTTGGCCGGGCAATGGCAGCACGACATCGCCCGCGGCCAGCCCGCCATCGTCTACTGCGTCCATGGCCATGAAGTCAGCCAGAGCGTCGCACTGGCGCTGCGGGCGCGCGGGGTGGAGGCGTTCTACCTGGCCGGGGGAATCGAAGGCTGGAGACACGCCGGGCTGCCGATGGGGTGACCGGCTTCAGTAGGCAGCGCGATAGATCTCCAGGGCCTGGGCTTCGTCTATCGGCAGCGGATTGTTCATCAGCAGGCGCTGCTGGGCCATGGCGGCGCTGGCCAAGCCGGGCAGATCCGCCTCGCCGATGCCGACGGCGCGCAGGCCCAGTGGCAGTTCGGCCTGACGGATCAGGTCTTCCAGAAAGGCGATGAAGGCGGCCGCGCCTGCTGCCGCGTCGGCGGCGGGCGGCAGGCCCACGGCCTGTCCCAGCTCTGCGTAGAGGGGCGCCGCCGCCTGCGCGTTGAAGTGCAGCACGGCGGGCAGCACCAGCGCGTTCGACAACCCGTGCGGCACATGGAAAATGCCGCCGATCGGATAGGCCAAGGCATGAACGCCGCCCACGGGGGCATTGGCGAAGGCCTGGCCCGCCAGCATGGCGCCCAGCAGCATGTCCGAACGGGCCTGCATATTGGCGCCGTCGCGGCAGACCGTGAGCAGGTTGGCGGAAAGCAGCTTCAGCGCCAGGATGGCCAGATGATCGGACAGGGGATTCTTCAGGCGCTTGCTGGTATAGGCCTCGATGGCATGCACCATGGCGTCCACGCCGGTGGCGGCGGTGGCTGAAGACGGCAGGCCGACGGTCAGTTCGGCATCCAGGAAGGCCGCATCGGCGTACAACTGCGGCGCGACCACGCCGCTTTTGGTGGTGGCGCCCGTGGTCACGATGGAAATGGGCGTGACTTCCGAGCCGGTGCCGGCCGTGGTCGGCACCTGGATCAGCGGCAGGCGCGAGCCGGTGACCTGATTGATGCCGTACATGGCCGACAGGGGCTGCTCGCTCTTGCACAGCACGGCCACCAGCTTGGCCACGTCCATCGACGAACCGCCGCCAAAGCCGATGACCACGTCGGCATTGAACTGTCGCGCGCGCTCGGCGGCGGCCTGGACCACGGATTCGGGCGGGTCGGCGACGACATCGTCGATGACCAGGGTTTGCCAGCCGTGGTCGGCCAGGCTGTCCAGCGCCGGCGCCAGCGCGCCGCTGCGGTGCAAGAAGGCGTCCGTTACCAGCACGGCTCGCGCGCCGGCATGACGTTCGCGCAGCGGGGCGCCCAAGCGGCGGGCCAGGCCAGGTTCAACAAGGATGTGGGCGACGGTCTGGAAGGAGAAGGCGGACATGGGATCAGGAGAGTTCGTTGATGATGGTTTGCGCCACGTCTTCCAGCGAGGAGCGCGTGGCCATGGCGCGGCCCTGGATACGGCGGTGCGCTTCGTGTTCGGTAATGCCCTCGCGGGCGATCAGCAGGGTTTTCGCGGTGGCGACCTTGCTGACGGCGGCGTAACGGTCTTCCAGCTTGCGCACGTGGGCCAGCGTGGCGGCCTGCTGACGCCAGGCGGTGCGCGCCAGCAGGAGCTGGGTCAGGAGACCGAAGGGCCGGATGGGGCGTTCGATGACGCCGGTGCAGCCGCTTTGCAGCACCAGTTGCAACGTGGCCGGGTTTTCGTATTCGACGATGCCGACCAACGGCGGGCTCAGCTCGTTCAAGCCGTCGGCCAGCTTCTGGATCGCGTCGCGCTGGTCTTCCTCGATGGGCAGGACCACCACGTCGGCGTCGGCGCCGAGCTTTTCGGGCAGTGGCCATTGCTGGGTCGGCACGCACCCGATGCGCTTCAAGTGCGACATCAACAGGCGCGACTCGGCGTCTTGCGGGTGCAGAACCAGCACACGCAGGCCATTGAGTTCACGCAGCGCCGTGATGCTGCGGCCGGGCCGGGTCGGGGGAGCAGTCACGGTAGCGCCAGGGCCTCAGGGTCCAGCGCGTGGTCCACCAGGTACGGCACCGGCCGCACCGCGGCACGCGCGGCATAAATGATTTCAAACTGCCGCTGGGCATTGATGCGGGCGATGCGCGGCCAGAGCGAGGTGTGCTGCGTGTCGCCGTCTATGGTGACCAGGCCCTGCGGCGCCTCGAACTGGGCGCCGTCCAGCGCCCGCACCAGATCGGGCGGGGCCAGGCTGCCGGCCTGGCGCGCGGCCAGGGCAACCAGATGCACCTGGAAATACGCGGCCTCGGCGCCGGCCGTGATCGGGCTGTCTTCACCGAAGCGGGCGCGATAGGCCTGGGCAAAGCGTCGGCTGGGCTCGGTGTCCAGGGTGGCGAAATACGGCGCGGCCGTGATGTGCCCTTCGGCCTGTTCGGCGGTCAGCGCGGCGACGTCGGTCTCGTTGGTGGCGAGGCTGACGATGGGCATGCGGGCGGGGTCCAGGCCCAGTTCGCGGTAGGCGCGATACAGCTTGACGATGTCACGCCCGACCATCGTCGAGTAAATGGCGTCCGGGCAAAGCGCCACCGCGCGCTTGAGCACCTGGGTCACGTCCTCCTGCGGGGCGTTCAGCGGCAGATAGACCTCGTCGACCACCTCGCCGCCCGCCTGTTCATACAGCTCGCGCATGATGCGGTTGGACTCGCGGGGGTAGACATACTGGCCGCCAATGAAAAACACCCGGTTGCCAAAGTGCCGGATGACATAGCTGGCCAGTTGCACCGAGTTCTGGTTGGGCACCGAGCCGCCGTAGAAGCAGTTCGGGGAATACTCGAAGCCTTCGTACAGCGTGGCGTAGAACAGCAGCGCGCGGCGGCTTTCGATGACGGGCAGCACCGCCTTGCGGGTGCTGGACATATGCGTGCCGAAGATCAGCGGCACGCGCTGCACGTCGCACAGCCACTCGGCGGCCTGGCGGTAATCGGGCGGCTGCGCGCCGACCTGGGCACGCACCGGGATCAGCGGCACGCCGGCAATGCCGCCGGCGGCATTGACCTCGTCGATGGCCAGCAGGGTAGCGTTTTCCTGGGTGACCTCGGTGGCCGCCGTCAGGCTTTCGTGCGAAAACAGCAGGCCGACCCGATGGCCATGTGCGGGGCTCACAGCGCCGTCCAGTCGAGCGAACGCTCGAAAGCATGGGCGGCGCGGTACAGCGTCGATTCGTCGAAATGGCGGCCGATCAGCATCATGCCAACCGGCAGGCCATCGCGCAGGGCGCAGGGCACGGAAATGGCCGGGTGGCCAGTGACGTCGAAGGGCGCGGTGTTGGCGTTCATTTCAAGGGCGCGGGTCACGAAGAGGTCGGGCGCCGCGCCGGCGTCGATGAGGCGCGGCGCGCGCATCGGCACCGTCGGCATCAGCAGCACGTCGACGCGGGCCAAAGCCTGATCATAGGCCTGGCGCAGGCGCCGCGCGAGGTTTTGCGCCTTGCCATAGTACTGGCCGCCGTAGCGCGCGTAGAAATACTCGCCGGCCAGCAGGCAGGTCTTGACGTCGTGGGGGAATTCGTCGGCGTGGTCGCGCCAGTGGCGCTGCGCCTGCATCAGGCCGGTCACGTACAGGCCCTTCCAGTTGGTCCCGTAGTTGAAGCCCTTCATCTGCTGGGTCGTGCCTTCGACGGCAATCGGCGTCCAGATCGCGTGGCCCTTGCGGTGCAGGGGCACCGGCAGCTCGATGACCTCGGCGCCCAGCGCGGCCAGTTCGGCGGCGGCCCGGCGCACGCCATCGTCGACCTCGGGTTCGCTGTTGTGCCAGCCAAAGCCTTCGGGCACCACCCCGATGCGCAAGCCCTTGAGCGGCTGGCCCAACGCATCGCAATAGGCGGGGCGCCCGGCCGGCAGGTTCTGCTGGCGCGGATCCAGGCCATCGGCGCCCGCGATGGCGTCCAGCAGCAAGGCGTTGTCGGCCACCGTGGCAGTCATGATGCCGGCGTGGTCCAGCGTCATTTCAATCGGCATGATGCCGGTGTAGGGAATGAGGCCATGAGTGGGCTTCATGCCGTAAATGCCCGAGTACGCGGCGGGAATGCGCACCGATCCGCCCTGGTCGGTGCCGATCGCCATGTCGGCTTCGCCCGCGCCGACCAGGGCCGCCGCGCCCGAGGACGAGCCGCCCGCCGAATGGTCGGGGTTGCGCGGATTGCGCACCGGGCCCGCGGCATTGGTATGGCTGCTGCCCGACACGCAGAAATACTCGCAGTGCGCTTTGCCCACGATGCGGCCGCCCGCGTCCAGGATGCGGGTGGCGACCGTCGCGTCCTGGTCCGGCACATAGCCGCGCAGCGTGGCCGCGCCGTTCATCATGGGCACGCCGGCCAGGCACACGTTGTCCTTGAGCACCACGCGCTTGCCCGCCAGCGGGCCGCCGGGGCGGCCATCGATGTCGGTGCGCACATACCAGGCGTTGAGCGGGTTGTCTTCGGGCTGCTCGCCCGGCGTGCGCGGATAGCGCACGACCGGGGGCTGGTCGATCAAGGCATCGACCTGGTCATAGTCGGCAAACGTGGCCTCCAGAATGCGGTCGTAGGCGCGCAGCGTCGCGTCGTCTAGATTCAGGCCGATGCGGCGCGCGGCCTGGTCCAGCGCTTCCAGAGTGGGACGGGGAAGGGACATCTCGGATTCCGTATCAGGATTGCAGACCGCCGAAACGCCGGGCGATCTCTTGGGGAGTGGTGGTGGCGGTGGGAACGTCGGCGATCAGCTCGCCTTTTTCCAGCACCAGGATTCGGTCGGACAACGCGCACAGAAAATCGATGTCCTGTTCGACCAGCAGGATGGCAATGCCATGCGAGGCGCGCAGGGTCTGCAAGGCCTCGACGATTTCATCGCAGATCGAGGGCTGGATGCCTTCGGTGGGTTCGTCCAGCAGCATGAGCCGGGGCTCGCCGCACAGGCAGCGGGCCAGCGCCAGCAGTTGCTGCTCGCCGCCCGACAGGCTGCCGCCCGGGCGGTCCAGCAGGCGCTGCAGGCGCGGAAAAACCGTCAGCACCGAAGCGATCCGGGCGTCGGCCTCGCGCAGATTCTTCACGCAGCCCATGCGCAGGTTCTCGGCCACGCTCAGCGCTGGGAAGATCTGCCGCCCCTGGGGCACGAAGCCCAGGCCCTGGCGGGCCCGCGCGTGCGGCGCCAGCGCGCCTATCTTTCGTTCGCCCAGCGTCAGCTCGCCGCCGGTGAGCGGCAGTTCGCCCATCAGCGCGCGCAGCAGCGTGGTCTTGCCCATGCCGTTGCGGCCCAGGATGCCGGTGAATTCTCCGGCGGCCATCTGGAAACTGACGCCATGCAGCACCGGGATGCGGCCATAGCCGGCCTTCAATTCATGCGCGTGGAGCATGCGTTTCTCCTTGCTTGCCCAGATAGGCGGCGCGCACGCCTGCGTGCGCCATGATGTCGTCGAAACTGCCTTCCGCCAGCACTTCGCCCTGGTTGAAAACGGTGATGCGGCCCGCGATCAGGCGGATGAAGGCCATGTCATGCTCGACCACGACGACCGTGCTGTGGCGGTTGATGGCCGCGATCACCTCGGCGGTCCTGCGCACTTCCTGGTGCGTCATGCCGGCCGCCGGTTCGTCCAGCAGGACCAGTTCGGGCCGCGATGCCAGGATCATGCCCAGCTCGACCCACTGGCGTTGACCGTGGGCCAGCGCGTTGACGGGCGTGGCGGCCTGCGCCTGCAGGCCGATCTCTGCCAGCACTTGCGCGGCGATCCCGGCCGGCGCGCCCTCGGCGCGCCGCGCGGCCGCCAGCCGCAGGTTCTCGCGCACGTCCAGGCCTTCGAAGACGCTGGGCACCTGGGTCTTGATGCCGATGCCCAGCCGCGCCACTTCGTGCGTGGCCAGGCCGCGCAGAGGCTGGCCCTTGAAGCGGATCTCGCCGCGGGTCGGGCGCAACTGTCCCGACAGCATCTTGAAGAACGTGCTCTTTCCGGCGCCGTTGGGACCGATCAGGCAGCGCACCTCGCCCCGTTCCAGGCGGAAATCGACTTCACGCACCGCGTGCACGCCGCCAAAACTCACGCCCAGGCCCTGGGTTTCCAACAAAAGCGTACTCATGCCTGCTCCTTCGGCGAGCGCACCAGACGGCGGGCGGCGTCGGCCACCGTCGGCGCGAGGCCCCGGGGGATCAACAGCACAAACAAGATGAGGATCACCCCGAGCACGAGGCCCGTATCCACGGTGTGCTGTGCGCCCAGTTGCGTGACCATGGCTTGCAGCGCCACGCACGCGATGACGGGCCCGATCAGGGTGCCGCGTCCGCCGACAATCACCCAGATGATGATCTGCGCCGACTGCGACAAGCCGAAGACACCGGGGCTGACGAACGCGCCCCAGTTGGCGTACAGCATGCCCGCCAGCCCGGCCAGCGCGCCACCCAGCGTAAAGGCGGCCAGCTTGTACAGGCTGGCGTCATAGCCCAGCAGCAGGGCGCGCTGTTCGTTCTCGCGCACCGCGGCGACCACGCGTCCAAAGCGCGACGCCATGACGGCGCGCAGGCCGAAATACGCCGCGATCAGGAGCAGGGCAGCCAGGGTGAAGCTGCCCTCGGGCGACAGCGGTTCGGCCGCGCCGGGCAAGGTCAGCGGCGGGATCGACGGAATGCCGTTGAAGCCGCCCAGCAGGGCCTCGCCGATGCGATAGCTGTCGCCCGACGTGGAATTCATCAGGTTAAAGAGGATCAGCGTCACGGCCAGCGTGATGACGCCCAGGTACACGTCGCTGATCTTGCCGTAGAACATGAAATAGCCGAGCAGGGCGGCAAAGGCCGCCGGCACGGCGACAGCCAGCGCCATGGCCCCCAGGCCCGGCCCGAAGTTGAAGGCGCCGACCGCCCAGGCATAGGCGCCCAGGCCAAAGAAGGCCGCCTGTCCAAAGCACAGGATGCCGCCATGCCCCCAGACAAAAGCCAGGCTCAGGGCCAGCAGGGCCATGACCAGGTAGACGGTCATGGACAGCAGGCTGAACATATCGACGACGGTGGGCAGGAACACCGCGGCCGCGATGGCCACGGCGCCCAGCCCTAGAGAAATCACGGGTACACGCATCAGATTGCTCGCTTGAAGAATCGGCCGGTGATGCCTTGCGGCAGCAGACGGATCAGCACGATGGCGGCCAGCAGCAGCGCCACCTGGCCGTAGACGGGCGTGGCCAGAAACGTCACGCCCTGGCTGATGGCGCCGAAGAAGCCCGAGGCACTTACCGTGCCGGCGATGACCGCGCTGCCGCCGCTGATCACCGTGATGAAGGCCTTGGCGATATAGGCCGCGCCGATGGTCGGAATGACGCCGGTCAGCGGCGCCAGCACGGCCCCGGCCATGCCGGACAAGGCTGCGCCCAGTCCGAACGTCAGCTTGTAGACGCCATTGGGGTTCATGCCCAGGGCGTTGGCCATGGCCGCGTTCTGCATGCAGGCGCGGGCACGCAGGCCGAAGTCGGTAAAGCGCAGCAAGCACCACAGCGCCACCATGACGCCCGCGGCCAACGCGATCAGGAAGAGGGTGTAGCCGCTGGCCTGGCGCGTGCCGATGGCAACGCCGCCCAAGGGCGAAGAGATCCCCACGGTGGTGTTGCCGAAGACCATGGTGGCCAGGCCGATCACCGCCAGCGACAACCCCCATGTGGCGAGCATGGTGTCTATCATGCGCCCGTAGAGGTGACGCACCAGCAGGTGTTCAACCAGCACCCCAAACAGGCCGACGGCCAGCGGCGCCAGCACCAGCATGGAAATCCAGATCGGCACGCCCCATTGATTGGTGGCCAGGATGGCGACATAGCCGCCCAGCATCATGAACTCGCCATGCGCGAGGTTGATGATCTTCATCATCCCGAATACCACCGCCAACCCGACGCTCAAGAGCGCCAGGATGGCGATCGCACCCAGGATATCGATGGCATAGATGACAACGATATCCATGGATCGCTCAGAACTTGATGGCGTACTGACGGTTGTCCGCCGGGTTCTTGATCAGGTCGCAGACGGCGGCCGTGTCGCCGGGCTGCTGCTGGGGAAAGCTCTCCACCAGATTGAGCTTGCGGTCACGCACCTCGGCAATGTGCACGTCCAGGGTGCAGTGGTGGGTTGCCGGATCCAGCGTCACGCGGCCGCTGGGGGCATCGATGGCAATGCCGGATTCCAGCGCTTCGATAACCTTCATCCGGTCCACCGAGCCGGCCTTGCGCACGCCTTCGGCCCAGAGCATGAAGCCCTGGTAGGCGCCCATGGCCAGTTCCGTGATGTAGGGATAATCGGCGCCGTAGCGGGCATGAAAGCGTTTGACGAAGTCGGCGTTGACCGCGCCGGGCAGCTCTTGCAGATAGTTCTGGCAGACCAGGAAGCCATTGCATTCCTCGGGCGACAGCACGATGTGCTCGTTGCCGCCGGCGAAGGTGGTCGAGGCGAGCGGGATCTTGCCCGTCATGCCGGTGGCCTTCCATTGGCGATAGAACGACATGTGCGCACCGCCCACCAGCGCCGACCAGATGAAATCCGGCGAAGCCGCCTGGATCTTCGAAATCGCCGCGCCGAAGTCGGTGACGTCCAGCGGGAAGAACTCGGTCGCCACGGTCTTGCCCCCCACGTCGGCGGCGTACTTGCGCACCCAGTTGGACACGATCTGGCCGTAGTTGTAGTCGGCCGCCACGATGTAGACCTTCTTGCCCCATTTCTTGACCGCGTGGGGCGCAAGCTTCTGCACGGTCTGCGCGGGCGTGACGCCGGCGGCGAAGTAGTTGCGGTCGCACACGCCGCCTTCGTACTGGTTGTCGTAGAAGTACAGCGTGCGATAGCGGTTCAGCACCGGGCGCACGACCTCGCGCGAAGCCGACGTAATGCCCGCGTGCACCACGGCCGCCTTGTCGCGCAGCGCGGCCTGCTGCGCGAACTGGGCATACAGCTGCATGTTCGACTGCGCATCGTAGGCAATGAAGTTGAGCTGCTTGCCCAAGAGGCCGCCCTTGGCGTTGATCTCTTCGGCCGCAAACCGCAGCGCGTCCATCACCGGCTTGCCGTAGATGTCCAGGCCGCCCGACAGATCGTAGATGGCGGCGACATTGATTTTTTCCTCGCCGGCCGCAAACGCGCGCGTGCCCGTGAGCCCCATCAGGGTGGCGGACGCGGCGGTAGCAGCGGTGGACGAGAGGAACTGACGGCGGTTCATGCTCATGTTGGTAGGCCCCTTGAGCGCTTGCGGCGCGCACGGACCCACGCCCGGCGCAAAAGACAGGGACGAGCAGGGGCCAACGCCGAAAGTCGCGTAGACGTGTGTAGGTGTTTGGATGTGCCGAGAAGTCGGCTGGATGTCGACGCCGTTGTCGACGAGAAAAACTGAGCGGCCTGGTGGGAAGTTGCGCCTTTGGAACTTGCCCGGCCGGTCCTCGGGGAAGAGGACAAGGCGAATTCTAGGGGAAGGATTTGGCGCGGAATAGCCCCGGGATTTCCCTAGGCTGGTTTGCGCGGGGCAGGGCATGACGTCCTACGGCTGTGGGCACATCGGTCGCGCACCGATGGCGTATCGATGGTGCATCGACGCCGCATGAAAAAACTTTCCCCCGGTTTTCGCATTTCGGATAGCGCCTGGCCCAATCAGGAACTATTTTTGATTCAGCGCAATAAGAGACTTCTCAATTCCTGACACACCATCGTCCGCCTTGCCCCCCATGTCGGAGAACGAACGTGAGACAGAAGCTGAAGATCGGATTGACCGTGGCGGCGGTTCTTGGGGCTTCGGCCGCAATCGGCGCCTATGTGGCGGGAACCTTCACCACACCCCAAGCCACTGTCGCCAAGTTGGGCGACGGCAAAAGCGGCCCGGCAGGCATGGCCTGGATCCCCGGGAACGAATTCCTGATGGGCAACGACCATCAGATGTCGCAGCCCAACGAACGTCCCGCGCACAAGGTGCGGGTAAGCGGCTTCTGGATGGACGTTAACGACGTCACCAATGCGCAATTCCGCCGTTTCGTCGACGCCACCGGCTACGTCACCACCGCAGAGCAAAAACCGCGTTGGGAAGACCTGCGTCCGCAGTTGCCGCCCGGCACGCCGCGCCCGGACGACAGCGCGCTGGTGCCGGGCGGCATGGTCTTCATCGGCACCGAAACCGAAGTCTCGCTGCGCGACTTCTCGCAATGGTGGCGCTTCGTGCCCGGGGCCAACTGGCGTCATCCGCTGGGGCCGGGCAGCAATATCGACGGCAAGGATGAACACCCGGTCGTGCAAGTGTCGTACGAAGACGCGCAGGCCTACGCCAAATGGGCCGGCAAACGTCTGCCGACCGAGGCCGAATGGGAGTTCGCCGCGCGAGGCGGGCTGGAACAGGCGACCTATAGCTGGGGCAATGAACTGCAGCCCGACGGCAAGGCCATGGCCAACATCTGGGACACCCGGCAGCAGCAACCGTTTCCCGTGGTCAAGGATGAGAAGGTGCAAGTGGGCACGACGCCGGTCGGCAGCTATGCGCCCAATGGATACGGTCTGTACGACATGGCCGGGAATGTCTGGCAATGGACGGCCGATTGGTATCGCGCGGACGCCTTCCAGGTGCAGGCGCAATTCCGCCAGCCCCCGCAGGACCCTGCGGGACCTGCCGACAGCTTCGACCCCGACGATCGCAGCGTGCCGGCCGCGGCGCCCAAGCGCGTGACCCGCGGCGGCTCGTTTCTCTGCAGCGATACCTATTGCATCAGCTACCGCGCCAGCGCCCGGCGCGGCACCGACCCGCTCAACCCCATGTCGCACCTGGGCTTTCGCACCGTCATGACGCCGGACCAATGGAAGCTGGCCAAGACCCGGCAGGGCAGCATCGCCAGCCGTTGATCATCCGCTCCTTGCGAGCGGCCTATCCTGGTGGGGGGGAAGAGGCATGGCGAATCGTGACGGCATTCTGGCGCTTGAACAGGCCGTGTCCCGGGAAGTGCTTGGGCAGGCGCCCGTAATCCGCAAGATCATCCTGGCGCTGCTGGCGGACGGCCACGTCCTCCTTGAAAGCTTGCCTGGCCTGGCCAAGACGCGGTCGGTCAAGGCGCTGGCCGAGCACCTTGCGGCCGAGATGCGCCGCATCCAGTTCACGCCGGACTTGCTGCCGTCGGATATCACCGGCGCGGACGTCCTGCAGCAGGACGCGCAAGGGCGGCACGAGGTCGCCTTCCAGCCGGGCCCGCTGTTCGGCAATCTCATCCTGGCCGACGAGGTGAACCGGGCGCCCGCCAAGGTCCAGTCGGCCCTGCTGGAAGCCATGGAGGAACGGCAGATCACGGTCGGCGGCGAAACGCGCGCCATGCCGCCGCTGTTCATGGTGCTGGCCACGCAGAACCCGATCGAGCAGGAGGGCACCTATCCCTTGCCCGAGGCACAGATGGACCGATTCCTGATGAAGATCAGCTTCGATTATCCGGCGGCCGACGACGAGGCGGCGATGCTCGCGCTGCTGCGCCAGCCGCGCGAGGCGAAGGCGGCGCCGACGCGCCTGTCCCAGGAAGATCTGTTCGCCTGCCGGGCCGACGCCGCGGCCGTCCACGTGTCGGCGGCGACCGACCGCTACATCGTCGACCTGGTCAACAACACGCGGCGTCCGGGCGACCCCGAGCTGGCGCGCTGGATCCAGGTGGGCGCCAGTCCGCGCGGCGCCATCGCGCTGGACCGCGCCGCGCGCGCGCACGCCTGGTTGTCGGGCGCGGACTTCAGCTCGCCCGACGACGTGCGCGAGGTGGCCCACGCGGTGCTGTGCCATCGCCTGCATCTGTCTTACGACGCGGTGGCCGATGGCGTGACCCCCGGCGCGGCGATCGACCGTCTGCTGGACACGGTCGCGGTGCCCGCCTAGGGACCCGCCCAAGGGACGCCAACGTGGAATCGCACCCCGTCCATCCGCCGCTGCACGAGCTCGTCGCCCTGGAAGGGGCGATCGCCGGGCTGTCCTTTCATGCGGCCCAGCCGCTGGGCAGCGTGCTGGCCGGTCTGCATGGCTCGCGGCTGCGCGGCCGAGGGCTGGACTTTGCCGAGCTGCGCCGCTATGTGGCCGGCGACGACCTGCGCCAACTGGACCTGCGGGCCTCGCTGCGCTACGGCAAACCCTATGTGCGCGCCTACACCGAGGAGCGCGACCGCCCCACGCTGGTGCTGGCGGACCAGCGCATGAGCATGTATTTCGGATCGGTGCGGGCCTTCAAGTGTGCCGTCGCCGCGCGAGTAGCCGCGATGGCGGCCTGGATGGCGTTGCGGGCCGGTGACCGCGTCGGCGGCATCGTCTTCGACGATGACGGCCAGCGCAGCATCAAACCCCTGCGCAGCCGGGACCGCGTGCGCACGTTCCTGGCGGAAGTGGTCCGGGCCAACCAGGGCCTGTCGGCCGAGCGTCCTGACCGCCCCCGGACGGGGGGCCTGAACGCGGCGCTGCGCGCGGCCCTGGCGCAGGCGCCGCACGATAGCCTGGTCTGCATCGTCAGCGACTTCTCTGGCGCCGACGACGACACCTTGCGCAGCCTGCGTCTGCTGGCGGCGCACAACGACGTGGTCGCGGCGCTGATCTTCGACCCGATGGCGCAGAACATTCCGGCCCGCGGCCATTTGCTGGTGACCCAGGGCGAGCTGCACCTGGAAATCGCCGTGGGAAGTCAGCGCGAACGCCAGCCGCTGGCAAACTTCTTCAGCGGCCGTTTGCGCGAGGTGGCCGAGCTGCTGCGCCGCAGCCGCGTGCCCTTGCTTACCATCGACACCGCGCAGGACGAGGCCACGCAGTTGCGCAGCGAGCTGGGCCGGCGGGCCACAGGAGGGCGGCCATGAACGCCGAACTGCCCGGCCTGGATCAGTTGCGCGAGCTGCCTTTGCCCGCGCCGGTTTCCTATTGGCCGCAGACATGGGGCTGGGCGGTGCTGGCCTTGCTGTTGGCGGTGGTGGCGGGAGGACTGGCGCTGCGCGGGTTGCGGCGCTGGCGCAGGAACCGCTACCGGCGCAAGGCGCTTTCCGAGTTGGGACAGATCGAGGCCGCCGCCGCGTCCGATCCGCTGGCGGCGCGCGGCCTGCCCGCGCTCCTCAAGCGCACCGCGCTGGCCGCGCAAGCGCCCGGGGGCAAGGCCGCGCCCCTGACGGGCGAGGCCTGGGCGGCATGGCTGGCCCGCAACGGCCCGCCGCTGCCCGGCGATGGCGCGCGTCTGCTGGCGACGCTGGCCTATGGGCCGGACGCGGCCGTGCGCACCCTGGATCCGGCAGAGGTGCGCCGGCTGCTGGCGGCGGCCCGGCACTGGATGGAGCGTCATCATGTGGCGGCTTGAGTATCCCTGGCTGCTGGCGGCGGCGCCGCTCGCCTGGGCCGCCTATCGCTGGCTGCCGCCTTATGTGCAGGCTCGCAGCGCACTGCGCACGCCGTTCTTCGACACCATGGCAAGGCTGACGGGCAAGTCGCCCACGCGCCCCGGCGTGGCGGCCGGCGCGGGGCAGCTATGGCTGAACGTGGCGGTGTGGCTGCTGTTGCTGTTAGCGATTGCCCGCCCGCAATGGGTCGAGCCGCCCCTGACCCATACCGAACCGGTGCGCGACATCCTGCTGGCGGTGGACATCTCGCAATCCATGGATAGCGCCGATTTCCAGGATGCCCAGGGCAGGCCGGCCACGCGCTGGCAGGCAGTCAGGGACGTGGTGTCGGATTTCATCGCCAAACGCGGCGACGACCGGCTGGGGCTGATCGTGTTCGGCACGGGGGCCTATCCCCAGGCGCCGCTGACCCGCGACCATGCAACCCTGAGCCTGCTGCTGGACCAGACCGCCGTCGGCATGGCCGGGCCGAATACCGCCATCGGCGACGCGATCGGGCTGGGCATCCGCATGCTGGACGCGGCCCGGGAGCGCGACAAGGTCATGATCCTGCTGACCGACGGCAACGATACCGCCAGCGCGGTGCCGCCGCCGCGCGCGGCCCGGCTTGCCGCCTCGCACCACATCGTCGTGCATACGATAGGCATCGGCGATCCCCAGGCCAGCGGCGAGGACCGGGTGGACTTCGATGCGCTGCAGGCCATTGCCAACGCGACGGGCGGGCGGTTCTTCCGCGCCGGCGACCTGACCGCGCTGCAAGAGGTCTACGCCGAACTGGATCGCCTGACGCCGCAAGAGGTGAACACGCTGCGGCATCAGCCCAAGCACGAGTACTTCTGGGCGCCTCTGGCCGCGGCGCTGGCCTTGCTGGCGCTCTGGCACGCCGTCGCGGCCCTGCGAATGCACGTCGGCGCGGGCAAGGACAGGGGGAGCGCATCGTGGACCTGAGCGCCTTTCACTTCCTGCGGCCATGGTTCCTGCTGGGCATTGCGCTGGCCATCGCGCTGTGGGCGGCCGGCCGCGCGCACCGGGGCGGGGTCGGGGACAGCGGAATCGCGCCCCATCTGTTGCCCTATCTGACCGTGCGGTCGGCCGGATCGCGCGGTCCTCGGCCGCTGGACCTGGTGGCGGCGATGCTGGCGCTGGGGTCGGTGGCCGCGGCGGGACCCGCCTGGCAACGGGACGAACCCGACTTCCTCGACAACGTGGCGCCGCTGGTCGCCGCGGTCGACCTGTCGGCGACGATGGACGCCACGGATGTGCCCCCCTCGCGGCTGGAAGCCGCCAAGCAAACGCTGCGCGACCTGGCGGCCAGGCGGGCGGGCGCCAAGACCGGCCTTATCGCCTACGCCGGCAGCAGCCACCTGGTGCTCCCGCCCACCGACGACCGGGAACTGCTGGACCTGTTTATCCAGGCGCTGTCCACCGACCTCATCGAACGGGACGGGCGCGACGTGCCGGGCGCCATCGCGCTGGCGGCGCAGGTGCTGGCGACCGAACGCGCCGGCGGCACGTTGCTCCTGATGACCGACGGCGCGTCCGCCGCCGACCCGGTCCGCCGGCAGGCGCAGGCCGCCGGCAATCTGCAGATTCTCGTCATGGCGGTGGGCAGGGCCGACTCGCAGGGAGGCATCGACGAGGCGGCCTTGCGCGACCTGGCCCGTGCCGCCGATGCGCCGCTGGGCAGCCTGACCGCCACCCCGGACGATCTGGACTGGATCACCTTGCACGCGCAACAGCACTTCCAGTCCGTGCAGGACGCCGGCGCCGGTCCGTCCCACTGGAAAGACGCGGGATATTGGCTGTGCTGGCCCTTGGCCTTGCTCGCGCTGCTGGCCGTGCGGCGCGGCTGGCGGGTGCCGTGGCAGGCCTGCGTGCTGGCGGGCGTGTTTGCCTTTGCGGCGCCGCCGCAGGTCCACGCCAACGGGCTGGCCGACGCGTTCCTCACGCCCGACCAGCAGGGCCGCCTGGCGTTCGACCGCGGCGACTTCGGCGCCGCCGCCGGGCATTTCCAGAATCCTTATTGGAAAGGGCGCGCGGCCTATGCGGCCGGCGATTATGCCGCCGCCCTGGCGGCCTTCTCGCAGCAGACCACGCCCGAGGCGTATTTCTATGTTGGCAACACGCAGGTGCGGCTGCGCCGGTATGACGCGGCGCTGGCGGCCTACGACCGGGCGCTGGCGCTTCGGCCCGGGTGGCCGGCAGCGGTGGAGAACCGCGGCATCGTGGCGCGCCTGCTCGCGGCGATGAGCGAGGAGCAGCAGGGCGACCAGGCCGAGCCCCCCGACCAGACCATCGCCGACAAGACCGCCCAGGCAGGCCAACTTGCCACCGTGCAGGTCCAGCAGGCGGCATCGGAGGACATCTGGCTGCGCACGCTGAGCCTGTCGCCCGCGCGCTTTCTGCGCGGCAAGTTCGCGGTCCAGGACGCGGGGGGGCAGCCATGATGCGCCGGGCCTGCCGATGCGGCCTGCTGCCGGAGATGGCGGCGTCGATGGCACTGGTGTTGGCGGTGGCGCTGGCGCTGGTGCTGGGAATCGCGCTGCCGCTTCCGCTGCACGCGCAGGACACGGCGGTTCTGCGTGTGACCGCCCAGGCGCCCGCCCAGGGCCTGACAGGCGCCACGGTCGAACTGCATCTCGAAGTCATGACCAGCACCTGGTTCACCCAACCGCCCCAGTTGCCGAAACTGGAGCTGCCCGGCGTCATGGTGACCCCGCCGTCAGGCCAGGGCGAACTGGTGCGCGACGAGCGGGACGGCGTGGCCCTGAACGGCTTGCGCTACACCTACCTGCTCAGCGCGCAGTCCGCCGGCACCCTGCACATACCTGCCTTGCGCGTATCGGCCCACCTGGGCCCGGGCGGCGCCGCCATCACGGCCGAGAGCGCGCCGCTGTCCATCGCGATTTCGGGCGAAGCCCGGCCGGACAAGGTCGTCGGGGAACTGACCGTGACGCAGTCCTTTGCGCTGGCCCCCGATCCCCTCGTCCAGTGCGGCCGCATTACCCGCAGCGTCACGCAGCGCGCCGACGGCGTGCAGCCCATGCTGCTGCCGCCTGCTCCGTTGGCGGACGTGGCGCATTTCAAGCGCTATCCGCGCGAGCCCGAGGTCATCACGCTGACGGACGGACGCGGCGGCTTCGTCGGCGCGCAACGGATCGACCGGGCCGACTATGTGGCGCAGGAGGCGGGCAGCTTCGCGTTGCCGCCGCTGACATTGCACTGGACCGACGGACGCAGCGGCGCGGCGCAAAGCCAGACCTTGCCCGGCCGCCAGGTGGACGTTGCCGCCGCGCCCGCGGCCCCGCCGCCTTTCTCGCTGAGCGAGGACCTTGCCAAGCTGCGCCACGGCGCCCGCTGGGCGCTGCCAGCGTGGGCGATGCCCGTGCTGGCCGGCCTGGCCGCCGTGGGACTGGCGCTGTGGCTGGGCTGGTCCTGGTGGAAACGGCTGGCGCTGGCCCTGGGCGCCGCCGTCCAGCGCGGCAGGCAACGCTGGCGGGCAAGCGAACCCTGCTATTGGCGGGCCTGGCGCCGCGAGGCGCGCGCGTCGCGCCCCGTGCTGAGCGATTTCTACCGCTGGATGCGGCGCAGCGGCGGCGCGGTGGCGCTGCGGGCGGCGCTGGCCCCGATGAACGAGCGGGACCGCGAGTTTGCGCAAGCCACGCTGCGCCAGGTGTACGGAACGGGCGCAGGCGGGGACGGCTGGCGGGCTCGCCTGGCCTCCCGCAGCCGCGCATGGCGCAAAGCCTGGCGCCGGTCCACGCCGGCCCGCCACGCCTTGCCTGTGGAACTCAATCCTGTGAACCAAGGGCGCGATCCGCGCACGGGGAGAAGCTGATGCGGCGTTTCAATGAACTCGAACCGGTGCGGCGCTGGCTCGCAATGATGTGGCTGCTGGCGCTGTGCCTGCTGGCCGGCTGCGCGGCGCCGCAATCCCATACGCATGCCGACCTGCCTTCCTGGGCGGACGGCCCCTCGCGCGACGCCATTGTCGAATTCGTGAAGGCCGTGACACAGCCGGGCAGTCCGGATTTCGTGGCGCCGGAAGCCCGCATCGCCGTCTTCGACAACGACGGCACGCTCTGGAGCGAACAGCCTCTGTACTTCGAGGTGCTGTTCGCATTGGACGAGGTTCGCGCGCAGGCACCTTCCCATCCCGAATGGCAGGTGCGCCAGCCGTTCAAGGCCGCGTTGCAGAACGACCAGGCCGCGCTCGCCAAGTCGGGCTCGCACGGCATGATGGAGATCATCGTTGCCACCCACACCGGCATGAGCGTCGACCAGTTCAGCCAGCGCGTCGATCGCTGGCGGCAGACCGCGCACCATCCCCAGACCGGCATGCTCTACAGCAGCATGACCTACCTGCCGATGCGGGAGCTGCTGGACTACCTGCGCGCCCGCGATTTCAAGACGTACATCGTCTCCGGCGGCGAGACCGAGTTCATGCGTCCTTGGACGCAGGCGGCGTACGGCATCCCGCCGGAACAGGTCATCGGCACCGTTCTCGCTACCGATTTCGTGTCCGACGGGGCCACGTTCCAGCTCATGCGCCAGCCCAAGCTGGAGTTCAACGACGACGGCCCCGGCAAGCCGGTGGCGATCCAGCGCCAGATCGGACGCCGGCCGATCCTGGCGTTCGGCAACTCGGACGGCGATCTGCAGATGCTCCAGTGGACCATGGCCGGCCCCGGCAAGCGCTTTGCCGGCCTGGTCCATCACACCGACGCCAAGCGCGAATGGGCGTATGACCGCCAATCCCACGTCGGCCGCCTTGACAAGGCCCTGGACGCAGCGCGCGTCCAGGGTTGGACGATTGTTGATATGGAAAAGGAGTGGAAGCGAATCTACCCGTCTGAAAAACCTTGATTGTTTCTGTTGACTAGGTGCCCGTGCGCGGGCAAGGAGAGCAGCGATGAAAGCAAGACGATGGTGGGGAGCGGCCTTGATGGTCGCCAGCAGCCTCGCGCTGGCGGGCGGGGTCTATGCCCAGAGCGCGCCGCCCAAGGCCCAGGAGTCCGGCAAGAAGCCCAACATACTCGTCATATTCGGCGATGATGTCGGTCAGACGAACATCAGCGCCTATGGCAAGGGCGTGGTCGGTTACACCACGCCTAATATCGACCGCATCGCCAAGGAAGGGCTGATCTTCACGGACTACTATGCCGAGAACAGTTGCACGGCAGGCCGCTCGACGTTCATCACCGGTCAGGTCGCGCGTCGCACGGGACTTTCCAAGGTGGGTATGCCCGGCGCGCCGGTCGGCCTGCAGGATCGTGACATCACGATCGCACAGGCGCTGAAATCCCACGGCTACGCCACCGCGCAGTTCGGCAAGAATCACCTGGGCGACCGGGACGAGTTTCTGCCCACCAAGCACGGCTTCGATCAATTCTTCGGCAATCTCTATCACCTGAATGCCGAGGAAGAGCCCGAGCGCCCGTATTGGCCCAAGAACTCCAACGACCCCATCATCAAGAGCTATCAGCCGCGCGGGGTCATCAAGGCCAGTGCCGACGGGAAGATCGAGGATACCGGCGCGCTCACCGCCAAACGCATGGAAACCATCGACGATGAGACCGTGGGTGCGGCGCTGGACTACCTGGACAAGCACGGCAAGGCCGAGAAGCCGTTCTTCCTCTGGATGAACACGACCCGCATGCACGTCTACACCCATATCCGCCCGGAGCATCGAGGCAAGAGCGGCATGCCCGGCAACGACTATGCCGACGGCATGTGGGAGCATGACCAGGACGTGGGCAAGCTGCTGAAAAAGCTCGACGACCTGGGGATCGCGGACAACACCATCGTGATCTACACCACCGACAACGGACCCAATCAGTTCAGTTGGCCGGACGCTGCCACGACGCCGTTCCGCAACGAGAAGAACTCGAACTGGGAAGGAGCGTACCGGGTGCCCGCGATGATACGTTGGCCGGGTCACATTCCCGCCGGCGAAGTCAAGACGGGCATTGTGTCGGGGCTCGACTGGTTTCCCACGCTGCTCGCGGCAGTCGGGGACCAGGACGTCAAACAGCGCCTGCTGAAAGGCTGGACTCCCGACGGGGCCGGCCGGAGCTACAAGGTGCACCTCGACGGCTACAACCAGCTTGATTACCTGACAGGCAAGGCGCCCGAAAGCGCGCGGGAAGACTTCTTTTACTTCAACGACGACGGCATGTTGGTCGCGATGCGGTATCAGGACTGGAAGGCGGTCTTTTGCGAGCAGCAGGCGCCCGGCGGGTTCGCGGTGTGGAAAGACCCGTTCGTGTGCCTGCGTGTGCCCAAGCTCTTCAACCTGCGCATGGACCCCTATGAACGCGCGGATGTCGTCTCCAACCAGTATTACGACTGGCTCGTGAAGAACGATTACCTGCCGCTCATCGCGTCGATGAAGGCCGGGGAGTTCCTCAAGACGTTCATCGAGTATCCGCCCAGCCAGCGGCCTGCCACGTTCAGCGTGGACCAGGTCCAGGAGGAAGTGGATCGCGCGATCGAAAAGCAGTTCGAAGAGGCGGCCAAAAAGCAGGCCAAGTAGGACGGGGCGCGGCGGCGGTCCTGTCCGCCGCCGCGCATCGCCAACGTTGAAGGGTAGAGGGGTTATGAACGCTTCGGTGCGAAAGATGCCGGTCCACGCAACGGCCGGCGCGCGGGCGAGGGCGGTCGGGGGCCTGTGGGCGCCGGCGGTCCTGCTCGTCGTTTCCGGCATGGCTGCCCTGATCTTCCAGATTCTGTGGATCAAACAGCTCTCCTTGATCGTGGGCGTGGAGGTCCATGCCATCGCCCTTGCCGTCAGCGCCTTCTTTTTCGGCCTGGCCGTGGGCAGCGCCTGGCTGGGGCGCGTGGCTGACCGCAGCGCCAACCCCTTGCGGCTGTATGCGGGCATCGAACTGGGCGTGGCCTTGCTTGCCCTGGGGGTGACCTGGGCGCTCTCGCATGGCGCGGCGCAGTTTGCGCGCGCCGAACAGGCCTGGTCCTGGGGGGCCTGGCTGACGCTGCTTGCCGTGGTGGCCATCCCGCCGATGCTGATGGGCGGGACGCTGCCCGTGCTGTTGCGGGCCTGCGGCGCGGCCCAGGTCGGCAGGGCCGGCGGAATTCTGTATGCCGCCAATACCGCGGGCGCCATCGCCGGCGCGCTGCTGCCTGCCTTCGTGCTGATTCCCGCCTACGGCGTGGGGCGCACGGCGTGCGCCGCGGCCGCCTTGAATCTTGCGGCCGCGGCGGGCGCCTGGGCGCTGCAGCGCCGCGCGCCGGCCCCCGCGCCGCGCGCCCCGTCCGCCGCGCCTGCCCGGGCCTTGTCGGGCGAAGCCTGGCTGGCCATCGGGCTGTACAGCGCGGCGGGCGCCATCGCGATGGGCTATGAAGTGCTGTGGTCCCAGATGGTGGTGCCTTTCATGAGCACCCGGGCTTTCGCGTTCTCCGTGGTGCTGGCCGTCTATCTGTCCGGCCTGGCGCTGGGCGCCGCGTTATACGCGCGCTGGGAGCATCGCCTGCGCGACCCCTGGCGGGTATTTGCGCTGCTGATCGCCGGCGCGGGTCTGGTGGCGCTGTTGGAAGTGGTGCTGCTGGGCCCGTGGCTCATCGATGCCCAGTCGATGGCCGAGGCCGCGGTGCGGCAATGGAGCGACAGCGGCTTGGCCGGCATGAGCGCCCGGTTCGCGGTCGTCGCCTCCTGGGTGGTGCTGTTGCCGACCCTGCTGCTCGGCGCGGCCTTTCCGGCCGTGCTGCGCATCGCGGTTCCTGCCGACCGGCGAGGGCAGGGCGCGGGGCTGGTCCTGGCGGGAAATACGCTGGGCGGGATCGCCGGCACTTTGGTCGTGGCATTCGTCCTGTTGCCGCGCCTGGGCACGGTGCACGCGCTCGCGGTCCTGGCCGCAGCCGCCTGCGCCGTCGGCATCGCGGCGGTCTGGCGCACCGGCGCGCCGATGACCCGCGCGGTGGCGGTTGCCCTGTTTGGCGCCGTGCTGATCCTGGGTTGGGCGCTGCCGGCGGATCACCTGGCGCGGCGGCTGCCGGGGGCCAAAGACGGCAAGCTGGTCTTTTACGACGAAAGCCGGGGAGGCACGGTCGCAGTCGTGGAACGCGGCGAAGGCGAGCAGCGGTTCCGGCGGCTCTACATCCAGGGCGTTTCCAACTCCGGCGACGCCATGCCGTCGCTGCGCTATATGCGGCTGCAGGCGCTGCTGCCGCTCGTCGTCCACGCGGGCGAGCCGCGCTCCGCGCTGGTAATCGGCTATGGCACAGGCATCACGGCCGGGGCCTTGTCGCGATACCCGGGCCTGGAACGGCGCGTGGTCGCGGAATTGCTGCCCGGCGTCCTGCGGGCCGGCGCGCTGTTCAAAGGCAGCTATGACGCGGCAGCCGATCCGGGCCTGGATCGCCGTCTGCGCGACGGACGGCGCGAATTGCTCACCAGCCAGGAGCGCTATGACCTGATCACGCTTGAACCGCCGCCGCCCTCGGCCGCGGGCGTGGTCAACCTCTATTCGCAGGATTTTTATGAACTGGCGGCCACGCGCCTGAATCCTCAAGGGGTGGTTGCGCAGTGGCTGCCGCTTCCCACGCAGAACCTGGACGACACCCGGGCACTGGTGGCCAGCTTCATTGCCGTGTTTCCCCATGCCACGCTGTGGACGACAGAATTGCACGAGATGCTGCTGGTCGGCTCCCTGCAGCCAATGCCCCTGGACGCGGCGCGGATAGCAGGGCGCATGGCCGACCCGCGGCTACGCCAGGCCCTTGCGGATGTTGGCGTCGGTTCGCCCGCCGCGCTGCTGGCGACGTGGGTGACGGACAGGGAAGGTTTGGCGCGCTTTGCGGGGCAAACACCGCCCGTAACGGACGATCGTCCCGCCATCGAGTACGCCGCCTGGGTCAGGCCGCGCGAAATCGTGCATACGCTGCCCGCCTTGCTGGCGCTGCGTGGCGAACCGCCTCTGGGCGGCGGCGCCCCGGCCCTGACCGCCGACATCAAGCAGGAACGCGCCGTTCTCGATCTGTTCTATCGGAGCGCGTTGGCCGCCTACCGCGGGGACCGGCAGGAGTGGGGCCGGCATGCGGACGCGTTGGCGCAACGGGCGCGGGACAATCCCTATCTGCGCTGGTTCATGGCGGGGACCGACACCAGATGAACAATGCAAAGGGCTGGCGCCAGCAGCAACCTGCGCCGTTAACCATCACGATGCACCGGGTGACCGAATGAACTACTCGCTTCTTCTTGCCGGATTGGCAGTCGCGTTCTTCGTATTGCTGCTGGCGGCCATGCAGCTCGGGAAATGGGTGGCCGGGCGCAACGAGGAGAAGGGCGCCTCGGGCGTCTCCATCATCGAAGGCTCGGTCTTCGCGCTGCTGGGTTTGCTCGTGGCCTTTACGTTCTCGGGCGCCGCCCAGCGGATGGCCGACCGCCGCGATCTGCTGGTCCAGGAGGTCAACGCCATCGGGACGGCGTGGCTGCGCATCGACATGGTCAACGCGGCCGAGCAGCCGCGGCTGCGCGATCAATTCCGCCGCTATGTCGACGAGCGCATCAACTACTATCGCAGCGTGGCCGATGTGGAGCAGCGCGACGTCGTCGCCGGCCGCGTCGGGGCGCTGCAAAAGGAAATCTGGGGCACGTCGATGCAGGCCGCGCGCGCAAGCCTGCCGCCCTTTGCCGCGTCCTACGTCGGCGCGGTCAACGAAATGTTCGATGTCGCCACCTCCCAGACCGTGGCGCAGAAAGTGCATCCTCCCGTGGCGACCTACGCCTTCCTGGGTTTCCTGACCCTGGTGGCGGCCGGCCTGGTCGGCCTGAACCTCGGCGCTTCCAAGCGCGGGACGTTACTGCACCAGGTGGTGTACGCCGTCGTCATGACGGCGGCCCTGTACATCATCATCGATTTCGAGTTTCCCCGTATCGGCACGATACGCATCGACCAGAGCGATGCCTTGCTGCTGTCGCAGAGGCAATCCATGGTCGATCCCGACGGCGGCACGCGCTAGGAGAAGCCCATGGCCACCGGTGGCGAGCGCTTGGCGCAGCGGGCAGCCGTAGGTTTCGGGGCATGGACGCTGGCGGCGGCGTGCGGCGCGCCAGCCGCCGCCTGGGCCCAGGAGGGCGTGCGCCTGAGCAATGACGACCTGCAGAAGCGCGCCAACGGCGTGCTGGCGCTGATGTCGTTCTCCATTGTTCCCGACATCACGACCAGCTCGCTCAACATCGGCAGCGGCGGGGGCTCGACCTCGGGATCCACCCAGTTCTTCATGACGCAGCTGGGGGGAGGGGACACGATTTCCGATTCCGTACCCATCTATCTGGAAGGCGTGCTGGCCGGCAGCCGATACGATCCGACCTTCGTCGCCTCGCAGGGCGCCGAAACGCGGCGCATCCCCGCCAAATGGAACAGCGTCTCGGCCACGGGAGGTATCGGCTGGGATTTCAAGCTGACCGATGAACTCAAGCTGCGTCCCATCTTCAACATCGCGCTGGGCAATGTGACCAGCGACCTGCGCGCCGCAAGCTGGTATGTGGGGCAGCGCACCGGCAGGGATGTCGACTTCCTGGACCGGGGCTCCCTGAACGCGTATGGGCTGGGGGGTTCCATCATGCTGGATTACGAACACTACCGGCCGGGCTACGAGGTCGACGTGGAACTGCGCTATTCCGATATCCGCCTGAGCAGCTTCGACAGCTCCGCGGCGGTAAGCGGCAATGCCATCGCGCAATCCGCCAATCTATGGGCGCGCTATCGGGCGCCCACGGGCATCGTCGCGCTGCAGCGGCCGCTGCGCTACGTGCTGGAACTGACCCACTCCGAATTCCTGGGCGATCAAAAGGGAATCCTCGGGTTTGACCGCCTCACTTCCGTGGGCGCGGGCCTGGAACTGGATTCAAGCGCCTACAACCTGTTCATCACCCGCACGCGCCTGGTGGGCCGCTACGTGTTCGGCAACAACGTGTCCGGCTTCTCGGTCGGGCTGGCGGTGAGCTTCTGATGGACGGGGCTACAGAATCAGGGCCGGGGGCTCGAGCGGGCGAGGGTGGCGCTGGGCAACTCGCCGAACGTGTTGCGGTAGTACTCGGCAAAGCGCGACATGTGCCGAAAACCCCACTTCAAGGCGATGTCGGAGACCGTGGCGTCGGGGCCGCAAGTCAGCAGATCGCGCAATGCGCCGTTCAGCCGCGCCGTCATGAACCACCGCCCGGGCGGCATGCCGACGCTGCGGCGAAAAATCATCTCGAGCGAGCGCAGGGTGTAGCCGCTGCGCCGGGCCACGTCCGTCAGCGCGACGTCGGTGGCTTCGCCGGACAGGACCAGCCGTTCGCACGCAGCGATCAAATGGTAATGGCGTTGTTCCACGGCCATTTTTTCCGGCTTGCATGGCGGCGGCGCCGCGGAGAGGGCGTCCACGTAGCCTGTCAGCAACGACTCGCATACCTCTTCGGCCAGCGCCGGCGCCATGCCGCCATCGGCCTGAAGCCGCCGCGCCAGCCCCAGCGCATCGCTGGTGAGCGTGGTCAACGCCAGCCGTCCGCCCCGTCGCAGATGTATCGAATGCAGCCCATGCCTGCGCAGCCGCAAGGGCCGGCCCGTACGCGCAATCGCGATCTGCTGCATTTGTCCTTCGGGCGCCGTGAAGTTCACCCAGCGGGAATGTCCGCTGGCGTGATACAGAAGCTCGATGCCTTCCGGATAGACCTGTATCTCTTCGGAGTGGATCGCGGCCGTATTGCAGCGGGTCCATTCGCCGCCTTCCGCCATGAATCCGATGCAGATCCCGTCCGTGGGCATGGTGCCATGGGCGATCACCGGGAATTCGTAGCGGCCTGTCTCCAGCCGCACTTCGCCGAGCGTCAATCGCTGATGCTCCATTTCCGCGAGCTTGGACGAGATCAATCGGTGCTCGAAGCTGCCGCCATACACGACATCGAAAGCCTGCAAAGGCTCGAGCCCCGCATAGACGTGCTGCATGTAGACGGCTTGAATCGGCATTGCAAAAACTCCTCGGAGAATTCGCTTTTCGGATAACCCCCACAGACGGGGCGGGTTCTCTTATTGATTGCAAACTTCAGACCGGGTGAATCCATGACGCAAGACTACCGGCAGGTCAAGGAGCGCATACGCAGCCTCGAAGTCGAGGCGGAACACTTGCGCCGTCAGGCGTTGCAGCTGCTAGTGGCGGACATTCGCCAGAAAATTCGAGAATACGGAATCACGCAAGGTCAGTTGTTCGGCCCTGATCTTTCCGATCTGGTGCGGTATCGCCATCCCGAAACGGGACAGACATGGAACGGCATCGGCAGGCCGCCGAACTGGATACGAGGGCAAGACCGCAAACGTTTTCTTGTGGTCTGAGTCGTGCGGGGAGGTGCGGGCGTGCGGCGGATCCAGAAACGCGACCGATTACGGTGCCATCATGAGCCCCGTTGGGCAGATAAGTCAGTAACGGCTTGTGTCTGCTGCCTTGGCTGTACTGGGCGGCGCGCGACGTGCCAGCCGGGAGAGGCGTCTTGTCGAAGCGTTGCGGCAGGGGCGAATACCCGGTAGCTTGGCCTATCCGTTACTTTACATAATACACATTATGCGCACTAACGATAATTATCCAAACGCGCCAACATCGCGCGCTTCACATGCCATTCCTCCAGAGAAACTCGGCGTTTGGTTCACTCACGCAACGTTCTGCTTCGATACGGCGTTGACGGCGAACTGGTAGTCGCCGCCAACGCATCCGTTAAATGACTCAGTCGATCATGGCGCCGGCAGTACGAACGACCTTGCCCAATCGGTCATACTCTTCATTTGAGAACTGTTTCAGTCCTTCGCGAGACGTCGGTGCGGGCTGAGCCCCCCTAACCTCCAATTGGGATCGCACTTCGGCTTGAGACAGAATTTTGTGCACGGCGGCGTTCACACGATCCAGTACCGCAGTCGGTGTCCCTTTGGGTGCATACAGTGCGTCCCAGGCAAAGAATGAGTACCCCGGAACGCCCGCCTCGGCCACGGTAGGAATGTCAGGCACGGAGGCTACGCGTTCGCTGGTGGTGACCGCAAGCGCTCGCAAGCGATTCGCTTTAATTTGCGGTGCGACGTTTGGCATCACGTCGATCAGCAGGGAAAGCCGGCCACCCATCAGGTCGGTCATTGCCGCCGCTCCTCCCTTATAGGGAATGTGAACAATGCTTACGCCTGCCATCTGCTTAAGCTGTTCACAGGCCAGGTGCGAGGTCGTGCCGTTGCCGGCTGATCCACAGGTGAGCGAACCAGGCTTCGCACGCGCGGCGTCGAGCAGTTCTTGAAGCGAGCGGTAAGGCTCATTGGGATTGACCACGACCGCGGCGGCGATCGTGGTCAGGCGCGAAATCGGTTCGAAATCGTCACGGGAGAATCCTGTCGTCTTGTAGAGCCAGTGATTGATCGCCTGCGTGCCATTGGTAGCGTACGCCAGCGTATAGCCGTTGGGTTCCGCGCGAGACGCAGTGGCCGTCCCGATATTGCCGCCGGCACCTGGCTTGTTCTCGATCACGATGGTCTGGCCCAGTTCGCGCGCCAGCGGCTCACTGATCAGCCGCGCCAGCGTGTCTCCCCCGCCGCCCGCCGGGAACGGTACGATCAGGTTGATTGGCCGGCTGGGCCAAGAATCGCCACCGATCGCGCTGCTGACCGGTGCGGCCGATGCGATAAAGGATGCGATGCTGATGGCCCACAGGGCCCTTTTCGACTTGCCGAAACTCATATCGTTGTCTCCATAGGTTTCCGATGGCCTTATCCTGGCCTTTCGGTGTGCAGAATCCTCGGCGAAATGTCCGCCGACTCTGATTCAATAAATGCCCGCCACGCCGCTGGTGGCGGCGCGGCCATACCGCGCAGCCAAATCGGTTGCTGCCCGAGCAAGCAACGTGGCGTCCACGCCCACGGCAGTGAACAAGCTGCCGCATTCGATGTACCGTGCTGCGAGTTTCTGGTCGCTGACCAGGATGCCCGCCGCCTTGCCATGCAGCCGGATGCGCTTCAATCCGGCCTCGATAACCTCTTGCATTGCCGGATCACCAGGCCGTCCCAGATACCCATAGTCGGCCGCGAGGTCCGCCGGTCCGATGAAAACGCCGTCCACGCCGTCAACGGCACAGATTTCGTCCAGGGCCTCGATCCCGCGCCGGGTTTCGACCTGAACGAGCGTGCACATTGCGCCATTAGCCTCCTCCAGATAGGCAGGCAGTCGTTGCCAGCGCGAAGCCCGTGCCAGTGCACTCCCCACGCCCCGTATACCGGACGGCGGATACCGCATCGCCGCCACCGCCGCGGCGGCTTCATCGGCGCTCTGTATCATCGGCACCAGCAGCGTTCTCGCGCCCAAGTCGAGTAGGCGTTTGATCTCGACGGGATCATTCCAGGCTGGGCGCACCACGGGTTCCAATGGATAGGCGGCTAATGTCTGCAGCTGCGCCAGAATGCTGTCCAACGTATTGGGCGCATGTTCGCCATCGATGAGCAGCCAGTCAAAACCCGCACCCGCCACCACTTCCGCGGCATAGCCATTGGCCAGCCCCAGCCACAGACCGATTTGGGATTCGCCGCGCGCCAGCGCGGCTTTGAAAGTGTTGTTCGGTGTTTTCATGGCCATCATTTGAAGCAGCAGCTCACGGCACCCAGCGGGCCGTAGTCGACATGAAAGACATCGCCGCGTTCGGCATAGACGGGACGCGTGAAGGATCCGCTCAGCACGATCTGATCGCGCTCCAGGCCCACGTCGTGGCCGGCAAGCCTGTTGGCCAACCACACCACACCGTTCGCCGGATGGTTCAGGACGCCGGCGGCGAGGCCGGTCTCCTCAATCACGGCATTGCGCGAAAGGATGGCGCCAACCCAGCGCAGGTCGACATCATTGACGCGGACCGGACGACCACCCATCACGACCCCGGCGTTGGCGGCGTTATCGGCGATGGTGTCGAAAACTTTGCGCGGCCGATGGGATTCGGGGTCTATCTGATGAGATCGCGCATCAATGATCTCCAACGCCGGAATCACGTATCGCACCGAATCCAGCACGTCGAACAGCGTGACGTTCGGCCCCCGCAGCGGCTTGTCCAGAATGAATGCGAGTTCGACCTCCAGTCGCGGCACGATGAATCTATCACGGTCGATCACCGCCCCGTCAGCAAACAACATATCGTCGAGCAGCGCACCGAAATCGGGCTCGTCGATCTGCGACGACAATTGCATGGCACGAGAGGTAAGACCGATCTTGTGACCCACCAGTCGGCGGCCTTCGGTTAGTTTGAGTTCGACCCAACGGCGCTGAATCGCGTAACCATCCTTGATATCCATCTCGGGATGATCGAGAGATATTTGTCGGATCTGGGTGCGGGAGCGTTCCGCCTCGTGTAGGCGGCGCGCAATGGCATCAATGAGGGTGGCGTCAAGAGCCATGAATGACCTCTATTAGGAAAGGGATTCGGGTATCAGCGCGCAAGCGCCTCAGGAGGCAGGTGGCGGTGGCTTGCCCGGCTGGCGAAGCGCCAGCCTGATTCGCCA
Organism: Achromobacter sp. MFA1 R4; assembly: GCF_900156745.1. Taxonomy (NCBI): domain Bacteria; kingdom Pseudomonadati; phylum Pseudomonadota; class Betaproteobacteria; order Burkholderiales; family Alcaligenaceae; genus Achromobacter; species Achromobacter sp. MFA1 R4. Next base: position 5,169,146 of record NZ_LT707065.1, on the reverse strand, counting down.
TGCACAAGCTCGTCAGTGCAGAAGCGGATCGCGACCAGACGTGGTGCTGCGTCCTGCGTACCCCCGTCGGTTCGGCTCTCGTAAGCAAGCAGATAGAAGCGCACGCGCGCGCGGCCGGGATCGGTAAGCTCCGCCTGTAGGTTGGTGACGATGTGCGCCGTCTGGCGAGCGGGGTCACGTGTGGCAAGCGCCGCCGCCACTTCGTCGGGACCGGTCAGCGCGCGCCCTTGCCGGTGCCAGGTTCCATCGCTGGCCATCAGCTTGGCAACATCGCCGTGACGCCGCTGGTCCAGCGCTTCAAAGAAAATCAGCACCTGCGCAGCGGCGTCCTCGCAGCGTGGGGGGGTCTTATCGTTCATGCCGTCAACTCCGAGTTCGCGGACGACCCGGCGGGGGCTGAGGCGTCACAGGATTGGTAGCCGGCGAGCGGCGCTTGCGCGTTCTGCTCGACAGATTTTCGAGCGGCTCGGAAGTCCCGACCGGCATCGATGCCGACCGCCGCGACCGTTACGCCGCTGGTATCCACGCCGAGGTAAAGCCTGCCGCCGCCGGGCGTGGCGCGCCACAGTGTGTGCTGCGCCAGATTCGGGAAACCTGCGATCTGGATCATGTGTTCATATTGTTCGGACCAAAGCAGCGGCACCGGCATGTAAGCGACCGTCTGCCCCAGCATTGCGCGCGCTGCCGCGACGCCCTGATCCTGAGCGTTCTGCCACGACTCGAGACGCAGCCCCTGCGGCGCGCGGGGATGCGCCAGCACCGCCACATCGCCAGCCGCATAGATGTGCGGATCCGAGGTCCGGCAAGCGGCATCGACACGAACGCCCTGCCCGCAGTCCAACCCTGCCTCGCGGGCAAGCGCGTCGTTGGGTTGCATGCCCACGCCCACCAACACCAGATCGGCCACGATCACGCTGCCGTCGTCGAGGCGCACGCGAATGCCGTCGGCATCGTCGTTGAGCGCTGTCACGCCATGCCCCAGCCGTACGCGGACGCCGGCGGCCTCGTGGCGTTCAAGTAGCCACTCCGACACCGGCGACATCAGGCTGCGGCCGCAAAGGCGTGGGCTGGCCTCGATCACGGAAACCGAACAGCCCAACGAACACGCCGTAGCGGCTGTCTCCAGCCCAATCCAGCCGCCGCCTATGATTACGGTTCGCGGCGCTTGGGCGAATGCCCGCCGCAGCGCCAACGCATCGTCAAGCGTGCGCAACGTGTGCACCCGCGGGCTGTCGAGCCCCGGCAGACGCGGGCGGCAGGGACTTCCGCCGGTTGCCAGCAGCAACTTTTCATAGCTGATTTTTTGCCCGTCGCCAAACAACACGGCGCGGCTGGCCGGATCGATCTTCACGGCTTCCAGGGATGGCAGGAATTCGATCGCTCGATCCTCCATTTCGGCAAGCCCGAGAACCTCGGAATCCGCCACGCTGCTGACGCCAGTAATCAGCCCCTTCGACAAGGGTGGGCGCTCGTACGGTGCGTGTCTTTCCGCGCCGCACAGCACGATGCGGCCGGCATGCCCGCTCTCGCGCAGCGTACGCGCCGCCCACGCACCCGCCTGGCCCGCGCCAACGATCAGCATGGTGCCGGGCGCGCTCATGCCGCCTCGGACCGTAGGAACACGGTGCCGTCCTCGATCCGGACTTCATAACAGCGCAGGTCGGAGGTCACGGGCGGACACTGATGTTTGCCTGTGGCGATTTCGAACACGCCTTGGTGCAACGGGCACTCGACCGTGCCATCCTCGACCCAGCCTTCGGCCAGACTGGCATTGCCGTGCGGACACTTGTCCTGCGTCGCACAAACCTTTCCGTCCAAGTCATAGAGACAGACGGCCTCCCCTTCCAGCATCACGCGCAGGGTGTGCGTGTCCGGCGAAATATCCTTCACCAGCGCCACCGGTTTCCAAATTTCGGTATCGACCATGATCAAAACCCCATTGCCTGGCGGTAATACTGATAGAACGACCGGATGAGCACCTCGGTCACCATGTAGTCAGCGGGTTCCGTGTCCCGCCCACCCATCTCCACGATGCCGCGCGCATCGGGATAGCCGGTGACGCCAATCTGGACCTGGTTGAGCATTTCGCTGTCGTCCATCGACACGAACCCCGCCGGTCCAAGCAAATTGGCGTGTTTTAGACGCAATCGCGTCATTTCCTCATCGTCGTCTTCGTAGCCGTAATAGGTGAAGACCAGTTCGTGTTCAGTCGGGCTACGCGGTATCACGTGCCGCGTCTTGAGCGAGTTGGCCTGGATGCCGAACTGCGCAGCCGGAAACACCCACGCGCCGCCGACGCGACCCCGGTTGAACTCTTGCCTGGGCGTTACGGTTTCCAGATCGAGCAGTTCCAGGTCATTGCGGAAGCGGCTCATCTCGGAAGTCGCCTCCGTGACTTTCTTCCCTTCGTTGTGCGACACCATCACGCTGTGCGCGCCGCCGCCGGTCGGAATGCACTCGGATTTGGAATCGGCGCGCCACAGGCCGAAAGTGATATAGAACGTGTGCAGCAGCGTGGCGTGGTAGGGATCCTTGAGGTTTTCCAAGTACATCTTCCAATTGCTGGGAATCAATTGGCGGCTATACCCAAGCAATTTGAGCTTCTTTCCCGGCAGCATGTGATCAATTTCTGCCAACACCTCGGCCCCGCAGAAGTCCTCGAAGCTGGGCGCCTCATCCGAAAACGTCGCCCAGATCGATCCGCCACGATTGACGCTGCGGAGTTTCCGGATCCCGTTCTGCTTGGGATCGAAATCGCGTGGCATGCCGCCCTTGCCCATCGCGCCGCGGCGGAACGGCACGCCCTGCAGATTGCCGTTCAAGTCATAGTTCCACTGGTGGTAGGGGCATGTGAAGTCTTTCACCTTGCCGGTGTTCTGCCAGCAGATTTGCGCACCACGGTGCGCACACCGGTTTTCGAGCACAGCGATCTCGCCGCTGTCGGTGCGCACCATGATGACTGGGCTGGTGCCTATCCAGTTGCGCTTGTAGCAACCGACTTCCGGCACCTCGCACTCCAATCCAATGTAGTTCCAGGTCTTGCCGTTGAAGAAGACGTCCATCTCCTTTTGAAATACGGCAGGATCGGTGTAAACCCAGTTCGGTATGCGAGTGTGGCCTTCCTCGGGCCAGCGGCGTTCGATATGGATAGGTTGCTCGGCGATGGCCGGCGCGTGAGAGGAACAGGCCTCGGTGGGGTGGGTATGAGTGCAGGTCATGGCGGATTCCAGATTCAGACGGGAATGATGAGCGACGTACGCACGCGGTAGTTGTCGTAGACACAGTCGCGGCTGGCCAGTCGCCAGCCCGCGTCCGTTTGCCTCCAGGTGTCGAGGTAGCGGCCCACCATATTCAGGCTAGGTTCGCGATCCGAGAGCGATTCCATGATGGCGAAGTTGGCCTGAGCAACCACCCGGTCTGCATGTTGCTCCCGCACCTTCACGCCGCTGATGAAGTGGCGCAGCGAACGTGGTTCGAACATGGTCGTCTCACGTAGCGCCGTAACCCGGTCCTTCAGCATGTTCTTGTTCATGCAGTAGATCAGGCCCAACGGCAGGCCGGCGTCGTGGTTCTCGCGCGACAACACGCGATAGTGGCAATCCTCAGTAAAGAAGTCCGGCCAGGCTTCAAGTTCACCCTCGTCCAGGCACAAGGCGTAATCCTCGTAGAGATCACGCAGTTCGGCACGCAGCGCCGCTGCGGAAACGTCGTTGAGATGGGGCATATCAGTACGGATCCTTGCAGTTGATATCAGCGCGCCGCGGCGAGCTGGGCCCTGTTGCTTTCGAAGCCGCCTTGGCTCCCGAGCGCGAGAATGGGTTCTTGCATCCGCTCCTGCCAGATCAGGGACTCCATCGCGATCTGAAGTGGATGGTCCTGGACCGTGAGCGAAGATGTGGTGCTGTTTTTAGTGTGATGGGAATGCATGGCCCAGCCAGGCGCCGACAAGATCAGATCGCCGGCCTTCCAGTCGAGGCGCACTCCGTTGACCTTGCTATAGCCCTCACCGCGCAGGTAGTAGTTGATGGCGGAAGAACTGTGGCGATGCGGGACATGATGGTTGTCAGGGGGGGAACTCGAAATCGTGGCAAAGAAGCTGTGGGTGGTGCCGATGCGCCGCTCGGTGGCGGGGTTGTAGAGCACGAACAGACGGCGGCCGTTGTAACCCTTGGCGATGTCCTCTACCGACGGCAAATGCGCTGCCACGCTTGCGTAGGGCCAATGCAGTGGCTTCGACTCAAGCACGTCGATATCGATCAACCATTCATAGCCCAGCAGCCGCGCACCCTCGGTGCCAACTGGCGCGTTGAGCGCCAGGTCGCGCGCACGAGCGACTCCCGATGGTGGCCCTTCACGACGCGTGGTGTTGGCGTCGGATGGCGCCACCTCACCTTCGAATTCCTCAACGAAATGCACCTCAAGCTTCTCGAGTAGCGGCGCATTGGAGTACGACAACCGCACCCAGGGTGTCTTGCCTTCGTTTCGATAGCTATGAATCTGCATTGAGGGGGTGTTCCAGACATCCCACTTGCCGATGGAAAAGGAGCGGCCGCCAACCTTTGCCACCCCTTCCCCGCTGATACAGATCTCCAGCATGTTGGAATTCTTGCGCAGGTTCAGTGTGCTTTCTCCCGGATTCACCACGTTGATCGTGACATCGGTTCCCGGCGCCAGCCCCAAACCCGGCGCGGTCGCCTCGGGATGAACGATCAAGCTGGCGCGCCGACCGTTGGCCGGGCGCGGTGCGTCGATCAATCGCTCAATTTCCCGATCAATGTCTTCCTTGGCTATCACGACCGACGGCCACATATTCTGTTGTCGGGGCGCCGCCCCACTCACGTCCACGAACATCTCGTTCTCCTCGTCTTTCGGCAGGTTCAGTCCGCCGGATTGATTTTTGGGGGGCCGCCGTCAGCGCGCGAGCAGCAGGTTTTCGCGTGTTTGCGGAGCCAGACACTGGCCTAGGTCGCGATCACACGCGGCCTGATACACCACCCGGGCCAAAGCCAGGTCGGAGAGCCCCATTCCCATTCCTTTGAACAGGGTCATTCGTGCCTTCGCCGGACGTGGCGAGCCTGTATCGCCTGCCAGGAGATCGGACAGCACCGACACGCCCTGCCACGGGTCATCGCCTGCGCCATAGCGTTCGCGGAGTTCGCGGGAACCGCGACGCGCGTTCTCAAGATCGTCAACAACCACGAGGTCGGCAAGCTCGAAGACGTCCTGTGTGAACTCCGCCTTGGCCGGCAAAATTGCCCCCACAGCGTTAAGGTGACGGCAGTCGCGCAAGGCGGCCGCATTGACAAAGGGGTGTTCGGCGCGCGTGATCAAGGTCACGATCTCGGCGCCCGCCAGCGCGCGGTCCAAAGTGATCGCTTCCACGATGGGGAACTCGTAGCGAGCCTGCGCCTGGCGCACGAACTCAGCGCGCTTCTCCGGCGTCGGGCTGTAAACACGTATGGACTGCAGGTTGCGAACCGCGGCCAGCGCCGCGAGCTGCGTTACCGCCTGCGGGCCCGTACCGATCAGTGCCGCATGCTGAGCCGTCTCGGGCGCCAACATGCGCGTAGCCAAGCCGGTGATTGCCGCCGTCCGCAACATTCCGAGCGCACGCGCTTCGATCACGGCCAGCAAAGTGCCTCGCTCGGCATCGAACAGCGTGAACACCGAACCGCCACCTTGGCGCGTATGCACCCAACTCTTGAAACCGCAGACACCACCGGTCCCTTGCACAACTGAGCCCAAAGCATGCATGGAACTGCCGTCGCCCCAGGTGGCCAGTGCTTTGGGCACATTGCGGGCGAGGCCACGGCCCTGGAGCGCCAACGTGGCGGCCAGAGAATCGATCGCACGCGGCATGTCCAGCACGCTAACCACGTCGGCTTCGGAAAGATATCGAATCGCTTGCGTCATGGCTCAGCCCTGCTCGGTTGGTTCGTTAATCACGGGGTTCGACAGCCTGCCGACACCGGCGATATCCACTTCGAAAACGTCCCCCTCGCGCAAAAAGCGTGGCGGCTGTCGGGTGGCCCCGACGCCTTCGGGTGTTCCCGTGGCGATCACATCGCCCGCTGCAAGTGGCGTGAAGGTGCTGATGTACGCGATGAGTGTCGGGATTGAGAAGATCAGGTCGGACACTGCGCCGTCCTGCATCAGCTCGCCGTTGAGGTACGAGCGCACGCGCAACGCAGTCGGATCAGGCAGCTCGTCGGCCGTGACCAGCCACGGCCCCAACGCGCCTGACCGCTCGAAGTTTTTGCCCGGCGTAACCTGCGCGTTGTGCTTTTGAAAGTCGCGCACCGAGTTCTCGGCCATACAGGTGTAGCCAGCAACATGCTCGAGCGCGCGTTCGACGGGAATGTGGCGCCCGCCGCGGCCAATGACGACGGCCAGCTCGGCTTCGAAATCGAGCTTTTCCGAGACTCGGGGCCGCCACACGGATTGCTGGTGGCCCACCAGGGAATCGATGTATCGAGCAAAAACCGATGGGTGTTTGGGAACGTCCCGGCCCGCCTCCATCACATGGCGCCCATAGTTCAATCCCACGCAAAGTACCTTCCGCGGTGCCACAACGGGAGGCAACCATTGCAGTCCGGCTGCCTTCAGTGCGGCCCCGGGTTCCCGCGCCGCTTGCGCGAGGCTATCCGGCCCGGCAGCCAGCGCACTGCTTGCGTCAGGCCAATGCTTGGTCATGAGCCGGACATGGTCGCCCTCGCGTATACCCCATGCCGGCACGCCTGCGTGCAAGAAGCTTTGAAGCTTCATCTTGTCTCCTCCTGTCAGGCCAACGTCTCGTCCGAAAACATTGGCTGAACGCCTTTGCATGCAAAGACGTTGAAAATCAACTGTCTTTGGTCCGTTTTTATTTATATTGCATGCAATATTGAGATTTCGCAAGTTTTTTTGCTTTGAAGCCCGCACCATTGCATGCAATGAGCCGCTACACTGTGGGCCTAAGGAGGGACGGACCACCATGGCCGCACAAATCGACAAAGTCATCTCAGAGCTGCGTGACATGATTCTCTCGGGCGAGCTGACACCTGGAGAGCGAGTCGTCGAGCTTCAGTTCGCGGCCCGACTTGGGGTGTCGCGTACACCGCTGCGCATCGCGATGACGGAGCTGGAAAAGGAAGGCTTGCTGGAACGACTTCCCTCACGCGGGTTTCGGGTTCGCGCCTTCACGGTCGAAGAAATCGCGGATGCTGTTGACGTGCGTGGAGTTCTTGAGGGGATGGCAGTACGTCTACTCGCGGAACGCGGCGTATCTCCGGATGTTCTCGTACGCCTGACCCAGGCAGTTGACGCGGGACGTCAGTTGCTCGCGCCTGCTGTACATGACCCCCACGCCCTTGTGGACGCAAGAGCCTGGGGCAGAATCAACCAGCAGTTCCACGAGATCCTTTGCGAGGCCGCCGGCAATCGCGCCTTGCTTTCCGCGTTGGAGCACAACAACAAAACGCCTTTGGCCGGACCGGCCGCACTGACCCTGCCGTCGTCACCGTCTACGGTCGAGACACCTTACGTCCTTCGCGCGCAAGCGGACCATGAAGACTTGCTGAGAGCCATTACTCGACGTGAAGCAGCGCGTGCGGAAAGCCTCATGCGCGAGCATGCGTATCGCAGCCGCGAGAACAAGCGGGTCATGCTGGACTCAATCAAAACGGAACGCCATAGCATGGCGTTAAGCGCCAGCGCGTTGGATTCGACAGGGTCGGAGTAAGAGGCGCCTGGCCGCGTGCTCTTCCTTAGCCACTGAGCACGCAGGCAGAGACGCGCAACGTCGATGCCGGATCGCCGACATCCAATGTGCCTTTAATGTTATGTTATAACATCGCGCTGACTGCTGGCCTGTCGTCCCGTTTTCTATCGGACCTGCCCACCCGCGTTGAGCCAACACCCCCGCAGTCTCACTCATCCTCTTTGACGCTTTCATAGAACATGAATACCGGATTACCCCAAGCGAAGGACCGCCATCTGCCTGTCACGGTCCTTTCCGGCTTTCTTGGCGCCGGGAAAACCACGCTGCTCAATCACATCCTGAACAATCGCGAGGGCCGGCGCGTTGCGGTGATCGTCAACGATATGTCCGAGGTCAACATCGATGCCGCGCTCGTACGCGAAGGCGGCGCCGAGCTGTCCCGCACGGACGAGAAGCTGGTCGAGATGAGCAATGGCTGTATCTGTTGCACCTTGCGCGAGGACCTCCTCATTGAAGTTGAACGGCTCGCCAACGAAGGCCGCTTCGATCAGTTGGTCATCGAGTCCACCGGAATTTCCGAGCCCTTGCCCGTCGCGGAAACCTTCACGTTCGAGGGCGAGGATGGGCGCTGTCTGGGTGAGCTTGCCCGATTGGACACGATGGTGACCGTGGTCGACGCATACAACTTCCTGCGCGACTACAGCTCACGCGAGAGCTTGCAGGAGCGCGGAGAATCCCTTGGCGAGGAAGATGAGCGCACGGTGGTCGACCTGCTGGTCGAACAGATCGAGTTCTGTGACGTCATCGTGCTGAACAAGGTGGATCTGATCGCAGCCGATGAGCGCGAGCGGCTGATGGCCATCCTGCGCAAGCTCAACCCCCGCGCCCGCATTGAAACGGCCGAGTTCGGCAAGGTGCCCCTGGACAGGGTGCTGAACACCGGGTTGTTCGATTTCGATGAGGCCTCCAAGGCACCGGGCTGGCTACGCGAACTGCGGGGGCAACATACGCCGGAAACCGAGGAATATGGGATCCGAAGCTTTGTCTATCAGGCTCGTCGTCCCTTCCATCCAGAACGGTTCTTTGCCTATGTCGAGAGCGAATGGCCCGGCGTTGTGCGTTCTAAAGGCTATTTCTGGCTGGCCAGCCATCCGGAGATGGCTGGCTCCTGGTCGCAGGCCGGCGCGGTGGCCCGCCACGGGGCGGCCGGCTACTGGTGGGCTGCCATGCCCCCGGAACGTTGGCCCGAGGACCCCGAGTACGTGGCGATCATCCGCAAGAATTGGGTCGACGGCGTAGGCGACGCGCGCCAGGAGCTGGTGGTGATAGGCATGGATATGGACGAGGTTGCCTTGCGAGCCCGTTTTGACGCGTGTTTGCTCACCGATCAAGAGATGGCCCAGGGTCCGCACGTCTGGAAGACCTGGAAGAACCCCTTTCCGAACTGGGCCTGACATACAAGCTCTTCCGCGCGTGGCGTGGGGGGCAATCCAACGCAATTCCGAGCATTATTGTGGACACCGCACTTCCCGACGTTTCAATCAACGAGTCTTCTCCGAGCCTGAGCTCCCTGGAATGGGTGGGCATGCAAGGCATCGATCTGCCCGTCGTCCTGGCAGAGCCGGGTTATCGCCGGATACTCCATGCACGCGCCGATGTCCAAGTGGACCTTCCCGCGCGGCATGTCAAGGGAATCCACATGTCGCGGCTCTACCGGGAGCTGGACCACCTGAGTGATCCCCACGACCTTACGCCCGCCGCGCTGCGCAACGTGCTGGATGCCATGGTGGCAAGCCATCAAGACTGCGAAAGCCGGGGCGCGCGCGTCCGCTTGTCATTCGATCTGCTGGTCCGCCGCCCCGCCCTGGTGTCCGACGGTCTGGCAGGCTGGAAGGCCTACCCGGTCCAGTTGCGCGCGGTGGTACACGATGGCGTCCATGCGCTTGAGACCCAGGTCACGGTCCCCTACTCTTCTACCTGCCCTTGTTCGGCTGCCCTGTCGCGGCAACTGGTTGAGCAAGCGTTCCTTGGCGCCTTCGCAAACCAGGAAAGCATCACGCCCGAGGCAGTGGCCGCCTGGCTGCGCCAGCATGCCAGCATTGCGACCCCTCACAGCCAGCGCAGCGAGGCCCGCGTCGAAATAACGCAGACGCCCGACGAGCAGACCTGGAATCTGTTGGCGCTGATCGATACCATCGAGGACGCCTTGGGGACGCCTGTGCAGACGGCCGTCAAGCGGGCGGACGAACAGGCGTTTGCCGCCTTGAACGGCCAAAACCTGATGTTCGTCGAAGATGCCGCCCGCCGGATCCAATCCGCGCTGCGCCCGCGGTTCAAAGCCTCCCGCACCCACGTGCGGCATCTGGAAAGCCTGCATCCTCACGACGCCGTGGCGTGGGCCGATGGCGTCTGAGAGGCCCGCAGCATGCTGATTACCTGGCTATTAACGCCAAGGGACATCAACTGCCCATCGCCGGCGATTACCAGGTCAATCTTCGGTCTGCCCAAGCTCCAGCCGATGCTGAGTCCGCAAGGCCTTGGCCAGCAGATAGCCCTTGTTGTGTTCGTTCGGATAGACCCCGGTCAGGCGGCAGCCGCTGACGCGGATGCCCATGCGCTCCAATTGCGTGCGCTTGTCGGGATTGTTGGTGAGCAGTTCCAGATCGTTCACGTCCAGCGCCCTGAGCATCTGGGCTGCGGGCGTGTAGTCGCGGTCGTCCAGGCCATGCCCCAGCTCCAGGTTGGCCGTGTAGGTGTCGTGGCCCAGTTCCTGCAGGCGGTAGGCGTCCAGTTTGGAGTAAAGGCCGATGCCGCGGCCCTCCTGGCGCAGATACAGCAGGTAGCCGCCTTCTTTGCTCATCAGACGCAAGGCTTCGTGCAGTTGCGGCCCGCAGTCGCAGCGCAGCGAGCCGAAGACGTCGCCGGTCATGCATTCGGAATGCAGGCGCACGAGCGGCATTGCGCCCGGCTCGCCGAACTTGAGCGCCAGATGGTCGCGGCCATCGGCCAGGCCGTGGAAGCTGTAGGCCAGCGCGAGCGCCTCGGAACCGTCGGCAAGACGGATGGGCAGCCGGACGGTGGCGCGGATGGAGGCTTCTGGCTGCGGGGCAGCGGCTTGGGGTGTAACGGGGTTCACGACAAACAGGCACTCGGTGGCGGATCGGGGTCGCCGGGTGGGCGACGGGCGCGACGACTGAATGGGGATATCAGGCGCCCTGGTGCAAGTATGGGCGGAACCGCCCGGGACAAGGCCGGTTTGCGCCATGCTTGCGCCAGCCCGACAGGATAACGTATGCGCCCGCCTTCGCGCGACCCGGTCGCCGCCCTACATCACGCGCAAGCTGTCCACGTCGAACTCGATGCTGTTGCGGTCGCGATCCAGTTCGCCGCGCAGTTCGACCTGGGTTTTGTCGTCGATCTTCTGCCCGGCCGGGAAGTCGTCGTTATCGATTTCGACGCGGATCTGGCCGGTGCCGTCATCGAAGGTGTAGTGGTCGTCGCCATCGTGCGAGACGATGCGGCCGCGCAGGATGGCGTTCTGGTCGTCGCGCCCGTTGGCGAGGAGTTCCTTGACGGTGGTGACGGCGACGGTGCTGGGGCCGCTGTAGCCTTGGGCCGCCGGTTTGCCGGTGCTGGGCCCGGTGTAGCCCTGGGCGTGCGCCCCGCCCGCGAACAGGGCGGCGGTCAGCGCGGCGGACACGAGGCAGGTGCGAACGAAGTTCGATTGACGAGGGGTCTTGGTCATGGCGTGGCTCCTTGCGCGGTGGGCGCATCGTTGTTGAACATGGCGTCATTTGACGCCGCGAAGATGAAGCAGACCTTAGCCTTCCTGCACGGTCGCCGCCGCGCCTTCCAGCGGCAGGAGCAGCGTCACGCCCAGCCCCCGGCCGTTCAGCCCCGGCCCGAACCGCAATTCGGCCCCGTGGACCTGCGCCACCCGGGCCACGATGGACAATCCCAGGCCATTTCCAGCGACATTGGTGCCCAGGACACGGAAAAAGCGCTGCGTCAGCCGTTCCAGGTCCGCCGGCGACACGCCCTCGCCGTCATCGCTGACGGTCAGCGCGATGTGCTGGCCGGCGCGCTGCGCGGCGACGCGCACCTGGCCGCCGTCGCGCCCATAGGACACCGCGTTGTGGATCAGGTTGCGCAGGGCCGTGTACAGGGCATCGCGGTTGCCGTAGAGGACGCTTTCGCGTGCGTCGATGGTGATGACGGCGTTGCGTTTGGCCGCCGCCTGCGCGCAGGCATCGGCGGCGTCCTGCAGCAGCGCCTGCGTGGCGATGCGCTCGCGCGGCAAGGCGTCGGCCGATTGCGGGTCCAGTCGCGCGAGCTGGAGCAGGTTTTCGACCAGGGCCGTGGCGCGCATCATGTCGACGCGCAGGCGCTGCAGTTGCGCCGCAAGCGCGGGCGCCTGGTCGGCCGGGTGGCTGCGTTGCAGGACCTGGATGCGCGACGCCAGGGCGGCCAGCGGGGTGCGCAGTTCGTGCGCCGCGTCGGCGGTGAAGCGGCGTTCGGCTTCCAGCGCCCGGTCCAGGCGGCCCAGCAGGCGGTTCAGGGCCGCGGTGATCGACTGGACCTCGTACGCCCGGCTGTCGTCGGCCAGCGGAGAAAGGTCCGACGGCGATCTGGCCTCGATGCCGCGCGTCATGCGCGCCAACGGCTTGAGCAGGCGCCAGATCAGGATCCAGTTGATCAGCCCGAGCAGCGCCCACAGCCCGACCAGCGGCCAGGCCAGCGATTCAAGCATGTCCCAGATCAGATCCGTGCGGTCGTCCCGCTCTTGCCCCACTTGCGCGGAAAAACCCAGCGTGTCGTGGTGGCGCACATAGACGCGCCAGTCCTCGCCGTCGGCGCGCACGTCGTAGTAACGGTCGCCGCGGCGTTCCGGGTCCACGAAGGGCCGCTTGGGCGCGTCTTTGCCGCGCAGCAGGACCTCGCCGCTGCGCGAGACGAGCTGGTAGTCCAGCCGCAGCGCGGGCTGGGCGCCGATGGGCCGGGGTTCTGCCGCATCGCGGCCGATGCTGCCCTCGCCCAGCGCCAGGACCAGCCGCGCGCCCTCTTCCAGCCAGTCGTCGTAGGCGTCGTTGACCTCGTTGCGCGCAATCGCCAGCACGATCAAGGTGCTGATCAGCCCCACCAGGATGCTGGAGCCCAGCGTCGTGGTGATCAGCCGCCGGCGCAGCGAATAGCCGCGCGCGGGCCGGGAGGTCTTGGGCCGTCGCATGTCAGTCCGCCAGGCGGTAGCCTTGGCGCCGCACCGTCTTGATGAGGTCAGGGGCCAGCTTGCGGCGCAGGTTGTAGATGTGGACCTCGATGGTGTTGCTTTCGACCTCGTCGCCCCAGCCGTAGAGCGATTCCTCCAACTGCGCCCGGGACACGATGTGGCCGGGACGGCGGATGAGCGCGTGCAGGATGGCGAACTCGTGCGCGGTAAGGTCCACGGGCGCCCCCTGGAACTGGACCTGCTTGGCGGCGACGTCCAGCGTCACGCCGCCATGGCTGAGCGCGGGTTCGGCATGGCCGTCGCGGCGGCGCATGGCGGCGCGTATGCGCGCCGACAGCTCTTCCAGGTCGAACGGCTTGACGAGGTAATCGTCGGCGCCCAGGTCCAGCCCCTCGATGCGGTCGGGCACCGCGTCGCGGGCGGTGATCATGATGGCGGGCACGTTATCGCGCCGGGCGCGCAGCCGGCGCAGGAGGTCGTCGCCGGTCAGCCCGGGCAGGCCCCGGTCGATCAGCACGCAGTGATAGTCGTGCGTGGCCAGCGACGTCTCGGCGAGGTCGCCGCGCGTCACGCGGTCGACGACGTAGCCGTCGAGTTCCAGCCAGGACTCGATCGACTCGCCCAGGGATACATCGTCTTCGGCCAGTAGGATGCGCATGCGCCGACTATACGCGACAGGATGAAGTGAATATTAAGACGCGCCCTGCCCGGTTCAGTCCGCCAACTGGTAGCTGGTGCTGCGCCCGCCCGCGTCGGTCTTGCGCAAGAGATTCCGGTTCAGGAGGTCGGTGATGTCGCGCAGCGCGGTATCGGGCGAACACTTGGCGATGGCGGCCCATTTGCGGGTGGTGAGCTTGCCCTCGAAGCCATCCAGCAGCCGGTTCAGCATCCGCGACTGGCGCTCGTTCAGCGGCTCGGCCGCCCAGCGCTGCCAATAACGGGTCTTGGCCAGCACGCCGTCCAGCACGCCGTGCGCCTGATCGACCGCGCGATGCAGCGTGGCGAGAAACCACGCCAGCCATTGCGTGACGTCCATGGACCCCTTCTGGGTCTGCTCCAGGATGGCGTAGTAGGCGTTGCGTTCGCGCTGGATCTGGGCGGACAGGCTGTAAAAGCGCTGCGGACTGCCGTCGGCGCGCGCCAGCAGCAGATCGCCGATGGCCCGGGCGATGCGGCCGTTGCCGTCGTCGAAGGGGTGCAGCGTGACAAACCACAGATGCGCCAGCCCCGCCTTGAGCAGCGGCGGCATCGCGTACAGGCCGGCGCCCTGCAGCGCGCCGTTCAGCCATGCCAGGAATGCGCCTGTGTCGGCCTCCAGTCGCGTGGCCGGCGGGGCTTCGAAGTGCACGCGCTGGCGGCCGATCGGACCGGAAACGACCTGCATCGGCCCGTCGGCGTCTGTCCGCCACGCGCCCACGCTGATTCTGGACATGCCGGAGTAGCCCGTGGGAAACAGCGCGGCATGCCAGCCGAACAGGCGGTCGCGCGTGACGGGAGAATGGCAGTTGGCGGTGGCGTCCAGGACCATTTCGACGACGCCTTCGACGTGCCGGTCCACGGGCGCCAACGCGCCGATGTCCACGCCGATGCGGCGCGCAAGGGAGGAACGGACGGACTCCACGTTCAGGACCTCGCCTTCGATGGCGCTGGTCTTCACGACGTCTTCGGTCAAGGCGCTGAGGCTGGCCTGATCGCGCAGCGGCATGCCCACGTCGCGCAGGCGACCCATGAGCAGGCCCTGCGCCCGGCTGACATCGGCCAGCGGCCCGGCCAGCGCGGCGAGATCAAAGCGCCAGTGGGGCCAATCCGCATCCTGCCAGAGGTAGAGGTAATCTCCGCTTTTCATGCGGAGATTATGCGCGCCAATCACCGCATTAGCAAGCTATTCGCCGCACATTATGCGGTAAATAGGCCGTCTAATTGCCGCAACGGGCCGCAACGGGCCGCGAGATGCCCCGCCGCCCTGCCCCACCCTTGCTACGCGCGCCGCAGAAATACCGCGCATATACCGCGCATATACCGCGCATTTACCGCGCAATTACCGCTCAAATACCCACCACCCGGCTCACGCCGCCCTGCGTGACGACCTGGACGCGCTGTCCCGTCGAAATCGGCACATCCGCTTCCTGGGTGATGACGCGCACGTCGCCGCTGTCCAGGCGGATGGTGATCTCCAGGCCTTGCCTGCGGGTGCTGGCGTTCTCGATTGCGTTGCCGGCCATGGCGCCGCCGACCGCGCCGCCGACCGTGGTGATGCGCCGGCCGGAGCCGCCGCCTATCGCGCTGCCCGTCACGGCGCCCAGGGCGCCGCCCGCGATGACGCCCATGCCGGAGGTCTGGCTGGCCTGGATCGTCACGGGCCGCACCCCGATCACATAGCCCAGGGTCACGGTCTGCGCACGCTGCGCCTGGTCGAAGGTGTAGACGCGCGATGAGGCCGTCGGGTTGGCGCAACCGGCCAGGACCGCGGCCAGCCCGATGATGGCGCCCGCGGCGAGGATGTCGAGGTGGCGGCGCTTGGCTGCCTGCAGATGCTTGTGCATGATGGCTCTCCGGTACGGCGGGTTGGGAGGAACGGACCTATCGCGGCTGCGCCGGCGCGGGCGCCTGAGGCGCCGCCGGCTGTGCGCTGGTACGCATGAACTTCCCATTCGCGTCGAAGCCGCCTATCGGACGGCCATTGAAGAACAGGACCCGCCGCGCCGTCCATTGCGGCTGATCGGGGCCGATCTGGTCGTAGCCGGCCACTTCGAAGTCGTACTCCCAGCCGGACACCGGCTTGCCGTCCTCGCCGATGACCGTGGCTTTCTTCACGGAGTCCGCATATCCCTTGTCGCGGTAGCTGACATAGCGCGTCGGGGGCATGGCGTCCCGCAACGTGGACATGTACTGGTAGAGGTCGTCGTCGCTGGGCGGCGTGCCGTACGTGGCCAGATCGCTCTTGGTCGCGACGGTGCCGGCGCAACCGGCCAGCACGCAGGTGGACAGGACAAGGAATAGCCGTTTCATCGGGATGCTCCTAGGGGTACGTTCGCGCCCGGACGCAAGGCGCGCCGCGCCTGGCCAGGCGGGCAGTGAAGCGTTGCTACGTGGTCGGGCCGGCCGGGCGGCCGGTGGCGCCGCGGAAGGCGGAACGCAACAGGCTGAGGAGGAACCCGCCCGTGAACATGCCCAGGATATAGACGCCGATGACCAGGACCGAGACTGGCAAAGTGAAGCTGGAGGTCCAGAGCGTCAAGGTGACCGAATCGAAATTCTGGACCTTGAACGAGAGAACGATCGCCGTAAGCAACACAATTAATACGATGTACAGGTATCTCATGGGGCACCTTTCGTATCTGCTGGCTGAGTCGCCCCGAGGCCGCCGGGGGCTTATCGTGCGAAAAAACTATGCCACTCCTGCACGCGGAAAACAAGAAAAAACCGGGGCGCATGCGATTTCCGTCGGCGGGAACGCCTGCCCGCCAGCGCGCCCCGCCCTGCGGGCCAAACGTTGTCGGCCGGGAAAAACAGGAAGAGAATGTCCTTCGCCGTGCGAACGGCAAGCTGTGGCCGGCCCATCGATGAATAGCTGCGTCCCGCGGTCTGTCTACATGGGCTGCAAATAGAGGACACCTCATGGAAGCGATCAAAGATTGTTGCATGGCAGGGCACCCTCGGGACCTGGGACGGCGCGTCTGGCTGAAGGCGGGCGTCGGCGCAGGAACGGCTGCGATGATGGCGGGTGTGGCGCTTGCGCCCACCGAGGCTGAAGCCGCGTCGCTCACGCAGGCGGAGCGCGACGCGATGACGCCGGATCAGGTCATTGACATGATGAAGCGGGGCAATGCGCGTTTTCGCGAAGGCAAGCCCCAGAAGCACGACTACCTGGCGCAGAAGCGCTCGAGCGCCCTGGGGCAGTTCCCCGCGGCGGTGATCCTGAGCTGCATCGATTCGCGCGCCCCGGCGGAGATCATCCTGGACACCGGGATCGGCGACACCTTCAACGGACGGATCGCGGGCAACATTTCCAACAACGATCTGCTCGGCAGCATGGAGTTCGCCTGCGCGGCGGCGGGCGCCAAAGTGATCCTGGTCATGGGACATACGGCCTGCGGCGCGGTGGCCGGCGCCATCGACAACGTGAAACTAGGTCACCTGACCGGGCTGCTTGAGGTCATCAAGCCGGCAGTCGAGGCGACCAAGTACACGGGCGATCGCAGCGGCAAGAATGCCGAGTTCGTCGACGCCGTGGCCAGGACCAACGTCCTGCACACCGTCGAGGCCATCCGCAAGAACAGCCCCATCCTCGCGGGGCTGGAAAAGGAAGGAAAGATCAAGATCGTCGGGTCGATGTACGACCTGAGCAACGGCATGCTGACTTTCCTGGCCTAGCCAGCGGCGGCCTGGTTGCCGATCCGCAAGCAGCAAGGCCGGCAGGCGACACGCTTGCCGGCCTCTCGCTGCCCTGCCCGCCCGATGGGGCATGGGACGGCAACAGATCCTTACCTTAAACCCGTGGCGTTCCCGGGTCCGAAACGATGTTCACGGGCCATCCGCCGTCCTTGCGGCGTCATCGCGCCCGGCTGAGGCTGTATACGGAGGCCGGCGGCAGGTTGAGCGGGACAAACCGCACCCGCCGGGCGTGCAGGCCGCAGTCTTCCAGCACGCGCGCAGAAATGGGGCACCGCACGCCATAGGTGAAGAAATGCATGGCGCCGTCCGGATGCATCGCCTCAAATACCGCGGTGAGCAGCTTGCGATGGTGCGCGTGGCTCATGTTGCGTAGCGGCAGGCCGCAGATGGCCGCGCCGATGCCATGCAGTTCCGGATGGCTGTCGCGCGACAGGTCCTGCGCGGACACCTGCAGAACGGCCGCCTCGGGAAACTGGGTGCGCAGGCTGGAGCTCATTTCGGAGTCCTGCTCGACCAGGACCAGACTGGACGGCGCGATCCCCTTGCGCAGCATTTCACGGGTGAACACGCCAGTGCCGCAGCCCAGTTCGAGGACTTTACCGCCCTGGGGCTGGATCGTTTCGGTGATGGCCGCCGCAAGCGCCGCGCCCGAAGGGGCCACCGCCCCGACGGCCGCGGGATTGGATAGCAGCGCCTTGACGAACTGCCTGCGTTCTTGCAGCCAGCTCATGGCCGGGCCGGTTGAGGTTCTGTGCCGGGCAAGGGACTTGGTGGGCGGCAAGGAAAGCATCGATGCGTGAATCTCCGGGGTCGACATTGTCAGGGAGACCTTACCTGCGCAGGGAGGGCCGGATCGGCAACGGTGCGTAAGCACCCATATCAATTGGAGAGCGCCGCGAGGGGCTGCGCCATTTTGCGACAGGCGCGAGCGGGCGCCTATCGGCCAAAAGAATCCCCGCCGGATCCAGCCCGGCGGGGGATCGGGTCAGGCGCGCGGGCCTGACACGAGGTCAGACGCCGACGACCGACACCGCCTTGGTGACGAGATAGGCTTCCAGCGCCTCGGGGCCGCCTTCGGAGCCGTAGCCCGAATCCTTCACCCCGCCGAACGGCAGTTCGGCCGACGGCGTGGCGGGCTGGTTGATCCACACCATGCCCACTTCGAGGCGGCGCGACAGCTCGTGCACCGACTTGAACGAGCGGGTGAAGGCGTAGGCGGCCAGGCCGTAGGGCAGGCGGTTGGCTTCGCGGATGGCTTCATCCAGCGTCTCGAAGCTGCGGATCGCCGCGATGGGTCCAAACGGCTCTTCGTTGAAAATATCGGCCTCGAGCGGCACGTCGGTGAGAATCGTGGGCGCGAAGAAATTGCCCGCGGTGCCCACGCGTTTGCCGCCGGTGGCGATCCGTGCGCCCTTTTCGCTGGCGTTCTTGACGATCTTGTCCATGGCCGCCAGGCGGCGGTCATTGGCCAGCGGGCCGAGCGTCGTGCCTTCGGTCAGGCCATCGCCCAACTTGAGCTTTTCGGCTTGGGCGACGAACGCCTGCTCGAACGCCGCCTTGACGTTCTTGTGCACCAGGAAGCGCGTCGGCGAGATGCAGACCTGGCCGGCGTTGCGGAATTTCGCGCCGCCCGAGGCCTTGACGGCCAGTTCCACGTCGGCGTCCTCGGCCACGATCACCGGGGCGTGACCGCCCAGTTCCATGGTGACGCGCTTCATGTGGCGGCCCGCCAGCGCGGCCAGCTCCTTGCCGACCGGCGTGGAGCCCGTGAAGGTGACCTTGCGGATCACCGGATGCGGGATCAGGTAGCTGGAGATCTCGGCCGGCGAACCGAACACCAGGCCCAGCACGCCCTTCGGGATACCTGCGTCGACAAAGCAATTGAGCAGCGCCGCCGGCGAGGCCGGGGTTTCTTCGGGCGCCTTCACCAGGAAGGAGCAGCCGGTGGCCAGGGCCGCGCCCAGCTTGCGCACGATCTGGTTGACCGGGAAGTTCCAGGGCGTGAACGCGGCGACGGGGCCGACCGGCTCCTTGATGACCAGTTGCTGGGCCGCCGGGTTGCGCGCCGGCACGATGCGGCCGTAGACGCGCAGCGCCTCATTGGCGAACCAGTCGATGATGTCGGCGCCGGCCAGGACTTCGCCGCGCGCTTCGACAAGCGGCTTGCCCTGTTCCTGCGTCAGCAGGCGCGCCACGTCGTCCGCGCGCTCGCGCAGGAGGACCGCCGCCTTGCGCATGATGGCGCAACGCTCATGGGCGGACGTGTCGCGCCACGTCTCGAAGCCGCGCTGCGCAGCCGCCAGCGCAAGGTCGAGGTCCTCGCGGCCGGCGCTGGCCACCTGGCCAATCTTCTGGCCGGTGGCGGGGTTGACGACGTCGATGCGCGCGCCGCCGCGGGCCTCGCGCCATTCGTTGTCGATCAGGAGAAGAGTATCTGGGTAACCGTTCATGAATGCTCCGTGGTTGAAATGCGGCCGTCACGTGTCAGTCGATTCGGGCAAGCGCGGCGGAATCCGCCCGACGCCTGCCGGTATCGTAAGTGTTTGAGGGGGAGACGGGAAGTGCCGGGGGTCCGGACCGTCCACATGGCGGCGACCGGCCGGGCACGCCGCTTGCTGAAGGGGTTGCGCCTTTGGTCACCTAACCCTGATTACGGAGGACCCCCATGAGCTCGCCGGAACCCGTTTTTGCCCCGACCCAGGTCGGAAATATGATGGTGTCTTTGGGAACCCCTCGCCCGGCCGGCGCCGCACCGATCGCGCCCTGCCCGAGTGCGGCCAACGAGGAGATCCCGCCGTCGCCGCGCCATCCCGGCGAGGCGGAGCCGTCGGCCCGCGTCCCCCTGAGCGCCTGGCTGTCGCTGGCGTTCTGGGCGCTTGGCACCGCGCTGCTGTTCAGCCTGGGCGTGGCGTACCGCCTGGTCGCATGAGCGGCCGGGCCACCCGGGCGACCGCCTTGCGCGTCGCCCGTCCCCGCTAGCCCTCCTTCTTGCGCCGCCCCCACACGGACTCCTGCCGATAGGCGTTGGC
This sequence comes from Achromobacter sp. MFA1 R4, assembly GCF_900156745.1. Taxonomy (NCBI): domain Bacteria; kingdom Pseudomonadati; phylum Pseudomonadota; class Betaproteobacteria; order Burkholderiales; family Alcaligenaceae; genus Achromobacter; species Achromobacter sp. MFA1 R4. The sequence goes on along the minus strand of NZ_LT707065.1, from coordinate 5,148,796 downwards.
CTGGCATAGCGTCCGATAGAACATGGCGCCGGCGCCGATGAAATTGCCCAGTTCCTTTTCCGACAGTTTGGGGGCGACCTCCTCCAGGTATCCGGCGTACATCGACAGCACCCGGTCCCATTCGTCCAGCCGGGGCGCGGGCGCGGAGATCGAAATCATCAGGGCCAACAGCTCATCGCGCTGCATGGTTGCCTCCTTTGCATAGGGGCGGCCCGGCCGTCACGACCCTTTGGTCATGTGCGTCAAGACACGCCGCCCGTCCGCCCGGCGATGCAGGAAGGCCATGCCGACGTGACCCACGATCAGCGCCAGCAGGGTCCAGCCCAGGAGCCCGTGCCAGGCATTGGCAACCTCGACCAGGGGTTCGATCTCCTGGTCGCGCGGGCTGAAAACCGGGATGCCGAACGGGGAATATCCCCGGCCCCGCGCATACGCGCGCAGTATCCCTAGCGTGGGAATGGCGATCATCAGCAGGTACAGGACAAGGTGCCCCAGGCCCGCCAGCAGGCCGCTGTCCGGCCGTCGCCCAAGGTTGACCAGCGCCCAGACCCCGCGAAGCAGCACAAGGATCAGCAGCAGGAACCCCAGCGAGGTGTGCGTGGACCAGAAAAACGCCTCGATCGGGGTTTCGGGCAGGAGCTGCCGCACCGCCGCGCTGGTGAACTGCCAGGCCAGCAGCGCGGCCATCAGCCAATGCAGGCTTCGGCTGACAACGCCGTAGCCGTCCGGGCGGTCCATGACGCCCGAGGGAGAGACAGGGGGTGGCATAGGAAGCCTCCTTGCGGCGTGGGTGCTGCAAAAGGGTAATCATGCTTGGCGCATTTTGCCTACGGCCCCTCGGCCGGATGCAACGAATTGAAATAGCGGCCTGCGCGGCGGCCGTCGCCCCGGGCGCGCCCATCATGGCTTGAACTCCATCGCGGCCATGGCGCGGCCCAGCGACTGCGGGGCGTAGTCGGCCCAGGGCGCGTTGCCGACGTCCAGCCGGCCATGAATGTCGCGGATGGTCCAGTGCGCCCCGCCGGTCAGCTTGTCCAGTTCTTCCCACGCCACAGGCACGGAGACGCCGAGGCCAGGGCGAGCCCGCGCCGACCAGGCGCAGACCGTCGTCGCGCCGAAGCCGTTGCGCAGGTAGTCGGCGAATATCTTGCCCACCCGGTTCTTCGGTCCGCTCTTGGCCACGAACAACTGCGGCAGCGTGCGCGCCAGATGCTGCACGATGGCCTGGGAAAATGCCTTGACCGTGTCCCACCCGTATTGCCTGCGCAGCGGCACCACCACGTGCAGCCCCTTGCCCCCGCTGGTCTTGAGCCAGGCCTGCAGGCCGATCTCCCGCAGCAGCACGCGCACCAGGCCGGCGGCCTGCTGCATCGCCGGCCACGCCACGCCTTCGCCGGGATCCAGGTCGAACAGCATGCGGTCGGGCTTGGCGATGGCGGTCTTGACCGCGTTCCAGGTATGGAATTCGATGACATTCATCTGGACGGCGGACAGGATGGCTTCCTGCGTCGGCACTTCCAGCAAGGGCGGATGATCCGGATCCAGCCGCGCCGGCAGCGCCTTCACGCCGGGCATGGCGGCTTCCAGGTGTTTCTGGAAAAAGAATTCCCCCTCGATGCCGGCCGGCGCGCGCAGGAACGACACCGGGCGGCCTTTCAGGTGCTCCAGCATCAGCGGCGCGATCAGCCCGTAATAACGGGCCAGATCCAGTTTCGTGAGCTGGGTGGACGGGTCGATGACGCGATCCGGGTGGGTAAGCTTGCCGCCCTTGGGACGCGCCGTTTTTGCAACGCGCGATGACTTTTTGGCGGACTGGCCGATGGTGGCGTCGTCCTCGATGTCCTTGACCGGCACGGCCTTCTCCCTGGAAATTGCCCGCACCGGCTTGTCCTGGCGCAGGCCCCGGAACACCGCATGGCGGATATGGCCGCCATGGGTCCAGTCGCCGAAGGACACTTCCGCGAGCAGCGTCGGCTTGACCCAGCGCACGCCTCCCCCGGCGGGCGCGCCCGTGACGGGCTTGCGTTCGGTTTCGATGGCCGCCAGGCGCTTTTGCAGGGCAACGAGGCTCTGGTCATCGAATCCTGTCCCGACCTTGCCGGCATAGCGCAGGCCGCCGTCGGACTCCGTGACGGCAAGCAGCAATGCGCCCAGTCCGGCCCGGCTGCCCTTGGGCGCGGTATAGCCGACGATGACGAACTCCTGGCGCCGCGCGCACTTGACCTTGACCCAGGTGTCGCTGCGGCGCGAGACATAGGGCGAGGACCGGCGCTTGGCCATGATGCCTTCCAGTCCCATCTTGCACGCCGTCGCCACCAGATCCGCGGGCGCGGCATCCAGCGGTTCGCTCAAGCGCAGGCAGTCGTCCCGGGCGGTGTCCATCAGTTGCCGCAGCAGCGCGCGCCGCACGTCCAGCGGCTCCTGGCGCAGGTCCCGGCAACCGATGAAAGGCAGATCGAAGGCGTAGAAAACAATGTCCTGGGTGCGCTGGCCATCGAAGGCGTTCTGCAGCGACTGGAAATTCGGCATTCCATCGTGGTCCAGCATCACGATTTCGCCGTCCACCCAGGCCCACTTCGCGGGCAGCGCCTTGAACGCCTGGACCAGATGGGGCAGCTTTGCGCTCCAATCATGGCCGTTGCGGGTGTACAGGCGCACATCGTCGTCCTCTATGCGCACGAGCAGCCGGTAACCGTCGAACTTCATCTCGTACAGCCAGTCCGGGGTGTGCCGCGGCACGCCATCCACCAGCGTGGCAAGGTGGGGCTTGAGCCGCTCGGGCAGCGCCGAGGCGACGCCCGGCAGCCGGCCGGCGGCGTCCTCGGTATCCTCCTCGGCGGACTCAGCGGCCCCGGCCGGTTTGCCTTGCGCGCCGTGCCGCGCCTGCCGCAGCGGCACGACACTGTCGGGCATTTCATCCACCACGCTGAACTCGCGCTCGGGCCGCGCCCAATCGTCACGGTCCTTGATCAACAGCCAGGGTGGCTGCTTCTCGGATTCCTTGCCCTTGAGGCGGATGAGCGCCCACCTCCCCTGCAGCTTGACGCCCTGCAGGTCGAACTTCAGGTGGCCGTCGCGATAGCCTTTGCGCGGATCCCCGACCGGCATCCACTGGCCCTCGTCCCAGATGATGACCTTGCCCGCCCCGTACTGGCCTTCGGGAATCTGCCCTTCAAACTGGTTGTAGGCGATCGGATGGTCCTCGACCTGGACGGCCATGCGCTTGACGGCCGGGTCGTAGCACGGCCCCTTGGGCACGGCCCAGCTCTTCATCGCGCCGTCCAGTTCCAGGCGCAAGTCGTAGTGCAGCCGGCTTGCCCAGTGCTTCTGGACGACGAAGGCGCGTGCCTGCGCATTCTCTTCGCCCCCGCCGGCGGGCTCCGAGGTCACGTTGAAGTTGCGCTTTTCGCGGTACTTCTTCAGGGGGTCGGCCATGGTCACGCCGCCTTGCGGGTTTTGCTCGCTGTCTTGCTCGCTGCCTTGCCTGCGGTCTTGCTGGCGCTTTTGCTTGCCGCCTTGCCGGCGGACCGGGCCGTCGTCTTTTTGGCGGGCGTCCTGGCGGCCTTCTTCGCGGCGCTGGCGGGCGCCTTGCCGCCCTTGCCGCCCTTGCCGCCCTTCAGGCTGCGCTGCAGCAATTCGGTCAGGTCGATGACGTTGTCAGCGTAGGCAGGCGATTCCTCCTGCGGCTCGATGACGGTCTCGGTCTTGCCGGCGCGTGCCTTCTTTTCCACCAGATCCATCACCGCGGCCTTGAATTCGTCCTTGTATTGCGACGGATCCCATTCGCCGGACATATCGTCCACCAGCATCTTGGCCATCTTCATTTCGGCGGCGCTGGGCGTCATGTTGCGGGCGCCGGCTTTGGGCAGGTCCAGGCCGTCCAGCGACTTGACCTCGTCGCCCCAACGCATCAGGTTCAGGACCAGCGCGTCGCCCGACGGAATCAGGGCCGCCAGGTGCTGTTTGGTCTGGATGACCACTTTGGCGATGCCGATCTTGCCGGTCTTGGCCAGCGTGTCGCGCAGCAAGGCGTACACCTTGTGGCCCTTGTTGATGGGCGCCACGTAATAAGGACGCTCCAGATAGACGAAGGGCACGCCTTGCGCGTCGACGAACTGCTGGATCTCGATGGTCTGGGTGGTCCGCGGATACGCATCCGCGATTTCATCGGGCGACACGATGACGTACTCGCCGTCCTCGTACTCCACCCCCTTGACGATGTTGTCCTTGTCGATCTCCTTGCCCGTGCGCTTGTTGATGCGCTTGTAGCCGACCGGATCCATCGACCGCTTGTCCAGCCAGTCGAAGTCAACGCCGGATTCGGTCGTGGCGGTGTGCAGGCCCACGGGGATGTGGACGAGTCCGAAAGAGATCGCCCCTTTCCAGATGGTTCGTGCTGCCATCGCTGTCTCCTGCGGGATGCCCGGCTCAGCCCAGGCGCTTGACCAGGCGGGCGACGCGGGCGATGCCCCCCGTTCCGCTGGCCGCGCGGCCCACCAGCGCGGTGCCTGCGGCCGTGATCACGGTGCGGCGCAAGACCGTACGGCTGCGCATGCCGGCCAGCATCAGCAGCACGCCCGCGCCAAACACGATGAGATGCTCGCCCGGAAAATCCGGCCGGCGCGCGTCGATATCCTTGAGCTGGCGCAAGAGCGACGGCGCACGGGATCCGGCCTGGGGAGTTGCGGCAACGGGTTCTGTCTGCATGGCGTCTCCTGTCATTTCGCGTATTTGAATTCGGGCAGCGCCTTGAGCGTGTCCTTGGTCGCATCCGGAAGCTGAAGCTGGTCCGCGGCCACCTGCATCTTCGACAGGGGCACCGTCACCAGATGGTTGCCCACGCCCAGCAGTCCGCCCACCGACAGCACGGCGTACGGGGCCCAGTCCGGCGGGCCCATGATCAGGTCGTCCACGGTGCCAAGCTTGTCCTTCTTGCCGTTGTAGACCGTCGCCCCGATGATTTTCGAGGCGCGATAGCCCGCCTCGACTTTGGCGACATCGACACGGACTTCGGTCACGGACTGCGGGGCGCCCTGCGCCCACGCCGGCGACGTGGCGCAGGCCGCGCCCAGCACGGCGGCCACACCCAACATTGCGGTCTTTGCAATCATGGCGAATCTCCTTGGCAAATCAGGAAGTGCGCTTGGCGTCGCCGGGCACGGGATCGTCGGCGGTGGCGTCCGAGGGTTCGAGATCCTCGTCGCTGACCTTGTCACTGACTTCGTCGCCCTGCGCGTTGTCGCTGGCGTCCGACGGCCGGACGGGGGCATGAGCGCCCTTGTGGTCTGCCGGGCGCACCGGCAGATCATCGGGCGTCGAGGTCGCTTCGACGGCGTTGTCTTGGGAAGGTGCCTGCCCAACGGAATTCTTCGGTTCCATTTTCCTCACCTCGGGGTTGGCTGCGGCCAGCGGAACGTGGCCGTCAATCCCCACAGCAAGTATCGTGCCCGCCACCTGCGCGTCCGGGTGCCTTGCCCATGAAAGCTGGGGTTCCGGCACCGTAATTCCATTGGTAACGCGTTCCCAAAAGGGGGCCGATCAGCAATATATTCAAAGTCCAGGGTGGCGCAGGACTGCGCCTTTCATCCGTGACGCGGGATTTCCGGAGAGCGATGATGGCCGACAAGAAAAAGCAGAAGACCCCTTCCGAGGCGGCCGAGTCCGCCAACCTGTCCCGAAAAGCGTACGACAAAGAGCTGGCCCGGCTGCATGTCGAACTCGTCAAGCTGCAGCAATGGGTCGTGGACACGGGCGCCAAGGTATGCGTCGTGTTCGAGGGGCGCGACGGCGCCGGCAAAGGCGGCACGATCAAGGCCCTTACGGAGCGCGTCAGCCCGCGCATCTTCCGGGTGGTGGCCCTGCCCGCCCCCACCGAGCGCGAAAAATCCCAGATGTACATGCAGCGCTACCTGCCGCACCTGCCCGCGGCCGGCGAGGTCGTGATCTTTGACCGCAGCTGGTACAACCGGGCGGGCGTCGAGCGGGTCATGGGGTTCTGCACCCAGGCCCAGGTCGACGCCTTCCTGAAGGCCATACCGCTGGTCGAACGCGTGATGGTCGATTCGGGCATCCTGCTTTTCAAGTACTGGCTGGAAGTCAGCGAAGCCGAGCAGACCCGCAGGCTGCAGGCCCGCATCGAGGATGAGCGCAAGACCTGGAAGCTGACCAAGATGGATCTGGATTCCTACAGCCGCTGGTACGACTACTCGCGCGCGCGCGACGACATGTTCAAGGCGTCCGACACCGCGATTGCGCCCTGGTATGTGGGACGCTCCGACAACAAAAAGCGGGTGCGGCTGAACATCATCAGCCATCTGCTCGAACATATTCCTTACACGGCCGGCCCCAGGGAAAAGATCAAGCTGCCCAAGCGGCAGAAAGCCAAGGGGTATCAGGAGCCCGATCACCCGTACCGGTACGTGCCGGAAAAGTTCTGACCTGTGGAGGAATGGCGATGGCGGCCCTGCTACTGACCCCCGTGGAAGATTCGACTTCCGATGAGGACATCAGGAACTTCCTGATGAAGTATGGATTCCCGTCCCCCGACGGGTTCAAGCGCGTGCCCAGCGAAGGCGCACGCCCCGCGGTCCTGGTCACCTTTGACGGCGCGACGGAACCGGCGCTGCAGGCTTTGCTGCCCCGGGTCAACCAGATGTTCTGGAAGAACCATACCGTCACGGCGCTCGTCATGCGGGCGCCGATCGAGTGAAATAGGCGCCGCCCCCTCCGAGCGGCGCCCTGCCCTGCGGTGTTACCACACGGACGCGGTACGCGGGCGGTAGGCTTCACGCACGTACTTGGCCAGCTCGGCCTCGACCGAGGACATCATCACGGCCGGCGGGCGCTCCGGATGCAGCAATTGCTGCGCCGCCGCAAGGGTGCGCAGCGCACGGCGTTCGCCGCTGCTCAGTTGCGAGGGGGTGGCCGAGGTGGACATGTACTTGAACTCTTCCATCATGCTTCTCCATAAGACAAGAAATGACCTTGCATCCTGTCTTCAGCAAGTAGCGTGCCCAACCCCTGCGCTTGTGTTCCTGAGTTGCCTTCCTACCGTCAATGACGGTTGGCCGCCATCCAGCGCACGATGTCCACCGCCAGAAAGACGGCGAGGCTCACGCCCAGCACGGCCAGGCACCAGCCCAGCGCCAGCGCGACGCCCACGGCCATCGTGCGTCCTGGCCAGGAGAGGTCGCGCCACGCCTGCGTGAGGGTCTGCCCCGGCGCGCCCGGGGCGGGCCGGCGCAGCCACCACATCCGGTAGCCCAGGACGATCATGGCCGTGAGCGCGATGCCGAGGGCCGCCATGAGCAGTTGGTTCGGCCAGCCGAACAGAATGCCCATATGCATGTCGACGCCCCACCGGATCAGCTTGGCGATCAGCGGAAAGGTGTCGAAGTCCGCGCGGCTGGTGATGGCGTAGCTGGCCGGATCCACGGCGATGGTGTCGACCTGCGTGGGCCAGGAGCGGTCCACCTCGCGCACCAGCCAGGCCTGGCCGTCCGCGCGCGGCGGCCGGATTTCGAGCTGGCTGCTGTCGATGCCGCCCGCGCGCGCCGTCTGCAGCACGCGGTCAAAGCCCGCGGGCACATTGTTCGCCGCCAGCGCCATGGCGGCAGGGTCATGCTGGCCGCCATGATGATGCGCGTGCTCGCCGCCCGGCGCCATTGCCATGCCGCCGGCCCCCGGCAGCTTGAGCGACACCGATGGCGTGATCCACCCCAGTTGCGCGCGCAATTGGTCCACGCGCCCGCCGGCCCAGTTGGACCACGTCAATCCGGTGGCGGAGAAAAACACCAGGCCGATACCCACCCACAGCCCCAGCAGTCCGTGCCAGCGACGAGCGCGCAGCCGCGGGCTGCGCGCGGCGGCCGCCTTGTCGCGGCCGCGCCGGGCAAACCACAGCACCATGCCGCCGACCGTGGCGAACCAGAGCCACGAGGCGGCCAGTTCGCTGTAATTGCGGCCCACGGCGCCCAGCATCAGGTTGCGGTGCAGGTAATCCAGCTTGGTCCGGAACGGCAGCGTACCGCTGGTGCCGTAGACGGTCATGTCGCCCTTGATCTCCAGCGTGACGGGATCCACGAACAGGGCACGGCTTTCGGAATCGCCCATGCCGGGTTGCGTGAACATGACGCGCGTCGTCTGGCCGGGCCCGGGTGCGGGGCGTACGGCGAACAGTCGCGGGCCGGGGCCGATGCGGCGCTGCGCGGCCTCGACCTGGTCCGCCAGCGGCCGCGCCGTCCCGGTGGACGTGGTGCGAAGCTGGTCGGCGTAGATGACGCTTTCGAGCTGCGGCGTCAGCACGAACAGCGTGCCGGTCACCGCCGCGACGAGGATGAATGGGCCGACGAAGAGGCCGACGTAGAAATGCAGGCGGGTGATGAGGGCGAGCAGCGCGCTGCCGCCCGCCGCCCGCGGCCGCGCGGACGCGGCGGGACTATCCAGGGTTTGCGTGGACATGATGATCTCGAGAACAACGGAGGCCGCCCGCGCGGGCGGCGATCGTGCGCGCGGGGCGCACGGCGACGGCGGTCATCCGGTGAATCGAGGGGGGGCGCGCTGGCCCAGCGGCGGGCCGGCGGCCGGCATCGGCGGGCGCGGGCTGTCGGCCACCCGGGGCGCCTGCACGAACCCGCGCAGTAGCACGGGCGCCAGCGCGACGGCGGTGGGCAGGTCCAGCGCCTGGTGCGCGATGAGTCCGAAGGGACATTCCTGCCCGGCGCCGACGTGCTGGGACGGGTCGTGGTGGCCCGAATGGCCGTGGAGCCCGTCGGCGTGGACTTCGGCGTGGGCGTCGGCGTGCCCGTGAGCCTGCCCGGACGGCGCGGCCAGACCGGACATGCCGGGAAAGGCCCCGCCGCCCGCCGAACAGAAGCCCAACGCCAGGCGGCCCTGCTTGAGCGCCTGCGCGTCGGGCATATACCCCACGGGCACGAACGCCCGGGCCGCCAGCAGAACCAGCAGCATCAGCCGCGCCAGCGTGGCGGCGCAGTCCAGGCGGAAAGGCGGACAGGAGGGTCGAGCGCGCATGCAATCGTTCCGGGCGCCGGCCGATTCCGGCGCCGAACCGGCATTTTATACATCCCGCCGCGGCGGCCGGCCCTGCGCCGCACCTCGCCGGCTCCGCAAGCAAGAAAGACAATTGAGAACGATTATTGCTAGAATTCCGGCTGACACGCCCCTTAATTGGGTCCAGATCTACGGGACCAGATCCCTCCCATCGCTCACCGGACAGCTTTTGAATGGCAAAGCCATCGCGCTCCAAATTATGGTTTCTCGTCCACAGTTGGCTCGCCTTGCCAATCTGGATTTTTCTCTTCTTCATCTGTGCGACCGGAACCATCGCCGTCATCAGCCAGGAAATCGTCTGGCTCATCAATCCTGCCGTGCGCGCGCAGGCGCCCGATGCGGACACCCCGCGCATGGGTTACCAGGCCCTGATGGACGCCATCGCCAAACAGGAGCCGCAGGCCTCGGTGCAGCGCCTGTCCTGGCCCGAGGAATCCCAGTTCGCCCTGACCGCCAATGTCGGCTATCCCGGCGCGCGCTTCACGTCCATTTACGTCAACCCCTACACCGGCGCCGTGCAAGGCCCTGCCCTGGACTTCGACCTGCGCCAGTTCATGCGCGCGCTGCACGGCTGGCTGCTGATCCCGTTTACCAATGGCTATAGCTGGGGCTGGTACCTGGTTTCGCTGCTGTCGCTGCCGATGCTGGCCTCGCTGGTCACCGGCCTGGTCGTCTACAAGCGTTTCTGGCGCGCCTATTTCCAGAAGCCGCGCCTGCGCGTCGGCCAGGGCGCGCGGATCTTCTGGGGCGATTTCCACCGCCTGTCGGGCCTGTGGAGCGTCTGGTTCATCCTGCTGATCTCGGTCAGCGCAATCTGGTTCCTGGTGCAGGCGGTCCTGGCCGACACGGCCACGACCATCTCCACGCAGGGCGTGCCCGCCGTCGTGGCGCGCGACGAAGTGCCCACGGTGACTCCGGGCCAGACCGTCAAGCGCCTGCCGCTGGATGAGATTGTCGCGGTCGCCGAGCGGGAACTGCCCGGTCTGGAGACGCAGCACGTGTTCTTCCCGGGCAACGCTTACGACCCCATCACGATTGCCGGCCGCGGCGCCTATCCGCTGATGTTCCAGTACGCCAAGATCAATCCGTACAGCGGCAAGGTCGAAGAGCTGCGCCGCCTGTCCGACCGCAATGGCCTGGAGTTCTTCACCGAATCCATGCGCCCGCTGCACACCGGCGACTTTGGCGGCTTCTGGCTGAAACTGGTGTGGTTCTTCTTTGGCCTGCTGCTGACGATGATGTCGCTCAGCGGCCTGTTGATCTGGACCAAGCGCACCGCGCAGGCCACGGCCAAGGCCCTGCGCCCTGCCCGCGCCGACCGCGCCGCCGCACGCGAGGTGACCGAATGAGCAAGACCGCTACCCTGGCTCCGGCCGCTCCCAAGCCCAGCTTCTGGCGCCGCTGGCGCTTCCACCTGAGCGCGCTGCTGCTCATCGTGCCCATCGTGTACGTCCCGAAGTACTTCGAGAACCTGGCGCTGTCGCGCGGGCTGATGGGCCTGGGCCAGCGGCCCGCCGGCGACGTGCAGGTCGGTCCCTGGAAACTGCAGTTCGCCGAATGGAAGGTCGAACCGCCCAAGTCCGATCCGGCCGGCATGGTCAAGACCTTCACGATGGCCCAATGCGCCGGCTGCCAGGACCAGATCCGCGCGGTCTACCTGCGCGTGGGAAAGCCGCGCAGCCTGCGCGCCGCCGGTTCGATCTTCTTTGGCAGTCCCCACCGGGCCTTCGCCACCGTGCCGATTCCGCCGCGCACCGCCCCGGACGCCGATCTCTGGATCACGGCGGAAGGCTGGGACGGCTCGGTGCATCAGGCGCCCTGGCCCATTGCCACGGCCTCCCCCGCCACGGTCGAGTGGCTGAAGAAACAAGGAGCATCCCGATGAATGCATTTTTCGCGAACGCCCTGCGCGCGGGCCTGCTCGGCGCGCTGCTGACGGCCAGCGCCGGCGCCCTGGCGCACAACCCCATGGCCGAATGCAAGGCCGAGGGCAAGGAACAGATCCAGTGCACCGGCGGGTTCTCCGACGGCAGCGGCGCCGCCGGCGTCACCATGGACGTGATCTCCTATGACGAGCAGATCCTCGTGCCGGGCAAGCTGGACGCGGACTCCAAGATGCGCTTCAAGCGGCCCGACGGCGAGTTCTACGTGCTGTTCGACGCCGGCCCCGGCCACGTCGTCGAAATCGACCACGTCGACATCCAGTAAGCCCCGGCCCTCCCGCACCATGCACACCCAAGTCATCCGCCCCGCGGGCGCCGGACACGAAACGCTCGCGGTGCTGGGCGCCTGCCTCGCCATCGTTGCGGCCGCCGCCGGCTACATCGGCCTGCGCGAAGCGCCGCCCGAGACCGCCGCGCTTGCCGCCACCCAGATCGACGCGCGGCGCGAGCTGACGCCCGCCGAACAAGGCATCTACGCGGACCTGCGCGTGGCCTACGACGAGATCGCGTTCGCCGTGCAGGCCGGCGAACCCCTGCCTTCGGTGGCCGACCTGGCCGCGCAGGGGCTTCCTCCCTTTGTCGCCGACAACAGCACGGCGGCGCGCGGCGGACATGCCTGGCGCCTGCAGCGCCAGGCCGGCCACGCCATGTACCTGGGCCAGACCGCCGACGCCGCCCTGGCCGGATCGTTCCTGCTGCGCGCGCAAGGCGCGGGCGCCAAGGATGACCATGACCATGGCCACGACCATGGCAAGGCGGCCGATGCCCAGCCCGACGTCTGGCTGGCCCGCGACGCCGCGGCCCGCCTGCCCGACCCCGCCGACGACGCCGCCCTGGCCGCCGCCGGCTGGCGCCAGGTGGTCGCGCAGTTCGACGCCGGCGTGACCCGCCAGAACAAGCCCTGACCGTTCTCCTCGCCTTCCGCCCTTCGTCTTTCGTCCTTCGACCCGAGCCCACGGATTTATGTCTGCCTTTTCGTCTTTGTCCCTGATCCTGCGCCGCTGCGCCGCGCCGCTGGCCGCGCTGGCACTGCTGGCCGGCGCGCTGTCCGCGCCCGCCCACGCCGACGAGGCCAAGCGCCTGAAGATCGGCGTGACGCTGCATCCCTATTACAGCTACGTCGCGAACATCGTCGGCGACAAGGCCGACGTGGTGCCGCTGATTCCGGTGGGCTTCAATCCCCACGCCTACGAGCCGCGCGCCGAGGACATCAAGCGCATCGGGACGCTGGACGTGGTGGTGCTCAATGGCATCGGCCACGATGACTTCGCCGACCGCATGATCGCCGCCAGCGAAAAGCCGAAGATCCCGGTGATCGAAGCGAACGCGCAGGTGCCGCTGCTGGCCGCGGTGGGCATGGCCGCGCGGGGCGGCGATTCGGGCAAGGTCGTCAATCCGCACACGTTCCTGTCGATCACCGCCTCGATCGCGCAGATCAACACCATCGCCCGCGAACTGGGCCGCATCGATCCGGCCAATGCGCAGGCCTACACCGCCAATGCGCGCGCCTACGGCCAGCGCCTGCGCAAGCTGCGCGCCGACGCGCTGGGCCAGCTTGCCAAGGCGCCCAACGCGGACCTGCGCGTCGCGACCATCCACGGCGCCTACGATTACCTGCTGCGCGAGTTCGGGCTGGAGGTGACGGCCGTGGTCGAACCGGCGCACGGCATCGAGCCCAGCCCCGCGCAGCTCAAGGGCACCATCGAGCAACTGCGCGCCGCGGACGTCAAGGTGATTTTCTCGGAACTGAACTTCCCCTCCTCGTACGTGGAGACAATCCAGCGCGAGACCGGCGTGAAGCTCTATGCGCTGTCTCACATTTCGTACGGCGAATACAGCCCCGAGCAGTTTGAAAAGGAAATGAAGCAGAACCTGGCCACCGTGGTGCGCGCCATCGAAGAGGCCGGCGCGTGAGCGGCCCCGTTACGGCCCATCCGGCCGGCGCGCTGGGGCCGACGCTGACCTTCGACCGCATCGGCCTCACCCTGGGCCGCACCGACATCCTGAGCGACGTCGGCTTTACCGTGGCGGCGGGCAGCGTGCATGCGCTGGTCGGCCCCAATGGCGGCGGCAAGAGTTCGCTGGTCAAGACGCTGCTGGGCCAGATGCCGCATCGCGGCAAGCTCAGCGTGGCCTGGCCGGGCGAGCGGCCCGGCATCATCGGCTATATCCCGCAGGCGCTGGAGTTCGATCGCGGCCTGCCCATGACGGTCAACGACTTCATGGCCGCGATGTGCCAGCGCAAGCCCGCGTTCCTGGGCCTGTCGCGCGCGCGCGCCGGCGAGATCACCCACGCGCTGGAGCGCGTGGGCATGCAGGACAAGCGCAACCGGCGCATGGGCGCCCTGTCCGGCGGCGAGCGCCAGCGCGTGCTGCTGGCCCAGGGCCTGGTGCCCAGCCCGGCGTTGGTGGTGCTGGACGAACCGATGTCCGCGCTCGACGAAGCCGGCGTGCGCGTGTTCGAGGAACTGCTGGACGGCTGGCGAGCCCAGCGCGTGACCGTGCTGTGGATCGAGCACGACCTGGAGGCGGTCGGCCGGCTGGCCGATCGCGTCACGGGCCTGAACCGCCAGGTGCTCTGCGACGGCCCGCCCGCGCAGGTGCTGACGCCGGACCGCCTGCTGGCCCTCTTCTCCACGCGGCCGCGCGTCGCCAGCCTGACTCAGGAGCGCGCCGCATGAACGCCCTGTTCGACAATCTGCGCCAACTGGTGCAAAGCGCCGCCGAGTCCGGCGTGCTGCCCGGCTCGCTGGCCTACGGCTTCGTGGTCAATGCCCTGCTGGCCGGCCTGATCATCGGGCCGGTGCTGGGCGGCCTGGGCACGCTGGTGGTGGTCAAGCGCTTTGCCTTCTTTTCGGAGGCCGTGGGCCATGCCGCGCTGACCGGCGTGGCGATCGGCATCCTGCTGGGCGAGCCCTATACCGGCCCCTACGGCAGCCTGTTCAGCTATTGCCTCATCTTCGGCATCCTGCTCAATTTCCTGAGCAACCGCACGCGCCTCACGCCCGACACGCTGATCGGCGTGTTCCTGTCGGTATCGCTGGCCCTGGGCGCGAGCCTGCTGCTGGTGCTGTCCGGCCGCATCAACATCCACATCCTGGAGAACGTGCTGTTCGGGTCGGTGTTGACGGTCAACAGCAACGATCTCTCGGTCCTGACGTGCGTGGCGCTGCTGGCGCTGGCGCTGGCCCTGCCGAACTACAACCGCCTGATGCTGGCCAGCTTCAATCCGCAGCTGGCCGCCGTGCGGGGCGTGCCCGTCAAGGCGATGGACTACCTGTTCGTGATCCTGGTGACCCTGGTCACCGTGGCCTCGGTCAAGGTGATCGGCGCCATCCTGGTCGGCGCGCTGCTGGTGATTCCGGCGGCGGCGGCCCGGATGCTGGCGCAGTCGCTCAAGGGCTTTTTCGCGATGTCGGTGCTGTTCGCGATGATCAGCACGCTGGCCGGCATCATGTTGCCCATCGAGCTGGAACTGCCGGTGCCCTCGGGCGCGGCCATCATCCTGGTCGCGGGAATTTTGTTTGCCATCTCGGCCCTGGCGCGCAGCCTGGTGCCGGGACTGAAAGGAAATGCAGCATGAGTGTGAAGTCGGGATACGTAACCTTGCGCCGCGCCGCCCTGGCGCTGGCGATCGCCTCCACCCTGGGCGCCGCCCTCACGGCCCACGCGCAGGAAGCCGCCACGACCGGCCGTGCGGCGCGCGCGGGACAGGCACAGGCGCCGGCAGCCGGGCCCGCCGCAGCGGCCACGCCCGCGGGCGCCACCGTGCTGGCCGCGCACCCGGTGGTGTTTGCCCTGACCAGCAACCTCGCCCGCGACACCCACATCCGCGTCGAGCGGGCTGCCCCCGCCAATCTGCCGCCCACGCGCCTGTCGTCCTATTTCAGCGGGCGCGGCGGCGCCGCGCTGCATAAGGCGGCTGCCTCGGCGGACGCGGCGGTGGGCCTGCGCTCGATCTGGCCCGACGATCCGCTCTACCCGAATGCCCGCCGCGCCAACATCCGCATCATCGAGATCGACGCCGCGCGCCCGCTGGATGGCGCCCTCAACGGCATCGCCCTGCAGCGCGATGCGCGGCCCGGCGGCCAGTTCAGCGCCTATCCCTGGCTGAGCATCGTGAACCTCGGACGCATGGCCGACATCGTCGCCGCCGACCTGGAACGCCTGTCGCCCGCCGACGAAAAGCGCATCGCCGACAATCTGGCCCAGATCAAGCGCACGCTCGTCGAACTGAACGCCAAAAGCCAGGCCGGGCTTGCCCAGGCCGAAAACGTGGCGGTGATCAGCCTGTCCGAGCGCCTGCCCTACCTGATCGCGGAATTCAACCTGGACCTCATCGACACCGACGCCCGCGACGACAGGGACTGGACGCCGCAAGCGCTGGCGGACCTGACCGCCAAGCTCAAGGACAATGGCGCCGCCGCCGCGCTGCTGCATCGCGAGCCCACGCCGGAACTGCGGCAGGCGATCGAGGCTGGCGGCGCGCAGGCGGTGGTCCTGGCCACCGAGGGCGCCGATCCCATCGCCGACCTGCAGGGCAACGCGCAGCGCCTGCTGCAGGCCCTGGCCCTGGCCCCGGCCGCCGCCACGGCGTCCAAGTGACGCCATGCGCGGACGCGCGCCGGGCTATCCGGCGCCGTCCGCCGCGGCTTGCCTCAGGCATTCGATCAACTGCGCGCTGCCCGCCGGCAAGCCGGCCTCGCGCAGCGTGATGATCCCCACGGGCGGAAGCCCCAACGTCAACGGCACATCCAGAATCCGGCACAGCCCCTGGCTTTCAAAGCTGCGCGCGGCAGACCGGGCCAGAAACCCGACCGCGTTGCGCTCGCGCACGAAAGTCAGCGTGGCCAGATAGGACGAGGTCTCCATCAGGTCGGGCGACGGCTCCAGGCCATGGCGGTGGAACTGCTGCTCCAGCTTCACCCGCAACGACGCCCAGGGCGGCGGCATCACGCAGGGCATTGCCGCCAAGTCCGCCCATGCCGGCGCGGCCGCGCCCGCCAGCTTGCTGCCCGGCGCGGCGACAACCACCATCGGTTCCTCGAACAAGGCCTCGGTCTGGAGGTCTGGCGCCGCGTAGCCTGGCTCCAGCCGGCCGACGAACAGGTCCAGCTCGCCGAGCCGCAGCTTGGGCAGCAGGTGGGTGAGGTCGCCCTCCTCGATCTGCACGGTCGCGCGCGCCGATCGCGCCTTCAGGGCCTGCACCGCGCGCGCCAGCAGCACCGGCAGCGCGACCGCCATCGCCCCCACCCGCGTCTTGCCGGCGGCGCCGCTGGCCGCCGCATCGATCTCATCGCGGGTACGCGCATACTGCGCCAGCACGCCGCGCGCAAAGCGCACCACCGCGGCGCCCGCTTCCGTCGGTTCCGTGCCGCGCACGGACCGCTCGAACAGCGAAAGGCCCAGCATGGACTCGACCTCGGACAGCATGCGCGAGACGGCCGGCTGGCTGACGGCCATGAACTCGGCCGTCCTGCCCAGGTGCCGGAATTCGTCCAGCGCCACGACCAGCTGCAGATGCCGCAATTTGAGGTTCGAGCGAAACACACGGTCCAGGTGCGCCATGCAGGCTCCCGATACATATCATTAGGGTTATCAAGCGATGAGCCAATTCTATTGGATTGTTATGTTTAAGCTCACGAGAATAGGTTCAGGCCGCCCCTGAAAGCCTGGCCGGCGCGCCCCATAACAACGACACCCGGAGACAAACCATGAGGCACATCCCCACCCCTGACCTGCGCAGGCGCAGGCTTCTGGCCAGCGCGGCATGCCTGGGCGCGGCGGCCGGCACCGGCGCCGTCGGCCTGCTGACGCCCTTGGCGGCCCGCGCCGCCGGCTATCCGCAGCGGCCCATCACCTTCATCTGTCCCTGGCCGGTCGGCGGCACGGCCGACCAGTCCATGCGCGCCCTGTGCCAGGTGGCGTCCGGCGTCCTGGGCCAATCCATCGTGGTCGAGAACCGCGCCGGCGCCTCGGGCATGATCGGCACCAAGTCGCTGTCGCAGGCCCAGCCCGACGGCTACACCATCGGCCAGATTCCCATTTCGGTGACGCGCTTTTCCCAGTTGGGCATGCTGCAGCTCGATCCTCGCACCGAGCTCACCTATCTGGCCCGCACGTCCGGCCAGACCTTCGGCATCGCCGTGCTGGCCAGCTCGCCATTCAAGACGCTGAAAGACGTGGTCGCGCATGCCAAGGCCAATCCGGGCAAGCTGACCTACGGACACGCCGGCATTGGCGGCGCGACCCATGTCGGCATGGAGGAATTCGCCATGGCGGCGGGCGTGCGCTTTAACGCGATTGCCTACAAGGGCGGCGCGGCGGCGCTGCAGGATGTGCTGGGCGGCCAGATCGATCTGCTGGCCGATTCCAGTTCGTGGGCGCCCCATGTGGAATCCGGAAAGCTGCGCCTGCTGGCGACCTGGGGCGAGTCGCGCACGGCGCGCTTTCCGGACGCGCCCACCCTCAAGGAATTGGGCTACGGCGTGGTGGTTGAGGCGCCGAACGGCATCGGCGCGCCCAAGGGCCTGGATCCCGCAGTCGAGCAAAAGCTGCGCGACGCGTTCCGCACCGCGGTCAAGAGCGACGCCTTCAAGCAGGTGGCCGACCGGATCGATGCGCCGGTGATGTACCTGGACGGTCCCGACTACCAGGCCTACATCGCCGCCGTCTACCAGCAGGAGACCGCGCTGATCGCGCGCCTCAAACTGAAAGAAATGCTGCAAAAAGGCTGATCCACGGTGAATTCCAACCCTTTGATCCGGCTGCACGCCAACGACAATGTCCTGGTCGCCAGGCAGGCCCTGGCGCTGGGCATGCACATCCCGGCGCTGGGGCTGCGCGTGCGGGCGCAGGTGCCGGGCGCGCACAAGATCGCCGCCTGCCGCATCCCGGCCGGCACCCCGGTGCGCAAGTACGACGCCATCATCGGCGTGGCGGCCCGCGATATCGAAGCCGGCGACCACGTGCATGCGCACAACCTTGCGCTGGCGGACTTCGAGCGCGACCCGGCGTTCTGCCGCGACGCGCGGCCAGTCGCCCTGTTGCCCGAAGCCGAGCGTGCCACGTTCCAGGGCTTTGTGCGGGCCGACGGGCGGGTGGGAACGCGCAATTTCATCGGCATCCTGGCCTCGGTCAACTGTTCAGCGACGGTGATCCACCATATCGCGCAGCACTTCACGCCCGAACGCCTGGCTGCCTTTCCCAACGTGGACGGGGTGGCGGCGTTCGCCCAGACGAGCGGCTGCGGCATGTCTTCGCCCAGCGAGCATTTCGACGTGCTGCGGCGCACGCTGGCGGGCTATGCGCGCCATCCCAACCTGGCGGCCGTGCTGATCGTGGGACTGGGCTGCGAGCGCAACCAGGTCGCTTCACTGATCGAATCGCAGCACCTGGCGGACGACGCGCGCGTGCGCACGCTGGTGATGCAGGAGACGGGCGGCACGCGCGCCACGATCGAGGCCGGCATCCGCGCCATCGAGGCGCTGCTGCCGCAGGCCAATGCGGCGCGGCGCAGCTCCGTGCCGGCGAGCCATCTGAAGATCGGCCTGGAGTGCGGCGGCTCCGATGGGTATTCCGCCATTACGGCCAATCCCGCGCTGGGCGCCGCCATGGATATCCTGGTGCGCCACGGCGGCACGGCGATCCTGTCGGAAACGCCGGAAATCCACGGCGTGGAATACATGCTGACCCGCCGCGCCGTCACGCCGGAAGTCGGCCAGAAGCTGCTGGACCGGCTGGCCTGGTGGGAGACCTACACCGCGGGCCAGAACGCGCAGTTCAACGGCGTCGTCGGCCACGGCAACCAGCAAGGCGGCCTGGCAAACATCTTCGAAAAATCGCTGGGGTCGGCCATGAAAGGCGGCACCACGCCGCTGCAGGCCGTGTACGAATACGCCGAACCGATCGACCGCGCCGGCCTGGTCTTCATGGATTCGCCGGGCTATGACCCGGTGGCCGTGACCGGCCAGATCGCCAGCGGCGCCAACCTGATCTGCTTTACCACGGGCCGCGGGTCGATGTTCGGCTCCAAACCCGCGCCCACGCTCAAGCTGGCCAGCAACAGCGCGATGTACGCGCGGCTGCACGAGGACATGGACATCAATTGCGGCGCCGTGCTCGATGGCGAACTGGACATCGGGCAGATGGGGCAGCGCATCTTTGAACACATCCTGCGCGCCGCCTCGGGCGCGCCCACCAAAAGCGAAGCGCTAGGCCTGGGCAACCACGAGTTCGTGCCCTGGCACCTGGGCATCGTCAGTTGACCCTTTCATCAGGAACCTTCCCGCATGCCGGCAAACAATTCCTTCAAGGCGGCCCTGGCGGCTGGCCAACCCCAGGTGGGCCTATGGCTCTCCATGGCCGATCCCTATCTGGCCGAGGTCTCCGCGACCGCGGGCTTTGACTGGCTGCTCATCGACGGCGAACACGCGCCCAATGACCTGCGCGGCACGCTCGCCGCCTTGCAGGCGGTGGCGCCCTACCGCTCGCAGCCCGTGGTGCGCGTGGTCAGCGGCGAAACGGCCCTCATCAAGCAGATGCTGGACATCGGCGCGAAGAACCTGCTGGTGCCGATGGTGGACACGGCCGAGCAGGCGCGCACGCTGGTCGCCGCCACGCGCTACCCGCCGCACGGCGTGCGCGGCGTCGGCAGCGCGGTGGGCCGCGCGTCGCGCTGGAGCGCCCGCGCGGACTACCTGGAGGTCGCCGATGACGAGGTCTGCCTGCTGGTGCAGGCGGAATCCGTGCAGGCCCTGGCCAACCTGGAGGCGATCTGCGACGTGCCGGGCGTCGATGGCGTGTTCATCGGCCCCGCCGACCTGGCGGCCTCGATGGGGTACCGGGGCCGGCCGGGCCATCCCGAGGTACAGGCGGCCATCGAACGCGCCATGCGGGTCATCATCGCCCGCGGCAAGGCGGCCGGCACGCTGACGTCCGACCCCGCGCTCGCGCGCCGCTACCTGGAGCTGGGATGCGCATTCGTGGCGGTGGGCGTGGACGTGCTGCTCTACGCAAACAGCGCGCGCCGGCTGGCGGCCAGCTTCCTGTCGTCCGGCCCCGGCGACCCCGCGCCGGCTGCGTCCGCCGCGTACTGAGGCTCACGGGCGGCCTGCAATCCGGTCTTGCACGCCCAGGCATTCAGGCATAAATTGATCAGTACCGCTTTTCGATCGGCCATCAAGATTCGTCCGCCCGGATCGCGCGCGAAGGTTGTTTTTCTATCTTTTGTTCCGCCAAAGGAGCGATGCGATGCGAGTAAAACACCTGCTTGGCCCTGCGACCCTAGCCGTCTCGATGCTCTTCGGGTCGGCTGTCACGGCCGCCCCCTCCGAACCCGCCCCGATCGTCACCGGCAAGCATTGGACCGAATCGGACGCCAACCTCAAAAAGGCCTATTTGCTGGGCATGGCGAACGTCCTCGAAGTTGAACGGGCCTATCAGCAGCGCCGGGCCGTGCCGGACTCCCAGACCCTGGTGCCGAAGTTCTCCATGGGGCTTCAGAACCAGACGCTGGACTCGGTGCGCGACACGCTGGACCGCTGGTACGCGGCCAATCCGGGCCAATTGGATCGTCCCGTCGTGGAGACCATCTGGTTCGAGATCGTCATGCCCGCCACGAAGACGAAACGCACCCCCTAGGAGCCGCCATGAAAACGATTCGTACGATAGGCGTGGCCATCGCGATGGCATCGCTGGCCGCCTGCACCAACATGACCAAGGAACAGCAAGGCACCGTCACGGGCGGCCTGATGGGCGCCGCGGCGGGCGCCGGCATTGCCGCCATCGCGGGCGGCAGCGCATGGACTGGCGCCGCGATCGGCGGCGCTGCCGGGGGTATCGCGGGCAACATCCGCGGCGCCAATCAGTAAAGACCCCGCCGCGCTTCCTTCCCCCAACAACGCGCCGGCTCGCGCACAAGCGCCAGCCGGCGTTTTTTTTGTCCGACTCGTGCGTGCGCCCCACGCATCCCGCCTGTCCGCCTGCCCGCGCTCGGCGTAGACTGCTACGCTTTGCGCCGCCAACCCACCCAACGCGATGCAGGCGTCACTTCCATGATGGTTCTACTGTGGTCCCTTCCCGCGCTGACCGTGATCGCGGCGATCGCCAGCGGGCGCGTCAACACGACCATCGCGGCGGTGCTGGGCCTGTTGGCGACCCTGCCCGTGGCGCTGTTCGCCGCGCCCGCGCCGTTCGACCTGCCCCAGCTCGCCCAGGCGTTGAAACGCGGGCTCTGGATCGGGTGGATCATTACCCCCTACATTTTTGGCGGCCTGTTGTTCTGGCAGATGGCGGCGCAAGGACGTGCGCCGGAAGGCGCGCCGGACAAGGCGGCGCGGCCCGATCCGATCGCGCGCCGCAGGCTGCTGTTCTTTGCCTGTTTCCTGGTCGGGCCGTTCGCCGAGTCCGCGACCGGCTTTGGCGTGGGCATGCTGGGCACCGTCATGCTGATCCGCCCGCTCGACCTGAAGCCGCGCGACACCATGGTGTTCGCGCTGCTCAGCCAGACCCTGATCCCTTGGGGCGCAATGGGCAGCGGCACGCTGCTCGCATCGGCTTATGCGCGCGTTCCGCCGACGCAGCTCGCGCTCTACAGCATGGCGCCCGTAGCGCTGCTGATGCTGGTCTGGATGGCGCTTTACTGGCGCACCGCCCAGCGCGCGGGAATGCATGCGCCTGCCTCGGAGCTGGGGCGTGAAGCCGGCTGGATGGCCGCGAGCCTGGCCGCGCTGGCCGCCGCGACGGCATTGCTGGGACCGGAGACGGCGCTGCTGGCGGCATACGGCCCGCTGATCGTGCTGCGCTTTCTGGCCGACCGCAAGCCCGACTTCACGCAGGCGCTGGCCGCGGCGCGCCGCGCCCTGCCTTACATCGTCCTCATTGCCTGGCTGGTGGCCACGCGCCTGGTGACGACGCTCAATCGCGGCCTTGCCGGCCTGGCCGACCTGCGCCCGTATGCGGACCTGCCCGCCTGGATGCCCTTCCTGCATGCCGGCAGTTGGCTGATCGCCGGCGCGCTGGCCATGGCGGCATGGCAATCCGGCCGCGGCGCGCTCGCGGCGCAGGCGCGCGCCGCCTGGATGACGGGGCGCCATGCGGTGCTGTCGGTCTTTCTGTTCGCCATGATGGCCGAGGCGCTGGCGGGCGCCGGCATCTCGCAGGCTTATGCCAACGGCCTATTTTCCAGCCTGCGCGACTGGACTATCCTGATCACGCCGCTCCTGGCCGGCGCCTTCGGCATCCTGGCCAACAGCGGCAATGCGCCGAACAGCCTGTTCATGCCGTCCCAGCTATCATTAGCGCTTCAGGCCGGCCTGAGCGTGCCTGCAGCGGCCGCGCTGCTGCATGTATCGGGCACGTCCATGGGGATTTTTTCGCCGGTCCGGATGTCGATAGCGGCCGGTCTGGCCCATGGCCGGGGGCAGGAACGCGGCGTGTATGTTCTACTACTGCCGTTTGCCCTGGCCGCGTTCGGCATTTTGCTGTCGCTGGCGCTGCTCGTGGTCGTTGCCGGGTAGCGGTTTTCCTGGGCGGAAATCCAGCGCCGTACCGGCATTAACGGTGCTGGAAGGCCGACAACTGGCGGCGTAGCGGACACGCTCGCGGCTTCAACCTTTTTTTTGTGTAGCACATGGGACTAGAACAGTTAGCCGCCATCCGGGAATTGCTCATCAAGCAGTCGCCTGACAAGGCGGGCTCCAAGAAAGAATCGCGTCCGCAAGACGCAGACAAGCCGCGCCGCCCGCAGGGCGCCGCCAAGGGTCCGCGTCCGCAAAAGGGCGACAAGAGCCAGCGCGCGCAAAGCGGCGACAAGGGCCAGCGCGCCCCGCGCCCCGAAAAGCGCGACACGCCGGTCGACCCCGTCGTCGTCGCCATCTCGCGCCTGCAGCGCCACTTTCCCAAGGCCTTCCCCAAGAATCCCGCGCCCAAGCTTCCGCTCAAGCTCGGCGTGCTGGCGGACCTGGTGCAACACGCCGAACAATTGCAGCTCGACGAGGCGCAGATCAAGGAAGCGGTCAAGACCTGGTGCGATGGCCGCCGCTACTGGACCAGCATGGTCGAGAACGCGCCGCGCGTCGATCTGAACGGCGAACCCGCCGGCGCCGTGACGGCCAACGAGGCCCGTCACGCCAAGCGCATGGCCTCGCGCAATGCGTCGCGCAACGCCGCGCGCGTGCGCGCCGAAAAGAAGGCCCAGGCGGCTGCGGCCGAAGCGCCGGCATCCACCGGCGAGGCGCCAGCCACCGCCGCGCCCGCCGACACGGCGCCTGAAGCGTCCGACTGAAGCGTCCGGATAAGCCGTTCCAACGGCAAGACAGGCCTGCGGCAGGCCGGGAATCGCATCCCGGCCTGCCGCAGGCCTGTTTGCGTCGGTGCGGCGTCTAGCGCCCGGCTTCGACCGCGGCGATCGCCTGCTTGAGGTATCCCATCCCCACCGTCGAAAACGGCAGCGTCAGCGCCTGCTGGTGGCCCGCGGCATCCATCTTCAACAATGATTTGCGCAGGATCTCGACGATCTTGTCCTTGTGGGCCGGATGGAAGGCCTCGTACTGATACTGCAGGAACACGAGGCACAGCGCGTTTTCCATCACCTGCACGTCCGGATCCTGCTTGATCCCCTGCTTCATCAGGATCGCCGTCACGCGCTCGCAGTCCTCGGGCGCGTAGCCGGTCTCTTTCATGATGGCCTGCGCAATGTGCGCGTGATGCCGCGCCAGCGCCTTGCGCCACGTCAGATAGCCCACGCGGCCTTCGGGATAGCTGTCCCGCGCGATCTCCCAGCGGCCGATGTGCTGGCAGCGCGACGCCAGGATCAACGCTTCGGAAGCCTGCGGCGCCAGCTTCATCACCCATTCGTGCAGCTTCTGCGCAAGAAACAGCTCCTGCGGACAGGCGTGGCCTTCCCATTCGAATGCATTGGGATCGGCGGCGTTGTAGTCGTCAAAGCGGCGCAGGGTCTGTTGCAGGCGGTCTGTCATGCGTGGGGCTTCCAATGGGACGGCGAAATACCGCCGTTCGCGGGTTCTGTGATTAGAGGGAATTCATCATACCGGGGCCGATCCGGCGCTAGTGGTTTTCCCTGAAAACCGCCGAAAAGCGCATTTGCCCGGTTCCCAACGCGGTTCTCGTCCGGTACATTTCGTCCAGTGGCCTGACCACTGGACCATCAGGCACCCAGACACCTTGCCGCTCCTGCAATGCCGTGCGAGACACCGAGGCCCGGAACCCATTACGCTCTACACCCCAGTTCAACCGCATCCAAAGACAATGACATCTCTGCAGGCCGTCGCCTCCACCCGCCTTTACCGCATGATTGCCGACCAGATCGCCGCGCGCATCAAGGCGGGCGACTTCCCCGCGGGCGGCCGGTTGCCGGCCGAGCGTGAACTGGCCGAGCAACTCCAGGTAAGCCGCGCGTCCGTGCGCGAAGCGCTGATTGCGCTTGAGATCCAAGGCTATGTCGAGGTGCGCGTGGGTACGGGCGTGTTCGTCTGCCCGGCGCGCGAAGACGGCCAATACCGCGAAACCCGCGAGGCGCAGCCTGAGGCCAATGGCGTCGAAGCCACCGACATCGGCCCCTTCGACCTGCTTGAGACGCGCCTGTTGATCGAACCCGAATGCGCCGCGCTGGCCGCGCAGAAGGCTTCGCCCGCCCAGATTGCCGCGATCCGCGCCGCGCATGAAGGCATGTCGCTGACCGAATCGCCCAGCATCCACGACCGCGCCTTCCACGGCGCGATCGCGGCGGCCTGCGGCAACGCCGCGCTGGCGGCCGCCATTTCGCATATCTGGCACCTCAGCACGCTGAGCCCGGTATTCCATCGCCTGGAAGAACACTTCGTGACCACCAAGGTGTGGATCGAAGCCCAGAAGGAACATGAACGCATTCTCGCGGCCATCGTCGACCGTGATCCCATCCGCGCGCGTCACGCCATGCATGACCATCTGGTCGGCATCCTGGCGCGCTTGCGGGAAGACTTCGGCAGCGTCGGAATGCGATGACCTGACGCCCCGCTAACCCTGTGCAGCCTAGCGCGCGAACGCGCCGGCGACCTCCCCACCGACCGTGCATGCACCGCCGGCGCCTGATGGCGCCGCCCGCGGCCAGGGGAGCGGCTTGCCTGTCGATTTGCAGCACCCGCAGTCCTCGCAGTCCCAGAAGTCCCAGACACATACTTAAAACATATCAAGGTGAAAACATGCAGCTGACCCGTACCGTGAAGCTCGTAAGCGCGGCGCTATTGGCGCTAGGCGCCCATGCCGCCCAGGCCAACAAGGCTGACAACTCCCTCAATATCGCCTTTGACGCGGCGCCCGCCACGTTGGACGCGTACAAGGAATCGGACCGTCCCGGCCTGGCGCTCGCGCGCATGGTCTTCTCGGGGCTGCTGCAGAAAAACCAGGACACGGGCGAATTCGGGCCGGCCATCGCGACCGGCTACAAGTTCATCGACGACACGACCATCGAACTGCCGATCCGCAAGGACGTGAAGTTCCACGACGGATCGCTCCTGACCATCGACGACGTGCTGTACACGCTGAACCTGGTGTCCTCGGAAGGCTACAAGGCGCGCTTCCAGAACCAGGTCGCGTGGATCGCCAAGGCCGAAAAGGCGTCGGACGACACGGTACGCATCAAGATGAAGACGCCCTACCCGCTGGCGCTGGAAATGCTGTCGGAGAACCTGCCGATCTACCCGCGCAAGTACTACGAGGCCAACCAGTCCGACATGGGCGCCAAGCCCATCGGCACCGGTCCCTACCGCCTGGTGGAAAGCCAGCCCGGCAGCCGCTACGTCTACGAGCGCTACGAGGATTACTTCGGCCCCAAGCCCGCCGTGAAGACGCTGGTCGTGCGGGTGCTGCCGGACGCGAACACGCAATACGCCGAGCTGCTGTCGGGCGGCCTGGACTGGATCTGGCGCGTACCGCCGGACGTGGCCAAGCGCATGGAAAAGACGCCGTCCGTCACGGTCAAGAGCAGCAGCATCATGCGAATCAGCTACATCTCGCTGAATCCGCGTTTTGACGACGGCAAGTCGCCGCTGGCCAAGCAGGAAGTCCGCCAGGCGATCAACTACGCGATCGACCGCGAAGCGATCCGCAAGGCGCTGGTCGGGGGCGCATCCAAGGTCATCAACGCCGCCTGCAATCCGGCCCAATTCGGCTGCACGAGCGACGTCCAGGCCTACAAGTTCGATCCCGCCCGCGCCAAACAATTGCTGGCGCAGGCCGGCTATCCCAACGGCGTCACGCTGGACCTGGTGATCTCCGCCCCGCCGCGCGCCATTCTGGACGCCGCCGCCGCGCAGATGGCCAAGGCCGGCATCAAGCTCAACCTGGTCGAGCAGCAATACGGCACCGCCATGACCAACTGGCGCGACGGCAAGATCGCCATGCTGTCGTCCAACTGGGGCTCTTACGGCATCGCCGACGCCGCGCTGTCCACCAGCAACTTCTTCCGCGGCGGTCCGGACGACCAGGCCAGGAACCCCGAGGTCATCAAGCACCTGCAAACCGCGGACACCACCGTGGACCGCGACGTGCGCGCGAAGAACTACGCGGCGGCCCTGAAGATCGTGGCCGAACAGGCCTACTGGGTACCGCTGTGGAACCACTCGCTCAACGCCGTGCAGGCCAAGGACCTGAACTTCTCGGTCGACGGCGACGAGTTCCCGCGCTTCTACAAGGCCGCCTGGAACTGATACGGCCTGCCGGCCGCGCTGGCGCGCATACCCCTTCCGATCCGGACGTTCCGTGCGTCCGGGCGGAGCGCTGCGCGCCCGCGCCAGAGGACAAAGGTTGACCCATGATTGCATTCCTGTTCCGCCGCTTGTTCGTCGCCGCCCTGTTGGTGGTGTTCGTGTCGCTGATCAGCTTTTCGCTGGTGTTCGCGTCCGGCAACCCCGCCGCGCGCCTGGCCGGCGAAGGCAGCGCGGCCGACGCCGCCCGCCTGTCGCAGCTGCACGGCTTTGACGATCCCATCCTGACGCAGTACGGACGCTGGCTGGCCGGCGTCGTGCGCGGCGACTTCGGCGACAGCCTGTATTTCAGCCGGCCCGTTGCCGAGCTGCTGGCGCAGCATTTCCCGGCGACCGCCAAGCTGGGCCTGGCCGCAATGGCGTTCGCGCTATTGCTGGCGATTCCGCTGGGCGTGCTGGCGGGGCTGCGCAAGGGGTCGCTGATCGACCGGGCCACGATGATGCTGTCCGCCTGCGCGCAGGCGATGCCGCCCTTCTGCCTGGCGTTTCTGCTGATCATCGTCTTCAGTGTGCGCAACCAATGGCTGCCGGCGTCCGGCTTCGACACCTGGAAGCATTACGTGATGCCGGTCGTGGCGCTGGGCCTGTTCGCCATGCCGGCGATGCTGCGGCTGATGAAGTCCGAGATGGAGTCGGTGCTGGCCACCGACTACATCCGCACCGCGCGCGCCATGGGCCTGGGCGGCGCAAGCGTGGTGGGCAAGTACGCCCTGCGCAATGCGCTGCGCCCGCTGGTGTCGCTGGCGGCCGCGCAGATGGGCACGCTGCTGGCCGGCTCCGTGGTGATCGAAACCGTCTTCGCCATCAATGGCGCCGGCCTGCTGGCCTGGACGTCCATCCTGCGCGGCGACTTCCCCACGATGCAGGCGCTGATCCTGATCTTTGCGCTGATCTACATCGTCCTGACCCTGGCGGCCGACCTCATCAACGGTTGGCTGGACCCCCGAGTGCGAGTCGCGTCATGAGCAATACCCTTGCCTCCCCCCTGCCCGCCGCCCCGCGCGGCGCGCGCCTGGCCCGCTTCGGCCGCAACGCGGGCCTGGCTGCGCTGGCGCTGCTGGTGCTGGCCGGCCTGATCGGCCCCTACTTGATTCCGCACGACCCGTACTCGCAGGACCTGCTGGCGCGCTTGCAGGAGCCGGTCTGGGCCGAAGGCGGCGACTGGAACCACATCCTGGGCACCGACCAGCTCGGCCGCGACGTGCTGGCGCGCGCCCTGTACGGCGTGCGCGTGTCGGCGCTGATCGGCTTGTCGGTCGCGCTGATGGGCGGCCTGATCGGCACCACGCTGGGCGTCATGGCCGGCTACTTCGGCGGCGCGGTGGACCGCGTCGTCTCGTTCCTGATCACGGCGCGCCTGGCGCTGCCCATCATCCTGGTGGCGCTGGCCGTGGTGTCGGTGGTGGGCGCCTCGCTCACGGTGGTCGTGCTGGTGCTGGGCCTGCTGCTGTGGGAACGCTACGCCCTGGTCGCGCGCACCATGGCGGCCGGACTGCGCAATGCCGAGTTCGTCACCGCCTCGCGCCTGTTGGGGTGCACGCACCTGCAGATCATCTGGCGCGACATCCTGCCCAATCTGGTCGGCAACCTGCTCATCATCGGCACGGTGGACGCCGCGATGGCGATCACGCTGGAAGCCTCGCTGTCGTTCCTGGGCCTGGGCGTACCGGCGCCGATGCCTTCGCTGGGACTGATGATCGCCGAGGGCAAGGAAAACATGCTGTTCCAGCCATCGCTGGTGGTGATTCCCAGCGTTGTGCTGTTCCTGCTGGTGCTGTGCGTGAACCGCGCCGGCGAAAGCCTGCGCGCCATCCAACTGAAGAAGGGGTGACCCGATGACCGCCACCCACGCTCCGCTGCTGCGGGTCCAGGACCTGCACATCGACATCCACGCCCCCACGCACACCAAGCACGTGGTGCGCGCCGTGGACTTCACCCTGGAACGCGGCAAGACGCTGTGCATCGTGGGCGAATCCGGCTGCGGCAAGTCGTTGACCGCGCTGGCCCTGCTGGACCTGCTGCCGGCGGCGGCGCGGCGCCGCGTGGCGCGGCTGGAGTTCGCGGGCCAGGACCTGTCGGCGTTGACGCCAGCGGGGCTGGCGCAGCTGCGCGGCGCACGCATCGCCATGATCTTCCAGGACCCCATGACGTCGCTCAATCCGGTGTTCAACATCGGCACCCAGCTCATCGACGTGCTACGCCGCCACAAGCGCGTCAGCCGGCGCGAAGCCGCCGAACGCGCCGAGTATCTGCTGCGCCGCGTCGGGATCGCCAACCCTGGCGAGCGCATGCGCCAGTACCCGTTCGAACTGTCCGGCGGCCTGCGCCAGCGCGTGATGATCGCGATGGCGCTGATGTGCGGCCCGGAACTGCTGATCGCCGACGAACCCACCACGGCGCTGGACGTCACGGTGCAGGCGGAGCTGCTGGACCTGCTGCGCGACATCCAGGCCGAATTCGGCCTGGGCATGGTGTTCATTTCGCACGACATGGGCCTGGTGGCGCGCATCGCCGACCACGTCATCGTGATGTACGCCGGCGACATCGTCGAAGGCGGCACGGTGCGCGAGGTGCTGGAGCGCCCCAGCCATCCGTATACGTCGATGCTGCTCAACTGCATTCCACAGCCCGGGCGCACGACGCCCCGGGCCGACCTGGCCACGATCTCCGGCGCGGTGCCGTCGCTAGACACCCCGATCACCGGCTGCGCCTTCCGGGAACGCTGCCCGGTCGCGGAACCGCGCTGCGCGCAGCCCTTCCCGCAACAGCAGCAGGACGGCCACCGCTGCCTGTGCGTGAAACCCGGCGCCCTGCGCCATGGAGTCCCCGCATGAGCCAGCCCGCCACGCAACACGCCGGCATCAGCCTGAATGGGCTGTCGTTCCAGTACGCCCGCGCCAGCCTGTTCTCGCGCCGTCCGGCGCCCCGGATCCTGCACGATATCGACCTGCACGTGCCTCCCGGCCGCACCGTCGGCCTGGTGGGCGAGTCCGGCAGCGGCAAATCCACCATCGCCAAGCTGATGCTGGGGCTGCTGGCGCCCACGCAGGGCCAGGCGCTGCTGGACGGCGGGCCGCTGGCCGCGATGCCCGCGCGCACCCGCGCCCGCCGCATCCAGATGGTGTTCCAGGACCCCTATTCGTCGCTGAACCCGCGGCGCACCATCAGCGAGATCCTGACCGCGCCGCTGCGCGTGCACGGCATCGGCGACGCGGCCTCGCGCGCCGCCTCGGTGCGCCGGATGATGGACGCGGTCGGACTGGTGCCGGCCTTTGCCGGCCGCTATCCCCGCGAACTTTCCGGCGGGCAGCGCCAGCGCGTGGCGATCGCCCGCGCCCTGATGCTGGAACCGCAACTGCTGATCTGCGACGAGCCCACCTCGGCCCTGGACGTGTCGGTGCAGGCGCAGATCCTGAACCTGCTCATGGCCCTGCAGCGCGAGCGCGGCCTGGGCTACCTCTTCATCAGCCACAACCTGGCCGTGGTGCAGCACATCGCCGACGACATCGTGGTGTTGCAAGGCGGCCGCGTGGTCGAACGCGGCGACGCCGGCCAGGTCTATTTCGCGCCCCAGCATCCCTACACACGGCAGCTGATCGGGGCCACGCTGGCCGTGCCGCAAGTCCAGGAGCTGGCCGCATGAGCGCGCGCGCCCCGCATTACCTCCTGGTCGGCAACGACGAAAAAGTCACCTGGGACGACGGCCGTATCCGCTACCTGGCGCCCGGCCGAGACACGCTCAGCATCTTCGACGCGAACGCCGACCCCGCGGCGCCGGCCCTCGTCGCGACGCTGGCGCTGCCGAATTCGCTGTTCGGCCCCCCGGTCAACCTGGCGGTGGCGCCGGACCAACGGTTGGCGCTGATCGCCGACTCGATGGAATGGCTGCCCCACGCGGACGGCAACGGCTGGCAGCCCGCGCCCGGCCGCGACGTCCACGTGATCGACCTGGCCGTCACGCCGCCCGCCGTCGTGCAGACCCTGCAGGCGGGCCTGCAGCCCTCCGGGCTGTCGATCAACCGCGCCGGCACGCTGGCGCTGGTGGCCAACAAGGCCGGCCGGTCGGTGTCGGTGCTGCGCCTGGCCGGCGGCCGGGCCGACGTGTGCGGCGAGGTCGACATGGGCACGGCAGTGGTCGCCGTGTCCTTTGCGGCGGACGGCAGGCGCGCCTTCGTGGTCAAGACCGACACGCACCGGCTGGGCGTGCTGCACATCGATGAAAGCGGCCCGACGCCGCGCGTTTCCCACGACCCGTCCGAAGACCTGACCACCGGCCTGGTGCCCTTCAATCTCGTGGTGTCGCCCGACGGCGCGCTGGCCCTGGTGGTCGACATGGGCAGCGCCACCGCCTCCGACGGCCACGCCGATTCGGTCAGCGTGGTCGACCTGTCCAGCACGCCGCCGCGCGTGGTGGACCGCGTGATGGTCGAGGACGGCCCCGAGGGCATCGCCATCAGCCCGGACGGGCGCTACGCGGCGGTCGCCATCGTGCAGGGCTCGAACAATCCATCCAGCGCCTGGTTCCATCATCCGCGCGGGCAGATCGTGTTGCTTCGCATCAAGGGCCTGCGCGTGACGCGCGCCGGCGCCATCGAGGTCGGCGCGCTGCCCGAGGGTGTCGCCTTCAGTCCCGATAGCCGCTTTCTGTACGTCGGGAACTTCCTCGACGCCAGCATGCAGGTCCTGGCCGTGGGAGACAACGGCCTGTCCGACACCGGGACGCGCATCGCGCTACCCGGCCACCCCGCCTCGATGCGGGGGCAATCCTATTGAGCGGGGCCGCACCCCGCCGACCCTCCACCACCATCCTTTTCCGATATTCCGATCCTGGAGCCTTGCCATGACCTTCGCCCACCGAAAACTCGCTTCCCTGCTCGGCGCCGCCTTGTTCGCCGGCGCCGCCCTTGCCCCGCTTTCCGCGCATGCCCTGGACATCAAGCTGGGCCACGTTCTGGCTCCCAGCCATAGCTGGAACAAGGCCGCCGAAGGCTTTGCCGCGGAGGTCAAGGAAAAGACCGACGGCCGCGTCAACTTCGTGCTGTTCCCCAGCGGCCAGCTCGGCAATGAAAAAACCATGCTGGAAGGCCTGCAGATCGGCAGCCAGGGCGCCGCCATCATCGGCTCGGGTTCGCTGCAGCCCATCGAACCCAAGTTCGGCGTGGTCGAGCTGCCCTACACCTGGTCCACGTCCCAGCAGGCCTACAAGGCCTTTGACGGCGAACTGGGGCAGGCGCTGGCCAAGCTGGCCGACAAGAAGAACCTGACCATCATCTCATGGTGGGAAAACGGCTTTCGCCACGTCACGAACAACCGCGGCGCGGTGAGCAAGCCCGCCGATCTGTCCGGCCTGAAGACCCGCGTGACGCCGGACAAGATGCGCCTGGACACCTTCACCGCGCTGGGCGCCAACCCCGCGCCGCTGGCCTTCGGCGAGCTCTACTCCGCCCTGCAGCAGAAGGTGTTCGACGCGCAGGAAAACCCGCTGTCGATCATCTACACCTCGTCCTTCTTCGAAGTGCAGAAGTACCTGTCGCTGACCGGCCACGTCTGGGGCCCCGCCAGCCTGATCATTTCCAAGCCGGTCTGGAACCGGATCTCGGCCGACGACAAGAAGGTCGTGCAGGCCGCCGCCGACAAGTGGCGCGACGCCCAGCGCAAGATGATCAGCGACAGCGACCAGCAGCTCGTCGCCCAGCTCAAGGACAAGGGCATGCAAGTCAATGACGTGGACAAGGCCGCCTTCGCCGCCGCCGTCGAGCCGGTCTGGAAGACCTACTCGGTCACCTACGGCCCCGAACTGATGGCGCTGGTCCAGAAGTACCGCGAGGCCAAGTAATGCTCAACCGACTGTCCGCCATCCTGTCGGGCATCAGCAAGGCCTTCGCCGCCCTGGCGGTGGCCTTGCTGGCGATCCTGATCACCTACGTGGTGTTTTCCCGCTTCGTCACTCACACGACGCCGCACTGGGCCGAGGAGCTGCCGCGCCTGGTGCTGGTGTGGTCCGCCTTCGTCGGCGGGGTCGTGTGCAGCTTCGAGCGTTCGCACCTGATGGCCGGCCTGCTGCCCTTCGTGGTGCGCAATCCGCGGGTGCTCAACGCATTCGAACGCCTGAACCAGGTGCTGATCATCGTGGGGCTGGTGGCGCTGGGCTACGCCGGCTGGCAACTGGCCGAGCTGACGATGGACCAGACCCTGCCCGCGCTCGACGTGTCCGCCGGCGCGGTGTACCTGGCGTTGCCGTTCGCCTGCGCGGTCACCGTCGTGGTGCACCTTGCGCAACTGTTCACTCCCGCTCCCGCCGTAAAGGAATAACGATGTCTTCGGGTGCTCTCTTTCTGATGGGCGTGTTCACGATCACGGTGCTGATCGACATGCCCATTGCCTTCGGCCTGGTGTTGTCCTGCCTGGCCTATCTGGCGGTCTACGATGCCGCGCCGCTGATGGTGGCGGCGCAGCAGTACGTGGTGGGGCTGGACAGCTTCACGCTACTGGCGATTCCGCTCTTCATCCTGGCGGCCCAGCTCATGAACGGCGCCGGGCTGACCCAGCGCATCGTGCGGCTGTGCGCCGCCATCGTGGGCGACATCAAGGGCGGCCTGGCCGTGGTCGCGGTGCTGGCCTGCCTGATGTTCGGAGCCTTGTCCGGATCCGGCGTGGCCGACGTGGTGGCCATCGGCAGCCTGCTGCTGCCGGCCATGGCGCGCAGCGGCTACGACAAGGGGTTCTCGTGCGCGCTGGTGGGCAGCGCGGGCGCCACGTCCACCATCATCCCGCCCAGCATCGTGCTGATCGTCTACGGCACCATCACCGATACATCGGTGGGCAAGCTGTTCATGGCCGGCATCATCCCTGGCATCCTGCTGGGCCTGTCGCTGATCGGCGTGGCCATCTGGCAATCGCGCAAGCACAACTGGGCGGGCGGCCAGCCGTTCTCCTGGGAAGAGCTGCGCGCCGCCGCGGTCGACGCCTTGCCGGCGCTGATGGTGCCCGTCCTGATCATCGGCGGCATCCGCTTCGGCATCTTCACCGCCACCGAGGCCGCGTCCAGCGCCATCCTCTACGCGGTGCTGATCGGCTTTTTCTGGTACCGCACGCTGAGCCTGCGCTCGCTGTGGGACAACCTGAAGTCCACCGGCGAGAGCAGCGCCTCCATCCTGCTGCTCATCGGCGCCTCGGGGCTGTTCGCCTGGGTGCTGGTGGCCGAACAGGTGCCGCAGGCACTCTCCACGCTGCTGGTCGAATGGACCGACAGCCGCGTCGCCGTGCTGCTGGTGCTGACGGTGGTGCTGTTGCTACTGGGCACTTTCATGGAAGCGATCCCGGTCATCATCATCGTCGCGCCGGTCGTGATGCCGGTGCTGGCCCACTACAACATCGATCCGGTCCACTTCGGCATCCTGCTGTCGATCAACATGGCGATCGGCGCCAATACGCCGCCGGTGGGTGTGGACCTGATGGCCGCCTGCAAGATCGGCGGCATCAACATGATGCAGACGCTGCGTCCGCTGTCGTGGATGATGCTGGCCATGACGGCCGTGATGCTGCTGCTGACCTTTGTCCCTGAACTCGTCCTGTTCCTGCCGAGGCACGTGCAATGATCCCTGTTACCTCCCTGCGCCGTCCGGCGGCCCTGCGCCGTAGCTGGATGTTCGTGCCTGGCATGGATGCCGCGGCCCAGGCCGCGGGCCTGGCCAGCGGCGCCGACGCCCTGGTCGCCGACCTGGAAGAGTTCACCGCGCCGGCCGACCGCCCGGCGGCGCGCCCGCGCATTGCCGCGCTGTTCGCCGACTGCCGCGCCCAGGGCGTGGTGGCGGCCGTGCGCATCAACAAGCTGGAAGAGGACGGCCTGGCGGACCTGCGGGGCGTGATGCCCGGCGCGCCGGACGCCGTCTTTCTGCCGCATGCGGAAAGCGCCGCGCAGATCGCCGCGCTGGACCAGGCCATCAGCGCGCTCGAAGCCGAGCTGGGCCTGCCCGCCGGCAGCACCGAGATCGTCCCCACGCTGGAATCCGCCCTGGGCGTGCACCGCGCCTACGAGATCCTGACCGCCAGCCCGCGGGTGTCGGCCTGCCTGCTGGCGGCCGAAGACCTGACCGCGAGCCTGGGCGCGGAGCGCGGCAAGGACGGCATCGAGCTGCACCACCTGCGCGCCCGCTTCCTGGTGGACTGCACGGCGGCCGGCTGCGCGCCGATCGACTGCCCCTTCAACTACCGCGACCTGCCGGCGCTGGAGGCCGACGTGCGCTGGGCGCGCCGGATCGGCCTGAAGTCCAAGTGCGCCACCGTGGCCGAACAGATCCCCGTGATCCACGCCGTGTTCACCCCCGCGCCGGCCGAGGTGTCCGCCGCGCTGGACTGCGTGGCGCGCTTCGAGGCGCAGCGCGCCGGCCGCCAGGACGCCGAGCGCATCGACCCGCCCGTCTACAACACCGCGCGCCGCCTGCTGGCGCGCCACCGACAATTCGAACAATGGGCCGCCGAGCGCCGCGCGCAGGCCGCCCCGCAACTAGGAGACTGCGCATGACGTCAGCAGCAATTCCCGAACGCAACGGCGGTCAGATCCTGATGCAGCAGTTGCGCATCCATGGCGCGCGCCGCGTATTCATGATTCCCGGCGAAAGCTATCTGCCCTGCATCGACGCGCTGAACGAGCACACCGGCGCGATCGAGCCGATCGTCTGCCGCCAGGAAAGCGGCGCGGCCTACATGGCCGAGGCCTACGGCAAGCTGACCGGCGAACCCGGCATCTGCTTTGTCACGCGCGGACCGGGCGCGACCAACGCCAGCATCGGCGTGCACACCGCGTTCCAGGACTCCACGCCGATGATCCTGTTCGTGGGCCAGGTCGGCAACGACTTCATCGAGCGCGAGGCCTTCCAGGAGATCGACTACCGCCGGATGTTCGGGCAGATGGCCAAGTGGGTGGCCCAGATCGACCGCACCGACCGCATCCCCGAGTTCATCTCGCGCGCCTTCGCCGTGGCCACCAGCGGCCGTCCGGGCCCGGTGGTGCTGGCGCTGCCCGAAGACACGCTGTGGGGCCGCGCCCGCGTGGCCGACCTGCCGCGCTACCCGCGCGTGCACAGCCACCCCGGCGCCGCCGACCTGGCGCGCATGACTGAATTGCTGGACGCGGCCGAGCGCCCCTTCCTGCTCGTGGGCGGCAACGGCTGGCGCCAGGCGTCCATCGACCAGATCGCCGGTTTCGCCGAGCGCTTCGAATTGCCCGTGGGCACCGCGTGGCGCCGCCTGGAGTGCTTCGACCAGCGCCACCCCAACGCCGCCGGCCACGTCGGCTGGGCCATGACGCCCGCGCTGCGCCAACGCCTGCGCGATGCCGACCTGGTGCTGGCCGTGGGCACGCGGCTGGGGGAGGCCACGACCGAGGGCTACACCCTGCTCGAAAGCCCGCTGCCGCGCCAGAAGCTCATCCACGTGTATCCCGACGCTGCCGAACTGGGCCGCGTGTTTTCGCCCACGCAGGCCATCGTCGCCGACGTGGCCAGCTTCGCCGCCGCCGTGGCGGGCCTGGCGCCCGGCCATGCCGCGCCGCGCGGCGACAAGG
Source organism: Achromobacter sp. MFA1 R4 (assembly GCF_900156745.1). NCBI lineage: Bacteria > Pseudomonadati > Pseudomonadota > Betaproteobacteria > Burkholderiales > Alcaligenaceae > Achromobacter > Achromobacter sp. MFA1 R4. The sequence goes on along the minus strand of NZ_LT707065.1, from coordinate 5,112,455 downwards.
TGCGCGCCGCGCATCAGGAACTGGTCGACAGCCTGGCGCCGCTGCCCTCGCCCGGCCCGATGAGCCTGGACGCGGCCGCCGCCTACGTGGACGCGCACCTGCCGGCGAACGCCTGCATCACCGTGGGTGCGGGCAATTACGCGCTGTATCCGCACCGCTACCGCCGCTACGCCGGACCGGGCACGAGCCTCACGCCCACTGTCGGCTCGATGGGCTACGGGCTGCCGGCGGCGATTTCCGCCAAGCTCGAAGACCGCCAGCGCGCCGCGGTCTGCTACGCGGGCGACGGCTGCTTCCAGATGAACATGCAGGAACTGGGCGTGGCCATGCAGTACCGCCTGGGCGTGGTCGTGCTCGTCTTCAACAACGGCATCTGGGGCACGATCCGGGCCCACCAGGAACGCGAGTTCCCCGCCCGCGCCATCGCGCTGGGCTTCGAGAACCCCGACTTCACCCAGATCATCCGCGGCTACGGCGGCTACGGCGAGGCGGTCGAAAACACCGCCGACTTCGGCCCGGCCTTCGAGCGCGCGCTGGCGTTCGCCGAACGCGAGAGCCTGCCCGCGCTGCTGGAGATCCGCTACGACGCCAACGGCATCGCGCCCGGCGAAACCCTCATGGGCATCCGCGAGGCCGCGCAAGCCCGCATCGCCCGCTCGGGCCAATGAACACACGGACCTTTTGACATGACGACCACGATTTCTATCAATGGACAGCGGCTGTGGCAGTCGCTGATGGACCTGGCCCGGATCGGCGCCACGGCCAAGGGCGGCAACTGCCGGCTGGCGCTGACGGCGCTGGACGGCCAGGGCCGCGACCTGGTCACGGGGTGGATGCGCGAGGCAGGCATGACGCTGCGCGTGGACCAGGTGGGCAACATCTTCGCGCGCCGTGCCGGCCGCAACAACGACCTGCCCCCGGTCATGACCGGCAGCCATATCGACACCCAGCCCACCGGCGGCAAGTTCGACGGCTGCTACGGCGTGCTGGCGGGCCTGGAGGTCATGCGCAGCCTGAACGACCACGGCGTCGTCACCGAAGCGCCGCTCGAGGTCGCCATCTGGACCAACGAGGAAGGCTCGCGCTTCCTGCCCGTGATGATGGGCTCGGGCGTTTTCGCCGGTAAATTCCCGCTGGAAGTGGCCCTGTCCGCGCGCGACCACGACGGCAAGTCGGTGGCCGACGAGCTGGCCGCCATCGGCTATGCCGGCGCCGACCCGGTGGGCGGCCGCCCGGTGGGCGCCTATTTCGAGGCGCATATCGAACAAGGCCCCATCCTGGAACACGAGGAAAAGGTGGTCGGCGTGGTGACCGGCTCGCTCGGCGTGCGCTGGTACGACGTGTGCGTGACCGGCATGGAAATGCACGCGGGTCCGACCCCGATGCCGATCCGCCGCGACGCGCTCTATGCCGCCAGCTTCCTGCTGCAGGCCGTGGTGGGCATCGCCAACGACAACCAGCCCCACGGGCGCGGCACGGTGGGCGAGATCCACGCCCATCCGGGTTCGCGCAACGTCATCCCGGGCCAGGTCCGCTTCACCGTCGACCTGCGGCACGAGGACGAGGCCACGCTGGCCGGCATGGACGAACGCTGGCTCGCCGTCTGCGCCGACGTGGCCGAACGCCACGGCGTGACGGTGGACGTCAAGCAGGTACAGTACTTCCCGCCCACGCCTTTCGACCTGGACCTGGTGGGCAAGGTGCGCGACGGCGCGGCCCGCCGCGGCCTGCCCGCGATGGACATCGTGACCGGCGCCGGCCACGACGCGGTCTACATGGCCAGCGTGACGCCCACCGCCATGATCTTCGTGCCCTGCAAGGACGGCGTGAGCCACAACGAGATCGAGGACGCCAAGCCCGCCGATCTGGAAGCCGGCTGCAACGTGCTGCTCGACGCCATGGTGGCGCGCGCCAACGACGCGCAGGTGCGCGCATGAGCGCCCGCGACGCCGCCTACTGGCGCGCTCGCGCCGCGTCCCTGGCCATCGGCGGCCAGGCCTATATCGACGGCGCCTATTGCGACGCCGCCGACGGCGCCACGCTCCCCGCCACCAGCCCCATTGACGGCCGCAGGCTGGCCGACGTGGCGGCCTGCGGCCCCGCCGACGTGGACCGGGCGGTCCAGTCCGCCCGGCGGGCCTTCGAAGCAGGCGTCTGGAGCGGGCTGGCCCCGCGCCAGCGCAAGGAACGCCTGCTGCGCCTGGCCGCGCTGATCGAGGCGAACCAGGAAGAACTGGCCCTGCTGGAAACGCTGGACATGGGCAAGCCGATCCGCGACGCGCTGGCCTTCGACCTGCCGGAAACCGCGCGCTGCTACGCCTGGTACGCCGAGGCCATCGACAAGATCTACGACGAGATCGCGCCCACCGGGCCGGACGCCCTGGCCACGATCACGCGCGAAGCGCTCGGCGTCGTGGCCGCGGTGGTGCCGTGGAACTACCCGCTGATGATGGCGGCCTGGAAGGTCGCTCCGGCGCTGGCCGCGGGCAACAGCGTGATCCTCAAGCCGGCCGAACAGGCCTCGCTGTCGGCGATCCGGCTGGCCGCGCTGGCCAGCGAGGCCGGCATTCCGCCAGGCGTCTTCAACGTCGTGCCCGGCCTGGGCGCGGTCGCCGGCCAGGCGCTGGGACGGCATCCGGACGTCGATTGCATTGCGTTCACCGGGTCCACTGCCACCGGCAAGCGCTTCATGGAGTATTCGGGCCAGTCGAACCTGAAGCGCGTGTGGCTGGAATGCGGCGGCAAGTCGCCGCACATCGTCTTCGACGACTGCCCCGACCTGGACCGGGCCGCCCAGGCGGCCGCGCTGGCGATCTTTTCAAACCAGGGCGAAGTCTGCATCGCGGGATCGCGCCTGTATGTGCAGGACGGCATCTACGATGCCTTCATGGAAAAGGTTGCCGCCTTCGCGGCGGGCCTGCAGCCCGGCGACCCGCTGGACCCGGCGACCGCCATGGGCGCCATGGTCGACGAACGCCAGATGCGCGGCGTGCTGGACCGCATCGCCGCAGGCAAGGCCGAGGGCGCCAACCTGCGGATGGGCGGCGGCCAGGCATTGGCGGCGACCGGCGGCTACTACATCGAGCCCACCATCTTCGATTGCGCCGGCCAGGACAGTTCGCTGGTGCGCGAGGAGATCTTCGGCCCGGTGCTGGCGGCCCAGCGCTTCACGTCGGAAGACGACGCCATCCGCCTGGCCAACGACTCGGTCTACGGTCTGGGCGCGGGGCTGTGGACCGCCAACCTGTCCCGCGCCCACCGCCTGTCGCGCCGGCTGCGCGCGGGGCTGGTGTGGGTCAACTGCTACGCCGACGGCGACATCTCGGTGCCGTTCGGCGGCGTCAAGCAGTCAGGCTTCGGCCGCGACAAGTCGCTGCACGCGCTGGACAAGTACTCGGACCTGAAGACGACCTGGATCAGCCTGGCGGTTTGAGCGTCGGCGCGCGCTATTCTCCGACGCCATACAGGGCGGGAAACAGCACTGGCAAAGCATCCAAAGGAAACGCGAAGCGGACGGGAGCCCGAGAAGTTTCGGATGCGGCCAAACCGCACTTCAATACTGCAGACAGTGCTGCCCGCCCCGTGCGTTCGCCCAACCCCGTCATCTGGATAAACTCACCCCGGGTGGCGGGGCCTGCCGCAAACAGGTGGTATAGCGGTAGCGCGACTTCTTCGCGCAGCCTCCCTTTTGCTGCCTCCACCTGGACAGCCGCCTTGATCTTCGCTTTCATTGAATCGAGCGCCAGCATTCGGACCATATATTCCAATTGGTCCTCGCAAACGCGCAAGAAGTAGTCGACCCACTGGAGCAGCCCCTGTTGAGAGAGGTTTCCCCGACCGTCCAGATCTCCCTGTCGCGGGGCGTCTGCGGCAGCCAGATGTCGATGCGGCGTAGCGCACCGGGCTCAACGATCAACCCATCTTTGGTTGTTCTGTCGGCAGCCGCCAATCGCCCATATAGCGCATCATGCGCAATCTGGACAAACTTCGCATCAAGCGGAGCGACAGCCATGTCCGGCTGCTCGACCGCGCGCTCCGCGTTGATATGCGCTAAAGCGATTCGCTGCAACCGCGCCACTTCCGGTTGATCCGTAAAGTCGTGGTGCAGGGCTGCATCAATGTTCCTGGGCGTGGTGCTCTGTCCTTCAATCCGATTGCTGCAATACGAATTCATGCTCCGCAGCATCTCTCTTAGCGCGTTCGCGATAGGGTTGAAGCAGATGGGCGGCGGGTTGCAGGGGCAGGAACTGATGCGGAGAATCGTACATTTTTGCCGGTTTAACTACCGATTAATTGGTTTGCAAGATTCTGATATTAAAGTCTTTTTTTGCACAATCATCCTTCCTGTCGCCTTCTTTTGCCGGTTTATTTGCCGGTTTATTTTCCGGAGGACTGTCGTTCGTTCTTCTACCGCGGCAGCGCCGGCGCCGGCGTCAGGGGCCCGACGGGCGGTTGACCCGGCCTTGGCGGCATGGGGGGCAGCCACGATTTGGGCGCGCCCTTCAAACCCGGCTGGTCCTGCGGTCTTGGGGAGGCCTGGGCCGGGGACGGATATCGGGACCCTGGGCAGGACGTGCCCAGGCAGTCGCGGTTGAGCTTGCCCGGATCCACGATGCGCGGACAGTCCGTGCCCAGGCAGGTATCGGGCATGGTGCGCGCGGATGCGGGCGGCTGGGGAACGGCAGGCAGCGCATCACGCGCCATTGCGGGATGGCACCAGACCGCTGCCGACAGCGCCGCCAGGGCGACCAGGGATTTCATCGGTAGGCTCCACCGGGACGGCCCGGCTGGGTCGGCGCCGGCCGAAACGGTCGGGTCCGCCCGGACCGGGCCGGTTCATTCCCAGTGTGCGCCCTTCCCCCGCCTCTCGCAAGGCGGGGGAGTTGCAGCGTGTATCGAAGCCGCGCAGATCAATCCAGGCGGATATCCGTGGTGGCCACGACCTTGGCCCAGCGGGCACGCTCGCCGTTGAAGAACTGCGCCAGCTCGGCCGGGCTCTTGGTGACGATCTCGGCGCCCTGCTCGTTCAGTTTCGCGGCGATTTCGGGCTCGCTGATGATCTGCGCCATCAGTGTGGACAGGCGCGTGGCCACCGGGTCGGTCATGTTCGAGGGCGCCATCACGCCCTGCCAGGTGCCCGATTCGAAGCCCTTGACGCCCTGCTCCGAGATGGTCGGGATGTCCGGCACCAGTTTCATGCGTTCGCTTTTGGAAATCGCAACGGCGCGCAGTTTGCCGGACTTGATGTGCGGCAGCGTGGCCAGGAGGCCGTTCATGATGATCTGCGTCTGGCCGCCGATGGTGTCGGTGACCGCCTGCGAGCCGCCCTTGTACGGCACGTACTCCCATTGCGCGCCCGTGGCCTGCTGAACGGCCACGGCGGCCAGGTGCGGCGCGCTGCCGATGGCGGTGACCGCGAAGTTGATGCGCTCTTTCTTGGACAGCTCGACCAGGTCCTGCAACGTCTTGGCCGGCACGTCCGGATGCACCGCCAGCACGTGCGGCGAGTAGGCCAGCATGCCCACCGCGCGCAGGTCCTTGGACGGGTCAAAGGTCAGCTTGGTGTAGACGGACGGGCTGATCGCCAGCGCGCCCACGTCGCACAGCAACACCGTGTGGCCTTCCTGCGCCGACTGCACGACCAGTCCCGCGCCCAGGTTGCCGTTGGCGCCGGGCTTGTTCTCGACGACCACGGTCTGCTTGAGAGCCTCGGACAGCCGGGGCGCCAGGATGCGCGCGATGATGTCCGACGAACCGCCGGGCGGGTAAGGCACCACGATGCGCACGGGGCGCGTCGGCCACTCGGCCGACTGGGCCCATGCTGGCACCAGCGGCGTCAGGCAAAGCGCGGCGGCGCTGCCCAGGAACTGTCTTTTGCTCGGGTTCATGCTGTCTCCACACGGATTGGTATGTGTGCTGAAGTGTTCCGCGGCCGCGTGAGGCCGCGGTGGGGATATGCCTATGCCGCGCCGCGCGTCTCCACGTACAGGGCATAAAGCGAATGGCTGCTGGCCATGAACAGGCGGTTGCGCTTGGCGCCGCCGAAGCACAGATTGGCGCAGCGTTCCGGGAGCCGGATGTGGCCGATGGGTTTGCCGGCCGGGTTGAAGACCATCACGCCGTCCAGCTCCTCGGGCTTGGCGTCGGGCGAGCCGTTGCTGCCCCAGCCGCACCACAGATTGCCGGCCTCGTCGCACTTGATGCCGTCCAGGGCGCCGGGTCCCTGGGCGTCGATGTGCAGGCGCTTGTTGGACAGCGCGCCGTCCGCGCCCACGTCGAAGGCCCAGACCACGCGGTGGGGCTGGTGGCGCGACTCGACCACGTAAAGCACTTTTTCGTCGGGCGAGAAGCACAGGCCATTGGGCGCGGCCATGTCGCCGATCGCCAGCGTCACCCGGCCGTTGGCCGGATCGATGCGATAGACCGAGAGCGGAAGTTCCGGGGTGGCCTTCTCGCCTTCCCAGTGCCCGCCGATACCGAACGGGGGATCGGTGAACCAGATGGCGCCGTTGCGCTGGCAGACGATGTCGTTGGGCGAATTGAAACGCTTGCCGTCGAAGCGGTCGGCCAGGACGGTGATGCTGCCGTCGTATTCCGTGCGCGTGACGCGGCGCGTGAGGTGTTCGCAGGTCAGCAGCCGGCCCTGGCGGTCGCGCGCCAGGCCATTGCTGAAATTGGACGGGTGGCGGAACACGCTGACCTGGCCGGTGGTCTCGTCCCAGCGCAGGATGCGGTTATTGGGGATATCCGACACCAGCAGATAGCGCCCGTCGCCGAACCAGACCGGGCCTTCCAGCCAGCGAAAGCCGGTGGCCAGCTGCTCGACGCTGCTGCTGTAGATGCGGTACTTGGTGAATTCCGGATCCAGGATCCGCACCGACGGGTCCGGATACCGCTGCTGCGGGGTGAAGCTGAACGATTGCGCCTGGACCAGGCTGGCGGGTCCCAGCGCAAGCGCGGCGCCCAACAGCCGGCGCCGGCCGGCCTGGACTTTGGGGTCAATTTCCATCGGCTGTCTCCTCTCGGTGGTTTTATTCTGCGATGGCACTGCGGATCGAAGGGGCCCCGATCAGGTCACGGGGCCGGGGTTGAACAGCGCCAGGGCGTTGTGCAGCTTGAGTTTTTCCGCACAGGTCTGCTGCTTGCCGCTGGCCACGTCCAGCATCATCTGGAAGAGCTGCCAGCCGACTTGTTCGATCGAGGCCTGGCCCGTGGCGATGACGCCGGCGTCCACGTCCATCAGGTCATGCCAGCGGCGCGCCAGCGCCGAGCGCGTGGCGACCTTGATGACCGGCACCTGCGCCAGCCCATAGGGCGTGCCGCGGCCGGTGGTGAAAATGTGCAGGTTCATGCCGGCCGCCAGTTGCAGCGTGCCGCAGATGAAATCGCTGGCGGGCGTGGCGGCAAAGATCAAACCCTTGCGCGTCAGGCGGTCGCCTGGCGACAGCACGCCATGGATCGGCGAAGAGCCGGACTTCACGATCGAGCCCATCGCCTTCTCGACGATGTTCGACAGGCCGCCCTTCTTGTTGCCCGGACTGGTGTTGGCGCTGCGGTCGGCCATGCCGCCCTGCAGGTAGGCGTCGTACCAGGCCATTTCGCGGATGAGCGCGTCGGCCACTTCCGGCGTTTCGGCGCGCGCGGTGAGCTGGTCGATGCCGTCGCGCACTTCGGTGTTCTCCGAGAACATCACGGTGCCCCCGGCGCGCACCAGCAGGTCAGTCGCAAAGCCGACGGCCGGATTGGCCGTCACGCCGGAAAACGCATCGCTGCCGCCGCATTGCACGCCGACGGTCAGGTCGGACACGGGGCAGGTCTCGCGCTGGCGGGCGTTGAGTTTTTGCAGATGGCGCTCGGCGGTGCGCATGATGAGCGCGATCATCGATTCAAAGCCGATGTTCTCTTCGTCCTGCAGCACGATGGTGTCCACGCCCTCCCCGGCCATGCCATCGCCCGCCCGGATGGGAATGGCGTTGGGCGCCAGCAGGCGCTCGGGCTGCAGTTTTTCGCAGCCCAGGCTGACGACCATGGACGTGCCCCCGAAATTCGGGTTGCGGGCGATGTTGTGCAGGGTGCGGATGGGAATGGCCGCGCCGGGCGCGTCGATGGCGACGCCGCAGCCGTAGGTGTGCTCGATGCCCACCACGTCGTCCACGTTCGGGTACAGCGGCAGCAGTTCGCGGCGGATGCGCGCGACCGCGTGTTCCACGACGCCCTGCACGCACTGCACCGTGGTGCTGATGGCCAGGATATTGCGCGTGCCCACCGTGCCGTCGGCATTGCGGTAGCCCTGGAAGGTGTAGCCCTCCAGCGGAGGCAGCGGCGCGACGCGGGTGGACACTGGCAGGTCTTCCAGTGTGCGTGCGGCCGGCATGGTCGTGACGCGCTCGTTGATCCAGCTGCCGCGCGGCAAGGCCTTGGCCGCATAGCCGACCACCACGTTGTAGCGCACCACCGCGTCGCCCTCGGCCAGGTCGACCAAAGCGACCTTGTGCCCTTGCGGCACCGCGTCCACCAACTGGAGCCCGTCGGGCAGAACGGTTCCCGCGGGCAATCCGCCATCGTTGGCCACGATGGCGACGTTGTCGTCGGGGTGAATCTTGATAAGCACTGGCGCCTGCTCGACTGCAACCTGCATGTTGAATCCTTTTGCCTGATGGATGTCCCGCTGCGGACACCGTACGTTATCGTACAACCAAGAGAATATCGCTGAAAGCCTTCAGAAAGGAATTTCGGGTTTCCCCTTGTAAACGGGTCGTCTCATGGGGACATGCCTTGAATCCGGCAATTCGATGTTGTACGATGACTCACCTTTTACCACCGCATCCCGTTCGCAAGCACCCCCTCCCGCCTGCGACGGCCATTTAGGGATGAGCGCAACATGACGACTCCGCAGGAACTCAAGGGCATTGTTTCGGAAGGATTGCTTTCCTTCCCGGTGACCGACTTCGACCAGAACGGCGACTTCAACGCCAAGAGCTACGCGGCTCGCCTGGAATGGCTGGCCCCCTACGGCGCCACCGCCCTGTTCGCCGCTGGCGGCACCGGGGAGTTCTTCTCGCTCGCGCCCCAGGAATACTCCGACGTCATCCGCACCGCCGTGCAGACCTGCAAGGGCAAGGTGCCCATCCTGGCCGGCGCCGGCGGCCCCACCCGCACCGCCATCGCCTACGCCCAGGAAGCCGAGCGCCAGGGCGCCAAGGGCGTGCTGCTGCTGCCCCACTACCTGACCGAAGCCTCGCAGGACGGCATTGCCGCCCACGTCGAGCAGGTCTGCAAGTCCGTCAACATCGGCGTCATCGTCTACAACCGCGCCCAGTCGCGCCTGTCGGCCGACAGCTTGGCCCGCCTGGCCGACCGCTGCCCCAACCTGGTCGGTTTCAAGGACGGCATCGGCGACATCGAATCCATGGTCCGCATCCGCCGCAAGCTGGGCGACCGCTTCTCGTACCTGGGCGGCCTGCCCACCGCCGAGGTCTACGCCGCCGCTTACCGCGCGCTGGGCGTGCCCGTCTACTCGTCGGCCGTCTTCAACTTCGTGCCCAAGATGGCCATGGAGTTCTACAACGCCATCGCCGCCGGCGACAGCGACACCACCAACCGCCTGCTGGATGACTTCTTCCTGCCCTACCTGGAAATCCGCAACCGCAAGGCCGGCTACGCCGTCAGCATCGTCAAGGCCGGCGCCAAGCTTGTCGGCCACGACGCAGGCCCGGTGCGCGCCCCCCTGACCGACCTGACCGGCGAAGAGATGGAAATGCTGGCCGCCCTGATCAAGAAGTCCGGCGCCGAGTAAGCCTCGCGCCACCCGCTTACTGCCTGCCCCCGGTCCGGGGGCATTTTTTTCCCCGGACCCGCCGCAGGCAAAACCGCCCGTCCTTTCGACCGGGCGTCCCTTTTCTGGAGATGACCATGAACCTGACCGGCCAGATGTTGATCGGCTCGACCGCCGTCCTGGGCGCGGGCGCTGCCCAATACGCCATCAATCCCGCCACGGGCGAACGCCTGGAACCCGCCTACCCCGCCGGCTCGTCCGATGACGTGTCCCGCGCCGCCGAATTGGCCCGCGCGGCCTTCGACCCGTACCGCGCCCTGCCGCTGGAGACGCGCGCCCAGTTCCTGGAAAGCATCGCCGAAGGCATCCTGGCCCTGGGCGATGCGCTGATCGAGCGCGCCCACCAGGAAACCGGCCTGCCGGTCGCCCGCCTGCAGGGCGAACGCGGCCGCACCGTGGGCCAATTGCGCCTGTTCGCCCGCGTGGTGCGCGACGGCTATTTCCTGGACGCCACCATCGACCCGGCCCAACCCGAGCGCCAGCCCCTGCCGCGCGCCGACCTGCGCCTGGCGAACGTGCCCCTGGGTCCGGTCGCGGTGTTCGGGGCCAGCAACTTTCCGCTGGCCTTCTCGGTCGCGGGCGGCGACACGGCCTCGGCGCTGGCCGCGGGCTGCCCGGTCGTCGTCAAGGCGCACAACGCCCACCCCGGCACGTCCGAACTGGTCGGCCGCGCGATCCAGCAGGCCGTCGCCAAGCACGGCCTGCCCGAGGGCACGTTCTCGCTGCTGTTCGGCGCCGGCAATGAAATCGGCACGGCGCTGGCGATCCATCCCGCCATTACGGCCATCGGCTTCACCGGTTCGCGCCGCGGCGGCCTGGCGCTGGTGAACGCCGCCAACGCCCGCCCGGTGCCCATCCCCGTCTACGCGGAAATGTCCAGCATCAACCCCGTGTTCCTGCTGCCGGCCGCGCTGGAAGCCCGCGCCGAAGCCATCGCCAAGGGTTTCGTGGACTCGCTGGCGATGGGCGTGGGCCAGTTCTGCACCAACCCGGGCCTGGTCATCGGCATCGAGGGCCCGGCGCTGGACCGCTTCCGCCAGGCCGCCGCCGACGCCGTCAAGGCCAAGGGCGCCGCCACCATGCTGACGCCCGGCATCTTCTCGGCCTATGAGCAAGGGGCCGATGCCCTGGCCCGCCACGCCAGCGTATCGACCGTGGGCCGTGGCGAACCGTCCAATCCGGCCTGCAACGCGGCCGGGGCAGTGGTGTTCGGCGCCAGCGCCGACCAGTTCCTGGCGTCGCGCGAACTGGAAGCCGAGGTCTTCGGCCCGGCCTCGCTGGTCGTGGCCTGCAAGGATGCGGCGCAGGTCCGCGCCGTGGCCGAGCACCTGGAAGGCCAGCTGACCGCCACGCTGTTCGTGGACGATGCCGACCTGGACGACGCGCGCGCGCTGCTGCCCGTGCTGGAGCGCAAGGCCGGCCGCATCCTGGCAAACGGCTACCCGACGGGCGTGGAAGTGAGCCATGCCATGGTCCATGGCGGTCCCTTCCCGGCCACGTCGAACCCGGCCTCGACCTCGGTCGGCGCCACTGCCATCCGCCGCTTCCTGCGTCCGGTCTGCTACCAGGACCTGCCCGACGCCCTGTTGCCCGACGGCATCAAGCGCGAAAATCCGCTGGGGCTGACGCGCATGGTGGACGGCAAGCTGGCCGTAGCCTGAGGGCCGGTCTGGCCGTTGTTTGATGGCCGTTGTTTGATGGCCAGTGCTTGATGGCCAGTGCTTGATGGCCATTGCCTGACGTCCGATCCGCAGGCGCCGCGCCATGCGGCGCCTGCGGCTACGCCATCGCCTGCAGCCACGCCAGCAGGTCGCCCTGCGGGCTACCCGGCTGCACGGGCTGGGGCGCAAGCAGGCAGTAGCGCGATCCGTCTTCGACGAAGCCCATCGGGGCGGCCAACAGGCCGCTCTCCAGGTCGTCGCGCACCAGCGGCCACGGACCGATCGCCACCCCCAGGCCCGCCAACGCGGCCTGCAGGCTGAAATAGAAATGATCGAAGGCCTGCCCCGACCCATCGGGCGCAGGCTGCCCGGCCGCGGCCGCCCATTCCCGCCACGCGCCCGGCCGCGTGCGCGTATGCAGGCGCGGCGCGTCCGCCTTCAGCGCCAGACCCGCATTTTCCTGATCGAACCACGCAGCCAGCTTGCCGGGATGGCACACCGGGCCCACCCGTTCCGCGAACAAGGGCGCGGCGTAATGGCTGTCGGGCCAGGCAAAGTCATCGCGGCGGATCGCCAGGTCGATGCCGCTGGCAAACGAAAACGGCCCGCCGCCCGCCACCAGATGCACGTCGATATCGGGATGCCGCGCCTGGAAATCCGGCCAGCGCGGGATCAGCCAACGCATCAGCAGGGTCGGCTCGCACGACAGCACCCAACGGCGCCCCAGCCGCGCACTGGCGCGCAACTCACCGACCGCCTGGCGCATCAGGCCCAGGCCACTGCCCACCGCGCGGGCCAGCGTGCGGCCGGCGTCGGTCAGGAACACGCGCCGATTGCGCCGATCGAACAGCGCCACCTGCAACTCGTCTTCGACGAGGCGCACGGCCCGGCTGACCGCCCCATGCGTCAGATGCAGCTCGGCCGCCGCCTGGCTGAAATTCTCATGGCGGGCGGCCGCCTCGAAGCACCGCAGCGCCAGCAGGGACGGCAGGCGCGCATCGGATGATGGTGAGCCCAAGTCACCATGATTGTCAGAAAACATCGTTATACGCCTTCGATCTCAGCCGCTAGCATCCTGGCCATTCAGTGTTTTATTCGCCAGGATACGCCATGACCGAACTGATAGCTGTCATCACAATTACCATGCTCGCCGTCGTGAGTCCGGGGCCGGACTTTGCGATGGTGACGCGCAACAGTTTGATGCTGTCTCGGCGCGCGGGCGTGCTGACGGCCCTGGGCATCGGCCTGGGCGTCCTGATCCACGTCGGCTACACGCTGGTGGGCGTCGGGCTGCTGATCCAGCAGTCGATCTGGCTCTTCAATGCCATCAAGCTGGCCGGCGCGGCCTATCTGGTCTATCTGGGCATCACGATGCTGCGCGCCCGACCCGCCGGCCCGGCCGGCGACGGCGCCAGGGGGGCGATGACCGATGCGGCGGCCCTGCGCACCGGGTTGCTCACCAATGCGCTCAATCCCAAGACCACGGTCTTCATCGTGAGCCTCTTCATGCAGGTGGTGCGGCCCGACACGCCGCTGGCGGTGCAGATCGGCTATGGCGCCTTCATCTCGCTGGCGCACGTGGCGTGGTTCAGCGTGGTGGCCGTGTGCTTTTCGTCGGGTGCGGTCCGCGACCGGCTGCTTGCCGCGCGCCAGGGGATCGATCGCGTATTCGGCGGCCTGCTGGTCGCCTGCGGCGTATTGCTGGCGGCGGCCAGCGGTTCCCGGTAAAGCACGCGGGCCGGCTCGCGGCCGGGCCCCGCGCTTTCATGTCCTGCCACGCATCACTGCGGCTTGAGCTTGCCGTCCGCAATGATCTTTGCCCACTTGGCCTGCTCGGCGGACTGGAAGTCCGCGAACTGGGCCGGCGTGTTGGGCGTGTAGGCCAGGCCCAGTCCCTGCATCTTCGCGCTCACCTCGGGCTTGGCGACGATGTCGGCGATGGTCTTGTTCAGCTTCTCGACCACGGCGGGCGGCGTATTGGCCGGCGCGTAGATGGCTTGCCAGCTGCTCACGTCAAAGCCCGACACGCCGGCTTCCTGCATGGTCGGCACGTCCGGCAGCACGGCGGTCCGCTTGGCCGACGTCACGGCCAGCGCCCGGACCTTGCCGCTCTGCACGTACGGCAGCGCGACCAGGGCGGTCTCGAACGAGCTGGGAATCTGGCCGCCGATCAGGTCCTGGATGGCCGGGGCGCTGCCGCGGTACGGCACGTGCGTCAGGTGTGCGCCCGTCAATTGTTTGAACACTTCGCCCGACAGATGCTGCGACGTGCCCTGGCCGGCCGAGCCGAACGCGATCGTGTCCGGGTTGGCCTTGGCCGCCGCAACCACGTCCTGCACGCTCTTGTACGGCTGGTTCGCGCCCACCAGCAGCACGTTGGAAATGCTGCCCAACAGGATCACCGGCGCAAAGTCCTTCGCGGCGTTGTAGTTGATGCTCGGCAGCAGCGACGGGTTGATCGCGTGCGTGGCGATGGTGCCCAGCAGCAGCGTGTAGCCATCCGGCTTGGCACGCGCCACGGCATCCGCGCCCAGCACGCCGCCCGCGCCACCCTTGTTTTCGACCACGACGGTCTGTTTGAGCGTGGTGCCCAGTTCCTGCGCGATCAGGCGGCCCAGGATGTCGGACGTGCCGCCCGCGGCGAACGGAACGATCAGGGTAATGGCCTTGCCGGACGGCCAATCGTCGGCAGCGTGGACGGGAGCGGCGCACACGGCGGCGAGCGCCAGGACGGCGGAAAGACGGCGCAACACGGGAAATGCCTTCAAGCTTGTCTCCTAAGGATATGGAATTGTCGTCGTTCTTGTACGTTGTCGTACGACAATGAAGCGGGAGAATAGCTGGGCATGCGCCGGGATTCAATCTAGGGAAATTCCTAAATCGCTGATCACCATGGGGTCATGTTGTACGACAACAATTTGCTGAAGACCCGGTTGTTATCCCAACTTGTATGTTGTACGATGACTTACCTCGCAGGTTCGGCAGCGACCGCACTTCGGCACCCCCTCCTCATCCCATTCCTCTATTTGGAAGACAGCCATGACGACTCCGCAGGAACTCAAAGACATCGTTTCGGAAGGATTGCTTTCCTTCCCGGTGACCGATTTCGACCAGAACGGCGACTTCAACGCCAAGAGCTACGCGGCTCGCCTGGAATGGCTGGCCCCCTACGGCGCCACCGCCCTGTTCGCCGCGGGCGGCACCGGGGAGTTCTTCTCGCTCGCGCCCCAGGAATACTCCGACGTCATCCGCACCGCCGTGCAGACCTGCAAGGGCAAGGTGCCCATCCTGGCCGGCGCCGGCGGCCCCACCCGCACCGCCATCGCCTACGCCCAGGAAGCCGAGCGCCAGGGCGCCAAGGGCGTGCTGCTGCTGCCGCACTACCTGACTGAAGCCTCGCAGGACGGCATTGCCGCCCACGTCGAGCAGGTCTGCAAGTCCGTCAACATCGGTGTCATCGTCTACAACCGCGCCCAGTCGCGTCTGTCGGCCGACAGCCTGGCCCGCCTGGCCGACCGCTGCCCCAACCTGGTCGGTTTCAAGGACGGCATCGGCGACATCGAATCCATGGTCCGCATCCGCCGCAAGCTGGGCGACCGCTTCTCGTACCTGGGCGGCCTGCCCACCGCCGAGGTCTACGCCGCCGCCTACCGCGCGCTGGGCGTGCCCGTCTACTCGTCGGCCGTCTTCAACTTCGTGCCCAAGATGGCCATGGAGTTCTACAACGCCATCGCCGCTGGCGACAGCGACACCACCAACCGCCTGCTGGATGACTTCTTCCTGCCTTACCTGGAAATCCGCAACCGCAAGGCCGGCTACGCCGTCAGCATCGTCAAAGCCGGCGCCAAGCTCGTCGGCCACGACGCAGGCCCGGTGCGCGCACCCCTGACCGACCTGACCGGCGAAGAGATGGAAATGCTCGACGCCCTGATCAAGAAGTCCGGCGCGGAGTAAACCCGCGCCCGCGTAAGCGCCAGTACGCCCTCCGCCGGAGGGCGTTTTGCTTCTTGATGCAAAGAAAAGTTGGCGAATCGCGGGCCGTATGTTGTCATATGGCTCAATGCTGTCCCGCGACCGCGCCACCCGGCGACGCGCTCCCGCGCCCGGGCCGGACACCCGCGGCGCGCCCCGGGAACGCGTACACTTGCGGCTGCGCGCGCGGGGCCGCCTGCCCTGCCCGCAGCGATTTCCGTATAAGAGAGACAATGCAAACTCCTGCCCGGCCTCCCCGCTCGCGCCTCACCGACTACGTCATCGATGAACTGACCAAGCGCCTGGATGCGCGCCAATACCGCGCCGGCGACAAGCTGCCTTCCGAGCACGCGCTGTGTGACGAGTTCGAAGTCAGCCGCACCGTCATCCGCGAAGCCGTCGCCTCCATGCGCCTGAGCGGCCGCCTCGTCAGCAAGCCCGGCATTGGCGTCTTCGTGACCGAAGACCGCGAAAAACCCATCGATTTCGTCGTCGAACCCGCCACTGACCCGCGCTGGGCCCTGCACATCATGGAGCTGCGCGCCGGCCTGGAAGTCGAGGCCTGTGGACTGGCCGCCGAGCGTCGCAGCGCGTCGGACCTGAGCGGCATTGTCGAAGCCTTCGACGCCTTCAACCGCGCCACGCGCGACATGGAAGCGGCCGTCAAGGCCGACTACGAATTCCACCTGTCGATCGCCCGCGCGTCCAACAATCCGCACTTTCCCGCCTTGCTCAAGGCCGCGGTGCGCGACGTCATGCTGGACCTGAACATCAAGCATGGCGGCAAGACGCCCGAAGAACTGGAAATGTACGAAACCCGCAACGTGCGCGAACACGAAGCGATTCTGACCGCCATCATGCGCCGCGATCCCGGCGCCGCGCGCGCCGCCATGGCGCGCCACCTGGGCGACAGCATTGCGCGTTACCGCAAGCTGCTGTCCCATCCGCCGGCGCAATAACACCGAAGCCAGACCCTTCCCGTGTGTCGAATTACGGGAATCCCCTTACTTGTCTACTTGTATGACGGCTGCCATCATACGTCTTATTGGATGACGCACGGCGTCGGCCGCGATACCGGCCCTCGACCCGCGCGCCGCCACTAGACCCATGACGTACCAGTGCCGCCGATGAGCCCCATTCTTACCCTCCGCAGTACGTACCACCGCTACACCACGCGCCGGCACCGGCGCGACGACTGACCGGCCCCGCCGGCCTGCCTGCCTCACATCCCTTTTCGACCCCCGTCCGAATGCGCGACGCGCCCTCCCCGGCTTTGCCGGGGCGGTCCCCGCACGCTTGGCCGTTTCCGACCCATCCGCTTTTTCAAGCACTTTCGATCTCCAGGAGAAATCTCCATGCGCAAGTTTCTGAGCTCCGCCGTCGCGGCGACCTTGCTGTGCGTTGCTTCCGGCGCGCAGGCCGGCGTGACCTTCGACGCCGTCAAGAAAAAGGGTTTCCTGCAATGCGGTTTTGCCGGCATTCCCGGCTTCTCGGTGCTCGACAGCAAGGGCGAATGGACCGGCCTGGACGTGGACATGTGCCGCGCCGTGGCGGCCGCGATGTTCGGCGACGCCTCCAAGGTCAAGGGCAACGTGCTGACGGCGCAGGCGAAATTCACCGCGCTGCAATCGGGCGAGATCGACATGCTGTCGCGCAACACCACGCAGACGCTGACCCGCGACACCACGCTGGGCCTGATCGGCGTGGGCGTGAACTTCTATGACGCGCAGGGCCTCATCGTGAAGAAGGCGATGAACGTCAAGAGCGTCAAGGAACTGGACGGCGCCACCATCTGCGTGCAGCCCGGCACCACCACCGAACTGAACCTGTCGGACTACTTCCGCAGCCGCGGCCTGAGCTTCAAGCCCGTGCTGGTCGAGAACTACGACGAGAACTTCCGCCTGCTGGAATCCGGCCGCTGCGACGCCTACACCAACGACAAGTCCAACACCGCGGCCAACATGCGCACGCGCCTGGCCAACCCGGACGACTGGGAAATCCTGGCCGAGAACCTGTCCAAGGAGCCGCTCGGCCCCATGGTCCGCCAGGGCGACGAACAGTGGTTCAACGTCGTGCGCTGGTCGCTCAACGCCATGCTCGAAGCCGAGGAATACGGCATCACGTCCAAGAACGTCGATGAAATGCTCAAGAGCACCAACCCGAACGTCCAGCGCATCCTGGGCGTGACGCCGGGCATGGGCAAGAACCTGGGCCTGGACGACAAGTGGGCCTACAACATCATCAAGCAGGTCGGCAACTACGGCGAAAGCTACGACCGCGCGATGGGCAAGAACAGCCCGCTCAAGCTGGAGCGCGGCCTGAACAAGCTGTGGACGCAAGGCGGCCTGATGTACGGCTGGCCGGTGCGTTAAGTCCCGGCATGACGCGGCTGCGCCTCACGCGCAGCCGCCCTATTTTCCTGGCGTGCGGGCGCGGCCCGCCCCTGAAACACCTTTACGCAGCAACACCATGAACAGCATCGTCAACGCCCGACTCAAACAGATCAAACCCTCGCCCAGCATGGCCGCCAAGATCGTCGTGGACGAACTGCGCCGCCAGGGCCGCGAGATCGCCGACTTCACGCTGGGCGAGCCCGACATGCCCACGCCGGCGCACATCGCGCGCGCCGGGCAGGACGCCATCGCCGGCGGCGACATCCGCTACACCAGCCCCAACGGCACGGTGGGCCTGCGCCGCGCCATCGCCAACAGCCTGGAACAGACCCTGGGCCTGCGCTACGGCATGGACCAGATCGCCGTGGGCGCGGGCGCCAAGCAGATCATCGCCGCCGCGCTGACCGCCAGCCTGGAGCCGGGCGACGAAGTCATCGTGTGCGCGCCGTACTGGGTGTCCTATCCGGACATGGTGCTGCTGGGCGAAGGCAAGCCGGTCGTCGTGACCGGCCCCGAATCGCAGGGCTTCAAGCTGGACGCGGCCACGCTGGAAGCGGCCATCACGCCGCGCACGCGCTGGCTGATCCTGAACTCGCCCAGCAATCCCAGCGGCGCCGTCTACAGCGCCGCCGAACTGCGCGCGCTGACAGACGTGCTGCTGCGCCATCCGCACGTGTGGATCCTGAGCGACGAGATCTATGCGCCTTTCACCTACAGCGGCCAGGCGCACGCCTCGCCCGTGCAGGTCGAGCCCCAGCTCATCGAACGCACGCTCGTGGTGAACGGCATGTCCAAGTCCTACGCCATGACCGGCTGGCGCGTCGGCTATGGCGCTGGCCCGGCCGAGCTGATCAAGGCGATGAGCACGGTCATGTCGCAAAGCACGTCATGCCCCAGCGCGATCTCGCAGGCCGCGGCCCAGGCCGCCCTGGAAGGCGACCAGTCCAGCGTCGCGGAGATGGTCCAGATCTTCAAGGCCCGCCGCGACCTGATCGTGCGCCGCCTGAACGACATTCCGGGCATTTCGTGCGCCATGCCGGACGGCGCGTTCTACGTGTACGCCAACGTGCAGGGCCTGATCGGCCGCAAAGGCCCCGACGGGGAGCTGAAGACCGACCTGGACGTGAGCCTCTTTTTTCTGCGCGAAGCGGGTGTGGCCGTGATCGACGGCGGTTCGTACGGCCTGTCGCCCTATGTGCGCTTCTCGTTCGCGACCTCCACCGAGGTCATCGAGCAAGGCATGGACCGCCTGGCCGTCGCGGTCAGCGCCTTGATGGCGGGCTGAACCGTGGCGCCGCATATCGCTCAACGCCCGGCGCAGCGGCCGCCGCGCCGGGTCTCCTGGAACGACCCGGCCACGCGCGCGCTGGTCTACCAGGCGCTGGCCCTGGCGCTCGTCGGGGCCGCCGTCTGGTTCCTGGTGCACAACACGCTGCACAACCTGTCGCTGCGCAACATCTCGACCGGTTTCGGCTTCCTGAATCGCGAGGCGGGCTTTGCCATTGGCGAAACGGTCATCGCCTACTCTCCCGCCGACACTTACGGGCGGGCCATCTTCGCCGGGGTGCTGAACACGCTGCGCGTCGGGCTGCTGGCGCTGGTGGCCGCGACCGTCCTGGGCGTCTTCATCGGCGTAGGCCGCTTGTCCAAGAACTGGCTGGTCAACAAGATCACCTCCGTTTACGTCGAAGTGATGCGCAACGTGCCGTTGCTGTTGCAGCTCTTCTTCTGGTACGCGCTCATCACCGAAAACATGCCGGGTCCGCGGCAGGCGCACCATCCGCTCCCGGGCGTCTTCATCTCCAATCGCGGGCTGAAGGTGCCGGGGCTGGAAGGCGCGTCGCTGGACTGGATGCTGGGCGGACTGGCGCTGGCCATCGTGGCGATCGTCGTCCTGGGGCATTGGGCCACCAAGCGCCAGGAGGCGACCGGGCAGCCGTTCAAGCTGGGCCGCACTGCCATCGGCCTGCTGGTCGCGTTCCCCCTCATCGGCTGGCTCGCGAGCGGCGCGTCGCTGACGCTGGACATGCCGGCGCTCAAGGGCTTTAACTTCGTCGGCGGGCTGACGCTGACGCCGGAGTTCGTCGCCCTCTTCCTGGGCCTGACCGTCTACACCTCGGCCTTCATCGCCGAAGTGGTGCGCTCGGGCATCCAGGCGGTCAACAACGGCCAGTGGGAAGCCGCCGGCTCGCTGGGCCTGCCGCGCCGCCTGGTGCTGCGCCTGGTGATCCTGCCGCAGGCGCTGCGCGTCATCATCCCCCCGATGACCAGCCAGTACCTGAACCTGTTGAAGAACAGTTCGCTGGCGGTGGCCATCGGCTACCCCGACATCGTGTCGGTCGTGAACACCACGCTGAACCAGACCGGCCAGGCCATCGAAGGCATCCTCATCATCATGGGCGCCTACCTCACGGTCAGCCTGTCGATCTCGATATTCATGAACTGGTACAACAAGCGCATCGCGCTGGTGGAGCGTTGAGATGAGCAACACTACGCAAACCCTGGGCGCGGACCTCGCCCCGCCCGGCGCGCAGACCGGCGCTTGGGCCTGGATGCGGGCGCGCCTGTTCTCGTCGCCGCTCAATCTTCTGATCACCGTGCTGCTGGCGTGGGGCCTGCTGATGGCGGTGCCGGCGCTGGTGGAATGGGCCTTCATCAAGGCGAACTTCGACGCGGCCAACGCGCAGGAATGCCGGGCCTCCGGCGGCGCCTGCTGGGCCTTCATCATTGAAAAGCACCGGCTGATTCTGTTCGGCACGTATCCTTTCGACGAACAATGGCGGCCGCTGATCGCCACCGTGATCCTCATCGCCGTGATCGTGGCAAGCGGCATGCGCCGCTTCTGGAACGGCAAGCTCGCACTCATCTGGACGCTGGGCCTGGCGGCCGTGGCCGTGCTGATGTGGGGCGGCGTATTCGGCCTGACCTACGTCGAAAGCGCCCGCTGGGGCGGCCTGCCGCTCACCTTGATCCTGGCCACCTTCGGCATCGCCTTCGCCTTTCCGATCGGCGTGCTGCTGGCCTTGGGACGCCGGTCGAAAATGCCCGCGATCAAGGCGCTGTGCGTCGTGTACATCGAGCTGATCCGCGGCGTGCCGCTCATCAGCCTGCTGTTCATGTCCTCGGTCATGCTGCCGCTGTTCCTGCCCGAAGGCTTCACCATCGACAAGCTCCTGCGCGCACAGATCGCCATCATCATGTTCGCCGCGGCCTACATCGCCGAAACGGTGCGCGGCGGCTTGCAGGCCATCCCGAAGGGGCAGTACGAAGGCGCGGACTCGCTCGGCCTGAACTACTGGCAGCAGATGCGCAAGATCATCCTGCCGCAGGCGCTCAAGATCGTGATTCCGCCGCTGGTGGGCATCTTCATCAGCCTGTTCAAGGACACGTCGCTGGTCGTGATCATCGGCATCTTCGACCTGACGCTGGCGGCCAAGGCGGCCCTGTCCGACGCGGCGTGGCGAGGTTTCGGGGTGGAGGCCTATCTCTTCATCTCGCTGATCTACTTCGTCTTCTGCTATTCCATGTCCAAATACAGCCGCGCGCTCGAGCAGCGCCTGGCCACCGGGCACGCCCGGTAAATCCGAAGGAGACCAGGCATGTCCGATGCCATCATTCGCCTGCAGGACGTCAACAAGTGGTACGGCCAGTTCCACGTCCTGCGCAACATCAACCTGAACGTCGCCCAGGGTGAACGCATCGTGGTATGCGGGCCCTCGGGCTCGGGCAAGTCCACGATGATCCGCTGCATCAACCGGCTGGAAGAACACCAGAAAGGCCAGATCATCGTCGACGGCACGGAGCTCACCAGCGATCTGAAGCACATCGAGACCATCCGCCGCGAGGTCGGCATGGTGTTCCAGCATTTCAACCTGTTCCCGCACCTGACCGTGCTGGAAAACCTGACGCTGGGTCCCATGTGGGTCCTCAAGCAATCCCGCGCCCAGGCCGAAGCCACGGCCATGAAATACCTGGAGCGCGTGCGCATCCCGGACCAGGCCCTCAAGTTCCCCGGGCAGCTATCCGGCGGCCAGCAGCAGCGCGTGGCGATCGCGCGGTCGTTGTGCATGAATCCCAAGGTCATGCTGTTCGACGAACCCACGTCCGCGCTGGATCCCGAAATGGTCAAGGAGGTGCTGGACGTGATGGTCACGCTGGCGCAGGAAAGCGGCATGACGATGATCTGCGTGACGCATGAAATGGGCTTCGCGCGCAAGGTCGCCAACCGGGTGATCTTCATGGATCGTGGCGAGATCATCGAAGAGAACAACCCGGACGACTTCTTCGATCATCCGCGGAATGAAAGAACCAGGCTGTTTTTGAGTCAGATTCTGCATTGAGCCCGGGGCAACGATTGAAGTGTGCTTCGCGCACAGGCGAGCGAGGTCGCCGCCTGTGTGTCGAGCGCGCGGCTTTCATAGGGGCTTGATATCTGCAACCGCATCATCTCTGATGTCGTCCAGACTATTCAACGAACTGGTCGATGTCGTCCAGGGCATCTTGCGCTCTTCCCGACAGCACCGGGTTATCAAGTTCACGGTCGAGAATTGGCATCACCCTGTTTCGATCAATCCTCTTATGCATTCTGGCGACGTGCCCAATGCAGGTAATAGCCAGCCCTTTTATCTCATCATCTCCGCCATCCTTAATTGCTTGGATGCATTTATCCAGGATCCATTCCGGGTCGTCCGAGTTGAAACACAGATTCAGCAATGCATCTGCAACGACACTCCTGTCGGTGGACCCAAGCAGACGTTCGATTTCAGATTTGGTGTAAAGATTCGCCATTCTGCTATCTCCCGAGTTTTCCTTTGCTTGTAGCCATTCCAGATCTCTGTAATGCGGAGCGGTGCGTATCATGCAAGTCGCACCAGCACCGCACATGTCCGTGAAACTCTTCATCTCCATTTGGATGAGTGACTGTCTTGTCCAAAATAACGATTTCCTGGTTTTCGGCATCAACGCCAACGCGGCGCGGGGAGTGTTTCTAACTCACCCCTGACCTTGCCACCGCCCGTATATCGCTTCACCCCTTCTGTTTAATTCTCCTCTCATTGAGGACGATGATGTCGACATGGTTATCTTGAGAGAAATCCGCGATTGCATCTTGAAGGTGCATATGCTCGATATCATGGAGTTGGATTTCTCGGGAAGCCCTTAATAGAAAATTACCGAGCGCACGAAAGGTGTCTGCGCTGCCAATTATGGAAATTTCGTCCAGCGCTATGGACGTATCGGTGCCCACTGCAGTGCCTAGGGCTCTAAATCCGGCTAGCTTTCTCATAAATCAAATCCTTGAGTTCGCAAATATTCCATCTCTTTTCTAGTCAAGTCGGAAATCTTGCCCCGCGATCCATGACTTTGTGTACCGTCGCGGTTAACAACGACTTCTTGATGCCGTGATTTGCACTGACAGTGTGCGTGTACTTGCTGATCGGTATTTTCGACGTGCGGGGGGTCTACCCGTATTCGCCCATTCCCGACTGGAGTCCATCGACCTGAACGCGCCAACCCCAACGGATCAACCCACTCTACCGGATTATCCGCATACTGATAAACATTCAATCCACCCGCAAACCCGATCGGATCCTTCGTAATGAACCGTCCGATGTGCGGATCATAGTACCGATGCCGGTTGTAATGCAGGCCTGTTTCCCGGTCCAGATACTGCCCCTGAAATCGGATCGGATTACGGACTCCCGCCGCGCGCGCGGCATCGGTGATGGCTTCTTTTGCCGCGCCCCACGCGTGGTATTGCGCAGTCCAGGCGATCTCGCCTTGCGCGTCGGTCAGTTCCTGCGGCGTGCCCAGGTGATCGCAGTGATACCAGGCCAGGGCGTCCACCGGGTCCGGGTCGGGCGAGGTCGTCCATAGCGGATCGCGGTCGATGTCATAGGCTCCGGCGTACGCCGGTTGCTGGTGCAGGAGAATTGGCTTGCGGCTGATCGCCTGGGCCAGCGGCACGAAAATGCCGGGTTCGTAGAGGTAGTGCGTGGTCTGGTCGTCGTGGCCTTCCCATGCCAGGGTATCGCCATCCCAGCCGTAGAGCGTCGTGCTGCAGCCCAACGCGCGATTCGCGCGCGCTTGTTCTTCCCGGATCTGCGCGGGCGTCATGCCGGGCCGTTCGCGCCAGTGCGCTTCGGATTGCTTTAGCAGGCGGCGGCCCAGCGCGTCGTAGGTGTAGTGGGTGCCGGCATATTCGCGTAGGAGGTTGTCCAGGCGCGCCGAACGATGGCGGTAGGTGTAGACGGGGCCGGCCATGCCCAGGGAGGATTCTTGTGCGGGGTAGCTCGCACCGGGCACGTCATCGTCTGGCCATCTGCGGGAGAATATGGCGGCGGGGTCGTTGCGGTTGCCGGAGGATGTGGCGAGGGCGCTGGACGGGATCGGCGCGAGCGAGCCGGCTTAAGCGCAGGCCCGCAAAGAAACAGAACTACTTGGGTGAACCGATCGACTCTTTTTGCTGCGCACCACGCGTGCCATAGCGCGTTCCTCCCAGTCTCGCCTTACTCACCAGTCAGTGCCTGCGGTGTGCCCAACTGGTCGCAGTGAACCCTAGGTTGCGGAGATGAACGTGGTGGAGTCTTTCGATGAGATCACGGCCCTGGAGGGATACTGCGTCCCGACGTACCCAAACAGCAAGTTGCGAAGGCGCGCGGAGCCCATCCCGGCTTGCCATTTCCTCTTCTCGGCGAGACCGTTACAAGCGGCGAATCGCCGTCGTCGTCTTCATGTCGTCTTTCACGCCGATCAGATATTTATCGAGTTTTGCTGCCTCAATCTCTGCAAGTGTTGCTGGGCGCCACTGCCAGTTCTCGTTCCAAGCGAACCATTTTGCATTTTCATAGTTGTGAGGATCACACGCGTAGGCCACATCGTTTGTGCACGTATCGAACTCCGCCGCGTAACCAATGATCTCAACCCCATCCAGTGCCATCAGATATAAATAGTCGCTTTGCTCATAACAGTCCACGCTCACGGCCATGGCTACGTAATATTTATCTTCCATAACTTTCCTCGTTCATTTTGGAAATGAAGTCACCACCTTATTTGTCCCGGGGAGAGTGACAATCTTTACGCCATTCAAAGTTGGATTGCCGGCCGCCAAGCCCGAAAAGCCCCCAGCCTTTCCTGCATTAGGAAATGTGATGTCGTAGTTGAAGTTGCCATTTCCTCCTACTGTAGGTCGCACGCCATCCTTTACCGCTTTACTCCATGCCGCGTTTGTCGTCGTTATCGGATCCTCGTTGAAAATTCCATGTGATGGCTTTTCTAGATTGTCTGTTCCGTGCTTGCGCACGTGATCGATCGCACTCTCCCCAGTTGCGGGATGGACTCTCGACCAATCCAAACAACCGCAAGCTTTGGGCAATTGGGGAGCCAACCCCAACGGATCCACCCATCCCACCGGGTTATCCACATACTGATAAACATTCAGCCCACCCGCAAACCCGATCGGATCCTTCGCAATGAACCGTCCGATCTGCGGATCATAGTATCGATGCCGGTTGTAATGCAGGCCCGTTTCCGGGTCCAGATACTGCCCCTGGAATCGGATCGGATTACGGATTCCCGCCGCGCGGGCGGCATCGGTGATGGCCTCTTTGGCTGCACCCCACGCGTGGTATTGCGCGCTCCAAACTACCTCGCCTTGCGCGTCAGTCAGTTCCTGGGGTGTGCCCAGGTGGTCGCAGTGATACCAGGCCATGGCGTCCACCGGGTCCGGGTCGGGCGAGGATATCCATAGCGGATCGCGGTCGATGTCATAGGCATCCGCGTAAGCCGGTTGCTGATGCAGCAGCACGGGCTTGCGGCTGATCGCCTGGGCCAGTGGCACGAAGCTGCCGGGTTCGTAGAGGTAGTGCGTGGTCTGGTCGTCGCGGCCTTCCCATGCCAAGGTATCGCCATCCCAACCGTACAGCGTTGTGCTGCAACCCATCGCGCGGTTCAGGCGGGCTTGCTCTTCCTGGCGCTGCGCGGGCGTCATGCCCGGCCGTTCGCGCCAGTGAGCCTCGGACTGCTTGAGCAGGCGGCGGCCCAGCGCGTCGTACTGGTACCTCACGTGCAGGCGGTCGTTGCTGTAGCCCGTCAGGCGGTTGAAAAGGTCCCACTGCAGGCGCGAGCGCTGGCCGTTGTGCAGCTTTTCAACGAGGTTGCCGCGGGCATCGTAGGTGTAGTGGGTGCCGGCGTATTCGCGTAGGAGGTTGTCCAGGCGCGCGGAACGCTGGCGGTAGGTGTAGACGGGGCCCGCCATGCCCGGGGACTCTTGTGCTGGGTGGCTCGCCGGATCCAGCAGGTTGTTGGCCGGATCGAAGGCGAAGGCTTCCTTGCCGAGGCTGCTGGTGGCCTCCAATAGGCGTCCTACCGGGTCATAGCGGTAGGCCAAGGGGCCTCGGCGGCTGTCCTGGATTGCTTCCAACTGGCCGGCCGCATCGTAGCGGTAGCCGCGGTGGATCAGGCGTTGCGCGCCCCGCGCGATGCTCTGTGCATTGAGGCGCCCCATCGCGTCCCACGATTGCGTCTGCGCCAGGCCATTGCCTTGCGTGCGCGTGGTCTCGCGGTGCAGGTCGTCGCGTTCGATGCTGACGAGTTCATGGTCGTCGAACATCAGGCCGTGCACGTGGCCCGAGCCATAGGTCAGCACGCTGACGCGATGGCCATCGGGGCGGTGCGTGGCGATGCGCTGGTTCAGCTCGTTGTACTCGTGCTTCCAGACCGCCACGACTGGCTGCGCCAGGGCCAGATAGTGCTGGTGTTCGCGGGTCAGGTTGCCGGCGGCGTCGTGGAACCATTGGAGCCGGCAGGCGGTGTTTTCGGCGAGGATCAGGCGGCCGTTGCCGTCGTAGGCGTAGCGCTCCGTTTGCGTCTCGACGCGAACCTGCGCTGAGCGTGTCGAGGCTCGCGCTGACGTTTGCGCGCCCCTTTTCGCGACCGTTTGCACCGGGGCCTGCGCCGGCGGCGCATACGGCCGCGCCAGCCGCTGTGTCACGCGGCCCAATGCGTCGAACATGAACTCGATTACCCGGTCACCATCCTGCGCCGACAGCAACGTTCCGCTGTCCGGGTCGTAGCGATATCGGGTGGCCACGTCATCGAAGCCTCGCTCCTCCAGCAGTCGCCCGGCCGGGTCATAGACAAATCTCGCTTGCCGGTCGTTCTCATTCGCCAGCGCCGTGAGTCGGCCCAGCTTGTCCCATTCGTATTGGAGCGTCCTGCCCGCCGCGTCCAGGCGCCGGGCAAGGAGCCCCGCGCCGTTGTACGTCCATTGCGTGCGCCGGCCCAGCGCGTCGGTGTGGGCCAGTAGCCGCCCTTCGGCGTCTCGCTCGTAGTGTTCGACCGTCTGGTCCGGGTGCGTGACCAGGGCCAGGTGCCCCGCCTCGTACCCGTAGCGCGTGACGTTGCCCGCCGCATCCGTGAAGGCGGTCACCTGTCCCGCCTCGTCATACATCCACGCGCTGCGCTTGCCCGAGCAATCCGTGTACTGCGTAAGCTGGCCTGCGGCGTCGTAGGCCAGCAGTTTCTCTCCGCCCCGGGCGTCCCGGATCGCAACCGGATGGCCCGCCGCGTCATAGGCGTATTCGGTCTTGTGACCCAGCGGATCGATCGTCTCGGTCAGATACCCACGCGGGCTGTAGTCGCGCTGCCACAGGCCGCCTTCGGCGTCGCGGATCTTGAAGAGCTGGTCCTGGTCGTCGTAGGCGTAGTGGACCGAGGTGCTGTCCGCGCGCAAGTGTTCGAGCAGGTTGCTGCGCTCGTCGTAGGCGTAGCTGTCGATGTTGCCGTCGGGGTGGATGTGCGTGACCACGTTCTTGCCGTCGTCGCGATACAGCCATTCCGACAGGCCGTCCGGGTGCACGATGCGGTAGGTGTAGCCGTCGATGTCGTAGTAGTGCTCCGTGACATGGCCCAGCGCGTCGGTGACATAGGTCAGGCGGATCTCGGGGTGCCAGCGCAGGCGCGTGTCGAAGCTGCCGTCGTCGGCCCATTCGCGGATGGCGCGCGCCTTGGGGCCTGAACCCTTCCACTCCAGGTTCATGCCGCGTCCGGTGCGGTCGGTGTAGCGGGTGATGAGGTGGTGTCGGTAGTGGTAGTCCCACTGCGCCTGGTGCTCGTCGCGCGCTTGCAGCAGGTCCCCTTGCTCGTCGTAGTCGTAACCGGCCAGTTGCCGCTGCGGTTCTCCGTCCTTGAGCTGCCAGAGCGCGACGATGCGGCCGGCGGCGTCGATCTGCGTGCCGACGTGCGTGTGAGGTGCATCGTCCAGATACGTCACGAGGTCGGACAGAACGCTGCGCCGTCCCACGACATGCCGATAGTGCAGCGCCACGCGCGCACCGTTGCGCAGGTAGATGCCCGTCAGCCGAAACCGCCGGCCCTCGCGTTGGTAGGTGGCGCGCCGCTCGTACCCTTGCGCCACGGTTAGGTCGGTGTCGGAAGTGCGCACCACCGTCAGATTCTCGACCGGGTCGTAGTGGAACTTGCCAACCGCCGGTAGCGGCCACGCGTGCGTGCGTCCGTCCTCGGCGTGATAGCGCAGGGTTTCGCGATCCGCGCCTGCCGTCTTGATGTCGATGCGTGTGGTGTACTCGTTGATCCAGCGCGCGCCCAGCGGCCCCCTATCAAACGCAGCGAGATCCGACGAATACGTTCGCGCCCAGCGCAGCGCAAAAGGCCCGCGCAGCGAGAAATCCACATGCTTGATGCGCTCCGTGCCCATCGCAAAACTGATGCTGTGGCAAGTGGCCGGGCAGGCGCCGTTCTTGTCCGGATTGGCATTCCGCCGCGCGCGGGCCTGGCGGCGGATGCGCGCCAGGCGCATCGAGCGCGCCATCTGCCGGGCCTTGCTCGCCACGGCCGGTCGCACGTTCGTGCCGATGGCGTACCCCTTGCGCTGGCGCCACAGCACCACAGCCACCGACAGGTGCATGAGCAATGACGCGATGCTGTTGACGTTGTTCTCGTCGGCGAGCGATTGCATGCTGTCA
Organism: Achromobacter sp. MFA1 R4; assembly: GCF_900156745.1. NCBI lineage: Bacteria > Pseudomonadati > Pseudomonadota > Betaproteobacteria > Burkholderiales > Alcaligenaceae > Achromobacter > Achromobacter sp. MFA1 R4. The sequence continues at coordinate 5,083,612 of NZ_LT707065.1, read as the reverse complement.
TTGACTTGCGGCGCCAGGGCGTTCAGGCGCTGGGCGGAGCGCAGCATCAAGTCGCGCGCCTTGCCGGGCAGCAGGTCCTTGGCGGCGTTGCCGACCGACTGCTTGCTGCCGCGCACGCCGCTACCCAGGCCATCCCAGAGGTCGCGCGCGGCGCCCCGCGGCGAGTCCCATTTCTTGTCCCACGCGGACGAGAGCTGCGCGCCGGCTTTCTCGAACGAGGCATCCGCGTTGGCCGGCACGGTCAGGCTGACCAGGACATCGGCCAGCGCCCGAATGATTTCCTCTGCCTTGGCCCCCGCATCCCGCAGCAGCCCTTCCAGCCGGGCCTGCGCCTGTTGCGCGAAGTCTTCGATGTCGCCAGCGATGTTCTCGCTCAGGTGCGCAGCCAGGGCCATGATGATCGCGTTGCCCAGGCCCGCCTTGGCCTGGCGTGCGACCTCCTTTTGCACGAGAAACAGCGCGGGCCGCAGGCTCATGCGCGCAGCCGCCGTGCCAGGCGCGGGCACCACGCCAAAGAGGTTGATGCCCAGGCTGACCCAGTCCAGGAATTGCGTGGGATTGCTGTCGACCAATGTCGTGATGTCGCCGATGGCATCCACCAGCGCCATGAGGTTGCCCAGCACCGGCACCGCGCCCGCTGCCGCCTTGATGCGCGGCAGCGTGACCCAGCCGTCGCTGTTCTCGCGCAGCCATTGGTCAAAGGCGTTCTGGCCGGCTTCGACGTCTTCGGGGGCAATGGTGTTCAGCGGGGCGACCACGCCCTGCGGGCCGTCCAGGTCTTCGTCGCTCCATTGGATGCCGTCGTTCTCGGCTTCGGCTTCCTGGTATTCGGCGTCGGTGTAGTGCTCTTCGACGGGAGGGGCGTTTCGCTTTGGAACGGAGGGGGCAGCGCCTGGCGGGGTTGGCATGACGGAGTCCGGTGTCGTCGCAATGGCCTTCAAGAGGCCGGAGGCATCCCGTTGTCGGGAATGCGGCGACATATGCGAAATCCGTGCCAGCGTTAGCGGTGCAAAGAAAACCCCTGCAACATCAAGGCCTTGAAGCTGAATCCCGCGCGAATCAGCCAGCCGATCGCCATCGCGGCTCAAGAAAAGCCGCGGTTTGGCCGGAAAATCGAGCCAAGTTTGGCCCGGTTATTTCCAAGTCATTGATAAATAAGAAAACGCACCGGGCCAGATTTGGCCCGGCCGGGTCAAATCTGGCCCGGTGCGCCCGTCGGAACGCGATCAGCCGCGACGCAGCGCACCCGTTTCGCCGTGGCTATCCAAACAAACGCGGGACCCCGGCGGCCCCGCCGACGCCCTTGCCGCGCCAAGTCAGAACCGGTGCCGCATTCCCACCGCGTACTGCGCCTGGTGCCACGACGGATCGTCCCAGGCGCCCCGCATGTAGCCGTAGATCGCGTACACGTTGGTGCGCTTGGACAGGTCGTACACGTAGCCCGCCGAATACACCTGCTGGGAGTGCGTGGCGCCGTCGCGTTCAAGGGAACCACCGCCCGGCAGGCTGGCCTGCCATGACGCCATCACGGTGCCCGACCCCGCGCGCCACGTCGCGCCCGCCATCACGCCGTGGACCGTGCTGCCCGGGAAGTAGCTGCGCTGGCCGGGCGATTGCACGGCCGGGATGGTGGACCCATTGCGCATCACGGACCAGCCGGCGTAGAACGTGAACGCGTCCACCATGGCGCGGCCCGCGAGCGTATAGGCGAAGGGCTGGCGATCGGCGCCGGCCTTTGACATTGCCGCGGACTGCGCCGTGCCATCGGCCCAGCGCGCGCCTTCGTAGGTCGCGGCGATCGAATAGCCTGGCCGGTCAAACACGATCGCGGCGCTGTACAGCTTGTTGGTGGTGCCGGTCTGGAAGCCGCCTCCGCCGTCGTAGTCCAGGCTGGCGTCCACGCCCGCGCGCAAGCCGCCGACGGACGGCGTCCAGTAGGCCACGGTGTTGTCGGCGCGATTGGCGTTGTAGGGCAACAGTGTCGTCTGCGCGCCGGTGATCAGGTATGACGCCAGGAAGGCGTCGTAGTCGGCGAGCGTGGCGGAAGACGCCGACGTCTGCCGGCCCAGCCGCAGGTCGCCAAAGCCGCCCGACACGCCCACCCAGGCCGCTCGCCCGAACAGGCGGCCGCCCTGCGCGGACTTGCCGTTGGTGGCAAGGACGCCGCTTTCGAGCTGGAAATTCGCGCGCAACCCGTTGCCGAGGTCTTCGCTGCCGCGCAGCCCCCAACGCGAGCCGGACTGCACGCCCGACTGCATATTGATCGCCGTGCCGCGCTCCTGCGTGGAAAAGCCCGCCACGCTGAGGTCCACGACGCCGTACAGCGTCACGGCGCCCGGCTGCGCGTCGGCCGCCCACGGGGCCAGCAGAACCGCGATGCCCGCGGAAAATTTTCGCATCGCCATCGCCGGCCTCACAGGTACTTGAGCCAGGCGATGTCGCGGCGCGCCGCCTTCAGGCGGCCGAACCGGCGCACGGGCCAATACAGCGCCACGGCGAGCAGGATCGAGATCGCCCACACCGCCCCCATGCCGTCCACGCCGAAATACTTGCCCTGGTTCAGGCCCCAGATGCCCTCGCCCGCCAGGTACAGCGCCTTCAACACGTACAGGTGCAGCAGGTAGAAGAACATGGGTGCCGCCCCGAAAACGCACAGCGCCCGCACCCATGCGGCCGATTGCGCCTTCTCGATCAGCACCAGCAGGCACAGGCCCAGGCCCAGCGTGAGCAGCAGAAACAGCAGCGACGGCGGGTACTTGGTGATGTTCAGAAAGCTCATCGCCGTATGCAGGGCGTCGTCCTGGACGGCCCATTGCTGCGCCTGGCCGTAGCCGTTCAGCATCCTCAACACCACAAAGCCGGCCACGGCGGCCAGGCCAGCCGTCCACAGGCGACGCTGGCGCACACCGGCCTGCACGCCCGGCTGAAACCAGGCGCCCGCCGCATAGCCCAGCGCGATCACCCCGATCCACGGCAGCAGGGGGTACGACGTGCGCAGGCGCAACGTGTCACTAACCTCGAGCCAGCCGCGGTCGTGCAACACCGCCCACGGCACGTGCATGGCATGGCCGGCCGCAAAATGCAGCCCGTCCAACGCGTTGTGGCCCGCCACCAGCACGACGCCGGTCACGACGAGCGCCCAGCGCGGCAGCCAGAGCAATGCTGCCAGCGACAGCATGGACAGGCCGATCACCCAGATGACCTGCAGGTAGACGACGGTGGGCGGAAACTGGAAGGTCCAGGCGAAATTCACCACGATGACTTCCAGCGCGATGAGAAAGAGGCCCCGCTTGGCGAGAAACGCGGCGGTCGCACCCCGGCTGCCCGCCTTGGCGCCGTACAGCCAGGCCGACAGGCCCGTCAGGAAGACGAACACCGGCGCGCACAGGTGCGCCAGCAGCCGCGAGAAAAACAGGTCCGGCGGCGTGGCCGCCACGTCCATCGGATCGCCGACCTGATGATGCAGGAAGAAGGTCTCGCGCACGTGGTCCAGCAGCATGATCACGATGACCAGGCCGCGCAAGGCGTCGATGGATTGCAGGCGGGAATGTTGCGGGGAAGCGGGAACGGGAATGGATGAAGCCATCTTGGAATGCAGCGGTGAAAAGCGCGCGAAGGACCGTCGTCCGCGCCGCGCAAAAACCCAGCATAGTAATGTAATAACATTACTTTTCCAAAACAGCGGTGCAGCCGCCTCCCAGCCTGGCTGCACCGACCCGCGCCGCAGTCACATCAGGAACTGCCGGTAAGCCGCGTTGCCCGTTTCTTCGGCATGCGCGTAGCCCAGTTGCCGCAGGAATGCGTCCAGCGCCGCGTCGTCGGCGACCGGGGCCTGGATGCCCACCAGCGCCGAACTGAAATCCGCGCCCTGGTTGCGGTAATGGAACAGGCTGATGTTCCAGTTGGGCGCCATCGCCGACAGGAATTTCATCAGCGCGCCCGGGCGCTCGGGGAATTCAAAGCGGAACAGGCGCTCTCCGCCCGCCAGTGGCGATCGGCCGCCCACCATGTAGCGGATGTGCTGCTTGGACACCTCGTTGTGGGTCAGATCGGTGGCCGAGAAGCCTTCGGTGGTCAGCGCGGCCATGATCTCGGCGGCCTCGCCGCGGCGCGCGATCTGCACGCTCACGAAAATGTGGGCGGTGCGTGCATCGGCGATGCGATAGTTGAATTCGGTCACGCTGCGCTGGCCGATCACGCCGCAGAAGCGCCGGAAACTGCCGCGCTCTTCCGGGATGGTCACGGCAAAGACCGCCTCGCGCGCCTCGCCCACCTCGGCCCGGTCCGCCACGAAGCGCATACGGTCGAAGTTCATGTTGGCGCCCGAAGTGACCGCCACCAGCGACTGTCCGCGCGCGCCTTCCCGCTCCACGTACTTCTTCAAGCCCGCCACCGCCAGCGCGCCCGCAGGCTCCAGCACGCTGCGCGTATCCAGGAACACGTCCTTGATGGCCGCGCACACCGCGTCCGTGTCCACCAGGATCACCTCGTCCAGGTATTCGCGACACAGGCGGAAGGTTTCCTCGCCGACCAGCTTGACAGCCGTGCCGTCCGAAAACAGGCCCACTTCGGCCAGGATGACGCGCTCGCCCACGCGCAACGATTGCGCCATCGCGCAGGAATCCTCGGTCTGCACGCCGATCACCTTGACGCCGGGATGGACCGCCTTGACATACGTGGACACGCCCGCCGCCAGGCTGCCTCCGCCGATGGGCACGAAGATCGCATGCAGCGGCTCGGGGTGCTGGCGCAGGATCTCCATGCCGACCGTGCCCTGCCCCGCGATCACGTAGGGGTCATCGAAGGCGGGCACGAAGGTCAGGTCCTGTTCCCGCGCCAGTTTTTGCGCATGGGCGTAGGCGTCGTTGTAGGAATCGCCGGCCTGCACCACCGTGACGGTCGGTCCGCCATGGGCCCGCACGGCATCCACCTTGACCTGCGGCGCGGTCTGCGGCACCACGATGATGGCGCGCACGCCCAGCCGGGCCGCCGAGATCGCCACGCCCTGCGCGTGATTGCCGGCCGATGCCGTGATCACGCCCCGGTCCAGCGCGGCCTGCGGCGTATTGCGCATCTTGTTGTACGCCCCGCGCACCTTGAACGAAAACACCGGCTGGTTGTCTTCGCGCTTGAAGTGGACGGTGTTGCCGAGCCGCGCGGACAGGCCGCGCGCCAGGTCCAGTTCGGTTTCACGGGCGATGTCATAGACCCGCGCGGTCAGGATGTGCCGAAGGTATTCCATGGGCGAGGCGTTGCCGGCCTGGAAATCTGGGGTCGTGGTGGGAGATGGTGCGGACATGGACTCTCTGCTTGGGTAGGCTTGCCCGGCAGAGGCGGCCACAAAAAACCCGCCTCGTGGGGCGGGTGGCTGTGACTGTTGCGGTCGCGCGCTAACCCACCATTCCAGGAATGATGGTAATAATCAGCGAAATGCGAACAGCGCGGAAATTCATGCCCGCTACTTTCCTCTCAACGGGCGGCTTTGTCAAACGCGGCATGCCATCGGCGTGGCCGCCGGGCGGGGTCCGCAGCCGCTTGTCATCCGGGCGGCAGACCGCAGCGGGTTGCCCGGCCCTTATCCGTCCCCGGTAAATGCCATTGGCTTATTCCGGCTTATTCCTGTTTATTTCAGCTCAAGCAGGAAATAGAACCATTTCCGCCGCGAAATGCGTAGCACGGTATTACAATGGAAAGTTCGTGGCAGCCGCACTTTCCAAGGCGGACCCGGATTTGGCCCAGCGTATCGGCCGATCCGGTCCAGTCAAAAAATAGGACGGGCGGCCGTCATGTTGGGGGGACGCTCGGCCTGCGCGTCCGCCCATACGAACCCACTCTCGACAACATCTACCGGCTTACGCCGCATAGCATGTTCGGGTTTGCGCGTCAGCGCCTGAGCCGAACAGATTCAAGGATCATGTCTCTTACTCCTAAGATTATCTATACCCTCACCGACGAAGCTCCGGCACTTGCAACCCGTTCGCTGCTGCCCATCGTCCAGGCATTCGCCAAACCCGCAGGCATCACGGTCGAGACCCGCGACATTTCGCTGGCTGGCCGCATCATCGCCCTGTTCCCGGATTACCTCGACGACAGCCAGAAGCTGTCCGACGCCCTGGCTGAGCTGGGCGCCCTGGCGGTCAAGCCGGAAGCCAACATCATCAAGCTGCCCAACATCAGCGCCTCGATGCCCCAACTGAAGGCGGCCATCAAGGAACTGCAAGACCAGGGCTACAAGCTGCCGGACTACCCGGACGCCCCCGCCAACGACACCGAGCGCGACGTCAAGGCCCGCTACGACAAGGTCAAGGGCAGCGCCGTGAACCCGGTCCTGCGCGAAGGCAATTCCGACCGCCGCGCTCCGCTGTCGGTCAAGAACTACGCCCGCAAGCACCCGCACAAGATGGGCGCCTGGTCGTCTGACTCCAAGTCGCACGTCGCCCACATGAGCGAAGGCGATTTCTACGGCACCGAAAAGTCCGCCCTCATCGCCCAGGCCGGCGACGTGAAGATCGAACTGACCGCCGCCGACGGCAGCAAGACCGTCCTGAAGGAAAAGACCCCGGTCAAGGCTGGCGAGATCATCGACGCCGCCGTGCTGTCGACCGCCAAGCTGAAGTCCTTCCTGCAGGCGCAGATCGACGACGCGCGCGCCACCGGCGTGCTGTTCTCGGTGCACCTGAAGGCCACCATGATGAAGGTCTCGGACCCCGTCATCTTCGGCCACGTGGTCTCCGTGTTCTACAAGGACGTCCTGGCCAAGCACGCCGACGCCCTCAAGCAAGCCGGCTTCGACCCCAACAACGGTATTGGCGACCTGTACGCCAAGATCCAGTCGCTGCCCGCCGACCAGCAGGCCGCCATCACCGCCGACATCGACGCCGCCTACAAGACGCTGCCGCAACTGGCCATGGTGAACTCCGACAAGGGCATCACCAACCTGCACGTGCCCAGCGACGTGATCGTCGATGCGTCCATGCCCGCCATGATCCGCGACTCCGGCAAGATGTGGAACGCCGAAGGCAAGCTGCAGGACGCCAAGGCCGTCATTCCCGACCGCAGCTACGCCGGCGTCTACCAGGCCGTCATCGACGACTGCAAGCGCAATGGCGCCTTCAATCCGGTCACGATGGGCAGCGTGCCCAACGTCGGCCTGATGGCCCAGGCTGCCGAAGAATACGGCTCGCACAACAAGACCTTCGTCATCCCGGCCGCGGGCACCGTGCGCGTCACCGACGCCGCCGGCACCGTGCTGCTGGAGCAGGCCGTCGAAGCCGGCGACCTCTGGCGCATGTGCCAGACCAAGGACGCCGCGATCCAGGACTGGGTCAAGCTGGCTGTTGCCCGCGCCCGCGCCACCAAGACGCCCGCCGTCTTCTGGCTGGACGAAAAGCGCGCCCACGACGCCCAGGTCATCGCCAAGGTCAAGCAGTACCTGAAGGACCACGACACCAGCGGCCTGGACCTGCGCATCCTCGACCCGGTCGAAGCCACCAAGTTCTCGGTCAAGCGCATCCGCGAAGGCCTGGACACCATCTCGGTCACCGGCAACGTCCTGCGTGACTACCTGACCGACCTGTTCCCCATCATGGAACTGGGCACCAGCGCCAAGATGCTGTCGATCGTCCCCCTGGTCGCCGGCGGCGGCCTGTTCGAGACGGGCGCCGGCGGTTCCGCGCCCAAGCACGTGCAGCAGTTCCTGGAAGAAGGCTTCCTGCGCTGGGATTCGCTGGGCGAATTCATGGCGCTGGCCGAGTCGCTGGACCACCTGGGCCGCACGTACAAGAACCCGACCGCCCAGATCCTGGCCAAGACGCTGGATCAGGCCACGGCCAAGTTCCTGGACGAGAACAAGTCGCCCGAGCGCAAGGTCGGCGGCCTGGACAACCGCGGCAGCCACTTCTACCTGGCGATGTACTGGGCCCAGGCCCTGGCCGCCCAGACCGAAGACCGCGCCCTGGCCGCGCAGTTCGCGCCCGCCGCGGCTGCGTTGTCGGAAGGCGAAGGCAAGATCCTGGACGAGCTCAAGGCCGCCCAGGGCAAGCCGGTGGACATCGGCGGCTACTACCAGCCGAACGAAGCCCTGGCCAGCCAGGCCATGCGCCCCAGCGCCACGCTGAACAAGGTGCTGGCCTCGATCGGCTAAACGCCCTGCGTTGCTGGCAGGCGTGAGCGGGCCAGCAGGAAAAAGCCGGCAGTCCCAATCGGGGCTGCCGGCTTTTTTTGTGTGCGACTTCGGCCGCATTGGCGTCATCGCCAATATCAGACCGCCTTACGGTCGTCCTGCCGACCTCTTAGTGCGCGTCCGAGCTTATGTTTTGCTCTGAACTCGCTTGAAAGAAGCGCTGCATAAATATACCCGTTAAGGGTACACTTTGGAGTGGCCAGCAATGGTGGTGCTGAAACGCAGGGATTTTTCCCGATGGCAGGCAGGAGAAGGTCTGTCCGACGCCGCGCTGTGCGGCGCAATCCGCGGAATGGAGTGCGGCCTTGTCGACGCGGATCTGGGCGGTCATCTCTACAAATTGCGAATTGCCCGACCCGGAAGAGGCAAGCGCGACGGATATCGCACGCTGTTATCCGCCCGTATCGGCAGCCGCTATGTCTTCTTGCACGGCTACCCGAAAAGCGACAAGGCCAACATCACCCCCGACGAGCGAAAAGCCCTGCAATTCGCCGGCAAGGTCTTTCTGAGCCTAACGGGGGCCACGCTATCCGGGGCGTTGCAGGCCGGCGTACTACTGGAGGTGAAGTGTGAGCAAACTCATTGAATCCCTGCGCGACGATCTTGCCGCGCTTTACCGGGCGGGGTCGATCGACAAAGTCACCATGCGCGACTTTGACGCGATCTGTCCCGCACCCGTCCGGAATTTCAGCCCTGGGGACATCAAGCGGCTTCGCGAAGATTTACGGTTTAGCCAGCCCGTTTTCGCGCTGCATCTGCACACCAGCGCTTCGACGATCAGGAAATGGGAGCAAGGCGACACGCGCCCGACAGGCCCCGCCCTGAAACTTCTCAACATCCTGGCCGACAAAGGCCTGCAAGCCATACTCTGACGCCACGCCAGCGATTCGCAGCCGCTGGCGCCATCGGCCTGCCGGCCATACCCTGCCCCGAACGCCAGTCCCCTGTCCCGGACAGCGCACCGCTCAGAGCATGTGCGCCAAAAACTCCCGGCTGCGCGCGTGCTTGGGCGCGGCAAAGAATTCGGCGGAAGGCGCTTCCTCTACGATGCGGCCGTCGTCCATGAAGATGACCCGGTGCGCCACTTCCCGGGCAAATCCCATTTCATGCGTCACGACCAGCATGGTCATGCGCTCATCCGCCAATTGCTTCATGGTGCGCAGCACTTCGCCCGTCAGTTCCGGGTCCAGCGCCGAGGTCGGCTCGTCGAACAGCATGATGTCGGGCTCCATGGCCAGCGCGCGGGCAATGGCGACGCGCTGCTTCTGGCCGCCGGACAGGCGCGTGGGATAGTTGTCGCGTTTGTTCAGCAGGCCGACCTTGCGCAGCAGCTCTTCCGCCTTGGGCACGATTTCGGCGCGCGACAGGCGTTTTACGGTGATGGGCGCCTCGATGATGTTCTGCAGCACCGTCATGTGCGGAAACAGGTTGAACGACTGGAACACCATGCCCATCTTGCGGCAGATGCGCCGCACGTCCGCGTCGCTGGCGTACTGGCTGCGTCCGCCGGGAACGGCGGCGGCCATGGTCTCGCCCTCGATGTCGATACTGCCTTCGTCGATGGTTTCCAGATGGTTCAGGCACCGCAGGAAGGTGCTTTTGCCCGAGCCGGACGGGCCGATCACCGCCACCACTTCGCCCTGCTCCAGCGTCAGCGACACCTGATCCAGCACGCGGTTCGCGCCGAAGGACTTGACGATGTTGCGGGCCTGGATCATGACGGGTCGCGCGATGGCGCCGGCCGGGGAATTACTGGTCATATTTGGCATAGCGCTTTTCCATGTGCTGGAAGAACCACGTCAGGAGCAGCGTCATCAACAGATAGAAGGCGGCGGCGACGAGGAACGGCGTGGTCGTGAAGTCGCGCTGCACGATGCCCCGCGCCGTGCGCAGGATGTCGTTGAGCGCCAGCACGTAGATGAGCGAGGTGTCCTTGACCAGGGTGATGGTCTCGTTGCTCATGGGCGGCAGCACACGCTGGACCATCTGCGGCAATACGATGCGGCGCAGCGTCTGCAGGTACGTCATGCCCAGCACCTTGCTGCCTTCGTACTGCCCGCGGTCCACCGACTGGATGCCGGCCCGGAAGATCTCGGCGAAGTACGCCGCGTAATTCAGGGCGAACGCGACGACCGCGGCCGGGAAGTCAGGCAGCCGGATCCCGATTACCGGCACGAACGGCAGCGCGAAGTAGATGAACAGCATCTGGAGCATGAGCGGCGTGCCGCGCATCAGCCAGATATAGCCATTGACCGCACGGCTCAGCAGCGGCCACTTCGAGATGCGCGCCAGGGCCAGCACCAGGCCCAGCGGCACCGCGAGCGCCAGCGTGATGAAAAACAGCGTCAAGGTCACTTTCGCGCCTTGCGCCAAGGGCCCCAGAAGGGAGAGTACGTAGTCCATGCAGTGGGTTCGCGCCGCGGGGGCAAGTGGAAATCAGGGGCAAGCCCGCCTGGCCTCGCGGCGCGGCGGCGGGCTGCGGACTGCAACGCCATGGCGCCCCGGCCGGCTGGCCGCGGGCGCCTTAGCGCTTACTTGATGATGTTGGCGCCGAACCACTGGGTGGCGATGCGGCCGGCGGTGCCGTCCTGCTTCATCGAATCCAGCGTCTTGTCCAGCTTGGCGAGCAGTTCGGTGTCGTCCTTGCGTACGCCGACACCGTAGTCTTCCGTGCCGAAGTTCTCTTCCAGCACGCGGTATTCGCCCGCGCGCTTGCTGATCAGGTAACGACCCACGACCTCGTCGACGACGATGGCGTCCAGGCGGCCGGCGGCCAGGTCCATCAGCGCCGTGACGTTGTCGCCGAACTTCTTGACTTCCTTGATCTGGGCGGCCACGGGGTCCTTGGCGATGGCGTCGGTGGCGCTGCTGCCATCCTGCGCGCCGATGACCTTGCCGGCCAGGTCATTCTTGACCTTGATGGGCGAGGTGTTGCCCACGATGATGATCTGGTGGTTGGCCATGTAGGGCGCGGTGAAGCTGATGTTCTTCTTGCGCTCTTCGGTGATGGTCAGGCCGTTCCACAGCACATCGACGCGCTTGCCGTTCAGTTCGGCTTCCTTGGCGCTCCAGTCGATGGGCTTGAATTCCACTTCGATGCCCAGGCGCTTGCTGGCTTCCTTGGCCATGTCGATGTCAAAGCCGACGATCTGGTTGCTGGCGTCCCGGAATCCCATGGGCGGGAAGTTGTCGTCCAGACCGACGACGACCTTCTTGGGGGTGGCCGGCGCCTGGGCGCCCGCGGCGGGCGCCTTGTCGCCGGGACCGCAGGCCGTGAGCAGCGTGGTTGCGGACACAAGAAGTACAGCAGTCAGTTTTTTCATCGTTGTGGGTGCGCGAGGCGCGAGGAGTGAAGAATGCCGGAAAGACGGGCATAAGCCGCGAGGCGGTATTTTAGCCTCCTCGCCGGGAAGTGCCGGCGCGCGCCCTGTCCCGGGCTGCGTCCGCCTGGCGGACGCCCCCGCCATGCTAGGCTGGCGCCCTTCCCCGCCCGGAGTCCGCATGTCGCCCGCCATTCGTCTTGGTCCCCTGGTCTTTCCCGCCGAACTGGCGGTGCTCGCCGCCGCGGTGGCCCTCGGCCTGCTGGCCGCGCGCCTCCTGGACCGTCCGGCCCGGGACAGGCCCGGCGCGGACGCGTCGGGCGTCCTGTGGCGCGCCCTCATTGCCGGGCTGGTGGCCGCCCGGCTGGGGTTCGTCTGGCAGTACCGGGACCTGTTCGCGCAGGATCCGCTGTCCATCCTGGACGTGCGCGACGGCGGCTGGGCGGGCATGACGGGCCTGGCGATCGGCTGGATCTATGCGGTGGTCGCCATGCTGCGGCGCGGCGCTCGCCGCCCGGCCGTGTTGGGGGCCCTGGCCCTGGCCAGCGTGGCATGGCTGGCAGGCGGCCGGATGCTGGCCCCCGAGGGCCAGGCGCAGCCCGCGCTCGCGGCGCTGACGCTCCAGGACCTGAACGGCGTCCCAGCCGGGCTGGCCGCCTTTCAGGGCAGGCCCGTCGTCGTCAATCTGTGGGCAAGCTGGTGCCCGCCGTGCCGCCGCGAAATGCCCGCGTTCGCGCAGGCGCAGGCCAGCCGCCCCGACGTGCACTTCGTCTTTTTGAACCAGGGCGAGGCCAGCCCCGAGATCCTGCAGTATCTGCGGCAACATGCCCCCGGCCTTCGGAATGTGCTGCGGGACCCGGCCAGCGACGCCTCGCGCAAGTTCAGCAATCGCGGGCTGCCGGCCACGCTGTTCCTGGATGCCGGCGGACGGCTGGTGGACCTGCGCGTGGGGGAATTGTCGGCGGCAACCCTAGCCCAGCGTCTGGACGCGCTGGGCAGCGCGGGCGGGCAACCCGTACCGGCGAAGGCCAGCAAGTAGCCGAGGATGTCAGTCCGGCACGATGCGCGCCCAGGGCAATCGCTGTCCCTGCATCGAACGCTCAAACAGGTCGACCCGCTGTCCGATCCGCGACGGCGCGGCTTCAAGCCTGACGACCAGGACAGGGCCGTCAGGCAACGCGCGCACGGTCGCGACGACGGCGGGCGGCGCCGAGCCCTGCGCCGGAGCCACCGTCCAAGCCTGGATCTGCGCCGCTTGCACCGGCGCGGAATGCATCCGGTCGTGTCCGCAGGCCGGGCACCAGAGGCGCGCTGGAAAAACCCGATGCCCGCAGGCGCTGCATTGGCTGATCTGGACGCTCATGCCTCTTCCCTCGCCAGCACGGCGGCGTTCGCGCACATGCCATATCGCAGCTGCACCATGCCATAGCCCGTTGCAACGCCAAACCGCGCGCCGTCCAATTGCCGCCCCTGCGCGCGGCCCAGCAACTGGCGCGCGACCTCCACCAGGCCGTGCATGCCGCCCGCCGTGCCCGCCTGCCCCGCCGACAACTGACCGCCCGCCGTATTGACCGGCAACGCCCGCGAAGCGATCCGGCGCGCGATGAAACCCGGAAGGTCGGCGTCGTTGGCGATGCCCAGATCGCAAAGCTGCGCCAACGCCATCGCGGGATAGTCGTCATAGACGCTGATCACGTCCATGTCCTGCGGCCCCACCCCTGCCTGCCGCCAGAGCGCCTGCGCGAAGTCGGCTATGCCCGTCTGCAGGCCGTCGCCCTCCTGCTGATCCCAGTTGTAGCGCGCGTCGCTCGCCAGCAGCCGCACCCGGACGCCTTCGGGCCGCGCGCGCAGCACCAGCGCGCTGGCTCCGCTGACGACCGGCACGCAGTCCAGCCGCCCCAGCGGCGGCGCCACCATGGGGGCATCAAGGTATTGCGCCAGCGTCAGCGGTTGCCTGTACGCCGCGTTTGGATTGGCCGACGCCCAGGCGCGCTGCGCAACGCACAGGCGGCCGTAGTCTTCGCGCTGCAGGCCTGTGCGGGCCATCTGGCGCTGCGTCAGCATCGCGAAAAGCGGGTTCGGCCCCGCGCAGCCCAGCGGGCTCAGATAGTCCTGGGCGCTGCGGTTGTATCCGCGCACGAGCGCCGCAAAGTCGGCTTCCGCGAAGTGGTCGCCGGCCACCAGCACTATGGTCTCGGCCTGGCCCGCCTGCAAGGCCAGCCAGGCGTGGCGCAGCATATTGATCGCGCCGGCTCCGCCCATCTCGTCCTGCATGCACCATTTCAGGCGCAATCCCAGACGCCAGCCCAGGTCGATCGCCCGATCCGGACGCAGCGTGAAGGATGCCACCCCCAGCCCGTCCACTTGCGCGGGCGTAAGACCGGCGCTGGCCAGCGCCTCCCGGATGGCCTGGGCCATCAGCGCCGCCGTGGAGCAATCGGGGCCGGGATGGCGTAGCGAGGGCGTTTCGCCCACGCCGACCACGCCGGGACCGCGATCCGGATCCGCCCTCATGCCTCGGCCTGCCGGTTGGGTTCGCGCGTGAGCAACAACGTGACCACCGTGACGGCCGCCATGCCGACCAGGAACCACGCCACCGGCGTGGCCGACTCATATTTGCGCAGCAGCGCCATGGCGATCAGCGGCGACAGTCCCCCCGCGAACACGGACGCCAGTTCGTGGCCCAGGGCCAGCCCCGTGTAGCGGACCTCGGCCGGGAACAGCTCCGCGAAGTACGCGGGCTGGGTCCCGATCATGGCCGCGTGGCAGACGGTATTGCCCAGGAAGAACGCAAGAAAGATCCACAGCGGCGCCTTGGTCTGCACCATCCAGAAAAACGGAAAGGCCACCAGCATCAAGCCCACCGACCCGATCAGATAGACGGTGCGGCGTCCGATGCGGTCGGAAAGGTGGCCGAACCACACCAGGGTTCCCAGTTCGATGAACATGGAGAGCAGCACGCCGCCCAGCATGACGTCATTGGGGATGCCCAGGAACTTGCCATACGCCAGCGCAAAGGCCAGAAAGATGTAAGACCCGCCGTTTTCCGCGACACGCAGGCCCATCGCGGTGAAGACCTGCCGCGGATAGCGCCGGAACACCTCCACGGCCGGCATGCCGCGCTTGGCCGTCTTGGTCGCCTGCACGAACTCTTCGCTTTCCGGGATGTGCTTGCGGATGTACAGCCCCACGCCGAAGATCAGCACGCTCAGGATGAAAGGCAGGCGCCACCCCCAGCTCATGAACGCCTCCTGCGGCAGTTGCTGCGCCAGCATGAACACGCCGGAGGACAGCACGAAGCCGCCCGCGACGCCCAACTGGCTGAACGACGAAAAGTAGCCGCGGCGCTTGCCCCCCACCGCCTCGCTGATCAGCAGCACGCCGCCGCCCCACTCTCCGCCCGCCGCCGCGCCCTGCAGGATGCGCAGCACCACCATCGCCACCGGCGCCCAGACGCCGATCTGTTCGTAGGTCGGCAGCAGCCCGATCAGGAACGTTGCCGCGCCCATCAGGCCCAGGGTCCATTCCAGCGCCAGCTTGCGGCCGTAGCGGTCGCCGATGTGGCCGAAGATGACGCCGCCCAGCGGCCGCGCCAGAAAGCCCACCGCAAAGCCCGCGAAGGCGCCCATCGTGCCCAGCAGCGGGTCGGTGCCCTTGGGAAAGAAGAGCTCGCCAAACACCAGCGCGGCCGCGGTGCCGTAAATGAAAAAGTCGTACCACTCCATCGCGTTGCCCGCGATGGAGGCCATCACGACACGCCGCGTGCGCTTTCTGCGCGCATCGTCGCCGGCGGACACCGCCGTCCCCTTGTATGCCATCGTCATTGCCGCCCCTTGTCTGTCTGAATGGATCAAATGGCGCCTAGCGCGCCACGCGATAACCGGCGGCGTCCCGGTCCCAGGTGTCGCCGGTGATGCCTTCCTCCCGCAAGCGGAACTTGCGGACCTTGCCGTTCTCGGTGCGCGGCAGATCGTCCACGACGCGCAAGTAGCGCGGCACGGCGAAATACGGCATGCGCGGCTGGCAGAAATCGAGGAGCGCCTGCGGCGTGATGGCCTGGCCGGTCTTGTAGACGAGTGCGGCCATGACCTCATCCTCGGCCAATTCGGATTGCACGGCATACACGGCGGCGGCGGCCACGGCGGGATGCGCCTGCAGCACCTGCTCCACTTCAAAGGACGAGATGTTCTCGCCCCGCCTGCGGATCGCGTCCTTCATGCGGTCCAGGAAACGGTAGTAGCCGTCGGCATCCCGCAGCACCCTGTCGCCCGTGTGGAACCACAGGTTGCGCCAGGCTTGCACGGTCTTGTCGTCCATCCCGAAATAGCCCGTCGCGATGGCGAAGGGCGGACGCGCGCGCAGCAGCAGTTCTCCGGGCTGACCGTCCGGCACCGGTGCATCCTGCGCGTCGGCCACCATGGCGTCGAACTCCGGCGCGACGCGCCCCATGCAGCCGGCGCGCTGCTCCGCCAGCGTGCCGCCGAGCGCGAAGTTGGTCTCCGTGGACCCGTAGCCCTCAAGCAAGGCAATGCCCGTGCGCTCGGCGAAGGCTGAATGGAAGCGTTCCGGCACGCCAGGCGCCAGGGCGATGCGCGTGCGGTGCTGGCGCTCGGCGCCGGTCCGCTCCTGGGCCAGCAGCATCGGCACCATTGCGCCAAGCAGATAGGTCACGGTCGCGCCGCAGGCCGTCAGCCGGTCGAAATAGCGGCTGGCGGAAAAGCGTTCGTCGCAGACGATGCTGGCGCCGGTCACCAGCGCCTGGAAACAGGCGTTCAGCGCATTGGTGTGAAAGAGCGGCAGGCTGGTGTAGAGAATATCGTCCTGTGTGATTTCCAGATTGCGCGCCGCGATCCTGCCCCACCAGTAGAACTGCGCGTGCGGGCAGCACACGCCCTTGGACAGACCAGACGTTCCCGACGTGTAGAGGATGGCAAGCGTCTCGCCGGGCTGGATGTCCGCTGCCGGCATACCTTGTTCAGGCTCTTGTTCAGGCTCGGCGGGCGGCGCCTCCACCGCTGCGGGCAGCGACACCGCATCCGCGTCCTCGTCCAGCACCCAGACGCGGACCAGGGCCTGCGGCCAACTTTCCAGCGCCGCCAAAACCGGACAGCTTGCGGCGTCCGCCACGACCAGTGTGCAGCCGCTATTGGCCAGGATGTGCTGCAACTGCATGCCACGCGACGCGGTGTTGATCGGCACCACCACGGCGCCCAGCCAGCCGCAGCCCAGCACCACCGATAGGAATTCAATGCGGTTCCCGGCCATCAGGCCGACGCGGTCGCCACGCCGGATCCCGGCCGACGCCAGGCGCGCCGCCCAGTGCGCCGCCAGTGCGGGCGCATCCGCATATCGCAAGCTGCCGCCAGGCGCCTGCACCCACAGCCGATCGCCCAGGCGGGCGCCCTGTTCCCGCAACAACGACGGCAATGTCAACGCTTGCATGGCGACGCTTCCCCTGTTGTGCGGCTGCGGCCAGACGGCCCCGCAGCCTTCTGGATTTAGTCTAGGAATCAACTATTTATGTGTCAAATTTATGGGTATTATTCGCCTTATAAACGCCATTGATATCAAGGGCATGCATGGAACTGGACCTGAATCTCATGCGGGTTTTCCTGACCGTGTTGCAAGAGCGCAGCGTGACGCGGGCCGCCCAACGGCTGAACCTGACCCAGCCCGCCGTGAGCTACGCGCTGGGGCGGCTGCGCGAACAATTCGGCGATCCGCTATTCCTGCGCACGCCATCCGGCATGCAGCCGACGCCGATCGCGTTTGCGCTGGCCGACCCCATCGAACGCGGCATGAACAGCTTTGCCGAAGCGGTCAGCCTGCGCCTGCGCTTCGAGCCCGCCACCAGCACGCGGCGCTTTCAACTGTCGATGTCGGATATCGGTGAAATGGTGTTTCTGCCGCCGATCATGGAGCGCGTGCACGCGCAGGCGCCGCGCCTGCGGATCGAGGTCCGCGAAGTGCCGCTGGAGGAATTGCCACAGGCGCTCAAGGACGGCGCGGTGGATCTTGCCATCGGCAATCTCGCGGGGCTGGGACGCCAGACCTGCCATGCCGATCTCTTCAGCGAACGCTATGTCTGCATGGGACGCCGCGGCCATCCGGTCCTGGCGACAAGCCTGACGCGCGCGCAGTACAAGCGGCTCGACCACATCCTGGTGGCCTCGCGCGCCAGCGCGCACCGCCTGCTCGACGACGTGCTGGCCGAGGCCGGCCTGCATCGCCAGCCCTACCTGACGCTACCGCACTTCTCGGCAGCGGCCGAGATCGTCCGCCGCACGGATCTGACCGTGACGCTGCCCTACCGCGCCGCCGTCTGGTTCAACCATGACGACGCGTTCGAGGTGCGCCCGCTGCCCATTGCGCTGCCGGGGCTGTGCGTCACGGTGCATTGGCACGCGCGCTTTGAAAGCGATCCCGGCACCACGTGGCTGCGCCAGTTGGTGGTGGACACGCTGGCGGATCATCACGAAGCGCGATAGTCCTCCTCCCCCGCCCGCCGCAGAAAGCCGGCGTCCAGCGCCCGCAGGTCCACCACGCCCAGCAGGCCCATGTTCCGCTTGACCTCTTCGGCGATCAGGCCGATGGCGTGGGCCACGCCGCGCTGGCCGGCCACCGCGGCCGCATAGTTGAAGGGACGCCCCACGAACACGCAGCGCGCGCCCAGCGCCATGGCCTTCAGCACGTCCGACCCGCGCCTGACGCCGCTGTCCAGCATCACTTCCATGCCGCCCGCCGCGTCCAGGATCGCCGGCAAGGCATGCAGGGGCGACATGCTGCCGTCCAGTTGCCGGCCGCCGTGGTTGGACACGATGACCGCGTCCATGCCCAGCGCGCGGGCGGACCGCGCGTCGTCCGGATGCAGGATGCCTTTCAACACCATCTGGCCCTGCCAGCGCCGCCGGATGGCCGCCACGTGCCGCCAGTTCAGGTGGCCCCGGTCGGAGAAGTCGCGCAGCACGCTGGCCGACAGGATGGGCGCGCCGCGCGTCGCGTAGTTGTTTTCGAAATGCGGCATGCCGTGGCGCGCCAGCGTGCGCAGAAAGGTGCCGAACAGCCATCGCGGATGCGTCAGTCCCTGCCAGGCAAGGCCCGCGCTGGGCCGCAGCGGCGTGGAAAAGCCCGCGCGGACGTTGTTCTCGCGGTTGGCCGCGACCGGCGTGTCGACCGTCAGCACCAGCGTGGTCACGCCGGCGGCGGCAACGCGGTCGATCAGGGCCGCGATCTGCGCGTCATCGCCCGGCAGGTACGCCTGGAACCAGGTGCCGGGCGCCGCCTCCATGACCGTTTCCAGGCGGATCAGCGACGAGCCGCTCATGATGCACGGCACGCAGGCCTCGAAGGCCGCGCGTGCCAGCACGATGTCCCCGCGGTAGCAGGACAGCGCCGAAATCCCCATGGGCGCCACGCCCACGGGCGCGGCGTATTCCCGTCCCAGCACGGTGCAGCGGGTGCTGCGGGCGGACACGTCGACCAGCACCTTCGGCCGGAACGCATACCCGACGAATGCCTCGCGGTTGCCTCGTTCGGACTGGCCGTCCTCGACCGCGCCGGATACGTACGCGTGGATGGGCTTGGGCAGACGCTTCCTGGCGGCGGCTTCGAAGTCGTGCAGGCTGAGCATGCGGCGCAATGGGTCGGGCATGATGGCTCCTCGCAGCGCCCGCAAGGCGAGCCGCCGCGCTGTGGTCTGGTCTCAGGGTGTCGTGGTGTCGTGGTGACGTGGTGACGTGGTGACGGCGGAAGACTATAGGCCCCATGTCCGTTTGAATAAAGTGACTTTATTGATTGCCGTCTTTACACTTTTATTCACCCTTAGCGACTTTTGCGCCGACCAGCCCGCCGCCATGACCCTCAAGCAACTCGAAGCCTTTTATTGGGCCGCCACTTGCAAGAACTTCGCCATCGCGGCGAACCGCCTGAATATTTCCGTGTCCTCGCTGTCCAAGCGCATCGGCGAGCTGGAATCGTCCCTGGGCGCCGAGCTTTTCAGCCGCAGCGCCCGCAGCGCGACGCTGACCGCGCTGGGCGAGCAGCTCGTGCCGCACGCCAAGGACCTGCTGCGCAATGCCGACCAGTTCATGCAGCAGGCCAGCACCAACCGCAGCTATTCCGGCCGCTGCCGCTTCGGGGCGGGCGAGCTGACCTCTCTGACCTGGATGGCGCGCCTGATCGAAATCATCCAGCAAGCCCATCCGGATCTGCTCGTCGAACCCTTCGTGGGCGTGGGAGAACTGGTGGAGCGGGGGCTGGAAGAAGGCGAGCTCGACTTCGCCGTCATCGCCGGCCCCTCGTCGCGCCCCGCACTGGCCTCGCGCGTCATCGGCAGCGCCCACTTCGAGTGGGTGGCTTCCGTCCGGGCCGTGCCCGAGCCTGCCTCCCTCACGCCGGCCGACCTGCCCGGCCTGACGCTTATCACCTTGCCGCAAAGCTCGGGCGCGATCCGCATTCTGGACGACTGGCTGACCGAACAGCGCGTCTCCCCCGGGCGCAATCAATGCTGCAACAGTTGGGGCGGCATCGCGGCCATGCTGCGCCAGGGCCTGGGGCTCGGCTTTCTGCCCGCGGCGTGGGCGCGCATCCTGATCGATCGCGGCGATCTGATGCCGCTGCCGGGCTTCGCGCCGCTGCGCCCGCTCACCTACACCTTCCAGTGGCGCCGCGACGATACCCGGCCCATGTTGGAAAGCCTGCGGGCGCACGCGCAGGCCTGCCTCGATTTCCACGCGCCGGCGGGCATGGTCTAGCGTCTGCGCCCCCGGCGTTGCGCCTAAATGGTTTCCAAAAAGCGTTTCTTTTGACGGCAAATTATTCGCTTTATCTCCCCACACACCCGGCGTAGAGTCGCCCCGGATACACCTCTGGAGACAACGCGCCATGCCGGAAATCGGATTCCCCTTGCACGACTGCCCGAATGGCGGCCCCCTGGACCGCGCCCCGGTCGACGCCGCCCCCAAGGCACGAGGCGCGCAGTGAACGCGGCCGCGCCCCGCAAGACCGCGCGGCTCTGCCGCCTGGATCTTTGGCTCAATCCGGTGTTCGACGAGATCATCCGCGCCACGCCCGGCGTGTCCTTGTCGGTGCTGCCGGCCAAGGGCGATGACGCCCGCACGCTGGCTGGCCTGAAGACGGCGCACGCCTATCACGTCTCCGCGGCCAAGGACGAGCTGCCTCGCGCGTGGTTCGTCAGCGCCGAACTGATCGCGCAATGCCCGGAACTGGTCTGCGTGTCCTCGGGCGGCGCGGGCTACGACACCATCGACGTGGCCGCCTGCACGGCGGCCGGCATCGCGGTCGTGAACCAGGCCGGCGGCAACGCGGAGTCCGTGGCCGAGCATACCTACGCGCTGCTGCTGGCCGTGCAACGCCGCGTGGTCGAATCGCACAACCGCCTGCGCCACGACACGGGTTTTGCCCGGGAAGACCTGATGGGCCATGAGATCCATGGCGGCGTCATCGGCCTGGTAGGCATCGGGAAGATCGGCACCAGCGTGGCGCGCATTGCGCGCGGCTTCGGCCTGCGCGTGATTGCGCACGATCCGCTGCTGGACGCCGCGACCATCCGCAGCCGCGGCGCCGAGCCCGTGGCGCTGGACGAGTTGCTGGCGCAATCCGACATCGTGTCGCTGCATTGCCCCCTGGATGCGTCCACGCGCGGACTGTTCGGCGCGCAGGCCTTCGCGGCGATGAAGCGCGGCGCGGTGTTCGTGTCGACGGCGCGCGGTGGCATCCATGACGAGAACGCCCTGCACGACGCGCTGCGCAGCGGACACCTGCGGGGCGCCGGGCTGGACGTGTGGGAACAGGAACCGCCCGATCGTTCGGCCCCATTGCTGGCACTGGACAACGTCGTCGCGACGTTTCATACCGCCGGGGTGACGCACGAAGCGCGGCGCAACGTCGCGCGATCATCCGCGAATCAACTGGCAGCGATGCTGCGCGGCGAACGGCCGCCGCAGCTCGTCAATCCGGAAGTCTGGCCGCGGGCCGCCCAACGCATTGCCAATCTGACATAACAAGGCGGCATGCGCGCCTGTCCGCGCCGCAAGGCCGGCGCAGACCCATGACCGCCACGACAACCCCGAGGAGACAACCATGCAACACCAGAACAATCAACGACAGCACAATCAACGACACCACAAGCGCCACACGCTGCGCATCCTGGCGACCTTCCTTGCAGGCGCCGCGCTTTGCTCGGGCGCCGCGCAGGCGGCCGGCTATCCCGATCGACCGATCAATCTGATCGTGTCCTACGGCCCCGGCGGCGGCACCGACCTGGTGGCGCGGATGATGGCCCCGTATCTGCAAAAGCACCTGGGCGGCGACGCGCGCATCGTGGTGTTGAACCGCCCCGGCGCGGGCGGCGCCATCGGCTTCGCGGAACTGGCTCGCGCCCAGCCCGACGGCTACACCATCGGCTTCATCAATACGCCCAACCTGCTGACGATTCCCATCGAACGCAAGACCGGCTTTACGTGGCGCAGCTTCGACCTGCTGGGCAACCTGATCGACGATCCCGGCGCGTTCACGGTGTTGCAGGACAATCCGCTGAAGAGTCTTGCCGACCTGACGGCCTATGCCAAGACGAATCCCGGCAAGGCCACGGTCGGCACCACCGGCACGGGGTCGGACGATCACCTGGCCATGCTGCGATTCGAGCGCACCTCGGGCACCAAGCTCAGCCACATCCCCTATAAGGGGGCTGGGGAGGTGCGCGGCGCGCTGGCAAGCGGCGAAATCACCATCGGGGCCATCAACGTCGGCGAAGCGCTCCAGTACCAGAAAGGCGGCACGCCCCTGCGATTTCTCGGGCAGATGGGCAAGACGCGCTCGGCGGCATTGCCCGACGTGCCCACCTTCAAGGAACAGGGCTTCGATTTTGAACTGGCGTCGCTGCGCGGCCTGGCCGCGCCCAAGGGCCTGCCCGACGACGTGCGCGCCCAGCTGGTCACGGCCGTGAAGCGCACCGTGGACGATCCGGAGTTCCAGACCAAGGCCAGGGAGATGTTCGCGCCGCTGCGCTACCTGCCGCCCGCGGACTACGCCAAGGAGCTGGCGGCGGGCGAGGCCGAGTTCCAGCAGCTTTGGAAAGACGCGCCGTGGCTTGACAAGTAATCGCGCTCAGCGCAGCGCCGCCAGCATCAAGTCCAGATTCTGCACCGCCGCGCCCGACGCCCCTTTGCCCAGGTTGTCGAAGACGGCGGTCAGGAGCGCCTGGCCGTGCTCCGCATTGCCGTACACCGCCAGGCGCAGGTCGTTGGTGCCATTCAGGACTTGCGGATCCAGGTGCGTATGGGACGCGGCGTCCTCGGTCGCCACCACCTGCACATGGGCCGCGCCGGCGTAGTGCCGTTGCAGGACGCCGTGCAGCGCCGCGGCGTCCACGCCCGCCGGCAGCAGGCGCAGGTGCAGCGGCACCGTCAGGACGATGCCCTGGCGGAAGGCGCCATACGACGGCACGAAGACCGGGCGCTGCGACAGGCCGGCGTGGCGCTGGATCTCGGGCGTGTGCTTGTGCGCCAGGCCCAACCCATAGACCTGGAAATCGGGGCCGCGCGCGCCTTCCGGGTCCTCGTACGCCTGCACGCTGGCGCGGCCGCCGCCCGAATACCCTGACACGGCGTGCACGACCGCCGGATAGTCCGCGGGGACCAGGCCAGCCTGGACCAGCGGACGCAGCAGCGCAATCGCCCCGGTGGGATAGCAGCCGGGATTGCTGACGCGCTGCGCGTGGGCAATGCGTTCGGCCTGGCCCTCGCTCATTTCCGGAAAGCCGTACACCCAGCCGTCATCCGTGCGGTGCGCGGAGCTGGCATCGATGATGCGCACCTTGGGGTTGACGACGGACGCGGCCGCCTGGCGCGCGGGTTCGTCGGGCAGGCACAGGATCGCGATGTCGCTGGCGTTGATCGCCTCGGCGCGGCGCTGCGGGTTCTTGCGGTCGGCCTCGGGTAGCGTGAGCAGGCGCAGATCGGTACGGCCGTGCAGCCGTTCATGGATCTGCAGGCCGGTCGTGCCCTGGTCGCCGTCGATGAAAACAAGGGGTTGGGTCATGATGCTGTCCGCGTGGTTCGAGGTTGCCTGATGCGCTCAGGAAGGGCTTTATCTTCGATCCGGGATGCCGATAAGAAAAGTCGAATATCATGACCGTTCAATTCAGCTTTTCTGAACGACAGCTTTTCTGAACGACACAAGCCGCGCGCAAGGCATGAACGCCCAGCGCCCCAAACCCCCATCCCCCCGGATCTGCAATGCGAGAAATCAGCCTGGATCGCCTGCGCACCCTGATCGCGATCGCCGACCTCGGCTCGTTCGCCGATGCCGCGCGCGCCCTGCACCTGGCGCCGCCCACCGTCAGCCTGCACGTGGCGGACCTGGAAGACCGGGTCGGCGCGCCGCTGCTTACGCGCAAGCGCGGCCAGGTCCGGCCCACGGCCATCGGCGAAACGCTGCTGGATCGCGCCCGCCGCCTGCTGGCCGAAGCCGATCAGGCGCTGGACGACGTGCAGCGGCAGGTGCAGGGGCTGGCCGGCCGGGTGCGCCTGGGCGCCTCGACCGGCGCCATCGCGCATCTGCTGCCGCAGGCGCTGGAAACCCTGGGGCGCGACCACCCCGGCATCGACGTGCAGGTGGCGGTGCTGACGTCGCAGGAAACCTTGTTGCGGCTGGCCAACGGCACCCTGGACGTGGGACTGGTGGCGCTGCCGCAGCCGCCGCTGGACGGGTTGGTGCTGCGCCCCTGGCGCCGCGACCCGGTGATGGCCTTCCTGCCCGCGGCCTGGAAGGCGCCCGCGCGCCTCACGCCGGCCTGGCTGGCCGAGCGGCCGCTCATCCTGAACGACGCCAGCACGCGGCTGTCGCGCCTGACGGGCGAATGGTTCGCCGCCGCCGGGCTCAATCCCCGCGCGCGCATCCAGCTGAACTACAACGACGCCATCAAGAGCCTGGTGGCCGCGGGCTACGGCGCCACCCTGCTGCCGCACGAAGCCACCGCCCCGCAGCCCGACCCGCGCGTCATCATGCGGCCGGTGCGCCCCGCCCTGTGGCGCCCGCTGGGCATGGCGCACCGCGCCGGCCAAGTGGAGCAGGCAACGCAGCATGTGCTGGATGTGCTGTGGGAATTGCGCGCTTCCGGCGGCCGCGCCATGGCCGCGTGACGCGGCCGGTCGCGGCGCAGGCAGGCACGCAGAGCCCCAGAGACCCAGAGGCGCAAAGAGTTTGCGATATATCATCTATATCGCCGCACGACCCATATTAGAATCGCGCCGTGAACGCCTCTCCGACTCCTCCCCGACTGTCCGCCGCCGACTACGAACTGCTGGCGGACTTCCGTTATGCGCTGCGCAAGTTCGCGGCGTTCAGCGAAAGCGCGGCAGCCGCCCTGGACCTGATGCCGCAGCAGCACCAGGCCTTGCTGGCCATCAAAGGCACCCGCAAGAATGCGCCCGGGCGGCGCGGACTGTATGTCGGAGAAATTGCCGATCGCCTGCTGATCCGGCCCCACACCGCCGCCGAACTGGTGGGGCGCCTGGCGCGGCTGGACCTGGTCCAGCGCGAAGCCGACCCCGAAGACGGTCGCCGCGTGGAGGTCGTGCTGACGACCAAGGGCGAACGCACGCTCGAAGACCTGTCCGCCGCGCACCTGGAAGAACTGCACGCCATGCGCCCGCTCCTGACCCGTCTGTTGGCGCGCATGGGCGCCGACACCGGCCCGGCCTGATCCGGCCCCACCCCGCGCGCTGTCCCGCCTGCCGGGCATAAGCCCATGCCGCCCGGCAATCTGCCTCGTGATAAAGTGTCGCCCCGCGATATATCTTTGACTCGCGAGGAGAGACTGTTTTGGGTGTTGCATTCAAGCGCTGGCTGGGCTCGTTCGCGCCGGCGCCGGTGGGCGTCAACGGGCGCGAGAAACTCTACGGCGTGCTGGGCGCGCTGCTCGGCCTGTTCTGCACCGAGTGGGTGGGCCGCCACGCGCTGGGCGCCGCCAATCCCTGGTTCATCGCGCCGATGGGCGCGTCCGCCGTGCTGCTGTTCGCCGCGCCCGCCAGTCCGCTCGCCCAGCCCTGGTCGCTGATGGCCGGCAACCTCGTGTCGGCCCTGATCGGCGTCTTCTGCGCCCAGTTCATTGCCCCGCCGGGCGTAGCCGCGGCCGTGGCCGCGGCGCTCGCCATCGGCGCCATGTTCTCGTTGCGTTGCCTGCACCCGCCTGGCGGCGCGGTCGCGCTGACCGCCGTGCTGGGCGGACCCGCCGTCGCCAAGCTGGGCTTCGGATTCGCGCTGTGGCCCGTGGCCCTGAACTCCGCCATCCTGCTGTGCATCGCCGTGGTCTTCAATGGCGCGCTCAAGCGCAACTACCCGCGCCGCCATGCGGAGCCGGCCGCCGGCCACCACACGCGCGATCCCATCCCTAGCGCCCGCCTGGGCTTTTCCCTTTCCGACCTGGACGCGGCGCTGAGCCAGCGCGGCGAGCTGCTGGACATCAGCAAGGAAGACCTGGAGGAGATCGTGCTCGATGCCGAACTGCGCGCCAGCGTGCGGCGCTTTGGCGACGTGCGCTGCGCCGACATCATGTCGCGCGACGTGGTCACGGTCAGGGAACAGGATCCGCTGGACTACGCCGTCCGCCTCTTCGACCGGCACCGCCTGCAGGCCCTGCCCGTGCTCGATTCGGCGGGCCGCTACGCCGGGATGGTCGCCCAGGGCGACGTCCTGGCGCGCAGGAGCCGCCTGACGCCGGTCGCCGCCGACGCCCAGCCCGCGTCCGATCTGCTGGTGGCGGACTGCATGCGCAGCGAAGTGCCCTTCGCCACGCCCGGCCTGCCCGCGATCGAATTGGCCCGCCCGATGTCCGACAGCCTGCACTGCGTGCCGGTGCTGGACGAGGCGCGCACGCTGCTGGGACTGGTGACGCAGTCCGATCTGGTGGCGGCCCTGTACCAGATGGCGGTGTCGGCCAATTCCCGGCCCGCGGACGACGCCAGCCCGCACAAGCGGGCGGCCTGACCCTCCGTAGCCCTACGGATTCCGGCGCGCGTTTGCCGCAAGGCATAATTCCGGGCGTGAATCCCCTCTCGCGCACGCGCGCCCTCTTCTGCTGGCTGGCCCTGTTCTGTGCGGGCGCGATCTGGATCGCGCGCCAGGAATACGTGGACCAGTACGAACGCTTCTTCCAGAGCACCAGCATTGCCCAGCGCATGCTGAGCCAGAAGACGGTGCAGCATGAAGCCGTGCTTGCCACGCTGGCGGCGTTGTCGCACCCGCCCGCTCCGGAACGTCTCTATCCCAGCCTGCAGCCCGCGATGCCCCAACTGCTGGGGCTGGGCCATCTGCCCGGCGGCGTCTGGGCCGGCAGCCAGCCGGAGCCGCCCGGCCTGTCCGCCGCGGCAAGCCGCGCACAACAGCTGGGCCGTCCCGTCACCATGCCCGTGGACGGCGCGCGCTACTGGCTGGTTTCGCCATCCGGGTGGAGCCTGCTGATCGATGCGCGCCAGCTCGTGCCCCCCGCCGACTTTCCGCCCGGCCTCGGCCACCTGACCCTGACGGTGGACCGCGTACCCCTGTCCCTGCTGGACAAGCCGTCCGGAGGCGGCCTGCCCGGCTGGACGCTGGCGCTGCAAAAACCGCTGGGCGCGGCAAGCCAGCCGTTCCCGATGCGCAGCACCCGCACGCTCACCCCCGGCACCTGGCCGTGGACGGCCTGGCTGGGCTGGGCCGCGGCCAGCGGCCTGCTGGTGGCCGGCGCCGCCGCCTGGCAACGCTCGCGCGCCGAAGCGCGCCGCCAGCAGGAACAGGCACGTCTCGCGGCGATGGCGCGGCTGAGCACGCTGGGCGAAATGGCCGCCGGCATCGCCCATGAACTCAATCAGCCGCTGACCGCCATCCTGGCGCAGACGCGCGCCGCCGAGCGTCTGCTGGATGACGACGAGGAGCGGCCCGCCGTGCGCCACGCTCTGCTGGCCAGCGCCGAACAGGCCAGGCGCGCCGCCGACATCATCAGCCGCATGCGCGCGCTGGTGCAGCCCAGCCCGCCCGCGCGGCGCGAGGCCCTGGATCCCGACGCGCTGGTCGCGTCGCTGCGCTTTCTGCGCGAACCCGAACTCGCCAGGCAAGGTATCCGCCTGACCTGGACCAACGCCACGCCCGGCGCGCGCCCGCTGGGCGACCGCGTGGCGCTGGAACAGATTCTGCACAATCTGGTCCAGAACGCGGCGGACGCGCTGGCCGGCGTCCCGGGGGCGCGCCACATCGCGCTCGAAGGCCGGGCGGTGGACGGCACTTACCAGTTCAGCGTCAGCGACACCGGCCCGGGCATCGCCGCCGACGCGCTGCCGCGCCTGTTCGCCCCGTTCTACACCACCCGCGAACAGGGCATGGGCCTGGGCCTCGCGCTCTGCGACACGCTGGCCGGCTCCATGGACGGCCGCATCGCCGCGCGCAATCTCAGCCCGGCGGGCGCCTGCTTCACCGTGAGCCTGCCGCAAGCGGGCGTCCCCGCATGACGCCGAACGATCAATCCCCCCTGGTGTACTTGGTGGACGACGACGACGCGGTCCGCGATGGCCTTGCGCTCTTGCTGCGCAGCGTCGGCCTGCGCAGCGCGGGCTTCGGCGATCCGATGGCGTTCCTGGACGCGCTGGCGCAGCCTGCGATCGGCTGCGTGGTGCTGGACATCCGCATGCCGGGCATCAGCGGACTGGACGTGCTGGCCCGGCTTGCCGAGCGGTCGGACCTGCCCGTGGTCATGCTGACCGGCCACGCCAACGTGGACCTGTGCCGTCGCGCCTTCAAGGGCGGCGCGATGGAGTTCCTGCAAAAGCCGGTCGACGACGACGTATTCCTCGACGCCGTGCAGGCCGCCGTGCGCACCCACATCGCCAGCCGCGAACGGCTGGCCGTCACGCAGGCGGCGGCGGACCGCCTCGCGCGCCTGTCCGGACGCGAACACGAGGTGCTGGCGCGCATCGTGCGCGGCATGAGCAACAAAGAAATCGCCCGCGAATTCGCGCTCTCGCCGCGCACCGTGGAGACCTACCGCGCCAATGTCTTCGCCAAGCTGGAAGCCGACTCGCTCGCCCAGCTCATCCGCCAGTACGCGAGCCTGCTGGATTGAGGCGGCCTCCGTAACGCTACGGAGGCGCGCGCGTAGTCGGGCGTATACCGCCCGCGCGGCCTTTTGGCCACACTGTCTGCTCCTTACCGCACCACCCCTACAAGGATGCAGACACCATGATGAAACGTTCCCTCGCCGCCCTGATTTCGACGCTCGCTTGCGCCGGCGCCGCCCACGCCGCGGTGCTGAGCGAAAGCAACCTGTCGATGGCCGACGCGCAGAAGCTGGCCACCGCGACCGTCGCCGCCTGCCAGGCCAAGGGCTACAACGTCAGCGCCGCCGTCGTGGACCGCGCCGGCCTGCTCAAGGCATTCGCGCGCGCCGACAACGCCGGCCCGCACACCATCGAAGCCAGCCGCGCCAAGGCCTACACGGCCGCGTCGGCCAAGACGCCGACGCTCGCCATGCTGGAGAACACGCAGAAGAATCCGGGCGCGGCCACCCTGACCGACATCCCGGGCTTTCTGGTCCTGGGCGGCGGCGTCCCCATCAAGGCGGGCAATGGCGTGATCGGCGCCATCGGCGTGGCGGGCGCGCCCGGCGGCCACCTGGACGCGCAATGCGCCGAGGCCGTGCTGGAAGAAAACGCGGCGCTGTTCAAGTAAGCGCACGCGGGCGTCATTGATCGCGAAGGCGCGAGGGCGCGAGGGCGGGATGACGCGATGCGGGGCCGGGCGACAACCGCCGCCCGATTCCCCCAGCGCTTGAGCGCCCTCAGTCCTGGCGCTCGCGCGCCACCGCGCTGGCCAGCGCCAGATGCTTGCCCAGCAGCATCGCGTCCGCCGCGGCCGGATCGCGCCGTTGCAGGCGCTCCAGTTCCGTGGGCTCCAGGTCCGCGGACCGCACCAGCGACATCAGGTCGCGCGTGCGGGTCTCAAGCACCGGCGTCAGGGTGTCTTCGGTCAGCTCACCCTTCACGTACGCCTGCACCCGCGTGGACAGGTTGCGCGTGTGCGTCAGGGTCGCCTCGGCCAGCAGACCCTGCTCGTAGCGGATGGCAGTCTGGCTGGTGACTTCGTCCTTGATCTGATGGAAGCGGTAGTACTGCGAATCCTTGTCCTGCGTCAGATCGAGCTTTTGCTGCGGCGTCAGCGCGGTGTGGAAGCTGGCGGTCAGGTTCGCGCGCTGTTCCTGCCGGACGCCCAGGTCGAACAGGGGCCGGCCGCTCACGCTGCTGCTTTGCGAGACCTGATAGGTGAACTGGTCGATCTCGCCGGTCTTGTAGGGATTGCTGGCCGTCATGGTCTGCGAGACCGAGGCCGAGAAGTCCGCCACGCCCGACAACAGGCTGCGGTAGGTGTAGCCGGCCGACGCAATGCGCGGCGCCTGGCTGGACGGGGCGGCCGCCGCGTCGTAGCTCTGGTGCAGCTGCGCAAACGCATCCTTGAAGATCGACATCAGCGCCTCGTCGCCGCGGCCCCGGGTGCGCGCGGCCTCGAACTGCTGGAGGTAGTTGCCCACTGCCGCGGCGCGCTGCTGCGCGTTGCCAAAGAGCGCGGATTTGCTTACGTCGACGTCCACTTTCACGACGCCTTCGGCGTTCTTGACGGTCAACGACCGCTGCGTACTGTCCGCGACGAATTCGACAGACTGCGACACGACGCCTTGGGCGGTGGTGGTGGCCTGTAGCGACACCGAGGACAGGACCGCCGTGTCGAACTTGCCCAGGCTGGACCAGGCCATGCGCGGCGGCACCGATGCCAGGCCGTCCACGGCATCCTGGAATGCCTTGGACAGGCCGGCGATGGCGTTGCGCTCGGCTTCGGTCAGCTCGCCTTCGGCCACGTCGATCTGCACCTCCAGGCCGTCGGGGCCGCTGCGCAGGCCCACTTCCACCTTCACGCCGCTGGCCGTGGTGATGCGCAACGTATAGGCATCCTCGGGCTGCGAGGACGCGCCGGCCTGCAAGGCGCCCAATGCGTCCACCTGGGCAGCGCCCGGTGCGAACGCGGCGGACTGCGAAAAATTGCCGCCGTCGGTCTTGAAGCGATCCAGCAGCGCGGCGGCGACGCCTTCCACGCGGCCGGCCAGCGTGCGGGCCGAGACCGTGTTGGCGATAGTGGCGGAAACCGCGTCCGCCGCGTCGCGCGCCAGCGTCACGCCTGCCGCAGCGGGCTGCGGCGTGTAGGTCAGGGCCGGGGACCCGCCCTGGCCCAGCGTGACGGTCGTGGAAGCGGGCACGACGGCCACGTCTTCTCGGGGAACCGCGCGGATCACGCCGGCTGCCGGCGGCGCCAGGCCGATCGTGGTGACGGCGCTGGTGGGGGCAACGGATGTCATGACGTCTCTTCCTCCTTGGGAACCGCGGGCATGCATGCGCGCCCGGCCGGGATCCCATGGGAAATGTAACGGCAGCAATCCGCCAGACTTAAACCCGCCAGACTCGCTCGGCCTTCAGCGTGGAGCGCTCAGCCTTCAACGTTCAACGTTCAGCCCGGGTCGACTCGTAGAGGAACCAGGTGCGGCGCTCGGCTTCGTCGATCCAGTTCTCGATCAGGCTGGTCGAGGCGACGTCATTGTGGCTCTCGCACACGGCGTGGGTGGCGCGCAGAAAGCCCGTCAGGCGGCGGTTGTCGTCGGCCAGCTCGGCCAGCATGTCCTCGGGCGTGACGTAGTCGGCGTCGTTGTCGAGCAGGCGCTGCAGGCGCTGGATATGGCCGATCGAACGCAGCGTCGTGCCGCCGATCTTGCGGGCGCGCTCGGCGATGGCGTCGGTGGTGGCGAAGATCTCGTCGCCCTGCTCATCCAGCATGAGGTGGTAGTCGCGAAAGTGCGGGCCCGAGACGTGCCAGTGAAAGTTCTTGGTCTTCAGATACAGCGCGAACATATCGGCCAGCAGTGCCGTCAGCGCGGCGGCGATGTCGAGCCTGGCCTGCGCGCCCAGATCGGAGGGCGTGCGCAGGGGGGCGGTCATGCGGGTTTGAAGCGAAAGATCGTTCATGGAATTCTCCGGGTTGGCTGCGGAAACCGGGCATCGATTTCCGATGGAAACCAGCATAGCGACGGCCCCGCGCCGGAAAAATCGGCTCATCGTTTCCTCGGCTCATACCAAGGTTTACCCGGAAAATACGGGTGTTTCCTGGCAAAGTTCGCGGATAATGTGCGCGTCTCATTGCGCGCCCCCGGTTTTTTCGCCCGATCCGCGCGCGCCCAACCAGAGGTGGATCTTGCTCACGTCACCACTCGGCCGCACGCCTGGCCAGCCGCCGCGGTCGCGTCCCGACGCGCCGGAGACTGCCGGCCCGCACCGCATGCAGTTCCTGTTCCGCGCGGCCGCGCTGGTCCTGGCGCTGGTCATCGCGCTGGTCGACACCTTCACCGACTTCGACGGCGCGGTCGCGGTGCTGTATGTGGTGGTCGTGCTGCTGGCGGCACGCACCTCGCGGCGCCTGGACATCATCGTGGCCGGCGCCGCCGGCATCGTGCTCACCATCGCCGCCTATCTGAACTCGCACGGGCTGAACCACGTGGGCTCGCCCACCGCGCGGGCGCTGGTCAGCCTGGCGGCCATCGGCATCACCGCCCTGCTCGCGCTCCAGAACCAGCATGCGACGCGCCGGCTGGCGTCGCAGGCCCGCCTGCTCAATCTGTCGCACGACATGATCTTCGTGCGCGACCATCACGGCGTCATCACTTTCTGGAACCGCACCGCCGAGGACGTTTACGGGTGGCCCGCGAACCTGGCCCTGGGCCGCATCGCCGACACGCTGCTGCAGACCCGCTACCCCGATCGCCGCGAGGCCATCGAGGCCGAACTCCTGGCCACGGGCGCCTGGGACGGCACGCTGGAACAGAAGACCCGGGCGGGCGCCACCCTGGTGCTTGAAAGCCGCTGGGTGCTGCAGCGCGACCATCATGGCCGCGTGACGGGCGTCATGGAAACACACCGTGACGTCACCGACCGCAAGGCCGCCTACGCCGCCCTGGTCAGCAGCGAAAGGCGCTATCGGCGCATGTTCGACGCCAGCCGGATCGGCGTCGTCCAGGAGGACTGGCGCGCCGTTCGCGCCGCGCTGACCGCGCTGGGCATCATGGACGGCCCCGCCCTCACCGCGCACCTGGCCCGCCATCCCGAGTTCATCGGCCGGGCGCGCCTGCTGACGAAGGTCGATGACGTGAACCCGGCGTTTCTCGCGATGGTCGGCCGCTGCGGCCCGGCGCCCGGGCTGGAATCGGTTGACGACATCCTGTGCGATGACGACCGCATGTACGCGCAGTCCCTGCTGGCGTTCGCGCAGGGCGAGGCCTTCCACGAAGGCGAGACCGAGGTCGTGCGCCCGGACGGCGCGCGCGTGCCGGTGCTGTTCACGATCACCTTTCCGTCGGCGGATGACCCGGACGGCGCCGTGCTCGTATTCGTGGTGGACAACACCGAACGCAGGCAGGCGCAGGACGCGCTGCTGCTGGCCCAGACCGAACTCGCGCACGCCGCGCGCGTGGCGACGCTGGGCGAACTGACCGCCTCCATCGCGCACGAGGTCAACCAGCCGCTGATGGCGGTCGTGACCAGCGGCGACGCGGGCATGCGCTGGCTGCGCCGTCCGCAGCCGGACCTGCACGAAGTCGAGCTGGCGATGGCGCGCATCGTCTCCGAAGGCCGGCGCGCCAGCGAGATCGTCAAGCGCATCCGCGCGTTCCTGAGCAAGGCGCCGGTGCAGCAGGCGCCGCTCGACATCGGGACCGTCATCGACGAGGCCACGCGTCTGGTGGCCCACGAGCTCACGCGCGAACGCGTGGCGCTGCAGGTCGAGATCGCGCCCGGCCTGCCGCCCATCACGGGCGATCGCATCCAGCTGCAGCAGGTGCTGGTCAACCTGATGGTCAATGCCAGCCAGGCCATGGCCGGCCAGACGCGGCCGCGCCAGTTGGCCGTCCGCGCGGCGCGCCGGGAGGACGGCATGGTCGCGATAACCGTGACCGACACCGGCCCCGGCATCGCCGCGGACGACCTGGAACGTCTGTTCGATCCGTTTTTCACCACCAAACCGCAAGGCATGGGCATGGGCCTGCCGATCTGCCGCACCACGGCGCAGGCGCATGGCGGCAGCCTTGCCGTCGACAGCACGCCGGGCGCAGGCGCGGCCTTCACGTTGACACTTGCGGCCACGCAGGGGAACCCTTCCGCATGAACTACCGAACCCCACCCACTTCCGGCACCGCCGCCCCGCCCTCGCAGGTCATCGTGGTCGATGACGAGGCCAGCGTCCGCGCCTCGCTCGACAGCCTGTTCCGGTCGGTCGGCCTGCGCACCACGCTGTGCGCGTCCCCCGCCGAACTGCTGCAGGCGCCGATCCCGGACGCGCCGGGCTGCATCGTGCTGGACGTGCGGCTGCCCGGCATCAGCGGCCTGGACTTCCAGGACCAGCTGGCGCGGCACGGCATCGACCTGCCCATCGTGTTCCTCACCGGCCACGGAGATATTCCCATGACGGTGCGCGCCATGAAGGCCGGGGCGGTCGACTTCCTTTCCAAGCCATTTCGCGAACAGGACATGCTGGACGCCGTCGCCGCCGCGATCGAACGCGACACCCAGCGCCGTTCCCGCGACGCGGCGATGGACGGCCTGCGCGCCCGCTACGACACCCTGACCCCGCGCGAACGCGAGGTCATGGCGCACGTGGTGTCGGGGCTGATGAACAAGCAGGTGGCCGGGCTGATCGGCCTGAGCGAGATCACGGTCAAGATCCACCGCGGCCACGTGATGCGCAAAATGGGGGTGCGGTCGCTCGCCGACCTGGTCCGCCATGCCGAGGCGCTGGGCATTTCCGCGCCTTGACTGTGCCGGGGACAAACCTCTGTATGATTTTCCTGGCGGTTGCAAAGGTTCATAAGGAGACTTGCCGGGCATCGGATGCGCAATGTGATCCGTCCGGGCCGAAGGATCTTCCTACATGAATCACACTCCCACTATCGCGGTTGTCGACGACGACGATGGGGTCAGAATCTCGCTGTCCAGCCTGTTGCGCTCGCTCGGCTACGAGGTGCGGGCCTACGGGTCGGGGCCCGACTTCCTGAACGACCGGGGCGCGGGCGACCCCGACTGCATGATCACGGACGTCCAGATGGCGCCCATGACGGGCGATCAGCTCCAGGCGGAACTCATCGCCGCCGGACGCCGCTTTCCCCTGATCTTCATGACCGCCTTTCCCACCGAGGCCGCGCGTCTGCGGCTGCTGGCGCTGGGCGCCTGTGCCTACCTGGACAAGCCCGTCGATGGCGAGGCCATGGCCCGGTGCGTGGCCGATGCCTTGCGGCACGGGCGCGACGCGACAAGTTAGCGGAAACCGGTGGGAGGCGGCGGATTGGACACATCCGCCCGCGGCACCCGCCTATACCTTTGTATTACGCGCCAAGCCCAGCGTAGGATGTTCCGGCAACGCATAAGGCCCTAGTCTATCCCTGCGGTCCAACCAACCCGGAGAATCCCGACATGAGCACGATCACCACCCCCGATGGCGTTGAAATCTTCTACAAGGACTGGGGCCCCAAGACAGCCCAGCCCATCATGTTCCACCATGGCTGGCCGCTGTCCAGCGATGATTGGGACACGCAGATGCTGTTCTTCCTCGCCCAGGGCTTTCGCGTCATCGCGCACGACCGGCGCGGACATGGGCGTTCCAGCCAGGTCAGCGACGGCCACGACATGGACCACTACGCCGCCGACGCGGCGGCCGTGGCCCAGCACCTGGACCTGCGCAACGCCGTGCACATCGGCCACTCCACGGGCGGCGGAGAAGTCGCCCGCTATGTCGCCCGCCATGGCGAACCGCAAGGCCGCGTCGCCAAGGCCGTGCTGGTCAGCGCCGTGCCTCCCCTCATGGTCAAGACGGACGCCAACCCGGGCGGCACGCCGATCGAAGTGTTCGACGGCTTTCGCAAGGCGCTGGCCGACAACCGCGCGCAGTTCTTCCTGGATGTCGCCGCGGGCCCGTTCTACGGTTTCAACCGCGATGGCGCCAAGGTGTCGCAGGGCGTGATCAACAACTGGTGGCGCCAGGGCATGATCGGCGGCGCCAAGGCGCACTACGAAGGCATCAAGGCTTTCTCGGAGACCGACCAGACCGAGGACCTGAAGGCCATCACCGTGCCCACGCTGGTGATGCACGGCGACGACGACCAGATCGTGCCCATCGACGACGCATCGCGCCTGTCGGTGAAGCTGCTCAAGAACGGCACGCTGAAGGTCTACCCGGGCTTTCCTCACGGCATGCTCACGACCCATGCGGACGTGATCAACGCGGACCTGCTCGCGTTCATCAAGAGCTGATCAGTTCGCCTTCTGATCCTCGCCCGCATAGCCATCGATGTACGCCCGGCCCGAGCAGCGCACCATCGCCACGCAGGCCGGGCTTCCCGTTTTTGCGGTGCAGGCCGCGCGCGAGGCATCGCGGGCGGCTTTCGGATCGGGGTCGAGCGCGGTGAAGCTCGTGCCCCGGCCCTTGATTCCCTTGGCCCAGGCCAGGCCGACGCAGCTATCGGTGTAGGTCAGCACCTTCTTGCAGCCTTGGCAGTCGTCCCATTCCAGCAGTTGCGACAGCGCGTCCTTCTCGTGGGGATAGCCGTCGGCATAGACCAGGTCGCCGGTCTCCTTTTCGGCGATGGCGCCCCAGTACTCCCGTTGGTCCATCCGGGCCGACAGGCTTTCCAGGTCGGCGGGCGTGGCCTTGACGGGCGCCTGCAGGTCGGCCGCGCTGTAACCCGGACCCACGCACAGCGGCATGGTCGTCAGGCGGCACTTTCCGTCGGGGCTGGCGGCGGTGCAGCGGCGGATGGCCTTCTTGGCGGCCATCTCGGGCGACACGCTGTTGCCCGGAAACAGGTCCTGCACGGAATTGCGGGCATAGACCATGCAACTGTCGGAAAACCAGCTCAGCACCTTGCACTCCTTGCCCCCCGCCTTGCGGCATTGGGCCAGGGCCGCGGCTTCGGCCGCCTTGCCGTCGGTTTCTGGCAGCACCCAGAAAATCCTGGAATGCTTGCCGTCGGTGGCGATGCCGCCGTAGAGCTTTTCGGCGGCATGGGCGGCGGGGGAAGCCAATCCCGCCACCAGGACGAGTGTGGCGAAGGCGGCGCGGAGCAAGGCAGATAGGCGAGCGGGCATGATCGTCAGGGAGTCCGTGGAATTGGGCGGGAAAATCTTATCCCAGCGCGCCTCGGTTCCGTCCCTGTATGAGACGCCTGCCCCGGCATATTAGGTAACAAATTTCACATCTGCCAGACCGGACTCCGCCCCCGTTTATCGGTAAAAATGTGGCACTTTTTGAAGCCGGCCATCAGCACAAAGGCCGTGCGAACCTGCGCACCGGCCGACAGGGCGCGGTTCTCGTGTCACGAACAGAAACAAACGGCGCCGCGCCGCGCGCATTGTGCAGAGCGGCAGGCGGCCAGTCTCGGAGCCTGGACACCCGCATGAACACGCCACAGCATCCCCTTCCCCGCCGCGGACGGCGCTTTCTGTTTGCGGGGATTCTGACCGCGCTGGGCGTGGCTGGCTGCGCCCCGATGCCCACGGGCGGCAGTTCCACCCTGCCTTCGCTCAGCCAGGTCTTCAAATCGGGGCTTTCGTTCTCGCCCAGCGTGAACGTGGCCAAGAACATGGAAGGCCGCTCCATCGACGACGCGATCGCCGCGCTGGGCGAACCGTCCCGCATCCGGCCCGTCGGCAACACGATGGAGCTGGAATGGTCCGACTACCAGTCCGCCCCGTACTCGGAATGGGTCGTGGACAGCTCCAGCCAGCAGGTCGTGGGCATGATCCCCGGCAGCCGGAACAGCGCGCCCACGCCGGTGTTCCAGACCAACACCACCGGCCACTATGCCAACCGCACCCGCATCTACGAATGCAAGGTGCTGATGCGCATGCAGGACAGCGTCATCGTCGACACCTCCGTCGACGGCAACGTCTGCCCCGAGTTCATCTCCGCCCTGCGCAAATGGGCGGGCGAAGCCGAAGCCAGGAATTACGCAGTGAAGTGACGCGCCCCGCCGTTCAGGGCGGAAAACCCGTCCGCCGCGTCGTCCGTCCCCGGCGGGCGAGTCCTTAGCCCGCTTCGCAATCGGCGCTACAATCCGCGCCGGATTCCCGCCGCGCCCGCGCGACCGCGCCGGCCGGCCCGCGCCCAAGCGCATGGCATTGCCCTCCCAAGCCAGGCGAACCATGACGCATTCCCCCCTCCCCCATTGATCGTTTGTCCGGTCGCGCCGGATGCTTTTCGCTGTTCTGGAAATCGAGGATTTCATGTCTCGGCAGTTGTTGGGCCTGGTGCTCGGGCCCTTGCTTGGCTTGTTCGTTGTCTGCATCGGCAACGCGTTCATCTCTTCCCTCACGACCCTGCAATTGGACGCCGCCGGAGAGTCGGCCACCGTCATCGGCGTCATTTCGTCGTCGTATTTCATCGGTCTGACGCTGGGCGCCATCTTCAATGACCGGCTGATCCTGCGTATCGGCCATATCCGCGCCTACAGCAGTTTTGCCTCGCTCATCGCCGTCACCGTGCTGCTGCAGGGCCTGATCTTCAACCGCGAGGCCTGGTTCGTGCTGCGCCTGATCAATGGCTGGGCCAGCGTCGGCGTGTTCCTGGTGGTCGAAAGCTGGCTGCTGCTGGCGGGCGACTCCCGCATGCGCGGACGCCTGCTGGCCCTGTACATGATCGCGCTGTACGGATCGGGCATGCTGGGCCAGCTGGAGCTGGGCGCGATCACGCGGCTGGGCGACATGGCGCCCTTCATGGTGGCCGGCCTGCTGGCGTCGCTGTCGGTGCTGCCCATGGTCATCATTCCGCGCGTGTCGCCGCTGGTGGAACGCGTCGAGCCGCTGCTGCCCCATCACCTGGCGCGCATGACACCCACGGGCGTGATGGGCTGCTTCGGGTCGGGCGTGGCGATCGCCGCGGTGTACACCCTACTGCCGCTGTATTTGCAGCGCATCGGCCTGGACGTGGCCGAGGTGGGCAAGATGATGGGCGCCGTGATCCTGGGCGCGATGGTGCTGCAGTATCCGGTGGGCCG
This sequence comes from Achromobacter sp. MFA1 R4, assembly GCF_900156745.1. NCBI lineage: Bacteria > Pseudomonadati > Pseudomonadota > Betaproteobacteria > Burkholderiales > Alcaligenaceae > Achromobacter > Achromobacter sp. MFA1 R4. The sequence continues at coordinate 5,044,986 of NZ_LT707065.1, read as the reverse complement.
CTGGTCCGACCTGCGCGACCGTCAGGTGGTGCTGATCGCCCTGGCCGTGTTCTGCGCGCTGCTCAGCCTGCTCATCCTGGCGCTGCCGCCCGCCTCGCCGCTATTGATGCCGCTGCTGTTTCTTCTGGGCGGCGGTGTGTTCGCCATCTACCCGGTGGCGGTCAGCCACGCCGCGGACCGCGCGCCCGCCGATGCGCTGGTGCGGATGATCCAGGGATTGCTGCTGATCAACTCGCTGGGGTCGGCGCTGAGTCCGCTGGCGATCTCGCCCGTGATGGCGACGTTCGGGGAAGCCGGGCTGTTCTGGTGTTTCGCCTTGCTCAATCTGAGCCTGGTCACCTTCTTTGTCTGGCGCCGCAACGAGCGCCCGGCGCCCGCGCCCGTGGCCCCCTTTGCCGCCGCCGCGCAGATGTCGCCGGTGGGCGTGGAACTGCGCGTGACCGAAGACCTGTTCCAGGGCGCGCTGGACCACGAAATGACCGAGGACCTGACGAACGCGGTGCCGGGCGCCGAGGCGGCCGAACCGATCCTGTCGGCCGCCCAGGACGCGCCGCCCGCCAGCTAGGCCTCAGCCGCGCCGGCTCAGCGCGCGCGCAATGCGCTGCCGCGCCACCGTCGTGCGCGGCACCTTGAACGGGAACCAGCTGCGCACGTCTTCGTCCAGGCCGATGCCGTGCATGTAGTTGTAAATGGCCTTCTTCAGCCCGCGGCCCAGCGCGTCGTGGTCCACGCCCGTGGGGTCGTGGAAACCGACGTCGTTCTTGGCGAACGTGATGTCAGGCAGCGGCTTGAGCCGGATGCCATATTCCTCGGGGTTCTGCCCCACTGGCGAGTGCACCGTACAGGCAAAGCGGTGAAAGAACCCGCTCTGGATGCAGTCGTTCTCAAACAGCTGGCGCACGTATTCCAGCGCGTCCACCGTGTCCTGCACGGTCTGCGTCGGAAAGCCATACATCAGGTAGGCATGCACCAGCACCCCCGCATCGGTGAAGGCGCGCGTCACCCGCGCCACCTGGTCGATCGACACACCCTTCTTCATCAGGTTGAGCAGCCGGTCGGACGCCACCTCCAGGCCGCCCGACACAGCGATGCAGCCGCTGTCGGCCAGCAGTTCGCAAAGCTCGGGGCTGAAGGTCTTTTCAAAGCGGATGTTGCCCCACCACGAAATCCCGGCGTTGCGTTCGATGAGCTCGGTGGCCAGGGCTTTCAACGCCTTGGGCGGCGCGGCCTCGTCCACGAAGTGAAAGCCGGTCTGGCCGGTTTCGGCCACGATGGCTTCGATGCGGTCGGCCAGCACGGTCGCCTCCGCGCCTTCGTAGCGACCGATGTAGTCCAGGCCCACGTCGCAGAAGCTGCACTTCTTCCAGTAGCAGCCGTGCGCCACGGTCAGCTTGTTCCAGCGGCCGTCGCTCCAGAGCCGGTGCATGGGATTGAGCATGTCCAGCAGCGACAGGTAGCGGTCCAGCGGCAGGCCGTCCCACGTGGGCGTACCCACTTCCGCAAACGCGACGTCGGGTTCGACCAGGTTGACGTAACGCACTGCGCCGCTGTCGGCGTCGCGCAGAAACGTGCGCACCAGGCGCTGGCGCGAGCGCTTGCCCTGCACATGCTCCAGCAGCGCGAGCAAGGGGCGCTCGCCCGCGTCGAGCGTGACGAAATCGAAATAATCGAATACCCGCGGGTCCTTGAGTTCACGCAGTTCGGTATTGACGAAGCCCCCGCCCAGCACGATCACGATGCCGGGATCCTGCGCCTTGATCGCCTGCGCGATCCGGAAGGCCGCGTACACCGCGCCGGGGAACGGCACCGACAGCAGCACCATCGTCGGCTTGTGGCGCGCCAACGCGTCCATCGTCAGCGCCCGCAACGTCTCGTCCACCAGATTCAAGGGCGCGGCCAGCGCCTCGGCCAGCGGATCGAAGGTGGGCTGGCTGCCCGCCAGCGATTCGGCGTAGCGCACGAACTCGAAGCGCGGATCGATGGCGTCGCGCAGCACGTCGGCCAGATCGTTCAGGTAGAGCGTGGCCAGGTGCTTGGCGCGGTCCTGCAGGCCCAGCGCGCCGAATGCCCAGCCCAGCGGATCGCCGCCTTCCTCGTCCAGGTAGACGTCCAGCGAACTGAAGCGCGGGCCTTCAGGCAGATAGTTGCGACCGGCGATGCGGTGCGCCAGCGTGGAGTCGCGGCCTTGCAGGAAGGCAATCACGGGCCCGATGGTGGCCAGATAGCGCGGCTGCATGGCGACGAAGGCCTGGATCGCCGGGGTGTGCTTTTCAAGGGGAAGCGCATCCACCTGCTGGGCGACGGCCCGCAGGCCATCGGCCGACAGCAGGCGCAGCACCAGGGCGAGCGCCAGGTCCTCCTGGAACGACGTCACGCCGCGAGAACGCAGGAACCCGGTCAGGTAGGCGGTGGACGGATAGGGGGTATTCAGCTGCGTCATCGGCGGAATCACCGACAGCACGCGCAAAGGCAAGGTGGACATGAGGCACGGCAGGTCTGCCGTCAAAAAACGCGGGAATCGACGCAATTATAGGCAGCGCTGGCCCCGCGGCCTTGCGCCGCCCTCACAGCACGCCGTCCAGCCAGTCCAGCACACGGCGGTTCAGGAGCGACCGGTTGGCCGATTCGCAGTGGTCGCCCGCGCCCTCGTCGGCGGAAAACCGCAGCAAGTGCTTGGGGCAGCGCAGGCGGTCGAAGAACTGCTCGGTGTCCGCCGCCAGGGGGTCGTTTCCGGCGACCGTCATGAGCGTCGGGCACGCAATGTCGTCGACCCGGCCATCCATCGTGAACTGCTCGATCGCGCGCAGGTAGTCGCGCAGGTTGTCCACGCCATGCACCCAGAAGCCGCGCTGCACGATCTTCCAGGCAAGTACGGGATTGGCCATGACGAACTGCCACAGGCGGTCCAGCACGGGCGGTTCCAGCTCGCCCAGATTGGCTGCGGCGTCGGGGCTGGCGCCCAGCTTCACGGCCAGGGGCCGGAACAGCCCCGCGATGCTCCATTGGCCGGGATCGGCGATGCAGGCGGCCAGGCGATGCTCGCCCGACGCGGCGCGCGGCGCCAGATGGCCGCCCAGGCTCCAGCCGCTGAGCGCGATGCGTTTCGGATCGACGATGGGCGACTCCACGGCAAGATCGACCACGGCCCCCACCACCGTCTCCCAATCGGGACGCATGGGCACGCCCTGTTCGTACAGCATGCCGCCCTGCCCGGGGCCGTCGAACACCAGGGCGTGATAGCCCCGGCGCGTGGCGGCCACGGCGCAGGCGAAGTACATGTCGGTCACGGTGGCGTCATACCCGTTGGTGAAGATGATGAGCGGCCGCACCTCGGTCTCGCGGCCCTCGGCGGGCAACAGGTACGCGGGCATGTGGCCGCTCGCCAGCGGGATGGGCATCGGCTCGACCGGATGCCGCGACAGCGCCAGCCCCCGGTCGAAGGCGGCCATCTGCTTGCGAAAGGCTTCCAGCAGCCGCGCGTCCGTGGGCGCGCCGTATAAGGGGCGATACGCCGTCGAATAGAACGCGCTGGCGCGCAGATGCAGTTCGCGGACGCTTGCCCGCAGGTGGCGGCGTTCGGCATCGAGCGCCTGGGCGGCCAGGCGGTCGCCCGCCGCCATCCAGGCCTGGAAAAACGCCGTGTCGTCTCCGTCCCCCACGGCCCGGCCCACTGCCAGGATCTCACCCAGGTCCGCCCCGCCATAAGGCAGGTAGGCCACCGGCCGCGTGCCGAACTCGTCGTGCAATTCGTTCTGGAAGGCCAGGCCCATGATGAGTCTCCGGGAGCGGACAGCGTTGGCGCGACGCAAAGGGAGCGCCCGGGACCTTGCGCCCGGACCTACGCAGGCTACCGGAGCCGCAGGCCCGTGGCGATACCGGCTATCCCTGATGCGCGCGGCCTTTGTTGAATTGCGCGGCCGCCGCAATCACAATCTTCAAACCGGCGGACTATCGTTCAATACGCTGCCCCGGCCGGCTGGCACATTGCGGGGGTCCCTCACCACGGCAACCGAAGGAGTCATCCATGCCTATCACCGCGACCCCCACCCCCGGCGCCAAGCTGCTGTCGCCCCATGACCACACGCTCATCATGATCGACTTCCAGTCGCAGATGGCGTTTGCCACCCACTCCATCGACGCCGTCACGCTGCGCAACAACGCCGCGCTGGTTGCCCATGCCGCCGCCGGCTTCGGCGCATCCACCATCCTGACGACCGTGGCCGAAAAGAGCTTCTCGGGCCCCATGTTCGAGGAAGTCACCGCCCCGTTCCCCGGCCAGGCCCTGCTGGACCGCACGTCCATGAACACCTGGGAAGACGCCGCCGTCATCAAGCAAGTCAATGAAATCGGCAAGAAGCGCATCGTGCTGGCCGGCCTGTGGACCAGCGTGTGCATCGTCGGCCCGGCCCTGTCGGCGCTGGACCAGGGCTTCGAAGTCTATGTGATCACCGACGCTTGCGGCGACGTGTCCGCCGAAGCCCACAACCGTGCCGTCGAGCGCATCGTGCAGGCCGGCGGCCAGCCCATCACCGCCCTGCAATACCTGCTGGAAATGCAGCGCGACTGGGCCCGCACGGACACCTACGACATGACGACCGGCATCGCCAAGAAGTTCGGCGGCGCCTATGGCCTGGGCATCATCTACGCCAAGTCCATGTTCAACGCCCACGAAGGCTGATGGGAGCACGCCGATGAAGGTCTACCTCGTTTCGCTGGGACTCGGCCTGCTGGTCGGGGTCATCTACGCACTCTTTAACGTGCGATCGCCGGCGCCCCCGGTGATCGCCCTGGTAGGCCTGCTCGGCATCCTGGCGGGGGAACAGATTCCCCCGCTGGTCAAGCGCCTGCTCGCGGACGAGCCCGCCCGCGCGTCGTTCATCCATGAGCAGGTCAAACCCCATATGTTCGGCGAACTGCCCAGCTGCCCCAAGCCGGCCGCCGATTCCGCCCGCCAACCCGCCGATGCATGTGGAGACAAGCGCAATGGCTGACATCCTGGACCCCGCGCGCGAAGGCGCCCCCGACCTCATCCTGCACCAGGGCCGTTTCACGACCCTGGACCCGGCCAATCCTGTCGCCGACGCCGTCGCCATCAAAGACGGCCGTTTCACGCGCGTGGGCGCGGCCAGCGACATCCTGCCCCTGGCCGGTCCCGGCACGCGCGTGATCGCGCTGGGCGGACGCGGCGTGCTGCCCGGCCTGATCGACAACCACCTGCACATCATCCGCGGCGGGCTGAACTACAACATGGAGCTGCGCTGGGACGGCGTGAGAAGCCTGGCGGACGCCATGGCCATGCTGCGCCGCCAGGTCGCCATCACCCCCGCCCCGCAATGGGTGCGCGTGGTCGGCGGCTTCACCGAGCACCAGTTCGCCGAAAAGCGCCTGCCGACCATCGAAGAACTGAACGCGGCGGCCCCCGATACGCCCGTGTTCATCCTGCACCTGTACGACCGCGCCCTGCTCAACGCCGCGGCCCTGCGCGCCGTGGGGTACGACAAGAACACCCCCGCGCCGCCCGGCGGCGAGATCGTGCGCGATGCCGCCGGCAATCCGACCGGCCTGCTGCTGGCCAAGCCCAACGCGGCCATCCTGTACGCCACGCTGGCCAAGGGCCCCAGGCTGCCGGTCGAATACCAGCTCAATTCCACGCGCCACTTCATGCGCGAACTGAATCGCCTGGGCGTGACCGGGGCCATCGACGCCGGCGGCGGCTTCCAGAACTACCCCGAGGACTACCAGGTCATCCAGCAATTGGCCGATGCCAATCAGCTTACGATCCGCCTGGCCTACAACCTCTTCACCCAGAAGCCCAAGCAGGAAAAGGAAGATTTCCTGAACTGGACGGCCACCTCGCAGTACAAGCAGGGCACGGACTACTTCCGCCACAACGGCGCCGGCGAAATGCTGGTGTTCTCGGCCGCCGACTTCGAAGACTTCCGCCAACCGCGCCCCGAGATGGGCCCCGAGATGGAAGGCGAACTGGAAGAAGTGGTGCGCATCCTGGCGCAGAACCGCTGGCCGTGGCGCATGCACGCCACCTATGACGAGACCATCTCGCGCTCGCTGGACGTGTTCGAACGCGTGAACAAGGACGTGCCGCTGGCCGGCCTGAACTGGTTCTTCGACCATGCCGAGACGATCTCGGAACGCTCCATCGACCGCATCGCCGCGCTGGGCGGCGGCGTGGCCGTGCAGCACCGGATGGCCTACCAGGGCGAGTACTTCGTCGAACGCTATGGCGCGGGCGCCGCCGAGGCCACCCCGCCCGTCAAGCGCATGCTGGAAAAAGGCGTCAACGTGTCCGCGGGCACGGACGCGACCCGCGTCGCCTCCTACAACCCGTGGGTGTCGCTGTCCTGGCTGATCACCGGCAAAACGGTGGGCGGCCTGCGCATCACCCCGCAGCGCAACTGCCTGGACCGCGACGCGGCGCTGCGAATGTGGACCGAGAACGTCACCTGGTTTTCGAACGAACAGGGCAAAAAGGGCCGCATTGCCGCGGGCCAGCTTGCCGATCTGGTCGTGCCCGACCGCGACTTCTTCGCCTGCCCCGAATCCGAGATCGCCGACACCACCAGCCTGCTCACCGTGGTCGGCGGCAAAGTGGTGTGGGGCGCGGGCGAATTTGCCGGGCACGACGATGCCGCGCCGCCGCCCGCCATGCCGGACTGGTCGCCCACGCGCCTCTTCGGCGGGTACGGGGCCTGGGGCGATGCGGATGGCGAGGGCAAGCCCCTGCAAGCCACGCTGCGCGAAGCCGCCGCGGCCTGCGCATGCGCCAACGACTGCAACGTCCACGGCCACCAGCACGCCGGCGCGTGGGCCAGCAAGCTGCCCGTGTCCGACCTCAAGGGGTTCTGGGGCGCGCTGGGCTGCGCGTGCTGGGCGGTATGACGGCGCGCCGGCTGTTGACCGCGCCGGCGGTGCGCTGGTTCGCCCTGCTGGCGCTGTGCGGCGCCTACATCCAGGGCGGGCTGGTCAAGCTGCTGGACTTCGACGGCGCCCAGGCCGAGATGGCGCATTTCGGCCTGCAGCCCGCCGCGCTGGCGGCGGTCGCCGTCATTCTTCTTGAACTGGGCGCCAGCGCGCTGGTGCTGTCCGGCCGCCTGCGGTGGCTGGGCGCGCTGGCATTGGCGGCCTTCACCGCCGCCGCGGCGCTGATGGCCAACCGCTACTGGGAATCGCCCCCCGACGCGCGTTTCATGACGATGAACGCCTTCTACGAGCATTTCGGGCTGGCCGGGGCATGGGTCCTGGTCGCCTGGCACGATTTAACGGAGCGCCCGCATGGCCGGAGCTGACCGCAGTACCCCGCCGCCCGCCGCCGGCGGCATGGCGCCCCTCAAGCACACGCTTTTCGCGGTGCTGTGGGGCGCCACCATCCTGGGCAACATCGGCAGCTTCATGCGCGACGTGGCCAGCGCCTGGCTGGTCACCGACCTGTCGACCAACCCGGCCGCCGTCGCCATGATGCAGACAGCCGCCACCCTCCCCGTCTTTCTGCTGGCCATCCCGGCGGGCGTGCTGTCCGACATCCTGGACCGGCGGCGTTTCCTCATCGTCATCCAGGTGCTGCTCGCCTGCGTCAGCTTCGCGCTGCTGATGCTGGCCAAGACCAACACGATGACCGTCGAATACCTGATCGCACTGACCTTCATCGGCGGCGTGGGCTCGGCGCTCATGGGGCCGACCTGGCAGTCCATCGTGCCCGAACTCGTGCCCAAGGCCGAACTGAAGGCGGCGGTGGGCCTGAACTCGCTGGGGATCAACATCGCCCGGGCGCTGGGACCGGCCGTGGGCGGCATGCTGCTCGCGGCCTTCGGCGCCGCGGCCGCCTATGGCGCCGACGTGCTGAGCTACGTGTTCGTGATTGCCGCGCTGCTGTGGTGGAAGCGGCCCAAAAAGGTGGACGACGGCCTGTCCGAACAGTTCTTCGGCGCCTTCCGGGCCGGCGTGCGCTATGCCCGCGCCAGCCGCGACCTGCACGTCGTGCTGCTGCGCGCGGCGGTGTTCTTCATCTTCGCCAGTTCCGTCTGGGCGCTGCTGCCCCTGGTGGCGCGCAAGATGCTGGGCGGCACCGCGGGCTTTTACGGCCTGCTGCTGGGCGCGGTGGGCGTGGGCGCCATCCTGGGCGCGCTGGTCCTGCCCAAGCTGCGCCAGAAGCTCGATGCCGACGGCCTGGTGCTGGCGGCCGCGACCGCCGCCGCCGTCGTGATGGCCGCCCTGTCGTTCGCGCCGCCCCAGTGGGCCGCCGTGCTGCTGCTGTTGTTGCTGGGCATGGGCTGGATCGTCGCCCTGACCACGTTCAACGGCGTGGCGCAGGCCATTCTGCCCAACTGGGTGCGCGGGCGCGGGCTGGCGATCTACCTGATGGTGTTTAACGGCGCGATGGCCGCCGGCAGCCTGGGCTGGGGCCTGCTGGCCGAGCAGATCGGGGTGCCCGCGACGCTGCTGGCCGGTGCCGTCGGGCTGCTCGTTGCCGGCTTCGTGCTGCATCGCATGCGCCTGCCGCGCGGCGAAGCCAACCTGGACCCGTCCAACCACTGGCCGGAACCGCTGCTGGATGCGCCGGTGGAACACGATCGCGGCCCCGTCATGGTGCAGATCGAATATCGCATCCGCGTGGCGGACCGCCCCGCCTTCCTGCAGGCGCTCAAGGCCGTGGCCGAGGAACGTCGCCGCGATGGCGCCTACGCCTGGGGCATCGCCGAACACACGGGCGACCCGGAACGGGTGCAGGAATGGTTCCTGGTGGAATCCTGGGCCGAGCACCTGCGCCAGCACCACCGGGTGTCGCAGGCGGATGCCGACCTGCAGGGCGAAGCGCAGCGCTTTCACGTCGGGCCGGACAAGCCTCTCGTGCATCATTTCCTGGCGCTGGACATGCGCCAGGCCGGGCCACGATAAGCCAGGCCGCGGCGCTCAATGCGCGGAGGCGTCCAGGAAGCGGTGCACCACGCGCACCGCGTCCGCGCCTTCGGCGATGCTCGCCAGCACATGCTTGACCGAACCGGCGCGCGCCGCGCCCACGGCAAAGACGCCGGGCTGCGAGCTCTCGTAGGGCCGGGCCTGCATCGACCCCGCCGCGGCGCGGCCCGTGTGGATGTAGCCCTGGTCGTCGGTGTCCAGCCAGCCGTCCAGCCACGCGGTATTGGCGTCGACGGCCGGCTCCCCCGCGAGCGATTCCTGCATGCCCGTCGCCACGATGAGGCTGCGCGCCTCGATCATGCGGCCGTCATCCAGCCACACGCGGTACGGATAACATCCGCCGTCGAAGCGGCTGACCGTGCGCCGCGGCAGCACGTGCGCGCCAAAGCGCTTGCTCTGGTCTTCGGCGCGGCGCAACAGCGAACCCTCGCACAAGCCCGTGATGGTGCCCGGGAATCCCTTCAGCACGTCCAGGCCAGACCCATCGCCGCAAGACAGCGAGCCGCCCACCAGCATGGTCTGCAGTCCCTCGGACGCGGCGTAGGCCGCGGCGGCCAGCCCGGCGGGGCCTCCGCCGATCACGGCCAGGTCCATCACGGGGTCCTCCTGGCCGACCCGGGCGGCTGACCGGAGAATGGCGCCGCCGTACGGCCGCTGCCGCAGGTAGCCGATGCGGCGCAGGATGAACGCGCGCAGGATGATTTCGGCCAGGGGCCGCTCCGCAAGAATCATCGCCTGCAGCGCGGCGCGGCTCAGGCGCAGCAGCCGGCTCGGCGTATCGGCCCGCACTGTGACGGCGTTGGGCCGGTCCGTGAACAGATCGAGGCTGCCCGTAAACTCACCGTCACGATGCACGAGCAAACTGTGCAGGGCGCCGTCGGCTTCGCATTCCAGCACCTCGACATAGCCCTGGAGCAGGATGTAGAAGGCCCCCTCGCGGTCGCCGCTGTGAAGCAGCACGCTGCCGGGCTCGGCCGACATCTCCTCGCCATAGGGCGCGGCGCGGTCGATCATGGCGCGGGCCAGCATCGGGAAGGCCTGCGCGTGCAGCGCGGCCAGATCCGGCGGCGGGTTGGCTGGCGGGACGCCGGTGGCAAGACGAATCATGGGTGAAACTCCCGGGTCATCCGAGGAAAGCGGCAGGATATATGAACAAAATAGCGAGCGGGCGCCGGGCCGTCTTGCCCACTTGCGTCCTGCTTTGTATGAAAGAGTAATGCGCGCACCGTGATCCGCCCGGCATCCTGTAGCCTCGAAGCCGGGTCGCAGCGCGCTTTCGTGCAAACCAGCGCACTTGCGTCCAATCCTTGCGGCGCGCGCCTGCCTAGCATGACGCCATCTCGCGCGATGCCGTTTGCGCGATCGCAAGCCCTGGAGATTCATCCCTGACCGTGCCTGCCCTGCTCGAAGCGCCTACCCGCCTGCGCGACGCCTATCCCGGCGCGTCGGTCCAGGCCATCCGGACCAGCCCCGGGTGCAAGGCCGCGCTCGAAATCGCCCGCGTGGCCTACCCACGCCCCGGTTTCGGCACGGCATGCGCCGAGGCGGACGGCGACGACTTCCTGCTCAGCGTGTCGCTCACCCGCGCCCAGCGTGTGCTGTATTGTGCGGACCAGCCCCGCGCCATGCCGCTCGCGGCCGAGGAAATCACCATCCGGCGCACGGCCGACGGTTATCGCGCCGAACTGCACGACCCCTTCGATTTCCTGTACTTCCGCGTATCGCGCGCGTCGCTGGACCGCGTGGCCGAAGACCTGGGCGCGGGCCGCGTCGGCGCCCTCGTGTGTCCGCCAGGACGGTCCGATCCCGTCCTGGCCCGCCTGGGCAACGCGCTGCTGCCCGCGCTGGCCCACCCGGCGCAGGCCGATCCGCTGTTTGTGGATCATCTGGCGCTGGCGGCGCAGGCTCACATGATCCAGGCCTATGGCGCGCCGATGGACGAACCGCCCGCCAGCCAGCTCGCGGCGCGCGGCGGCCTCGCGGGCTGGCAAGAGGCATTGGCCAAGGAAATGCTCGCCGCCGACCTGTTGGGCGACGTTTCCATTTCGGACGTCGCGCAAGGCTGCGGCCTGTCGCGCAGCTATTTCATCAAGGCCTTTCGCCAGACGGTCGGCACGACGCCGCATCGCTGGCTGCTCGAGTGCCGCATCGAGCGCGCAAAGGCCCTGCTGCTGGCGTCTGCGTGCCCGGTCTCGGACATCGCGCGGGACTGTGGATTTTCCGACCAGGCCCATATGACGCGCGTCTTTGCCAGCGTCGTGGGCGCGCCGCCCGCGGCGTGGCGGCGTCGGAACCAACGCTGATCGCGCGGCGCATGCCCGGCGGCGGATCGCCCGCAGTCAGGCGCCGTTCTCCCTGCGCCACGCGCCGGGAGACGTCCCGACCACGCTCGTGAACACCCGCGTCATATGCGCCTGATCGGCAAAGCCGCACAGCAGCGCAATCTCGGTGATGGACCGGCCCGGCGACCGCAGCAATGCCTGCGCCTTCTGCACGCGCTGTTCCAGCAGCCACCGGTGCGGCGTCGTGCCCACCGTCTGGCGAAAGGCCTTGATGAAGTAGCTGCGCGACAGATTGCAGGCGTCGGCGATATCGGCGATGGACGCTTCCTCGCGCACCGAGGCCAGCAGCATGTCCTTGGCCCGCGCCTCCAGCTTGCGCGACAGCACGCGCGCCCCGCCCGAGTCGGCCCAGCCGGTCGTCGCGCCGGCGCCGTATTGCGCCAGCAGGTGCGTACCCACGGCCAGGCTCAGGTGGTCCACGAACAGGCCGCTCGCCTGCGCGGGATTCGCCACCACGTCCGCCAGCACCTGTGACAGATGCCCCAGCACCGGATCCGGCTCCCCGTTGCGCGGGAGCAGGCTGCTGACCCGCGCACCGCCCTTCTCGTCATTGACCCGCTCGATGAAGTCGCGCGACAGTTCGATCAGCATGAAATCGAACCCGCCTTGCAGGTCGGCGCGGTAATCGTCATTGAAGTCGCGGATGTAGATCGAGCCCACGTCAAAATCGTGGGTCGACGCATGATGGCCATGCATGATGCGGCGCCGATGCCCGCCCCGCAGCGCCACGCCCACCAGAAAGCCGCGGTCGGACGCCGGCGTCTCCACGCTGCCAAAATGCGCGTTGTCGGTGCTCTTGCGATAGAACGTCAGCCCGCCTCCGTGGAACTCCTGGTTCAGGACCAGCTTGCTGGCTGAGCAGCCGAGCGTATCGGTGGACGGCAAAGGTTGCGGGTCGGAGGTCAGTAGCGGGCTGGCGGGCATGGGCAATGTCCAAGTCGGGGCAAACGCCTTGTTGGGGTCGAAGATAGCAGGCGATGCTGTGTCGCAACAAGCAACAATTCGCAAAAATGGACGCCGACCTCATCGCCCGCTACTGCCCACGCACGCCACCGCCCGGCGCCTCAGCGCAGCGACACGCTGGCGGCAAACGCCGCCAGGTCCTGGTTGAACCGTTCCGCCTCCTCCAGGAATGGCGCATGCCCGGATGCCGCATACACCGTGCTGCGAATGCGCGGATTCAATTGCCGGGCTCGGTCCAGCGACGGCCCCGCCTGCACCAGCGCATCCCGCGCGCCGTAGATCAGCAGCATCGGCTTGCGCGCCGCGCCCAGGCCCCTGGCTGCTTCCACCGTCATGGACTGCACCGCGGCCTGCATGTCGGGCGAGGCCAGGGCCGCATTGGCCAGCAGCCGCTGGAACGTGGCGGCATCCGGCTGCCGCGCAAAGCACAGACCGATGAACTCGCGCTCCGCATCCAGGTGCGTCTTCAGGTCTGGCGACACCATGTCGCGGTAGACCCGCGGATGCGGCACGATCTGCGCCGGGTCCAGTTCGATCACCCCGCCCACGTACACCGCCCCCGCAATCTCGGCATCGCCGTACGCGGCCAGATAGTTCGTCGTCACGGCCGCGCCCAGCGACCAGCCGACCACGACAGGGCGACGCGCGCCCGAGGCCGCGATCACGGCGGCCAGATCGTCGGCCCAGCGCCGGCCATCGGCATAGGCTGCCGCGTCCGCCGGCTTGCCGGACAGGCCATGGCCGCGCAAGTCGTAGGTGATCAGCCGGTATCGCTGCAACGCGGGGCTGGCAAGCTGCGCCGCCCAACTGAGATGGCTGCCCAAGAGGCCATGGACGAAGACAATCGCCGGGCCGTCGGGATTACCCGCCTCCTGCACGGCGAGCCGCAGGCCATCGGGCGCGGTGACGGTGTATTGCCTGGCGTGGGCGACCCCGGCCGGCGTGGGCGCCTGGGCCGGGGTGATGGTGGCTGCCATGACTGGGGACGTCATGACGGTGGCCGACATGACACCGGCAATCATGAACAAGGCTGCCGCGGCCCGGCGGCTCAGGTGGGTCAGTCGGGGCAGTCGGGGCCGTTGGCCCAGTCGGCGCGGAAATGAAATGCGTGGCATGCGGGTGCATCCTGAAGGTTGAAGAATCGGCAGTTTCAACCCTCACACCGATGTCAAGGTCAAGCGCCGATCTGCTAAGCTTTTCCGCATGAAGACGTCCGCCCCTGCCCGCCCCATGTCGATCGGCGAACTGGCCCGCGAAACCGGCGCAAGCCTGCGCTCGCTGCGCCACTACGACGACCAGGGCTTGCTCGCGTCGGCCCGGGCCGGCAACGGCTATCGCACCTTTCCGGCGGCGGCGGTCGTGCAGGTAAGGCAGATCCAGCGCCTCATCGCGTCCGGCTTCACCCTGGCGGAAATCCGCGGGTTTCCCGATTGCATGCGCCTCATCGAAGGCGCGGCGGCCTGTCCCGAGACCTCCGAGGTCCAGCGCCAGCGGCTGGCATCGGTCGAGCGCCAGATCGCCGACCTGGAACGCCGCCGCGCGCGCTTGCGCAAGATGCTGGGCGAGACCCACGCCGCGCCGCCCGAATGACGCGCGGGGCAGTCCCGCACCCTGCAAGCATGCGCCTTCATAACGGGATTCCATGACCACCGCGACGCCCCGCCCCTCCGACAAGACAGCTCCGCACTGGCTGCGCTGGCTGCCCGGGCTTGCCCTGCTCAAGTCCTATCAGGCCGCGTGGCTGCCCAAGGACATCGCGGCCGGCCTGGTCCTGACCACCATGCTGGTGCCGGTCGGCATCGCCTACGCCGAAGCGTCCGGCGTGCCTGGCGTCTACGGGCTGTATGCCACCATCATCCCGCTGCTGGCCTATGCGCTCTTTGGCCCCAGCCGCATCCTGGTGCTGGGGCCGGACTCGGCGCTGGCGGCCCCGATCCTCGCGGTCGTGCTCAGCGTCTCCGGCGGCGACCCCATGCGCGCCATCGCCGCGGCCAGCATGATGGCCGTCGTCGCGGGCCTGTTCTGCATCGTGCTGGGCCTGATGCGGCTGGGCTTCATCACCGAGCTGTTGTCCAAGCCCATCCGCTATGGCTACATGAACGGCATCGCGCTGACCGTGCTGGTGAGCCAGTTGCCCAAGCTGTACGACATTTCCATCGACGACGCCGGACCGCTGCGGGAAATGCAGCAATTGGCGCTGGCCATCATGGACGGACAGACACACTGGCCAAGCCTCGCGGTCGGCGCGTCCAGCCTCGCGGTGATCCTGCTGCTCAAGCGGTTCGATCGCATCCCGGGCATCCTGATTGCCGTGATTCTGGCCACGCTCGCGGTCAAGCTGTTCGGCCTGGACCAGCAAGGCGTCAAGGTGCTGGGCGAGATTCCGCAGGGCCTGCCCAGCCTCGCCTGGCCGTGGCTCAGCAATGCCGACTACGTCAAGATCGTGCTGGGCGGCTGCGCCGTGGCGCTGATCGCCTTTGCCGACACGAGCGTGCTGTCGCGCACCTACGCCGCCCGCACGAACACGCGCGTGGACCCCAACCAGGAAATGGTGGGACTGGGCGTGGCCAACCTCGCGGCGGGGTTCTTCCAAGGCTTTCCCATCAGCAGCAGCGCGTCGCGCACGCCGGTCGCCGAAGCGGCCGGCTCGCGCACCCAGCTGACTGGCGTGGTCGGCGCGCTGGCCGTGGCCGCGCTGCTCATCGCCGCGCCCAACCTGCTGCGCCACCTGCCCAACAGCGCCCTGGCCGCCGTCGTCATCGCCGCGGCCCTCGGCCTCTTCGAATTCAAGGACCTGCGGCGCATCTACCGCATCCAGCAATGGGAGTTCTGGCTGTCGATGCTGTGCTTTGCCGCAGTCGCCGTGTTCGGCGCAATCCCTGGCATCTGCCTAGCCGTCGTCCTTGCCATCATCGAATTCCTGTGGGATGGCTGGCGCCCGCACTTCGCGGTGCTGGGACGCGTGCCCAACCTGCGCGGCTACCACGACCTGAAGCGCTACCCGCATGCGGCGCTGATCGACGGCCTGGTGCTTTTTCGCTGGGATGCGCCGCTCTTCTTCGCCAACGCTGAACTCTTCCAGCAACGCCTGCTGGAAGCCGTGGACGCCTCGCCCACGCCGGTGCGCCGCGTCGTCGTGGCCGCCGAACCGGTCACCAGCGTCGACGTCACCTCGGCCGACATGCTGCGCGAACTGTGCGCGCATCTGGCGCGCGAAGGCATCGCGCTGCATTTCGCGGAAATGAAGGATCCGGTGCGGGACAAGCTCAAGCGATTCGAGCTGTCGGGGCTGTTCAGCGATGATCGGTTCCATCCGACGGTAGGTAGCGCGGTGGATGATTATCTGGGTCGCGAAGACGCCAATGGCCTGGAATCGGCGGCACGGCCGGGCTCCTCGCCCCCGCCGCCAACGCATTCATCGCACTGACCAGCTGGCCGCGCGCACCGGTGGGTGTGCAACCGCGCGCGGATGCCGCCGCTTCAAGACCGGATTGCGGGCCTCAGGGCGTCACCTGATAGCCCCGCTGCTGCATGCAATTGGCATAGGCGGACGACACGGCGGCGTCCTGTTGCGGCGCGTTCGCGCGATCCTCCCGCCGCTCCTGCCGCTGGCGAGACCCGCCCACCACCATGCCCGCGGCCGCGGCATCCTTCGCCTGGTTCTGCCGATAGGCTTGCTTGGTGTCGTCGTCCATGCGGTCATACACCTCTTCATGCTGCCGCCCGCGCGCGCCCGCGACAGCGGCGCCCGCCGCTGCGCCAGCCGCCGCGCCTCGGGCCCGGCCGCCCGCATTCGGCGTACCGGCAGTGGCGATGCCGGCCTGGGCCTGGGCCTGGGCCTGGCAAGCCGCGATGTCTTGCTGGGTGGTCTCGGGGGATTGGCCTTTGAGCGGGGTGACCTGCTGCGCGATGGCGGACAGGCAGAAGGCGGACAGACAAACGGCGGCGGCAGGGACAACGAACCTGTTCATGATGCGCTCCTTGGATACTCAAGGCCCTGGGTTTTCCAGATTAGCGCCGTGACAGACGCACGCACAAGGCCGGTCTTTTGTGTCCCTTGGAACACGGCGATCCCCTAATCCCCGCGCGTACTGCGCGACGACGCAAGCGCAGGCTGCCAGCCTCGGCCACCACCCGGAATATCCAAAACCCTTATATCTGAACAGGCCAAAAACCTATAGCCCCTTAGAACACGTTGACATATAGAAAGGCATTGCCGATGATGAAGCAGGCCGCATCCCCCGGGCCGATATAAGCAAAATACCGCGCTTGCCCGGCAGGACGCGGCAACCAGAGAGGCATGCCATGGAGACAACCCCCCTCAACCCGTCGCGGCGCCGCCTGCTGGCCGGCAGCGCCGGCGCCCTGGCCGCCGCTGGCCTTGGCGCCGCCGGTATCGCGCGCGCGGCCGACCCCGCCCCCAAACCCGCCGCCTCGGCGGCCAAACCGCTGCCGCCCTACGCGGCATGGAAAGACGCAGACAGCGTCATCGTGCACAGCGCCAACACGATCGAGACCCGGCGCAGCGCGTTTGGCGACGGCATCATCACGCCCTCGCGCCAGCTCTACGTGCGCAACAATCTGCCTCCACCCGACCCGTCCATCCTGGATGACCGTGATGGCTGGAAGGTGGAGATCCAGGGCGTCAAGCAACCGCGCACGCTCACGGTGGCCGACCTGAAAACGCTGGGCGTGGAAACGCTGGCCATGGTGCTGCAATGCTCCGGCAACGGGCGCGGCTTCTTTCCGCACAAGCCCAGCGGCACCCCCTGGCAGGTCGGCGCGGCCGGATGCGTCATGTGGACGGGCGTTCCCGTGCGCGCCGTGGTCGACTATCTCGGCGGCCTGGACGGCACGCCCGCCTTCATGACCGGCACGGGCGGCGAAGTCCTGCCCGAGGGCCTGGATCCCAAGTCCCTGCTCGTGGAGCGCTCGGTGCCGCGCGAGGCCATGCAGGACGCCATGCTGGCATGGGAAATGAACAACGAGCCCCTCTCGCTGGCGCACGGCGGCCCCTTGCGGCTGATCGTGCCGGGCTACACCGGGGTCAACAATGTGAAGTACATCAAGCGGCTGGCCTTCAGCAACGAACAAAGCCCCGCCAAGATCCAGCAGACCGGCTATCGCCTGACGCCGATGGGCGCCAAAGCCAGCCCGGACCAACCGTCGGTCTGGGCGATGGAGCCCAAGTCCTGGATCAACGCCCCCGGGGCGGACGGTCAGGCGGTGAAGGCCGGACGCGCCGTGGTTCGCGGCGTGGCCTTTGGCGGGATGCATGCGGTCAAACGCGTGGACGTGTCCATCGACGGGGGCAAGACCTGGAAACAGGCGACGCTGATCGGCCCAGACCTCGGCAAATACGCGTGGCGCCAATTCGCGCTGCCGGTGGAACTGTCCGCCGGACCGCACATGCTGGTCAGCCGCGTGGAAGACACACAGGGCAATGTGCAAGTGGAAAACCGGTTCGAGAACGCGCCCGGCTACATCAACAGCAGCTGGCGCGACCACGGCCTGGCCATCAACGTGTCCTGACCATGGCGGCATCGATGCATCACAGTGAAAAGTACGGGGCTGCCTTGGCCCGCCGCCCGATTGCGTGGCGGGTCCGCGCGGTCTACTTGGCGGGCCTCTTGTTGTTCGCGGGCGCTTCGGCCTGGGCTGCGGAACCGCCCAATGCCGAAGCGGGCCGCGCCTTGTTCCTGAAAGCGACGACCCCAGCCTGTGCTGTCTGCCACACCCTGGCCGACGCCGGTGCTGCGGGGACCATCGGCCCCAACCTCGATGACCTGAAGCCGGATGCGAACCGCGTTGAGCAGGCCGTGCGCAACGGGATCGGGGTCATGCCGGCCTTCGACGCATTGAGCGATGCGGATGTGCAGGCCTTGGCGCAATATGTGTCGGGCGTCACCGGGGCGGCGCCGTAGTCAGAACACTCCCCACACAGAGGCGCCATGCTCGAACTCCCCCACACCTCCACCATTGAAGGCAATGCCATCCGCTGGGGCAGACTCGGCAACGGACCCGCGCTGGTCGCCATCCACGGCACGCCGTTCTCGTCGCAGGTGTGGCGCAGAATCGTTCCCCTGCTGTCCGATCGCAGGACGGTCTACTACTTCGATCTGGCGGGCTACGGCGTGTCTGAGATGCGCGACGGCCAGGACGTGTCGCTGGGCGTGCAGAACCGGATACTCGCGGCGTTGTTCAGGGAGTGGGAGCTGGACCGTCCCGACGTCCTCGCGCACGATTTCGGCGGCGCGACGGCGCTGCGCGCGTATTACCTGGACGGTCTGCGCTACCGGTCGCTGACGATCTTCGACGCCGTGGCGCTGGCGCCCTGGGGATCGCCATTCGTCCAGCATGTCCGCCAGCACGAAGCCGCGTTTTCGGGCATGCCCGATTACATGCACTGCGCACTGTTGAAAGCGTATTTGCAGACCGCCGCGCACAATCCCTTGTCCGAAGAAGCGCTGGACGTGTACGGCAATCCGTGGCTCGGGCCTGTCGGCCAACCGGCGTTCTATCGCCAGATCGCGCAAATGGACCAGAAGTACACGGACGAGGTGCAGGAGCGGTATGGGCGCATGGATTGTCCCGTGCAGGTGCTGTGGGGAGAACAGGACCAGTGGATTCCCCGCGAGCGCGGGCTTGCGCTGACGTCGCTGATCTCCGACCTGCCGCTCATTGCCGTGGCCGATGCCGGACACCTTGTGCAAGAGGATCGCCCGGAAGCCATCGTAGCCGCGGTGCTCAAGCACATCGAACTCGCCGGCGCACCGCGGCGTTAGCTGCGCACCCGCGCCGGATTCCCCACCACCTTCGCGCCCGCCGGCACATCCCGCGTCACCACGCTGCCGGCCCCGATGATGGCGTCATCGCCCACCGTCACGCCCGGCAGGATGATCGCGCCCCCGCCGATCCACACCTGCCTGCCGATATGCACCGGACGGCCGAACTCAAGCATTGCGCGGCGTTGTTCGGGATCGTGCGGGTGGTCGGCGGTGTAGATCTGCACGGCCGGGCCGATCTGCGTGCCCTCGCCAATCGTGACCTGCACGACATCGAGGATGACGCAATTGAAGTTGATGAAGACGTTCGCGCCCAGCGAGATGTTGTAGCCGTAGTCGCAATGGAACGGCGGGCGGATCAGCGCGCCGTCGCCCACCGTGGCGAACCGCTCCCGCAGCAACGCGTGCCATTGTTCGGGCGGTTCGCCCAACAGGGCGTTGTAGCGCTTCATCCAGGCGCTTGCGGCAAGCTGGTCCGCCTGGATTTCAGGGTCGGCGGCGGTGTAGAGCTCTCCCGCGAGCATTCTCTGCTTCTGGGTTCGTGTCATGGCGATCTCCTGTCCGGTTCACGCAGCATACCCACGATCCGTCGAAATACGCAGACTTGCACAGCGGGGAAATCCGCGACGCGCCAAGGGGCGACAGGTCAATGATGCCTGCCGCCTCGCAGTGACGTGGCTTTGGTTTGATCTCTCGCGGCGGGCGGGCCAGCACTATCCTTTCCCAGGAGATAACCCGCAACCGCGCCGAACAGACCGACGATCGGCGTGAGCTGCTCGGTGCTGTATCCCACGATCACGAGTACCGAAGAAATCCCGAGAATGCTGATCACGCCGATGGTCCGGAGCACGTGGTAGGCGGTCGCTCTTGACCGCCAGAGAAGTACCGCGGCGATTGCGATGGCTAGCAAGGTAAAACCCAGCAGGCACAGCGCCAGGAACCTGACCAGTTCCGGCGACCAGCCATGCAAAAGAAATTCTTTGGAACTGGCGGCAGCGGCCTTCGCGTCATCGAAGGCGCGTTGCGCCGTCGCCAATGCCGCCATGGGATCGGAGGCGCCCGTCGTGGCTGGCTTGGTCATTTTTGCGCTCCGTCCCGAGCCTCGAATTCCTTGAGCCTGGCCTCCAGCTTGTCAATTCGTTCCGCAAGGTAGGAAATGGCGGCGGTTTGCTTCGCGATCAGATCTTCAACCGTCTGTCCGGCAACCTGGCGTTGCGCGCCGGTACTCGGCCCCGGCGCAAACAAATAAGAACCATCCGTCACGACCGGCACGCCGGCGGGCCGCTGGGCGGCCCAGACTTCCGTGTCTTTGGGTGCATCAAATACCCAGTTCTGATAGCCGGTCGTTCCCGCCTTCTCCGCAGGAATGACCAGGATCCAACCGGACGGAAGTTTCACGCTCTCGACGGACTTTACGTCAGGCTGCGCGGTGACCGGGGCCTGCGCCATGGCGGCATTGCCGACCAAGAGGGCAAATATGGCACAAGGCATCTTCATCGTTGATCTCCAAGTCCGCGGTAATCCGTAGAGGACGATTCAACATGCCAGACGACCAGCCACCCCAACCATACCCATTATTGGGTACGCCGATTCACCCACGCCCGATTGCCGCCCCGGCGCCCGCGTCAGGCGCCACCCCCACATACCTCCCCCGCGGCCGGATGACCTGCGCCACGCTCAACTGTTCCAGGCAATGCGCCAGCAGGCCGACGCTGCGCGCCGTGGCGAACAGGCCAAACGCCGCGTCGTCAGGCAGCTTGCAATGCGCCGCCAGCGCCGCCAGCGCGACGTCGATGTTCGGGTGCAGGCCGGTCAACTGCGTGGCTTTCTCGATGAAGCGCGAAATGACGTCGGCGGGCTCGAACAGGGCCAGCAGCGCCGCCGCGCGCGGATCGCCGTCGGGATAGAGGTGGTGTCCGAAGCCGGCGAGCGGCAGGCCGGTGGACAGGTAGTGGGCCATCACCTCGTCCTCGCCCAGGCGTTCGACGTCGTTGAACAAGGCTTTCACGCGGCCGGAGGCGTCGCCGTGCAAGGGGCCGGACAAGGTGGTCAGGCCCGACAGCAGGCAGGCGGGCAGCGACGCGCCCGTCGACGCGGCGATGCGGGCGGCGAACGCGGAGCTGGTCAGTTCGTGGTCCGCCAGCAGGACCATTGCGGTGCGCAGCAGTTCGGCGGCTTGCGGCGACAGCTTCCACGCCTGCGCAAACCGCAGGTGCAACGGGCGCTTGCCGTGCTGCGCGCCGAAGGCGTTGGCCAGTTGCCCGACGAGGCTCTGGCACTCGCCGTGCAGCACGCGCGTCATGCGGCCATGGGTGGAGTGCCCGGTGGCCGCCAGCGCACCCAGTGAGGAAAAGGCCGCGACGCGGCCGGGCGCGCCCACGCGGGCCGCGCACGAGAAGTCTGCCGGCTGATCGGCATTCCAGAGCAGCTGCGCGGTCTCTTCCAGGCTGGCCGAGCCCGCCAGCGTCACGGCATCCTGGCCGCGGTAATAGAGCCGCTGGCGGTGAAAGGTGGAGATCGACGTGGGAATGCTGGGTTCCGCGCCAAAGAGCGTGTTGGTGGCCAGGGTTTCGTGCTTGCGTCCGGCCTGCTTGCGCTTGGCCAGTCCCGCCACGTCTTCCGCGCGATAGAGGCTGCGGCGCGTGTCGGCCGGATCGGGCATGACCTCGAGCTTGCCGCGGCTGACGTATGCATAGATGGTTTGCGGCCGCACGCCGAGCTGGCGGCACGCTTCGGCCATCGAAATCCACGATCCCATGATGTTCCGTATTTTCCGTATTTTTGTAGCAAAGTTTATATGTTGATTTTATAGATCAATATTGCGCAGTAAATCAATCATTAAATACCATGGCTTCCATGTTCAACGCGGACCCGCAGCCGGTCCCCCTTCCGAGTCGAACCGATATGAAGCCTCAGGTCCTGCAACTCAATCCCATCCTGATCCCGGCGGTCAACGATCAACTGGCCTCGCTGTACGACGTGCACAAGTTCTTCGACATTGCGGACCAGGCGGCGTGGCTGCGCGAGCACGGCGCGCGGATCGACGCGGTCATCACCGGCGGCCACACCGGCATCTCGCGCGCCATGCTGGAACAACTGCCCCACGTGAAAGTCGTGGCGGTCAATGGCGTGGGCACCGATGCGGTGGACCTGGCCTACTGCCGCGGCCGCGGGCTGCCCGTCACCGCCACGCTGGGCGCATTGACGGAAGACGTGGCGGATCTGGCGATCGGGCTGCTGATCGCCGCCTGCCGCAACCTCTGCGCGGGCGATCGCTTCGTGCGCGAAGGACTGTGGGAGCAATTCCCTTCCCCCAGCGCCATCCCGCTGGCGCGCCGCTTCAGCGGCATGCGCGTCGGCATCGTCGGCATGGGCCGCGTGGGCCGCGCCGTTGCCACGCGGGCCGCGGCTTTCGGGTGCCAGATCCGCTACACCGATCTGCGCGCCATGGACGACGTGCCGCACGAGTTCGTCGCGGACCTGATCGAACTGGCCCGCGCGTCGGACGCGCTGGTCCTGAGCGCGGCGGCCGACAAGGCCGAAGGCCTCGTCAATGCCGCCGTGCTGGAGGCGCTGGGGCCGCGCGGCTACCTGGTCAATGTGGCGCGCGGCCGGCTGGTCAACGAGGCTGACCTGACCGACGCGCTGGTCGCCGGCCGCATCGCGGGCGCGGGCCTGGACGTGTTCGTCGACGAGCCCCGCGTGCCGGCGGCGCTGCGCCAATCGGATCGCACGACGCTGCAGGCGCACCGCGCCAGCGCCACGTGGGAGACGCGCGCGGCGATGGGCCAGATGGTGCTGGACAGCATTGCGCAGGCCCTCGCGGGCGAGCGTCCGGCGATGAGCCTGACGACCTGAGCCGCACACGCCCCCACGGACCGTCATCATGGAACTGGCCTTTCCCGCCCCTGCCCCGGTCACGCTGCCGGTCTCCGGCAGCGCCGCCCGCTTTCCCGTCGCGCGGGTGTTCTGCATTGGCCGCAATTACCGGTGGCTGCCCGACGAACCCCAGCCCAGCGCAATGCCGGCGTGGTTCATGAAGCCCGCCAGCGCGGTCTTTGCTGCCAGCGGCGCGCTGCCCTATCCCGCGGACACGACGGACTACTGCCACGAGATCGAACTGGTCGTGGCGATAGGCCACGGCGGCAAGAACATCGCCCCCGAGGACGTCGAAGCGCGGCACATCTGGGGCTACGCGGCAGGCCTGGACATGACGCGGCGCGACCTGCAGCAGCAAGCCAAGCGCGTGGGCGGCCCGTGGGAACCCGCCAAGGCCTTCGACCATTCCGCGCCCTGTACGCCCATCGTGCCCGCCGCGGCTTGCGGCCACCCGCGCGCAGGCGCGCTGTGGCTGGCCGTGAACGGCGTGGACCGCCAGCGCGCGGATCTCTCCGGCCTGCTGTGGTCCGTGCCCGAACTGGTTGCGATGCTGTCGCGGTCGGTCGCGCTGGCACCCGGCGACCTCGTCTACACCGGCACTCCCGCGGGCGTCGGCGCCGTGGCGCCCGGCGACGTCGTGACCGCAGGCTTCGCGCGCATCGGCGAACTCACCCTGACCGTCGCTGCGCCCCAAAACGCCGCAGCGCGCGCCACGTTTTCATGACACTGCGTCCCCCCATCCGCACCCAGGAGCCCCCCTTGAACGCAAGCATTACCCCGAAAATCGCCTTGGTCTCCGGCGCAGGCAGCGGCGTCGGCCGCGTCACCGCCAACGCCTTGCTGGACGACGGCTGGACCGTCGTGCTGGCGGGCCGCCGTCCGGACCCGCTGCAGGCGCTGCAAGCCGATGCCGCCGCCCGGGGCCGCACGGCGCTGGCGGTGCCCACCGACGTCACCCAGCCCGACAGCGTCGAGGCGCTGTTCAACACCATCGAAAGCCGCTTCGGCCGGCTGGACCTGCTGTTCAACAATGCCGGCGTGAACGCGCCCGCCGTGCCCATGGACGAACTGCCGCTGGAGAAGTGGTTTGCCGCGATCAACACCAACGTGACCGGCGTGTTCCTGTGCGCCCGCGCGGCCTTCGGGCTGATGCGCCGCCAGTCGCCGCAAGGCGGACGCATCATCAACAACGGCTCCATCTCCGCGCACGCGCCGCGTCCCTACACCGCGCCCTACACCGCCAGCAAGCACGCGGTGACCGGGCTGACCAAGGCGCTGGCGCTGGACGGGCGCGCCTTCAACATCGCGGCCGGCCAGATCGACATCGGCAATGCGCTGACCGAGCTGTCCGAACGCATGACGCGCGGCGTGCTGCAGGCCAACGGCACGGTCGCGCCGGAGCCCATGATGGACGCCGTCCACGTGGCGAATGCCGTGCGTCACATGGCCTCGCTGCCCCTGGACGCCAACGTCCTCACCATGACCGTCATGGCCACCGCCATGCCCTTTGCCGGGCGTGGCTGAAGCCCCACCGCGCCTTCGGGTGCAGCACACCCGGGGCGCCCCACAGAGTTGGCTGAAGTTGACCACCCTAGGAGACAAGCATGACCTTCACCACGCTGGCCAGGACCCTGGCCTTTTCGACCGCCCTGGCAGCCCTGGCCGCCGCGCCCGGCCTGGCCGCGGCGCAGAGCTATCCGTCCCGTCCCATCAGCATCATCGTGCCCGCGCCCCCGGGCGGCGGGATCGACATGATCGCGCGCGTCGTGGGCGAAAAGCTTTCGGCATCGCTGGGCCAACCCGTCATCGTCGACAACCGGCCGGGCGCCTCCAACAACCTGGGCACCGCCCTGCTCGCCAACGCCAAGCCTGACGGCTACACCATCGGCATCGTGGGCGGCAGCCACAACATCAACAAATACCTGTTCAAGAACCTGGGCTGGGACCCGCAAAAGAGCTTCGAGCCCATCGTCTACACGCACGAGATCCCGCTGGTGTTCTCGGTGTATCCGAAGATCCCCGCCAAGACCCTGCCCGAACTCGTGGACTGGATGAAGGCGCATCCCGACGACGCCAAGGTCGCCACGTCCGGCCGCGGCAGCGCACAGGAGATGGCCGCCGAAATGTTCCGCATGGTCAGCGGCGCCCCCATGCTGCTGATTCCGTACAAGGGCTCGTCCGCCGCCCATCCCGACCTGCTGGCCGGCCGCACGGTGCTGTACATCGACACGCTGAGCGCGATGCAGGAACAGGTCAAGGCGGGCAACGTGCGCGCCGTCGCGATCTCCACCGCGAAACGCGCCAAGGCATTGCCCGACGTGCCGACCGCGCAGGAGCAGGGCCTGAAGGGTTATGACGCCAATACCAACGGCGGCTTCCTGGCGCCCGCGGGCACGCCGAAGGAGATCATCGCCAAGCTCAATGCCGAGATCAACGCGGCCTTGAAGCAGCCGGCCGTGCGCGCCAAGCTGGAAGCCGCGGGCATCGAAGTCCAGGGCGGCACGCCGCAGGAATACGCGGCGCTGATCCAGTCCGACCTGGACAAGTGGGGCAAGGTGGTGAAGCAGGCGGGGATAGCGGCGGAGTGATCCGCGCTTGACCTTAGGACCACGCCGGCGGCCGGTATTCAGGCCGTCCGGCGCAACCCCATCAATGAGCGCGACAAGCGGCTGGCTGCCGCCAGCACCGGCTCTTTCAGCTCCAGCAGCACCGACTCGGTCAGGCGCGATATCGGCCCGGAAATGCAGATCGCGCCTTGCAGCGTCCAATTGATCCCGTAGACCGGCGCTGAGATGCTGGAGACCTCGGCGTCGCGCTCTCCGAGCGAGATCATGTAGCCCGCCCGGCGCACGGATTCATACGGCTCGCCCGGCTCTCCGGCGAACGCGAGCAGCACGCGCCCGGGACTTCCCAATTCAAGCGGCAATGCCGCGCCCACCCGAACGTGGTGGCGGATCGACTTGGGTCCTTCGACCCGCGCCATGCAGATGCGCTGCTTGCCCTCGCGCACGTAGAACGTGGCGCTTTCTCCGGTGGCGGCCGACAGCTCCCGCAGCACCGGCTGCACGACTTCCGCGATATTGAACGTGGCCTGGTAACAGGCGCCCAGCCAGCCGGCCGCGCGCGCCAGGCGCCATGTGCCGTCCGGCCGCTGCGCCAGGTAGTCATCCATGGCCAGCGTGCGCGCCAGGCGCAACACCGTGGAGCGGTGGCAGCCGGTGCGCCGGCTCAGTTCCGCCAGCGACAAATGCGTGTCCTCGACGCCGAAGGCGGCCAGGATGCTCATTGCGCGGCGCACCGCCACCACGCCTTCTTCTGCCGGCGCATCGCCCGACTCTGGGTTCAATTGATCGTTCATTGTGCGCAACGTGTTTCGCTGTACGGACTTGCATTGTATTGAGCGGAACACGGATTCACAATCTCCGAACCACAAAACAGATATCGGAGACAAGAATCATGAAGCAGATTGCGCGTGTGCTGTCCTGCGTGGCCCTGGTGTGCATGAGCGGTTTGAGTGCCGCGAACGGCTATCCGGAAAAGCCCATCCGCCTGATCGTGCCGTTCCCGCCCGGCGGCGGCACCGACGTCCTGGCGCGCGAGGCGGCCATCGCGGTCGCCGGCAACACGGGCTGGAACATCGTGACGGAGAACCGGCCGGGCTCGGGCGGCAACATCGGGGTGGATACGGCGGCCAAGTCCGCGCCCGACGGCTATACGCTGGTGCTGGGTCAGACCAGCAACCTGGCGATCAATCCGACCCTGTATTCCAAGCTGCCCTACAACCCCGAAACCGATCTTTCCGCCATCGGCCTCGTCGCGGACGCGCCGCTGGTGATCGTGGTGCCGGCCAATTCGCCCCTCAAGTCCTTCGAGGACCTGATTGCCACCGCCAAGGCCAAGCCCGGCGCGCTCAACTTCGCCAGTTCGGGCAATGGCACCGTGGCCCATCTGGCGGCCGTGCAATTGCAGAACGCCGCCGGCATCACGCTCACCCACATCCCCTACAAGGGCGCGGCGCAGGCCTCCAACGACCTGATCGGCGGCCAGATCGACATGTATCTGTCGTCGGTGCCCACGCTGATCGGCCATGTGCGCAACGGCAAGATGCGGGCGCTGGCCGTCACGTCGACGCAGCGCGTGCCGGACATGCCCGATGTCCCCACCATCGCCGAGCGGGGCTTTCCCGGCTTCGAGGCGGTGACCTGGTTCGGGCTGGCCGCGCCGGCCGGCACGCCCAAGGACATCGTGCAGCGCCTGAACGCCGAGTTCAACAAGGCGTTGCAGTCCAAGACGCTGAGCCAGAAGTATCAGGAGCAAGGCGCGCGGGTGTTGACCAGCTCGCCCGACGAATTCGCCAAGCTGATCCACGACGACCGCGTACGCTGGGGCAAGATCGTCAAGGACTCGGGCGCAAAGGTCGAGTGATCCGCCATGCAAGCCCGCCATCCCTATTCCAGCGGCGGATCGCGCGCAGCCACCCCGGCGCCCGCCGGCGCCTGCGACTGCCACATCCACGCCTATGACGCGCGCTATCCGGCCGTGGCCGGCGCCAGGCTGACGCCGCCGGACGCCACGATGGCGCAGTACCGCGAGATCCAGGCGCGGCTGGGAACGCAGCGGGCCGTGCTGGTCACGCCCTCCACCTATGGCGCGGACAACCGTCCCATGCTGGACGCGCTTGCGCTGCTGGGCGAGCAGGCGCGCGGCGTGGCGGTGATCGATGGCGACGAGCGCGAGGCGCAGCTCCAGGCCATGCACGACGAGGGCGTGCGTGGCATCCGCCTCAATCTTTCGTTGGGCGTGACCAGTTCCGCCGACCAGATCCTGCCGCTGGCCAAGCGGATCGCGCCGCTGGGCTGGCATCTGCAACTGCTGATGGCGCCCGGCCGGCTGGCGGAGTTGGCGCCGGTGCTGTCGGACCTGCCCGTGCCCGTCGTGTTCGACCACATGGCGCGCCTGGCCCCGCACGAGGCCGGCGTCCACCCGGCCCACGCCGTGGTGCTGCGGCTGCTCGAGCGCGGCCGCGCCTGGATCAAGCTGTCCGGCGGCTACCTCGTCAGCACCCGCCACTCCATCGAGGACCCGGCGCTGGATGCGCTGGCCCGCAGCTATCTCGACGCCAATCCCGAGCGCGTCGTGTGGGGCAGCGACTGGCCGCACGCCTCCGCCTCGGCAGGCATGCAGCCCATGCCCGACGACGCGCGCCAGTTCGACCGGCTGGCGGACTGGACCGGCAGCGCCCGCCTGCGCCAGGTCCTCGTCCACAACCCGGCGGCCTTGTACGGCTTTGCGGCATGACCCATAAAACCATCGGAGACAAACCATGCGATCCCCCTGCACCCTGACCCGCCGCGGCTTTCTGACCGCCACCGCCGCGCTGACCGCTGGCGCCGCCTTTGGCGTGCGCGCCGCGCCGCCATGGCCCGCCGGCAAGACCATCACCTGGGTGGTGCCCTACCCGGCCGGCGGCAGCACCGACGTGCTGGGCCGCGCCATCGCGCAACAGCTCGACACGCTGCTGGCCACGCGCGTGATCGTGGACAACCGTCCCGGCGCCACCGGCACCATCGGCGCGGCCCGCGTGGCGCGCGCGGAGCCCGACGGCCTGACCTTGCTGGGCACCTCCATCGGCCCCCAGGCGATCGCCCCGCACATCATGGGCAACCTGACTTACGACCCGGTGGCCGACTTTGCGCCGGTAATTCTGGTCGGCACCATTCCCCATCTGCTGGTGGTGGGCACGGCGCAGCCCTTCAAGACCGTGGCCGACCTCGTCGCGGCGGGCAAGAAGGCGCCAGAGAGCCTGGCCTATGCCTCCGGCGGCACCGGCACCATCCTGCACATTCAGGGCGAACTGCTGCAGCAGAAGACGGGCGCGCGCTTTCTTCACGTGCCCTACAAAGGCGACACCCCCGCGCTGCAGGACACGCTGGCCGGCCAGGTGCAGTTCGCGTTCATTCCCGCCGCCGCCGCCCTGCCGCACGTGCAGACCGGCGCGCTGCGCGCCCTTGCCGCCACCTCGGCGCAACGGCTGCCCGCGCTGCCTGACGTGCCGACCATGAAAGAAGCCGCCTTCGACGATTTCGTGGTGGAGCAATGGCAGGCCGTGTTCGCGCCGGTCGCCACGCCCGCCCCCGTGATCGACCGCCTCAACGCCAGCATCGGCCAGGCGCTGCAGACACCCGCGCTGCAGGAACTGTCCCGGCAGCTCGGCATCACGCTGGCCGGCGGCACGCCGCAGGCCCTCGACCAGACCCGCAAGGCGGACTTCGACAAATGGGGCAAGGTCATCCGCGAGGCGGGCATCAAGCCCGCATGACCGCCCCCGCATCCTCTTTCCACTCCCGACAGGAACTCTCATGGCCAATCAGGACATCATCAAGGACTTTCCCCGCGTCAGCGCCGACGTCGTGCGACGCGCCGCCGCGCTCCAACCCGCCATCCTGGCCGACGTGGCCGGCCGGCGCGGGGCGTTGAGCGGGCGTATCCGTCCGCTCCATCCCGCCATGACGGTGGCCGGTTCCGCGCTGACGGTCGAGGTGCGCCCGGGCGACAACCTCATGATCCATGCCGCGATTGCGCTGGCCAAGCCCGGCGACGTGCTGGTGATCGACGGCAAGGGCGACCTGAGCTCGGCGCTGATGGGCACCATCATGATGACCGCCTGCCGCAAGCTGGGCATTGCGGGCGTCGTGATGGACGGGGCCGCGCGCGACACGGTCGAGATCATCGAGATGGACTACCCGGTGTTCGCGGCCGGCACCAACCCCAACGGCCCGACCAAGAACGTGCCGGGCCGTATCGGCCATCCGGTGTCGGTGGGCGGCGTGACCGTCCATTCCGGCGACTTCATCATCGGCGACGCCGACGGCGTGGTGGTGGTCGAACGCGAAAAGATCGAAGGCCTGCTGCCCGCCGCGGAAAAGAAGGTGCGCGACGAAGCGGCGCGCATTGCCGCCATCCAGGCGGGCGACACGCAGGCCAAGTGGCTCGATGCCGCCCTGCGCGCGGCCGGCGTCCTGAAGGAAGGAGAATCGCTGTGAATGCCGCCAAGCCAGCGATCCTGGTGACTGCCGCCGACCTGGCGCCGGAGGCGCTTGCGCTGCTGCAAGACTTTCGCATGGTGTTTGCCGGCAAGACGCCCACCGAGGACGACATCGTCGCGCTGTGCCGCGAACACGATCCCGTCGCCATCATCGTGCGCTACAGCAAGGTCGGCGCCCCCGCGATGGATGCCGCCCCCGCGCTGCGCGTGATCTCCAAGCACGGCAGCGGCACCGACACGATCGACAAGGCCGCCGCCGCCCAGCGCGGGATCCAGGTGGTCGCCGCAGTGGGCGCGAACGCCGCCGCCGTGGCCGAACAGGCTCTGGCCCTGCTGCTGGCCTGCGCCAAATCCGTCGTCGGGCTGGACGAACGCATGCGGGCCGGCCACTGGGACAAATCCACCCACAAAAGCCTGGAACTGGGCGGCAAGACGATCGGCCTGATCGGCCTGGGCGCCATCGGACGGCGCATGGCGGCCATGGCGCACGGGCTGGACATGCGCGTCATCGGCTACGACCCCTACGCCCGCGACTTGCCGGAGTACCTGCGCAGCGTGCCGCTGGATGCGATCTGGCGCGAGTCCGATGTGGTGTCGCTGCACTGCCCGCTCACCGAAGAGAACCGCGGCATGGTCAACGCCGCGACGCTGGCGCAATGCAAGCCCGGCGTGATCCTGGTGAACACCGCGCGCGGCGGTCTGGTGGACGAGGATGCACTGCTGGCGGCCGTGCGCACGGGCCAGGTTCGCGCCGCGGGCCTGGACAGTTTCGCCGTGGAACCCATGCCGGCCGGCCATCCGTTCCAGCAGGAACCGCGCATCATCCTGAGCCCGCACATCGGCGGCGTGACCAGCGCCGCCTACGTCAACATGGGCGTGGCCGCCGCGCGCAACGTGCTGGACGCCCTGGCGCGCGCCGGCTCGCCCGCCTGAGGACGCACGCCATGGCGCAACGCTGGAAATGCGCGCCCGCGGGCAGCCACTGGGGCGAATTCGGGCCCGACGACCAACTCGGGCGGATGAACCTTGTCACCCCCGCCAAGGTGCTGCAGGGCATCGCCGAGGTCCGCGAAGGGCTGACGTTCTGCCTGTCGCTGCCGCTGGACGTGCCGGGCGGCACGGCGCTCAACCCGAAACGCCTGCCGCCGCAGCGCTATGCCACGCTGCGCGACGGCAAGAGCGCCGGCGCCCAGGGCTTTTGCTGGTCATATGCGACCGAAGATCCCCTGCTCACAGACGTGGTGTGCGACGACGTGCTGCTCATGAACACGCAGTACTCCACCCAGTGGGACAGCCTCGCACACATGGGCAGCCGCTTTGACGCCGACGATGACGGCGTGGCCGAAGCGGTGTTCTACAACGGGTATCGCGCCGGCGTCGACATCGTGGCGGCATCGGAAGACGCCCGGGCGCCTGCCGATTGGGCGCGCTTTCCCGGGCCGGCCGCCAAGGCGCTGGGCATCGAACGACTGGCCGAGCACGGCGTGCAGGGACGCGCGGTGCTCGTCGACCTGGAAGCCCACGTCGGCCGCACGCGCACGGCCGTCGGCTACGACGCCTGGATGCGGATGCTGGATGCCGACGGGGTGACGATCGAGCCGGGCGACATGGTGTGCCTGCATACCGGATTTGGCGACACGCTGATGACGATGAACCGCCAGCCGGATGTGGCGCGGCTGCATGCCACCGGCAGCGGACTCGACGGCCACGACGAGCGGCTGCTGCAATGGATCGTCGATGCGCGCGTGGCTTGCCTCATCGCCGACAACCCCGCCGTTGAACTGGTCCAGCCGGTCAGCCTGCGCGGCGCCGCCACGCCGCTGCGCCGCCCGCGACTGCCGCTGCATGAGCACTGCCTGTTCAAGAACGGCATTCACCTGGGCGAACTCTGGTGGCTGACGCCCCTGGCGCGCTGGCTGCGCGCGCACCGGCGCCACCGGTTCCTGCTGACCGCGCCGCCGCTGCGCCTGCCCGGCGCCGCCGGTTCGCCCGCCACGCCCATCGCCACCGTCTGATTCCCCATTTTCATTCCCCCCCGCGCAGCGGCCGGCACAGGCCGCACGCCCCTTCAACCAGGAGACACTTCGTGAAACCCCTACGCCTCTTGCCCCTCACCCTGGCGCTCTGCGCCGGCGCTGCGGCGGCCCAATATCCCGATCATCCCGTGCGCGTGGTCGTCGGCTTCTCGCCGGGCGGCCCGACCGACGTCGTCGCCCGCGCCTTCGCCTCGTACGCCTCGCAGGCGCTGGGGCAGACCTTCGTGGTGGAAAACCGCCCCGGCGCCAACACCATCCTGGCGGCGGAAGCCGTGGCCAAGGCCGCCCCCGATGGCTACACGCTGTTGATCGGCGCCACCAACCACACCATGATTCCGGCGCTCTACGCCGACCGGGTCAAGTTCGACGCGCTCAAATCCTTTACCCCGATATGCGCCGTGGCGGTCAGCCCCACGGTGCTGGTCACCGGCCCGGCCCTGAAGGTCAATACCCTGGACGACTTCCTGGCGCGGGCCCGCGCCGAACCGGGGCGCCTGACCTACGCCACCCCCGGCACCGGCAGTTCCGGCCATTTCGCCACGGCGCAGTTCCTGCAGCAGACCGGCATCCGCATGAACCACATCCCCTATAAGGGCGCGGCGCAGGCGATTTCGGACCTGATGGGCGGCCAGGTCGACAGCTCGCTGGCCACGCTGGGCTCGGTGCTGCCGCAGGTCCAGTCCGGCAAGCTGACCGCCCTGGCGGTCGCCGCGCCCAAGCGCCTGGCGCAATTGCCGCAAGTGCCGACCTTCGACGAGGCCGGCGTCCCCGGCTACGCGGCCGATGCCTGGTACGGCGTGCTGGCGCCCGCCGGACTGCCGCCGGACGTGCGCGCCCGGCTGCAAGAGACGGCCCGCGGCTTTGCCCGGGCCGACGCCACCGCCAAGAGCCTGGACGCGCTGGGCATGCAGCCGCGCGAGCTTTGCGGCGACGCGTTCGGTGCACAGCTATCCCATGACATCGACACCAACCGCAAATTGGCCCAGGAACTGGGCCTGAAAGCGGAATAATCCTTGCATAACAAGACGAGAGAGGAAGACAAATGACCCGACAAGTACACGCCCTGTTCCGCCTGCGCGGCGCCGCCATGACGCTTGCAGCCGCCTTGCCCCTGCTGAGCGCCGGCATCGCCCACGCCGCGCAAGACTGGCCCAGCCGTCCCGTCCGCATCGTGGTGCCCTACGGTCCCGGCGGCGCGGTCGACGTGGCCACGCGCAAGATGGCGCAGATGCTGTCGACACAGACCGGCCAGAGCTTCATCGTCGAAAACAAGCCCGGCGCCACGGGCACGATCGGCGTAAGCCAGGTGGCCCGCGCGGCGCCCGACGGCTACACGCTGGTGGCCAACGACACGACCTATTCGCTGCTGCCGCACATCTTCAAGCAATTGCCCTTCGACCCGGCCAAGGACCTGCAGCCCGTCTCGGCCTTTGTGTTTGCGCCGATGGCGCTGGCCGTGTCGAACGACAGCCCCTACCGCACGCTCGACGACCTGATCGCGCAGGCCCGCGCCAAGCCCGGGATGATCACCTATGGCTCCGGCGGGCCGGGCACCACGCCCCACTTCGCCGCGGAAGGCCTGGCGCTGGCGACGAACGTGAAGTTCATGCACGTGCCGTTCAAGGGCGCGGCGGAAGCCACGCAGGCCGTGCTGGGCAAGGTGATCGAGTTCCAGTTCGCGTCCACCACCGGGGTGATGGGCGCGGTGCAGGGCGACAAGTTGCGCCTGCTGGCGGTCAGCGGCGACAAGCGCCTGGCCGTGCTGCCCGACGTGCCGACCTTTGCCCAGGCTGGCGTGAAGGACTTTGGCGTGGTCAACTGGACCGGCCTGTGGGCGCCCAAGGACACGCCGCCGCAAGTCATGGAACGCCTGCAGCGCGAGGTCGCCAAGGCCATGGCCTCTGAAGAAATGAAGACCTTCGCCACCAAGATGGGCGCCGAGCCGCGCGCGGCCGATGCCGCCGAGTTCACCCGCATCCTCGCCGACAGCGGCGTGATGTGGGGCAACGTGGCCCGCAACATCGGCTACGACGCCAAGTAACCCCAGGGAGAGCCCATGTTTTTTCTGCAAGCGCCCCAGGTGGCGCAACTGGACGTCTGGTCGCCCATGCCCGAGCGCTTTCGCCGCGCCGCGCGCAGCGACTGGGCCGATGCCAATCGCGGCGGCGCCTTCGCGGATTCGTTCCTAGAAGGCCCGGTGTTCGACCGCCGCGGCAATCTCTACGTCACCGACATTCCATGGGGCCGCGTCTTTCGCATCAGCCCCGACCGCGAATGGTCGCTGGTGGCGGAATACGATGGCGAGCCCAATGGGATGAAGTTCCTCGATGACGGGCGGCTCCTGATCACCGATTACAAGAACGGGCTGATGGCGCTGGACGTCGCGAGCGGCAAGGTCACGCCTTACCTCGCCCGGCGCAACAGCGAGCGTTTCAAGGGCGTGAACGACCTGATCTTCGACGCGCAAGGCAATCTGTACTTCACCGACCAGGGCCAGAGCGGGCTGCACGATCCCACCGGACGGCTTTACCGGCTGCGGCCCGATGGCCAACTGGATTGCCTGCTGGATAACGTGCCCAGTCCCAACGGCGTGGCGCTGTCGCCCGATGGCAAGGTGCTGTACCTGGCGGTGACGCGCGGCAATTGCGTGTGGCGCGTGCCGCTGATGGCCGACGGCAGCGTCAGCAAGGTGAGCCAGTTCTTCACGTCTTATGGCCCGAGCGGTCCTGACGGGCTGGCGGTGGACAGCGAAGGCAATCTGCTGGTGTGCAACCCGGGGCTGGGCTATGTGTGGCTGCTCAATCACCGGGGCGAGCCGCTGACGGTATGGCGCAGCCCCGGGGGCTTGTCCGTCACCAATCTCGCGTTCGGCGGGGACGACGGCCGCACCCTGTTCTGCACCGAATCGACCACGGGCACGATCCTGTCCGCGCGTGGGTCGCACCCTGGGATGGCCCTGTTCCGGCCCGAACGGCGCGCCAGCGGCGCGTAGTCCAGAACGCCGGCCCGCGCCCGCCCACCGGTAACGCGGAATATTGCCAACGTAACAGGCCGTTAATCGCCGTCGGCATCCCCGCGCCACGCGCCCGGCCACGGCGGCCCCTATGGCGACGGGCGCGGTGCGATTTCGGGGGGCTATGCCCGCAAGCCGCCCCGGTCCAGCCCGGCGCTTGCGCCGAAATACTCGTCTTGACACGCCTCACGCGTGCCTTCTATGTTCGAGGCCGCCAAGAAATTGGCACCCTGAATTCCCCTTGCAGCCTGCCTCCCGGCGCCCTCGCGCGCCCGGCAACGGCCACGCGCCCACGGCGCCTTGCAACGGCTGCACACAGCGACATAGAGAGAAAAAGGACATGGCGTCTACGCGCGAGTCATCTGGAAAAGGTTTGCGGGCGGGCAATGCGGCGGCTGTATTG
Organism: Achromobacter sp. MFA1 R4; assembly: GCF_900156745.1. Lineage (NCBI taxonomy): Bacteria > Pseudomonadati > Pseudomonadota > Betaproteobacteria > Burkholderiales > Alcaligenaceae > Achromobacter > Achromobacter sp. MFA1 R4. Next base: position 5,009,589 of record NZ_LT707065.1, on the reverse strand, counting down.
CTCGTGGCGGCGATCACGGCAGCGTTCGCGGCAATGAGTCCGACGCCGGGCAATGCCGCGCAAGACGCCAAGCGGCCCGCGGGAGTCGGACCCGCAGACGCCGCATCCGCGGATTCCGCATCCGCCAGCGCCGCGCCGCAAACGTCCGCCCACGCCCGCGCCGACGTCGCGCCGCCCGACGCCGCGGCCGTCCTGACCGCCATCCACCAGGTCGACAGCAAAGGCGCCGACGCCGCCGAGGTTGCCAACGGCAGCTTCGCCACCTACTGGTACGGCCACGCGTTCGAACTGGCAGGCGTCCAGTACTACACCGGCTTCGTCTGGGAAACCGCCGAACGCTACGGCAAGCCGGGCGAGGACGACATCGGGCCCACCACCCCGGTCAACCTGTCCGAAGCCACCTTCATCCGGGACGACCCATCATCCGAACGGCCATGGAAGTTTCGCGGCATGGAACCCACCATCGGCGAATTCGGCGCCTGGGAAAGAGCCCCCGAAGTCGACCCCCGGCGCAAGCCGCGTGAATTCCGCACCGCCTCCGGCAAACTGGTGCTGGCGGTGCCGACGGAATCGTTCGAAAACGGCATCACCATCAGCGCGTACACGCTTCTCGTCTTCACGCCGCCCGAGAAGCGGCAGGACGAGAGCAAGGACAAGGTGTGGGCCTACGCGGGCAACGTGATTGCCGGCGAAGACAACGGCCCCGCCTGCGCGGACGGCGATGTCATGCCCTGTACGCGCAGCGAAGGCGAGCTGGTCTTCAGCGCCCATGGCGTCGCCGACCTGCCGCAGGTGACCGTGCAGTTCACCGGGACGACGATCTCCGGGCCGGGCAAGACCCGCAAGCTGGGCGCTGCCGACGCGGTGGCCTATACGTACGACGCGGCGCGCAAGGAGTACGTCGCGCGATAGCGCGGGGCGCGGGGCGCGGGGCAGTCTGGCGGTCCTGCCCGCCGCTCAGGCCGTGGCCGCAGCGCGCGGCGCCAGCTCCAGGCGGTTGCCGCCCAGCGATTTGGCGCGGTAAAGCGCCCGGTCCGCCTGCGCCAGCGCCTCCACGATGTCGGGCGCATCGCCATCGAAGCGCGCCAGTCCGATGCTGACCGTCGCCGCGATGCCGATGCCGTCCATGCGGTTCGAGACGGTCACGGCGAAGCGCTCGGCCATGGCCTTGCCCAGCGTGTGGGCGCCCTCGGCGTCGTCGCCCCACAGCAGCGCGGCGAACTCCTCGCCTCCGATGCGCGCAAGCATCGTGTCGTGTCCCAGCACTTCCCGCGCAATATCCGCGAAGGACTTGAGCACTTTGTCGCCCGCCTGGTGCCCGTAGCGGTCATTGACGGACTTGAAGTGGTCCAGGTCGAACGCCAGCACCGCGACCGCGCCGCGCCCTTTCTTGCCGTCAAGAATGCGCGCGCCCTGTTCGAAGAACCAGCGCCGGTTGCCCAGCCGGGTCAGGTAGTCGGTCTGGGATTCCAGCAGCAACTGGCGGTGCGTTTCGTCGCGGATCAGCTTGAGCAGCGTCATGGGCAACACCACCGAATACAGCACGCCTTCGTAGATGGTCAGCTTGCCGACCAGCGCCTGGATCTGCTGGCCGGGCTGGGTCGCGAACCACGGCAGGATGAACGCCCTGCCGGCGTAGAGGGCCGTGTGCACCCCGGCGGCCGCGACGACGATGTACCGGGAATGCCGCGGCTTGAGCGCCTGGCATCGCCACACCTCCCAGGCCGTCAGGCCGCTGATGAGCGCAATGGGCACCGAGCTGACATACGTCCACATGACGTCCAGCCAGCGCACGCCGCCGATGACCCAGACCAGGCCCATGCCGGCCAGGATGCCGACGGAGGTGCGCAGGTAATGCCGTCCGCTCAGGGCGGCGACGCCGTTGAGCACCAGCAGGTAGCCGCCCAGGATGACCAGATTGCTCAAGGCCGATCCGGTGACGCCGGGAAGATCGTGGCGGTACAGCGCCGCCGCGCAGCCCGCGGCCAGCGTGGCGAACCCGGATGCCAGGATGCGTAATTCCTTGCTGCGCGTGGGATTGGTCCGCTGTTCCCAGAACATCAGGCCGGCGCTGACGAGCAGGGTCCCGACGGCCAGCAGGTAAAGAGTGAGGAGATCGACGTACATCTCTGAAATGAGGAGAATGCGCCGAAATATCGCGGCAGCGCCCGGATTTTACGGTGAAAACTGGCTCGTTCACCGGTTTTCGCGGGCACGGGATGGCCCTGCCGGGCCGCGCATCGGCCCGCGCCATCCGGCCCCGGATTAGCTTTCTCCGGACGATCGTGGGGCCTGATCCACCCCTCAACACGGACAACCTCCGATCAGGGCAAGTCGCCGCGTCCGCCGGGCGCCCGCTGCGCGTGCCGGTTGCCCGCTAGGCGGATCGCCCCTGGCGGGCCGCCTCGATGGTGGCGATGTCGATTTTCTTCATGGTCATCATCGCCTCGAACGCGCGCTTGGCCGCCGCCTGGTCCAGGTCGGTGACCGCCGCGAGCAGCACGCGGGGCGTGATCTGCCACGAGACGCCCCATTTGTCCTTGCACCAGCCGCACTCGCTCTCCTGGCCGCCATTCGAGACGATGGCATTCCACAGGCGGTCGGTTTCGGCCTGGTCGTCGGTGGCGACCTGGAAGGAAAAGGATTCGTTGTGCGTGAAGGCGTCGCCGCCGTTCAGGCCGACGCAGGGAATGCCCATGACGGTGAATTCCACCATCAGGACGTCGCCCTGCCGGCCCGAGGGATAGTCGCCGGGCGCGCGATGGACCGCGCCCACGGCGCTGTCCGGAAACGTCTTGGCGTAAAAGCTTGCCGCGTCCAGCGCGGCACCGTCATACCACAGGCATATCGTGTTTTTGCTGGCCATCTTGCTCCTCCTGGACAGGAAAGTGATGCGCTCAACCCTTGCTGCGATGCGCGACGTTCAAGCATAGTCCACGACCCGCGCCGCGCGAACCCCGCCCGCCAGCGCGGCCCCTTCAGGCAGCGATGCGGCCGTCGATACAGGTGACGGATTGCCCGCCCACGCGTATCGCCCCGTCCGCGTCGAACGCGATGCTCAGCCGTCCCGACCGTCCCACGGCCGCGCCCTGCGAGCTGAGATATTCGGTTCCGAACTGCGGCACCTGCCCCGCATCGCGGATGAAGGCGGCCACCGCGCCGTTGCCGCTGCCGCACACGGGGTCTTCGTTTGCGCCCAAGCTGGGCGCGAACGCCCGCACCTCGACGGCCGCTTCCGCGCCCTCGCCGTACGCGCCGTACACCACGATGCCCGCGGCCCCGTTGCCGCGGTCGAAGTCGGCCATGCGCGCAAAATCCGGCCTCAGCGTCAGCACTGCCTGGGCGCTGGGCAATTGCGCAATCGTCCACACCGGCCCCACGCCGACGCGCTTGGGCGCGGGATCGTGCACCACCGCCGACCCCAATATCGACTCCATTTCGTCGATCTCTGCGGCATCCAGCGTGGTGAACGCGGGCTCCGGCAGCGTGAACGCGATGAGCGGACTGCTGCCCGGGATGTCCGTGACGGTCAGTTCGATCGGTCCGGCCTCGCACTCCTGCACGAGCCTGCCCTGCCGCGGCGAGACGATGCCGGCTTCAACCAGCGCGTGCGCGGTGCCCAGCGTGGGATGCCCCGCGAACGGCAGTTCGGCCTGCGGCGTGAAAATGCGGACCCGGTAATCGGCGCCGGGCTGCGTCGCCGGCAGCACGAATGTGGTCTCCGACAGGTTCGTCCAGTTGGCGATGCGCCGCATCTGCTCATCCGACAGGCCTTGCGCGTCCAGCACCACGGCCACGGGGTTACCGCGGTAGGGTTCGCTGGTGAATACGTCCACTTGCTTGAATGGCATGCCCATGACCCGCTCCTTTGCATGAAGCGCCGCCCGGCGCGATGAACGGCGGGCGGCAATCGTCGATGCAGGGATATTACGGGCGGTTCTGGCCGGGGTACAGTGCCGATGCCGGCCGCGCCGGACGGTTTGCGGTCATACTGCGGCGACATCCGGCAGTCTGGCGATGACCTTGATTTCGAACTGGAATCCATAAAGCCAGGTGACGCCCACCGCTGTAATCGTGGGGTACGGCGCGTCGCCCCAGAACTCGGGCACCACCTCCCACATGGCCTCGAACTGCGATTGCGGATCGACCATGAACACGGTCACGTCGACCACGTCGTCGAACGAGCCGCCCGCCGCCTCCAGGATGGCGTTCAGGTTCTGAAAGGCCAGGCGCACCTGCTGACGCAGATCGGGCTCGGGCGAGCCATCGTCCCGGCTGCCGACCTGGCCCGACACGAAGAGAAAACCGTTGGAACGAACCGCCGGCGAATAACGGTTACGTTCATACAACGCATGGCGATGAGGAGGAAAGACGACGTCGCGGGTATTCATGAGCGTGCTCCAGAGGTGGGCCGAAGCGGCCCGTCGTGAATGGGAAGAACCTGGAGAAACTCTACCGGCGCGCGACTTGCGGATAAACGGGCGAGCCCCTCCCACACTATTTGTAGAATCCAAACAATCCCCCAATTCCCCTTAATTCCCCAACCCCCTGGAGCCGCCATGGACCGTTTTGACGCAATGAACGCCTTTGCGCGCGTGGTGGAGACCGGCAGCTTCACCAAGGCGGCCGAAACCCTGCACATGAGCAAGACCAGCGTGACGCAGCTCGTCCAGCAGTTGGAGGCGCGGCTGCGCGTGCGGCTGCTGAACCGCACCACGCGCAAGGTCAACGTCACCGCGGACGGCGCCGCGTACTACGAGCGCGTGATCAAGCTCCTGGCGGACATGGACGACGCCGAGACCAGCCTGTCCAGCGCATCGGAAGCGCCGCGCGGCCGGCTGCGCGTGGACGTGCCCAGCCCCCTTGCGCGCATGGTGCTGGTGCCCGCCCTGCCGGCCTTTCACGCCCGCTACCCCGACATCCAGCTCGACATGGGCGTCAGCGACCGCATCGTCGACCTGATCGGCGAGAACGTCGATTGCGTCGTGCGGGGCGGCGAGCTGACCGATCAGTCGCTGATGGCGCGCCGCGTCGGCGACCTGCGGTTGGGCGTCTATGCCGCGCCCTCGTACCTGAAGCAGGCGGGCAAGCCCGCCCACCCGCGCGAGCTGGAAGATTCGCACCACCGGATCGTCGGATTTCTGTGGGCGCGCACGGGCCGCGCCCTGCCCTATGCGATGCGGCGCGCCAACGACATCATCAACGTGCAGGGCCGTTACGTGCTGGCGGTGGACGACGGCAACGCCTACCTGGCCGCCGGCCTGGCGGGGATGGGCGTGCTGTGGCTGCCGGACTACATGTCCGAACCCCACCTTGCGCGGGGCGAGCTGGTCCCGGTCTTCGAGGACTGGCGGATGGACCCGATGCCTTTGTACGTGGCGTTCCCGCCCAACCGCCACGTCAGCGCCAAGCTGCGCGCGTTCATCGACTGGATCGTGGAGCTGATGGGCGCGTATGCGCCGGCGGCGGGCCGGTAGCGCGGCGGCGGCATGCCGCCAGCGCGCCGCGACACCCCGGTGTCAGCGCGGCGGGCGCTGCGGGAAGCTGCGCTCGAAGATCCCTTCGGCGATGCGGTTCTTCAGGATCTCGATGGACCCGCCCGCGATCATCCAGCCGCGGCAGCGGCGCACGCAGTATTCGACCAGAGACTCGCGGCTGTAGCCCAGTCCGCCCAGCACCTGCAAGGCATCGTTGGCCACGTCGAAGCCCACCTGGTTGCAATAGGCCTTGGCGATGGCGGTCTCCGTCGCGGACGGAAACCCCGTGTCCGCGCCGGTCGCGGCCCGGTACAGCAGCAGTTGGGCGGCATCGAGCTTGATGCGCATGTCGGCGAACTTCCATTGCAGGCCCTGGAACTCGCACAGCAGGCGGCCGAACTGCTTGCGCTGCATGGCCCAGTTGCGCGCCTCTTCGTACGCATAACGGCCCAGGGCCAGCGAGCGCGCGGTGTTGCCGATGCGCTCGACGTTGAATCCCGCGATCTGCTTCTTGAAGCCGCCCTCGCCCAGCACGACCATGTCGTCCGGCACGAAGACGTTGTCAAAGAAGATCTCGACCCATTCTTCCCCCGACATGAAGGCGGAACGCTTGCCGAGCCTGACGCCTTCGTCGCGGGTCCCGATCAGCACCGACCCGATGCCGGCCGTGCCGGGCGCGAAGCGCACGTAGGCCAGGATGACGCTGGCGTGCGGGCCGTGCGTCGTGAAGATCTTCGTGCCGTTGATGCGCCAGCCGCCGTCCGCGCGCGTGGCGCTGGTCTTGAGCTCCGTGACCGCCGAGCCCGCGTCCGGCTCGGTCATCCCCACCGAGATGAGTCCTTCGCCGGCCAGCAGGCCCGTCAGGTACTTCTGTTTCTGCAAGGGGCTGCCGTACTCGGCCAGGACGCGGATGGCGCCAAAGTTGCCTGCCTGCACCACGTCCGCGCTGCGCGGGCAGACGGCGGCGACGGTCTCGATCGCAATGACGGCGTCCATCAGCGACCCGCCGATGCCGCCGTCCTCCTGCGCCACCGTGATGCCCAGCAGCCCCTGGCCCGCCATCAGGCGCGCGATGTCCCAGGGGTAGTCGTCGGAATGCGCGCGCTCCACGGCGCCCGCGCGCAGTTCACGGTCGGCGAAGCGGCGCACGGCCGTCTGGAAGTCGCGCTGTTCGGGAGTGAGGGTGAAGTCCATCTTGGGGTTCCTGATAGAAGAGTGGGAAAGTGGATGCCGGTCAGGCCAGGCGGACCAGGGCATCGACGGCGACCACGCCATCGGCGCGGACGAACAAAGGGTTGATCTCGGCCTCTTCGACGCGCACGCCGTCGCACAGCGCCAGGCGCGAGAAAGCGGCAATGGCGCGCGCCAGCGCCTGGCAATCGCCTTCGGGCAGGCCCCGAAAGCCGCGGACCAGACGGGTCTGGCGGACCTCGAAAATCATGCGCCAGGCCTCGTCGACATCCACGGGCGCCAGACGCACCGCGAAATCCGGCGCCAGCTCGGCGGCGATGCCGCCCGCGCCCAACAGCACGGTCGGACCCACCAGCGGGTCGTGGCGGTAGCCCAGGATCAGTTCGATCAGGCGGTCTTCCATGGGCTGCACCAGGATGCCGTCGACCCGGGCATCCGGCGCGCGCAGCCGCACCGCCTCGCGCAGTTCGCGCGCGGCCGCTTCCAGCGCCTGGGCGTCGCGGATGCCGATGCGCACCGCGCCCAGCTCGGTCTTGTGCGCCAGGTCGCGCGAGCAGATCTTGGCCACGAGCGGGTACGGGACGCGGTGATCCAGCCGGTCCGGCGCGAGCAGCTCGCCTTGCGTCACCGGCACCCCCAGGTCCGCGAACACCTGCGCGGCCTCGAACTCGCTGAGCATGCCGCTGCGCGGCAGGCCGTCCGGCCACGGCTGCGGCGCACCCTGCCCGGGCGGCCGGCCTTGCGGCGCGAAGAACACGGCCAGCGCATCGGCGCAGGCTTCGGGCGTGCGAAACGCCGCGATGCCGCCTGCCTGCAGCAACGCCAGCGAGGCCGGCGCTTCGGGCGCCAGGAACACCGCCAGCGGCTTGGCGGCGGGCTTGTCGGCCTGGAGCAAGGGCTGGACGGCCAGCGCAGGATGAAACTGCGCGGACGACCCGACCACGCTCAGGACCGCATCGCACCAATCGGCGCGCAGCAGCGCTTCGAGCAGCATCCGGTACTGCTCGCTGGACGCGGCCAAGGTGAGGTCGATGACCGGCGTTTCGCGTATTTTCAGGCCGCGCTGCGCGATCTCCCGCACGAACGCGGCCGGCGGTGCAACCGCCGCCAGGCCGCGCAGGCCCAGGTTGTCGACCACCGTCGCGGCGCCTCCGCCCGTCGTCGTAATGACCGCCACGCGCGGCGCATTCCCCTCCCGCGCCCGGCCCGCGGGGCGCGCATAACGGGCGGCCAGCGGCGCGATCTCGAACAGGGTCTCCAAGTGCTGGACCCGCATGACGCCATGGGCCTTCAGGAAGGCATCCACCGCCACGTCGTTGCCCGCCATGGCGCCGGTATGGGACTGCGCCAGCGCGTCGCCCTGCTCGGAGCGGCCAAGCTTGTAGGCCACGACCGGCTTGCCCGCCGCGCTCGCCCGGGCAAGCGCGCGCGCCAGCGTGGGCGCGGCGCGCAGCGTTTCCAGGAAAAGCAGGATCACCTCGGTCCGGGCGTCGTCCACCAGCGCGTCCACCACTTCGCCGACCGTGATGTCGCTTTCATTGCCGACCGAGACCGACTTGGCGAAGCCGAAGCCGCGCGCGGCGGCGCGGGACAGCAGCGACCCCATCATGGAGCCACTTTGCGACACGAGGCTGATGCCGCCGGCCAGCAGGGTATCGGCCTCGAAGGCGGCGTTCACGGACAGGATGCCGCCGCCGTGCAGGTCGGCCAGGCCGATGCTGTTCGGCCCGAGCAGGCGCAGGCCCAGCGCGCGCGCCTGCCGCACCAGCTCGGCCTGCCGGGCCTGCCCTTGCGGTCCGGACTCGCCGAAGCCGTCGGAATAGACCGTCACCACGCGCGCGCCGGCCCGCGCGCAGTCGGGCAGCAAGGCGGCCACGCCGTCGCCGGGAATCATGATGAAGACGTGATCCACCGGCCCGGGCAGCTCGGCCAGCGACGGATAGGCGCGCTCGCCCAGGATCTCGGCGCGGCCCGCGTTGACGGGATAGATGGACCCGGCATAGCCGTGCTTGCGCATGAAGCGCAGCGGGCGCGCGGTGTTCTTGCGCGCGTCGCCCGAGGCGCCCACCAGGGCGACCGCACGGGGAGACAGCAGCGCGTCGGCGAAAGACGTGGACATGGAATTGGCAGTCGTCATAAGAACCATGAGAAGTGGGCGTTCAGAGCTTGGGCATGTCTGCCGCCAGGCGCAGGGCGCGCACCGGCATGGCTTCCAGGCGCCAGACGGCGTCGCGCAGCGCCTGCATGCGCGCGCCGCCCAGTACGGGGCCCGCCAACTCGGCGAATTTGTCGTTCAGGTCCGCGTCGGACAGCGGCGCTTCGGGGTCGCCCTTGCGGTACGGCGCGTGGTGTTCCAGCACGTCGCCGCCGTGCGTCGTGACGGACAGGCGCGCGGCGCGCATCGCCGGAAAGCCCGCCGACAGGTCCGGCGCCGCGCGCAGATCCAGGCATTGCATCAGCCCGCGCACGCGCGGATCGTGCAGCCGCGCCGCCCCAAAGGCGTCCAGCCGCACCGACCCATGCACCAGCGCATGCGCCACCACATACGGCAGGCTGAACTTCGCCTCGAACGCGGTGGCGGGCTGGAAGTTGCCCGTCACGTCCAGCGCGGTCTGGTAGGTCTCCACCCGCAACGCGGCGATATCGTCCGGCTGCAGGCCGCGTTCGCGCAAGGCCAGCGCCGCGTCGATGGCGGCGAAGGTATGGCCGCAGCAGCCGTGGTTCTTCTGGGTGATCGACAGGATGTTGTAGCGTTCGCCCAGGCCGGCCACGGCCAGCCGCCAGTCGGGGTCGCGCGCCAGCGCGGCGCCAAATCCCGCCTCGCCCTCCAGGATGTCCGCCACGCCGGTGATGCCGTGCGCGGCGCCCTGCCCGGCCCGCACGCCGACCTCGGCGGCATGGCCCGCATGCAGCGCCTTGCTCATGGCGTCCGACCGGAAAGCCTGTTGCAGACCGCTGGCCAGCGTACCGGCGGTGGCCAGCGCGTGCAGCATGACCTGCGCATCGCCCGGCGCGCACAGGGCCGCGGCGGCGGCAGCGCCGCCAAAACAGCCCACGGTGCCCGTCGTATGGAAATAGCGGTAGTGCGCGGGCTGCACCGCCGCGCCGATGCGCGTCGAAATCTCGTAGCCCACCACGATCGCCTGCAGCAGCGCCAGACCGCTGGCGTCGTGCTCTTCCGCCAGCGCAAGCGCCGCGGCGATGGTCGGGCAACCCGGGTGATAGACCGCGTCGCGGAAGATGTCGTCGAACTCCACCGCGTGCGACACGCTGCCGTTGATCCAGGCCGCCGTCGCGGCAAAAGCGGTGGTCGCGCAGCCGGGCAGGCTGGACGCGCCCGACCCCAGTTCGGCGCCATGCGCGCCCAGCAGTTGCTGGCACGGCGCGGTGCGGGTGCCGGGATACAGCGCCGACAGCCAATCCAGGAACGCGCGCTTGGCGTAATGGATGACCTCCTCGGGCAATCGGCCTACGGCGTCTTTCGCGCCATAAGCGGCGATGGTGTCCAGCAGCATTTGTCTCTCCGTGGTGAGTGCGGCGCAGCTTGCGCGCCGTTCGCTTCTGCCGATCACTCTAGGCGGCCGCGCCGCGCGAGGATTGATAAAAAGGAAAACGAGCCTTCTTGATCGGAAGGGGCCGGAATTGGTGAACGTTGCTTTGCCAATTTTTCATACCGCCGCGCCGGCGGCGTCCGTAAGCTGCATGGCAAGACGAGAAAAACAACGCATGACCAAGGAGGAAGTAATGAGCGAGACCAAGACCCCGCTGGGCTTCATCGGCCTGGGCGTGATGGGCGAACCCATGTGCGCCAATCTGGTCCGTCGATCCGGGCACCCGGTGTACGTGACCGATATCAGTCCCGACCCGGTGGCCCGCATCGGCGAATTGGGCGCGCATGCCTGCGCGTCGGTGGTGGAGGTGGCGCAAAGCGCCGAGATCGTGTTCCTGTCGCTGCCCAGCATCGTGCAGGTGGAGCAGGTCTGCACCGGGCCGGGCGGCCTGGTCGAAGCCGCGGGCCGGGTGCGCATCGTGGTGGACATGAGCACCAGCGACGTCACGCGCACCCGCCAGTTGGCCGAAGTGCTGCGCGGCCACGGCATCGTGCTGATCGACGCACCCGTGGCGCGCATGCGCGAGGCCGCCCGGCTGGGCACACTGATGATCACGGTGGGCGCCACCCGGGAAGACTACGACACGGTCCTGCCCTATCTGTCCTGCATGGGCTCCGACGTGCTGCTGTGCGGGGGCATTGGCAACGGCCAGGTGGTCAAGATCATGAACAACATGGTGGTCTTCATGACGGTGCACGCCCTGGCCGAAGCCGTCACGATCGGGCGCAGCGCCGGGGTGGACGGCACCCTGCTGCTGGACGCGCTGAGCAAGGGCTCGGCCGACAGTTTCGTGCTGCGCAATCCGGGCCAGAAGGCGCTGGCCCCGTCCCACTTCCCGGAAAAGACCTTTCCGACCGAATACGCGATCAAGGACATCCTGCTGGCCCTCGAACTGGCCAGCCAGGGCGACGTGGACGCCCGGGCGGCCAGGCTGACGCACGACCTGCTGGAGCGCACGCGCGCCGCCGGTTACGTCAAGGAGTACTACCCGGTGATGGTCAAGCTGATCGAGCGCGGCTACGCGTAAGCCGTCCATCCGGCGCCGCGCGCCGCCCCATTCCCTGTCCGAGATATTCATGACACCCCTGCTACGTCGATGGGCCCTGCCCCTGCTCGCCGCCACGATCGGCATGAACGCCGCCGCCGCGGACTATCCCACCCGCCCGATCACGCTGGTGATCGGCTTTACCGCCGGCGGCCCGACGGACGCCGTCGGCCGCTACCTCGCCCGCCAGCTCGAGACCGAGCTCGGCCAGACCGTCGTGGTCGAAAATCGCGCCGGCGCCAACGGCGTGGTCGCCGTGCAGGCGGTCAGGCGCGCGCCCGCCGACGGCTACACCCTGATGCTGGGCAGCAGCGGCACGCTGTCGATCGAACCCGTCTACAAGCAAAAGGTCGACTACCAGGTGCTCAAGGACTTCCAGCCCATCGCCCTGGTCGCCAGCTATCCCTACCTGCTGGTCGTGCCGACCGGCTCGCCCTTCGATTCCGTGCAGGCACTGATCGCCGGCGCGCGCGAAAAGCCCGGTGCGCTGACCTTCGCGTCGGCCGGCAGCGGCGCGGTGAACCACCTGGCGGGCGAATGGTTCAAGAGCGCCACCCAGGTCGACATCACCCATGTGCCCTACAAAGGCGATTCGGCGGCCATCGCCGACCTGGTGGCCGGGCGCGTGGACATGGCCTTCCTGAGCGCCATCGCCGCCATGCCGCAGGTGCAGGCCGGCAAGCTGCGGGCGCTGGGCATCGCCGCCGCGCAGCCGTCTTCGGTGGCGCCCGGCGTGCCGACGGTGGCGCAGGCCGCCGGAATTCCCGGCTTCACGGCCGAACCCTGGAACGGCGTGCTGGCGCCGGCCGGCGTGCCGCCCGCCGTCAAGCAGCGCCTGAACGCCGCCATCAACAAGGTCATGGGCACCGACGAAGCGCGCGACGCGCTGCTCAAGCTGGGCCAGTACCCGATGCGCGGCACCCCCGACGACTTCGCCCGCCACATCGGCTCGCAGACCGAACGCTGGGCGCAGGTCATGCAGACCAGCCACATCGCAAAGGCAGACTAGATGGACTATCCCGAACTGACCCTGCTCATCGGCGGCCGCGCGGTCGCGGCCGGCGCCCGCCCCGGCCTGGAGGTGATCGACCCCGCCACGCAGGCGGTGCTGGGCCGATTGCCGATGGCCTCGGCCGATGACGTCGACGAGGCCCTGGAGGCCGCGCGCCGCAGCTTTCCAGGCTGGCGCGACACGGCGCCACTGGACCGGGCCGCGATCCTGCGCCGCGCCGCCGCGCTGATGCACGAGCGCACGCCGCAACTGGCGTGGCTGATCACCCGCGAACTGGGCAAGCCCCTGGCCGAATCCGAAAAGGAAGTGGCCACCGCCGCCGAGATGTTCGAATGGGGCGCCGAGGAAGCGCGGCGCACCTATGGCCGGCTGATCCCCGGCCGCGTGGGCGGCATCCGCCAGATGGCGATCCCGGAACCCATCGGCCCGGTCGCGGCGTTCTCGGGCTGGAACGCGCCGGCGATCACGCCGTCGCGCAAGATCGCCGGGGCCCTGGCCGCGGGCTGCTCGGTCGTCATCAAGCCCTCCGAGGAAACACCGGCCATCGCGCTGGAAATCGGCCGCGCGCTGGCGGACGCGGGGCTGCCCGCGGGCGTGCTGAACATGGTGTTCGGCGATCCGGCCGAGATCTCCCGGCGTCTCATCGCCTCGCCAGTCATCCGCATGGTGACCTTTACCGGCTCCACGTCCATCGGCCGTGAACTGGCGATGATGGCGGCGGGCGGCCTGAAGCGGGCGACGCTGGAACTGGGCGGGCATGCGCCCGTGCTGGTGTTCGGCGACGCCGATCCCGTCGGCGCGGCCGATACCGTGCTGGCGGCCAAGCTGCGCAATTCCGGCCAGATCTGCACGTCGCCCACCCGCATGTACGTGCATGAGAGCGTGTACGAACCCTTCGTGGAGCGCCTGGCCGAACGGGCGCGCGGCTGGCGCGTGGGCAACGGCCTGGAAGCCGGCGTGCAGATGGGCCCCCTCGCCAATCCCCGGCGGCTTGCGGCAATGGAAACCATGGTGGCCGATGCGCTGAAACACGGCGCGCAACTGGCGGCCGGCGGAGAGCGGCTGGATCTTCCCGGGTGGTTCTGGGCCCCGACCGTGCTGCGCGACGCGGGCCCCGAATGCCTGGCCGCCAACACCGAACCCTTCGGCCCGCTGGCGCTGGTGCAGCCGTTTGCCGAGCTGGATGAGGCCCTGGCACAGGCCAACCGGCTGCCTTTCGGGCTTGCCTCGTATGTCTTCACGCGCGATGCCGCCACCGCGCGCATCGCGTCCGAGCGCATCGACAGCGGTGTGGTCTGCATCAACCATTGCCAGGCCTCGCTGCCCGAGACGCCGTTCGGCGGATTCAAGGACAGCGGGCTGGGCAAGGAAGGCGGCGTCGAGGGCCTGCAGGAATTCATGCAGGTCAAGTACGTGAGCCAGATGTAGCGCGCAGCCATCACCCGAGCGGCGCGGCGACCGACCGCGCCGCCGCACCATCCAAAGGAGAACACCATGCATAAGAAAATCACCGGAATCACCGCCGCGATCGCGGTTGCCGCCCTGGCCGGCGCCGCGCAGGCCCAGCCGTCCGAAGGCATATCCGATGGCGTCGTGCGCATCGGCGTGCTGACGGACATGTCCGGCGCGTATTCCGGCAACGTCGGCCCCGGCTCCGTCCTGGCCACGCAGCTGGCCATCGAGGAATTTGGCGGCAAGGTGCTGGGCAAGCCCATCGAAATGCTGTCCGCCGACCACCTGAACAAGACGGACGTGGCCGCCAGCCGCGCGCGCGAATGGATGGACCGCGACCAGGTCGACGTCGTGACCGAACTGGGCAACAGCGCCGTCGCGCTGGCCGTGATGAACATCGCCCGCGAAAAAGGCCGCATGACCATGGTGACCGGCGCCGGCGCCACCCGCATCACCGGCGAAGACTGCTCGCCCAACAACGTGCAGTGGGTCTATGACACGTACGCGCTCGCCAAGGTGGGCACGTTGCCGCTGGTGGAGGCCGGCGCGAAGAAATGGTTCTTCGTCACCGCCGACTATGCCTTTGGCCACTCGCTGGAAAACGACGGCATGCGTTTTGTGAAGGAAGGCGGCGGCACGGTGGCCGGGTCGGCGCGCTATCCGTTCCCGGGCAACGATTTCGCGTCGTTCCTGCTGTCGGCGCAGTCCAGCAAGGCCGATGCCGTCGCCTTCGCCAGCGCGGGCGCGGATCTGCAGAACGAGATCAAGCAGGCGCGCGAGTTCGGCCTGGCGGGCAAGCAAAAGCTGGTCGCCATGCTGATGAGCATTACCGACGTGCATGGCGTGGGCCTGGACGCCGGCCAGGGCATGACCTTTGCCGAGACCTTCTACTGGGACATGGACGACGAGACGCGCGCCTTCGCGCAGCGCTTTCACAAGGCGTCCGGCAAGATGCCCACCGCGCTGCAGGCGGGCCAGTATTCCGCTGTGCTGAACTACCTGCGGGCGGTCGAGAAGTCGGGGTCGGACAATGTGGACGTCGTGATGAAAACGCTGCGGGCCCAGCCCATCCACGATGCGTTCGCCCGCAACGCCCGCCTGCGCGAGGACGGCAAGCTCATCCACGACACCTACGTGGTGGAGGTCAAGTCGCCCAAGGAATCCAAGGCGCCCTGGGACTACTACAAGATCGTGCGCACGGTGCCGGGCGACCAGGCGTTCATGCCCTTGTCCGAAAGCCAGTGCAAGCTGGTCAAACCATGATCCCAACGCCGCAAGCGGCCGGCGACGCGCCGGCCTACGAGGTCTATGCGATCCGCTACGCCAGCGTCACGCGGCGCGCGGCCGACAACTTCCTGTCACGCGCCGACGTCCATGACGGGCCGATGCCGATGGACTTCTTTTGCTGGCTGCTGCGCGGTCCGCAAGGCAACGTAATGGTCGACACGGGCTTTAGCGCCTGCTCGGCGCGCGCCCGCAACCGCGCCTTCACGTTGCAGCCCGAGGCGGCGCTTGGCCGGCTGGGGCTGGCGCCCGCGGACATCGGCGATCTCATCCTGACCCACCTGCACTACGACCACGCCGGCAACGTCGAAGCCTATCCGAACGCGCGCGTGCATCTGCAGGACGCCGAGATGCAATACGCCACCGGCCGCTACATGTGCTTTGAATCGATGCGGCATTTCTTCTCGGTGGACGACGTGCAGGCGGTGGTGCGCCAGGTGTACGCGGGGCGCGTGTGCTTTCACGATGGCGATGCCCGGCTGGCGCCCGGGCTGGAGATCTACCGCATCGGCGGGCACACGCAGGGCCTGCAGGTCGTGCGCGTGCACACGGCGCGCGGCTGGGTCGTGCTGGCGTCCGACGCCCTGCACTACTACCGCAACTTCCAGGACAACAATCCCTTTCCCGCCATCTTCCACTTGGGCGATATGCTCGAGGGCTATGCGCGCATCCGGACCCTGGCGGATTCCGAGGCGCACATCGTGCCAGGCCACGACCCCGCCGTCACCCAGCGCTATCCGCGCGCCGTCGACGGCGACGGCATCTACCGCCTGGACGTTCCGCCCCTGTGACAAGGACAACGCAATGCAAGAAGACGACTTCATTCTTCACCGACTGGCGGACGCCGTGAACCGGCAGGAGCGGCTGGTGTGGCGAGGCCGGCACCTGAACACGGTGTTCCTGCTGGAGTGCGGCGACACCGCCTATCTCATCGCCGTGCAGGCCGGCCGCATCGAATCGGTGCGCCGCGGCCCCTTCGTCATGCCGCGTTGGCAATTCGCGCTGCGCGCGGCCGCGGCCGACTGGGCGCAGTTCTGGAGCCCCAAGCCCGCGCCCGGTTTCCATGACCTGATGGCGCTGGTGAAATTCCGCCGCCTGCGCGCCGAAGGCGACCTCCATCCCCTGATGTCCCACCTGCTTTACTTCAAGGACGTGCTGGCCTGCCCGCGCGCCAAAGGAGCGTCCCTGTGAACGCCAGCCCCGCCCGCTTCGAGCCCATCGTCGGCCGCTATCTGCACCTGCCGCTGGGTGGACGCCCGCAGCGCATTTACGTCGAAGAAGCCGGCAGCGGCACGCCGCTGCTGTGCCTGCACACGGCCGGCGCGGACTCGCGCCAGTACCGCGCGGTGATGAACGACCCGGCCATCCTGGAATCCTTCCGCGTCATCGCCTTCGACCTGCCGTGGCACGGCAAATCCTCACCGCCCGAAGGCTGGCAGGAAGAAACCTACCGGCTGACCTCGCAGGACTACGCCGAGGCGATCATCGCCGTGGCCGACGCGCTGGCGCTGGACCGTCCGCTGGTGATGGGCTGCTCCATCGGCGGCCGCATCGTGCTGCATCTGGCGCTTGAACACGCCGACCGCTTCGGCGGCGCCATCGGCCTGCAGTCCGGCGCGCACGTCGACCCGTACTACGACCTGGAATGGCTGAACCGGCCGGACGTGCACGGCGGCGAAGTCTGCGCCGGCATCGTATCGGGCCTGGTCGGCCCGGGCAGCCCCGAGAAGCATCGCTGGGAGACCTTGTGGCACTACATGCAGAGCGGTCCGGGGGTGTTCAAGGGGGACCTGCACTTCTATACCGCGGACGGCGACATCCGCGACCGCGTGGCCGGCATCGACACGCAGCGCTGCCCGCTGTGGCTGCTGACCGGCGAATACGACTATTCCTGCACGCCCGAGGACACGGAATTCCTGGCGGGCCGCATCGCCGGATCGCAATGGCAGATCATGGAAGGCATGGGCCACTTTCCCATGAGCGAGGACCCGGACCGGTTCCTCGGCTATCTGCGGCCGGTGCTGGCGCAGGCGGCGCGCAGGCGGCAGGGCGCATAGCGCGCGGCCGCGCGGACGCGGGTACGTCCGGTCTCCCGGGGCCGTGGCGCGGGCTGACTGCTGCGCCACCACCGCGCCGGGTCACTCCCCTTGCAACTGCGGCGCCGTCAGCGCCTTGAGCAGGTCGTCCACCGGCCGCGCAAGCTGGCTCGTATCGCGCACGCACACATAGAACTGGCGCTCGGCCCAGTCATCGCGCAGCCGCAGCAGCGCCAGCCCCATCGAAGACAGGTAGTGCCGCGCGATGCCTTCGGGCACCACGCCGATGCCCAGGCCCTCGCGGATCATGCGGCAGCGCGTCTCGAAATTGGACACCTGCAGCTTCACGTTCGGCGGCCGCGACAGCGACTGCCCCGCGTAGGCCAGGAACTGGTCGAGCGAATGGCGCGGAAAATAGCCGAGCAGGTCGTAGTCCAGCGCCTCTTCCAGGTACAACTCGGAACGGCCCGCCAGCGCATGGCCCACCGGCACCACCAGTCCCACGCGATCGCGCCGGAAGGGAAACGAGGCGACGCCAGGCACCGGGTGATCCGCGTGATAGATGCCGATGTCCACCGAGGCCTCGGCGACCATGCGCGGAATGTCGTAGCTGTGGCCTTCGAGCAGATCCACGCTGACGTCGCTGCGGCCGGCCAGAAAGCGCCCCATC
Source organism: Achromobacter sp. MFA1 R4 (assembly GCF_900156745.1). Taxonomy (NCBI): domain Bacteria; kingdom Pseudomonadati; phylum Pseudomonadota; class Betaproteobacteria; order Burkholderiales; family Alcaligenaceae; genus Achromobacter; species Achromobacter sp. MFA1 R4. The sequence continues at coordinate 4,991,811 of NZ_LT707065.1, read as the reverse complement.
ACGCCGGGCAGGAATTGCAGGATGGTGGACGGGTTAGAAGCCAGGCGGATCTTCGCCTGGCCGTCCAGGGTATAGCCGTTGATGGCCTGCTCGGTGAGCTGCACGCTGCGCAGGATGGCCTTGGCCCGCTGGTACAGCAAAGCGCCCGCCGGCGTGGGCTCGACGCCGCGCCCGTGGCGGTGCAGCAGCGTGCGGCCCAGATGCCGCTCCAGTTCGGCCACGCGCTTGCTGGCCGCGGACGTCACCAGGTTTTCCCGCTCGGCCGCTTTGGACAGGCTCTTTTCCTCGACGGCCGCGACGAAGATTTCCAGCGCTGGGATGTCTAGCTTTTTCATGGAGGCAATATACCGTGGCGGACCGGCGCCTGGCCGCGCTGGCGCAGCATGGCCGCTGCGCTGGCGTCAGCGCGATCCGGATCCCTGCCTTGTCGCAAGGTCGCCCGCCAGTTCCAGCGCCTGCGCCAGAAACGCGGAGGCGTCGTCCTTGCGGTAGCTGACGATCACCGGCGACACGAAGGCGTCGGCGTCGATGCGCACGTGGGCGACGTCCTGGCGCTGCAGGCGCTGCACGGAGGCCGGCACCACGGTGACGCCCAGCCCCGCCGCGACCAGTCCGATGGCGGTCTGCAATTCGTTGGCTTCCTGCACCACCTGCACGGCGTGCCCGGCGGCGCGGAACAGGCCCAGCACGTGGTCCGCGTAGTTCGGGCGCGGCCGGGCCGGATAGAGCACGAAGGGTTCGCGCGCCAGCCGGTCCACCGAGACGCTGGCCTGTCCCGCAAGCGGGTGATGCAGCGGCACCGCGGCCATCAGCGGTTCGGTCATGAGCACGCGGCGTTCGATGGCCGGGTCGTCCAGCAGGATGCGGCCGATGCCCAGGTCGATGCGGCCGGCCTTCAGGGCTTCAAGCTGCGGCAAAGTGTTCATTTCCATCAGGCCGACCTCGACCCGTTCATCGGCGCTGCGCAGCAGCCGGATCAGCTCGGGCACGAACCCATAGAGCGTGGACGGCACGAAGCCGATGCCGAACCAGCGGCGCTCGGTCTGGCCCAGGCGGCGCGTGCCTTCCAGCACTTCTTCCAGGCGGGCGGTCAGCAGCCGCGATTGTTCGAGCAGGAAGCGGCCCGCCTCGGTCAGCCGCAGCGCGCGGGTCGTGCGCTCGAAGAGCTGCACGCCCAGCTCCTCTTCAAGCTGGCGGATCTGGCGGCTGAGAGGCGGCTGGGCGATGTGCAGGCGCGAGGCCGCCAGCGTGAAGCTGCCCGCCTCGGCCACCGCCTGGAAGTAACGCAGATGCCGGAGTTCCATCTTGATTCAGACCCTGAAGGTATCAATCGAAACCCATATAGTCTTGGACACCCTGGAAAAAGGCAAGCGATACTGCCGCTAAGCGTTCAGGCCCTGACATTCAAAGTATGAATGGAACAGGCGCCGCAGATAATTCGAGAAACACGGAGACAAACCATGCGCATGCGCCATGTATTCAAACCCTTTGCCCGCGCGTTGCTGGCCGCCACGCTGCTGGCCGGCGCCACCGCCGCGCACGCCGACGCGTATCCTGACCGGCCGGTGAAGTGGATCGTGCCCTTTCCGCCCGGCGGCGCCATGGACAGCATCGCACGCACCCTGAGCGAGTCCATGGGCAAGCAGCTCAACACGTCCTTCATCGTCGAAAACCGCGCCGGCGCGGGCGGCAATATCGGCGCGGCGGCCGTGGCGCGCGCCAAGCCCGACGGCTACACGATCCTGATCGTCGCCAACGGCATGGCGGTCAATCCCGCGCTTTACCAGAGCCTGAACTACGACCCCATCAAGGATTTCGCGCCGATCTCGCTGCTGGCCGTCGTGCCCAACGTGCTCGTGACCAATCCGGAGCGCACCGGCGCGACCAGCGTGCAGGACGTGATCGCCAAGGCCAAGGCCCAGCCCAAGCACTACACGTACGCGTCAGCCGGCGTGGGCACCTCGATCCACCTGGCCGGCGAGATGTTCGTGTCGATGACCGGCGTGGACATGCTGCACGTGCCCTACAAGGGCAGCGGCCCCGCCGTGGCCGACCTGCTGGGCGGTCAGGTCGACTACATGTTCGACAGCATCACGTCCGCCAAGCCGCACATCGACAGCGGAAAGCTGCGCGCGCTGGGCATCACCACCGCCAAGCGCTCGCCCGCGCTGCCCAACGTGCCGACGCTGCAGGAGGCCGGCGTGCCGGGCTACGAACTGATGCCCTGGTTCGCGGCCTTCGCCCCGGCCGGCACGCCGCCGGACGTGGTGGCCAAGCTGAACGACGCCATGCGCACCGCGCTGGCCGAGCCCAAGGTGAAAGCGACGCTGGATTCGATCGGCGCCGAGTCCATCGGCGGCACGCCCGAGGCACTGCGCGACCACCTGGCCAAGGAAACCGCGCAATGGAAGGATCTGGTCAAGGAACGCGGTATCAAGATCAACTGATCCGGCCGCCAACCGGGCGCGAGCCCGGCGCGCGGATGGGGTATCGTTGGTTCATCCCATCCCAGCGAAGGACAGCCATCATGGCCTTGAAACACGCGGATCCCGGGCAGGTCATCGATCTCTCTCCCTACGGCGCGGCGCTTGCGCAGAAGCAGTCGATCGCGCTCTTCAAATCCGACGACCTGGAAGTCATGCGGCTGGTGCTGCTGGCCGGCAAGAGCATGCCCTCGCACGACGTGGCGGGGGAAATCACCCTCCAGTGCCTGGAAGGCAGCGTGGAAGTGGCCGCCGGCGGCGCCACGCACGTCCTGGATGCGGGCTGTCTGATGTATCTGCCCGGCCGGGCGCCGCATTCGCTCTTCGCGCTGGAAGACGCGTCGGTGCTGGTGACCGTCGCGCTCAAGCGGAATTAGTCAGGGAGTTAGGGCGGAGCGCCGCCCTGCCCTGGCGCCGCCAACCGGCCTATTGCCGCGCCGGCTTGCCAGCGGTGTTGCGCAGCACCTGGACGAAGGCGTCGTTGAACGCCGGAATATCGTCGGGCTTGCGGCTGGACACCAGCGTTCCATCGACCACCGCTTCTTCATCGACCCACTGCGCGCCCGCGTTGCGCAGGTCATCCTGCAGCGACGGCCAGCTGGTCATCTTGCGCCCCTTCACCACGCCCGACGAAATCAGCAGCCACGCGCCGTGGCAGATCACCGCCACGGGCTTGCCGGCGTCGACACATGCGCGCACCAGTTCCTGGGCCTTGGGCTGCATCCGGATTTCGTCGGCATTGATCACCCCGCCCGGCAGCAATAGCGCATCGAAGACTTCCGGCTCCGACGCGGCCTGCAGGAACGTCAAATCCACGGGAAAGCGGTCGCCCGGCTTGTCATGATGCATGCCCAGGATCGGGTCCGTGCGGGCGGACACCAGCACGGTGCGCGCCCCTTCCTCGTGCAGCCGGTCGCGCGGGCCGGTCAGTTCGACCTGCTCGAAGCCGTCGACGGCCAGAATTGCGATGTTCATGTCTTGCAGTGTTGCCATGTTTACTCCTGTTGTGCGGCCCTGACGTGTGCCGCCCTAATGTGTGCGGCCCTGACGTGTGCGGCCCTCGCATTTGCGCCGCGCCGACCATCCCGGCCACGGGGCGCGCAGCGCCAAGGCAGCAAGCGCCATGCCGGGGCGCGATTCAGGGTCGCGCCGCGGCGACGGGCTTGGGCGGCGGCGCGGACTGCGCCGGCGTGACGCGCCAGATCGTGTTGGACAGATCGTCGGCCACGATGAGCGCGCCTTTCGGATCGACCGTCACGCCCACCGGGCGGCCGCGCGTGGTGCCGTCGCTGTCGCGAAAGCCCGCCACGAAGTCCACGGGCGGTCCGGACGGTCGGCCGTCGGTGAAGGGCACGAACACCACCTTGTAGCCGACCGGATCGCTGCGATTCCAGCTGCCGTGCTCGCCGACGAAGACGCCGTTGGCGTACCGGTCCCCCATCGCGGCGTTCGAAAAATCCACGCCCAGCGCCGCGACGTGCGAGCCCAGGCTGTAGTCGGGCGCGATGGCCGAGGCGACCTTCTCGGGGTCTTGCGGCCGGACGCGATCGTCCACGTTCTTGCCCCAGTAGCTGTAAGGCCAGCCGTAGAACGCGCCTTCCTTGACCGACGTGAGGTAGTCGGGCACGAGGTCCGGACCGAGCTCGTCGCGCTCGTTGACTACCGCCCACAATTGGCCGGTGTCGGGCTGGATGGTGAGCGCGGTGGGATTGCGCAGGCCCGTGGCGTACGCCTTGTATTCGCCCGTGGCGGCGTTGACGCGCCAGATGCGGGCGCGATCGACTTCCGCCGTCATGCCGCGTTCGGTGATGTTGCTGTTGGATCCGATGCCGACGTACAGATACTGCCCGTCGGCGCTGGCAGTCAGGGCCTTGGTCCAGTGGTGGTTGATCTGCGCGGGCAACGGGGTAACCGTTACCGGCGGGCCGCTGGCCTTGGTCTGTCCGGGCTGGTAGTCGAACCGCACCAGCGCGTCCTGGTTGGCGACGTAGAGATGGGTCCCGACCAGCGCCAGCCCGTACGGCGCATTGAGATTCTCGGCGAACGTGGAGGCCTCGTAGGTGCCGTCGCCTTCGGCATCGCGCAGCAGCGTCAGGCGGTTGCCGCCCCTGACCGGGCTGGTGCCGCGGGCCTTGATGATGCCCGCGATCACATCCTTGGGCTTGAGGTCCGGAGCGCTGCCGCCTCGGCCTTCGGCAACCAGGATGTCGCCGTTGGGCAGCACCAGCGTCTGGCGCGGGATTTTCAGATCGGTGGCGATGGCCGAAATCCTGTACCCCTCGGGCACGGTCGGCACCTTGTCGCCCCACTGGGCGGGCTTGGCGATCACCATGTCGGGCAGCAGGCCCCGTTCGGGCGGGGGCAATTCGGGCGTCGGGCCGACCTGCGCGGTCCCGGACTGGCCGCTGCATACCCCGGCCGCCGCCAGCAGCGGGATCCCGGCAAGCAAGCGAAGCTTCTTCATAGCGGTCCCCTGATGTGCGGCGTGCGAAATCCCAGGCAGACGGCCACGAACGCCAGCAATGTCGCCGCCACGGACAGGATCAGGCCGGCGGGCATGCTTGCCCAGGCGTCGCGGGCGTGCATGAGCGCGTTGAGGACGCCAACCAGCCATGCGGCCAGCAGCACCAGCGCATACGGCACGATGCCCCGCGCGCGCTGCGTCGGCCTGAAGACATCGATCAGGGCGAACAACAGGGCGACGGCGCCGAACACCAGGCCGCCGACCAGCAGCCAGGACGCGAAATTATTCCACTGGATGTGAAAAGTCTGCGCATACGCCGCATCCGCCAGCGCGGCGCCGAGATACAGGGGAAACATCCCCGCCAGGAAGACCGCGGGCATGGGCCGCACGGTCAGGGCATATCGGTTTTCGATGAGTTGAGTCACTGGGATCGCCTCGTGGAATGCGGGCCCAAGCACGCGCCCGTGACGGGCCGCGCAGCAAGCCGCATTCCTGTCGCGCCAGGGCGACCGGCATCGCAGGCCTCAGCGCCGCGCGACCTGCGCAGGCGCGGCGGGCTGGGCCGACTGGGCCGCCTGGGCGGGCACAGCGGGCTGCCACCCGCCGCCCAGCGCCTTGTACGCCGCCACGGCCGCGCGCGCCGACTCGCCCTGGGCCAGGGCGCGGTCGTCCGACGCCTGCAGCAGGGACGCATCCGCATACAGCACGTCGATCAGGCTGGCGGCGCCGCGCTCATAGGCGGCAAACGACGATGCGCGGGCGCGCGTCAGGGAATCTTCGCCCCGCGTCAGCGCCGCTGTCTGTTCCGCGCGCCGGAGCAGCGCGGAGAACGCGTTTTCGACGTCCTCCGTCGCATGCAGCACCGCCAGCCGGTACGCGGCCAGGGCCTGCGCCTCTTGCCCCTTGGCCAGGTCGATCTGCGCGTTGATGCGGCCGAAGTCAAAGAGACGCCAGCGCAGCCCGAGCACGCCCGCCGACTGGCTGGCGCCGCTGGAAAACAGATTGCCGCTGGATATGGTGGTCGCGCTGCCCAGCAGGCCGCTCAACGAGAACTTGGGGTAGTACTCGGCGATGGCGACGCCGATTCTTGCGTTGGCCGCGGCCAGCCGGCGTTCGGCCGCGATCAGGTCCGGGCGGCGCTGCAGCAGATCGGCGGGCGATCCCATGTCCGCAATGCGCGGCGTCGCGGGGATGGGCGCGGAAACTTCCAGCTCCGAACGATGGGTGCCGGGGGGCTCGCCGAGCATCACGTCCAGGGCGTTCATGGCCGCATCCAGGCCCGCCTGCAAGACCGGGACCGTGGCCTGGACCTGCGCCAGCGCGCCGTCGGCCTGCTGCACCTGGTATCTGGCCGCCAGCCCTCTTTCGTGGAGCAGCCCCACCTTTGCGACGAGATCCTGCTGCGTCCTGACCTGCCGCCGGGCGATCTCCAGACGCGCCTGCAGGCTGCGGATGACGATGTAGGTATCCGCGGTTTGCGCGGCGACGGCAAGCTGCGTCGCCATCGCCGCCGCGTCCGCGGCCTGGAGGTCCGCAATGGCAGCCTCGCGGCCGCGCCGCAGGCCGCCGAAGAGGTCCACTTCCCAGCTCGCCTCCAGGTTCGCCTCGTAGTCGTTCCCCCACCGGTCATATCCCGGCGTGGCGTTGAGCACTTGTCCCAACGGCGTCTCGACCGACTGATACGCACGCGCGGCCTGCCCGCGGACCTGGGCTGACGGCAGCAAGGCCGCGTTGGCCGCGCCCAGCCCGGCCCGGGCCTGCGCGACGCGCGCCGTGGCCTGCGCCAGATCCAGGTTCTGCGCGATCGCCTTCGACACGAAACGCGCCAGCATCGGATCGTCGAACTGGCGCCACCAGGCCGTCAGGTCCTGGCTGGCCGCCGCCCCGGCCTGCGCGGCCGGGGTCTGCGTGTAATGGCTGGGCAGCGGGGCTTCCGGCTTGCGGTAGTCAGGCCCTACCGCGCACCCGGTCGTCACACTGGCGCATAGCAAAACAAGAAAACGACGGGCGAACATGGGAATCCTTCAAGAGGGGCTGAAATGGAGTGGCAGCAATGGATTGATGGGTGACTATAATACCGTTTGGTCACTTGTTGTCAACACAATGTCTGCGGGTTAAGCTGCCGGGATGAGCAAAGCCACATCCCCCGACCCCCATGCGCGCGGCCCGTCCGATCACGAGGTCCGAGACCAGATCGTCGACGCCGCGACCGAATACTTTGGCCTTTACGGCTACGACAAGACCACCGTGTCCGATCTGGCCAAGGCGATCGGCTTTTCCAAGGCCTATATCTACAAGTTCTTCGATTCCAAGCAGGCCATCGGCGAGGTGATCTGCGCGAACCGGCTGAACACGATCATGGTGGCCCTGGACGCCGCCGTGGCGGACGCGCACTCGGCCCCGGAAAGGCTGCGCCGCATCTTCAAGGCCCTTGTGGAGGCCGGCAGCCAGCTCTTCTTCCAGGACAGCAAGCTGTACGACATCGCGCGGACCTCGGCCAGCGAGTCGTGGCCGTCCGCGCGGGCCTATGAGGCGCACGTCAAGGACCTCATCCTCAAGATCGTGCGCGAAGGCCGCGAGGCCGGCGACTTCGAGCGCAAGACGCCGCTCGACGAAACCGTGGACGCCATCTACCTGGTCTTGCGGCCCTACCTGAATCCCCTGCTCCTGCAACACAACCTGGAAAACGCCGAGCAGGCGACGATCCAGTTGTCGGGCCTGATTCTGCGCAGCCTGGCGCCATGAGCGAATGTGGCAATCCGGTGCGCGCATCGGGTTTGCCACAAAAATTTGACGCAAAATATCATTGTGACCATTGACTGTTTTAGTCACACGCTTAGAATGGGAGCCTTCTTTGTGAGGATGGTTTCCCATGCTTCGGCGTCAGCTTGCTCCGTTTGCCCTCTGCCTGTTGCCTTTCGCCCTCGCGGCATGCGGCGATAGCCCCCCTCGGGATCCCCGAGTCGATCCCCCGCTCGTGCGCGTCGGCGTGGCGCAAGACGCCTCCGCCTCGGCGCGGTCCTTCTCCGGCGTGGTGGCGGCACGCGTCCAGAGCGATCTGGGATTCCGCGTGTCGGGCAAGGTGTTGGAACGGTTGGTCGACACCGGGCAGACCGTGACGCGAGGCCAGCCGCTCATGCGGCTGGACCCGGAAGACCTGGGGCTGCAGGCCCGGGCGCAGCGCGAGGCCGTCGCGGCGGCTCGCGCGCGAGCCAAGCAGACCGCCGATGACGAAGCGCGCTATCGCGGCCTGGTGGCGGAAGGCGCGGTGTCGGCTTCAGCCTATGCGCAGATCAAGGCGGCCGCCGATACCGCGCGCGCCGACCTGCAGGCCGCCGAAGCCCAGGCCAACGTCGCGAAGAATGCATCGAGCTATGCCGTGCTGTTGGCCGACGCCGATGGCGTGGTCGTGGAGACGCTGGCCGAACCGGGACAGGTGGTCAGCGCCGGGCAAACCGTGGCGCGGCTGGCGCGGGCGGGCCAGCGCGAAGCCATCGTGCACTTGCCCGAAACGCTGCGGCCCGCTGTGGGGTCGTCGGCCCGCGCGCGGTTGTACGGCGATCATCAGACGCCCGCGCCCGCCACGCTGCGGCAGCTTTCCGATGCCGCCGACCGCGTCACGCGCACGTTCGAGGCCAGGTATGTGCTGTCGGGCGAGTTGGCGCGCGCGCCACTGGGCGCCACCATCACGATCGACATTCCCGAATCGTCCGATGGCGGCCCGTCGGTACAGGTGCCGATCGGCGCCTTGTTCGATGCCGGCGCCGGCCCCGGCGTCTGGGTCGTCGATGGCAGCCCGGCCCACGTGGCGCGGCGGTCCGTGCAGGTGATCAGTCTGAGCGACGACGCGGCGCGCGTCGGCGGCGACCTCAAGCCGGGCGAGCGCATCGTGTCCCTGGGCGCGCATCTGCTGCATGAAGGCCAGCCCGTGCGCGTCGGCGACCAGAATGCGGTCGCCGCGGCGGGAGCGCAGCAATGAGCGAAGGCCGCTTCAACCTGTCCGCGCTCGCCGTGCGCGAGCGTTCGATCACGCTGTTCCTGATCTTCCTCATCTCTGTCGCCGGCATACTCGCGTTCTTCCAGCTGGGCCGGGCCGAAGACCCGCCCTTCACCATCAAGCAGATGACCGTCGTCACGGCTTGGCCCGGCGCGACGGCGCAGGAAATGCAGGATCAGGTGGCCGATCCGCTGGAAAAGCGGCTGCAGGAACTGCGGTGGTACGACCGGACCGAAACCTATACGCGGCCGGGCCTGGCGTTCACCATGGTCACCCTGCAAGACAGCGCGCCGCCAGGGCAAGTGCAGGAAGAGTTCTACCAGGCGCGCAAGAAGCTCTCGGACGAAGCCAAGCAGTTGCCTCCTGGCGTCATCGGGCCGCTGGTCAATGACGAATACGCGGACGTGACATTCGCCCTGTATGCGCTCAAGGCCAAGGGCGAGCCCCAGCGCCTGCTGGTGCGCGACGCGGAGGCGCTGCGCCAGCAACTGCTGCACGTGCCGGGCGTCAAGAAGGTCAACATCATCGGCGAGCAGCCCGAGCGCATCTTCGTGTCCTTCTCGCATGACCGCCTGGCCACGCTCGGCGTCGATCCGCAGGACATCTTTGCCGCGCTCAATGGCCAGAACCTGCTCACGCCCGCCGGGTCCATCGACACCGACGGGCCGCGGGTGTTTCTGCGGGTTGACGGCGCGTTCGACAACCTCGACAAGATCCGCCAGACGCCCATCGTGGCGCGGGGCCGCACGCTGAAACTGTCGGACGTGGCCACCGTGGAACGGGGTTATGAAGATCCGGCGACCTTTATGGTGCGCAACAACGGCGAGCCGGCGTTGCTGCTGGGCGTCGTCATGCGCGATGAATGGAACGGGCTGGATCTGGGCCGCGCGCTCGAAAAGGAAGTCGCCAGCATCAACCAGGCGCTGCCCCTGGGCATGAGCCTGACCAAGGTCACCGACCAGGCCGTCAACATCAGCGCCGCCGTCGACGAGTTCATGGTCAAGTTCTTCGTCGCATTGCTGGTCGTGATGCTGGTGTGCTTTATCAGCATGGGGTGGCGCGTGGGCGTGGTGGTCGCGGCCGCGGTGCCGCTGACCCTGGCGGCGGTCTTCGTGGTCATGGCGGCCTCCGGCAAGAACTTCGACCGCATCACCCTGGGCTCGCTGATCCTGGCGCTGGGCCTGCTGGTGGACGACGCCATCATTGCCATTGAAATGATGGTGGTCAAGATGGAGGAAGGCTACAGCCGCGTCGCCGCGTCAGCGTATGCATGGAGCCACACGGCGGCGCCCATGCTGTCGGGCACGCTGGTCACGGCGGTGGGATTCATGCCGAACGGCTTCGCGCGCTCCACGGCGGGCGAATACACCAGCAATATGTTCTGGATCGTGGGCATCGCCCTGATCGCATCCTGGGTGGTGGCGGTGGTGTTCACCCCCTACCTGGGCGTGAAGATGCTGCCGGACATCAAGAAGATCGAAGGCGGACACCACGCCATCTACAACACGCGCCACTACAACCGCTTCCGGCGCCTGCTGCGTCATGTCATCGGCCGAAAGTGGCTGGTGGCGGGCACCGTCATCGGCGCGTTCGCGCTTGCGGTCGTCGGCATGGGCGTGGTCAACAAGCAGTTCTTTCCCACGTCGGACCGGCCCGAAGTGCTGGTTGAAGTCCAGATGCCGTATGGCACGTCGATCGAACAGACCAGCCAGGCCGCCGCCCAGGTCGAAACCTGGCTTGCCGGCCAGCCGGAGGCCCGGATCGTCACGGCCTACGTCGGCCAGGGCGCGCCGCGCTTCTTCCTGGCCATGTCGCCGGAACTGCCCGACCCCTCGTTCGCCAAGATCGTGGTCCTGACGGGCAATGACAAGGAGCGCGAAGCCCTCAAGTTCCGGCTGCGCCAGGCCATCGCCGACGGCCTGGCGCCGCAGGCGCAGGTCCGCGTCACCCAGATCGTGTTCGGACCGCCTTCGCCGTTTCCCGTGGCCTACCGCGTGATGGGACCCGATCCCGACACGCTGCGCACGATCGCCGCGCGCGTGCAGTCCATCATGCAGGCCGACCCGATGATGCGTACCGTCAACACGGATTGGGGTCCGCGCGTCCCGGCCCTGCATTTCACGCTGGACCAGGACCGGCTCCAGGCAGTGGGCCTGACGTCCAGTTCGGTGGCGCAGCAATTGCAGTTCCTGCTCAGCGGCGCGCCCCTCACCAACGTGCGGGAGGACATCCGCTCGGTGGAAGTGGTGGGCCGGGCCGCCGGCGACGTGCGCCTGGATCCGGCCAGGATCGCCGGATTGACGCTGGCGGGCGCGGGCGGCCAGCGCGTGCCGCTGTCGCAGGTCGGCACGGTCGAGGTGCGCATGGAAGACCCGATCCTGCGGCGCCGGGACCGTACGCCGACGATCACGGTGCGCGGCGACATCGCCGAAGGGCTGCAGCCGCCGGATGTATCCACGGCCGTCCTGAAGCAGTTGCAGCCGGTCATCGATGCCCTGCCCGCGGGCTATCGCATCGAACAGGCCGGCTCCATCGAGGAGGCCGGCAAGGCAAGCACCGCCATGTTGCCGCTCTTTCCCATCATGATCGCCGCCACCCTGCTCATCATCATCCTGCAGGTGCGCTCGATTGCGGCCATGGTGATGGTGTTCGCCACCAGTCCCCTTGGCCTGATCGGCGTCGTGCCGACATTGCTGCTCTTTCAGCAACCGTTCGGCATCAATGCGCTGGTCGGCCTGATCGCGCTGTCCGGCATCCTGATGCGCAACACGCTGATACTGATCGGCCAGATCCACCAGAACGAGCACGACGGCCTGGCTCCGTTCGACGCGGTCGTGGAGGCGACGGTCCAGCGGGCGCGGCCGGTCATCCTGACGGCGATGGCCGCGATTCTGGCTTTCATCCCATTGACGCATTCCGTGTTTTGGGGAACGCTGGCCTACACGCTGATCGGCGGCACGTTCGCCGGCACGATCCTGACGCTGGTCTTCCTGCCGGCGATGTACGCCATCTGGTTCAAGATCCGCCCGGCCTCCGAGCAGGGCGCCGCCAGACCCGAGGCCGTTCCCGGCTGATCCAGGGTCTATCCATCAAGCCCGCAGCGCGGCGGTCCGTCGCCGCGCCGCGGGCTTCACGTTCAAGGGGTTCGCATGTACAGCAATCGACAGGCCTGCTGGTTGACGCAATACGAGGCAGCGCGCGAGCGGCTCCTTGCCGGCGGGGGCAAGCCCGCCATCGCCAGCGCGGAACAGATCGGCGGCATGACGGGGCTGCAGATCCTGCACGCCATGATGGCGGGCGAGCTGCCCTACCCGCCGATGAACGACACCATGAACATGACGCTGGTGGAGGCGGATTCGGGCTGGGTCGTGTTCATGGGGATCCCCGAGCCGCGCCACTGCAACCCGTTCGGCACGGTCCATGGCGGCTGGTTCTCCACGCTGCTCGATTCGGCGCTGGGGTGTTCGATCCAGAGCGCGCTGCCGGAAGGCCGCACTTACACGACCGTCGAACTGAGCGTCAACATCGTGCGGCCGGCAACGCCGTCCAGCGGCCCGCTGCGCGCCGCGGCCACGCTGATACACAGCGGCAGGCAGATCGCCACGGCGCAGGCACGGGTGGAGGACGAAAACGGCAAGCTGTACGCCCACGCCACCACGACGTGCATGGTGTTCGACCGGCGCGCGTAGCAAGACGGCATCGATGGCGGCCCCTGCAGGCCGCCGCCGGCGCCCCTGCGACAGATCGCCGCACGTGTTGCGATTCGTAGAGAATGCGTCAGATTCTGTAATAGAATCCGGCCCATGCGTACCGACCGGGACTCTGCGATCAAGCCCCGCGGCCTGCCCTGGCGTTTGCTCGTCTGTCTGGCAATGGCCGCGTTCGTGCTGCGCGCTGTCATCCCGGACGGCTTCATGGCGGGGCGCTCGACGACCTCGCTGATGCTGACGCTGTGCGACGCGGGCGGCGCGCTCAATGTGACGTTCGATCTGCCTGCGCAGCCCGATTCCAAGCATGCCGCAAGCGATGCCTGCGTGTTCGGCGCCCTCGCCGCGCATGCGATATTGCCCGAGACCGGTCTGGCGCCCGTGCTGTCGGCCCAGGCCGCCTACGCAGCGCCTGCATCCGCCGTCCATCGCGCCGCGCCGCCGCTTCCCGCGCTGGGCCCGCCCCTCGGGCCACGCGCCCCGCCTTCCCTGTCTTCCTGATTTGCCGCGCCTGCGCGCTTTGCGCCGCGCACGGCAGCGAAGGGAGGGATACGTCCGGATCATTCATCGATACGGCGCCAGCACATCGGCGCCGCCCGCGTGATGTCCCCCTCTTCGCGTCCGCATTGCCCGCCGGCATTCACGCCGGCGGCAGATCCAGTCAAAGACACTGAAGAAGAGGGGTCATTTTGGCCATCGTTCGTACGCACGCGTGCCTGGGCACGTCCCTAGTCCTGGCCGCATTCAATGCCGCCGCGCAAACCGCTCCCGCAACACTCGCCCCCATCACCGTGATGGGCGGCGCCGAAACGGCGCTGACCACCGAAGCATCCACCGGCTCCGACCTGGGGCTCACGCCCATGCAGACGCCCGCCAGCGTCGACATCATTTCGCGGGACCAGATCACGGCGCGCGGCGACGCCAGCGTGATCGAAGCCATCACCCGCGCCCCCGGCTTCTCGGCCATGCCCCATCCGGGCAACGGCAACAGCGCCCTGTCGGTGCGCGGCTTCACGGACAGCACCTCGGTCATGCGGCTGTACGACGGGCTGCGCCAATATGGCGGCGTCGGCCTGACGTTTCCGTTCGACACGTGGTCGGTGGAGCGCATCGAGGTCCTGCGCGGACCGGCGTCGGTAATCTATGGCGACGGCGCCATCGGCGGCGTCGTCAACGTGATCCCCAAGCGGCCGACGCGCGGCCCCATCCAGAACGAAATCCAGGCCACGATAGGCACGCAGGACACGGCCCGGCTCGGACTGGGCAGCGGCGGCGCGCTCAGCGATACGCTGTCGTACCGCCTGGACGTGAGCGGCAATTACACGGACGGCTGGGTGGACAACGGTCAATCGGGCGACGCCACGTTCTCGGGCGCGCTGCGCTGGGACGCGACGCCGGATCTGAACATGACGCTGAGCTACGCGTATGGCTATCAGCGCCCGATGCGGTATTTCGGCACGCCGATGATCAACGGCGAGCAGGACGAGGCGCTGCGCAAGCAGAACTACAACGTCGACGATAGCTTCATGCGGTTCCGGGATCAGTGGACGCAACTGGACACGGTCTGGACGCCGAACGACGCCACCACGGTGCGCACCCGCCTCTACCACGTGCAGAGCGACCGCGACTGGCGCAATGCCGAGCGCTACGTCTACAACCCCGCAACCCGCCTGATCGACCGGTCCGACAACACCCAGATCACGCATGACCAGACGCAGACCGGCCTGACCACCAGCGCCGTGTTCAAGGGCAGGCTGGCCGGCCTGGACAACACGGTGTCGGTGGGCTTTGACGTGAACCACGCCACCTTCAAGCACACCAACAACACCTACACCGGCAGCTCCGGCCCCGTGGACCCCTATGACCCGGATCACGGCAAATACCAGAGCGACGTCCCGTTCATCCCGCGCTACCAGAACAAGGCGGACCAGTTCGCCCTCTTTATGGAGGATCGCCTGGCGTTGACCAGCAAGTGGTCCATCATCGGCGGCTTGCGGTACGACCATGCGAAGGTCACGCGCGATGACCTGATCACCGATCAACGCGCGCTGTCCCAGACCTATTCGGACGTCGGCTGGCGCATCGGCACGGTGTACGACATTACGCCGGATCTTGCCGTGTACGCGCAATACGCCGAGGCCGCCGATCCGGTCAGCGGCCTGCTGATGATCAGCCCGGCCAATGCCGAGTTCGACATGTCGCGGGGCAAGCAGATCGAGGTCGGCCTCAAGCAGAATTTCCTGGACAACCGGGGCGAATGGACGCTCGCGGCCTATCAGATCCGCAAGACCAATCTGCTGTCGCGCGACGCTGACGACCCCAGCCTGCGCGTGCAGGTGGGCGAGCAATCGTCGCGGGGCCTGGAAGCGTCGCTGTCGCTGGCGTTCGCGCCCGGCTGGACGATCGAGGCCAATGCCACCATGCTGCGGGCCAAGTACGACGACTTCTCCGAATCGGTCGGCGGCGCCGCCGTGTCGCGCGCGGGCAATGTCCCGCCCAATGTCCCGCAGCGCCTGGCCAACCTGTGGCTGACCTGGAATTTCCAGCCGGGCTGGACCGCCATGGGCGGCCTGCGCTACGTGGGCAAGCGGTACGCCGACAGCGCCAATACGCTGGAACTGCCGTCCTACACGACGACCGATCTGGCGCTGCGCTGGGACGTGAACAAGGACACCGCCATCACGGCCCGGGGCTTTAACGTCTTCGACCGCGCCTACTACACGACCGCCTACTACACCAACACGCAGTGGCTGTACGGGCCCAGCCGCCGCTTCGAGCTGACCCTGAACCATCGCTTCTGAAGGCGGGCCGGACCATGGACCTCAAGGCACGGGCCCGCAGGCTGACCTACCTGGTCCATCGCTGGCTGGGCGTGGCTGGCTGCGTGTTGATGCTTGCGTGGTTTCTGAGCGGCATCGTCATGCTGTACGTCGGCTACCCGAAGCTGACGCCTGCCGAACGCTACGCCCGCCTTCCCGTCCTGGCCGCGGACGCCTACCCGGCGCCGGACGCAGCGGGCCCCCGCGTCCTGACGTCGGTGCGCGGCGAGCCCACCCATGTG
Organism: Achromobacter sp. MFA1 R4; assembly: GCF_900156745.1. NCBI lineage: Bacteria > Pseudomonadati > Pseudomonadota > Betaproteobacteria > Burkholderiales > Alcaligenaceae > Achromobacter > Achromobacter sp. MFA1 R4. The sequence goes on along the minus strand of NZ_LT707065.1, from coordinate 4,976,099 downwards.
GTGTCGACGCCGGACGGGCCGCGCGCCTGGTCCGCGCGCACGGGCCAGCCCCACGGCGCGGTGACGGCGCAGATGGCCGTCGCCGAGGCCGGGCGCTTCTGGCCTGGCGGCGAACCGCGCTATGAGGGCCTGGTCGAGGAAGACCGCTGGACCCATTCGCGCGGGCTGGACCGCCATCGCCCGCTGCACAAGGTCCGCATGGACGGGGAGCCGGCCGGCGTCCTGTACGTGTCCTCGGCCACCGGCCAGGTCGTGCTGGACGCGCCGCTGGCGCAGCAGCGCTGGAACTACGCCGGCGCATGGCTGCACTGGCTGTACATGGCGCGGGACCGCTCCGTCGATCCGGTCTGGAGCTGGATGGTGATCGTCCTGTCCGGCCTCTGCACGGTGCTGGCGGCCAGCGGCGCGGTCGTCGGGGTGTGGCGCTGGCGCTTTCGCGGGCGCTACAAATCGGGCGCGCGCACGCCCTACCGCGAGGCCTGGATGCGCTGGCACCATATCGCCGGCCTGCTCTTCAGCGCCTTCGTGTGCACGTGGATCTTCAGCGGGCTGATGTCGATGAATCCCGGCGGAATTTTCTCCGGGTCCGGTCCCGGCCCCGATCGCACCGCCATGGCGGGCCCGGAACACGACGCCTCCCTCGCCGACCCGCAGCCAGTGCTGCAGGCACTGCGCCGCGCGGGCTTTCTGGCCGTTGAGCTGGAATGGCGCTGGCTGGCGGGTGAACCGTACGTGGTGGCGCGCGACGCCAGCGCCGACAGCCGCATCGTCAGGCAAGGCGCGGCCGGGCTTGCGGTGCAATCGTCCTGGCAACCGGAGCCCGTGCGCAACGCGGCCCGCGCGCTGTTTCCGGACGCGCCGGTCCACGCGCAAGTGCTGGACCGCTACGACGCCTATTACTACGCCCGCCACGCCGAAGCGATGAATGGCGGCGCGCCGCGCGGACTGCCCGCGCTACGGCTGGACTTCGATACGGCGGCGGGGGATCGCGTCTATGTGGATCTGCGCACCGGCGAACCGGTCCTCAGCCTGTCGCGCGCGCAGCGGGTCGGGCGCTGGCTCTTTTACTTCCTGCACAGCTGGGACCTCCCCGCCCTGCTGGACGCTGGCATGGGCCGGGACCTGGCGATCATCCTCCTGAGCCTGGGCGGCCTGGCCATTTCCGCTACCGGGATCGTGCTGGGCGCGCGCCGGCTGGGCTGGGCGCGCGACCGCCGGTAGCCTCCGGCGGCCCGGCGGCCCGCCGGCCCGCCGGCCGACACCCATCGCGCCCGGCTCAATCAGAATGCGGCTGCGGCGGCGTGTCGATGGACGCATCGACCTCCGAGATCGACTCGCCCGGATAGGCGACGCGCGCCGCAGCAGCCGCGTCCTCGCGGGTGGGATAGGCGCCCGGGTCCTCCTGGACGCCCAGCAGCGCAATGCCCCGAAAGCCCCACTTGCCATCGGCGCGCTGGAAGACTTCGACGATCATGTCATCTCCTCATTTCATAAGGGCCAGGCGGTCGCGGCATCGCCGCCTGCGTCATGGCCCATCGGGTAAGGTCCGCAGGAACGCCGCGATGTCTCTCGCATCCTGCTCGTTGATGCCCAGGTCCGGCATGGCCGTGCCGGGCTTGACCGTCCCTGGACTGCGCAGCCAGCGCTCCATGTTGCCGGGCGTGTTGGGCAGCACGCCCGCGATGTAGGACTGGTCGCCCATCCGGTCCAGCGCCGGGCCGACGTGGTTCCACGCGCCGGGGACGCCCGGGATGGCGTGACACGTGACACACAGGTATTGCTGCAGCGCCTGCCGCCCCGCCATGGCGTCGCCGGCGCCCACGGCCGGCGCCGTCTTTTCGAGCGGCGTCGCGGGCCGCTGGCCATCGTCACCGCGCCGGTAGTCCTCGGCGGACAATGCCGGCAGCACGCGCAGGAATGCCACCACGTCCCAGATTTCATCGTCGGTCAGACGATACTGCCAAGCCGGCATGCCGGTCATCTTGATGCCTTGCCGCGTGATCCAGAAGATCTCGCCCGCCGTACGCAGGCGGGCGGTGGCCACGAGCGCGGCAGGCGCGGGATTCAGGCCCAGCGCGTAGGGTTGCGGCGCCACGCCGGGGCCGCCGTGGCATTGCACGCAATGGGCGCGATAAAGACGCGATCCATTCTGGATGCGTGCCTCCTGATCCAGGTCAGGCGCCTGGATGCCGGCCGCGCGCGTCTTCACGGCCCTGGCGAGCGCGATGTCGAGCAGGTGATGGACGGGCGCGGTGTGCGGCGACGTGGCGGTGACGTCGTACCAGCCGAAATACACGACCGCGCCGCCCAGCAGGCCGGCGCTGGCGGCGCCCGCGGCCAGCGTCAGCGCGGCGGTCCGGATCCAGCGGGTCATGGCGTCCTCGCGTGGCGGTCGGCCCGCTGCATCAGGTAGGCCGCGATGTCCTCGGCCTCGGCCCGTTGCAAGCCCATGTCGGGCATGGCGGTGCGCGGATTGACGGCGGGCGGGTCCATCAGCCAGCGCACCAGGTTGTCGGGCGTGTTGGGCAACAACCCCGCCACATACGCCTGGCGCGCCAGGTTGCCCAGCGGCGGCCCGACGCGCGACGCCGGGCCGCGCACGCCGGGAACCGTGTGGCACGCAGTGCAGCCGCGTTCGGCGATGAGGCGCGCGCCCCGCTCGGGACTGGCTTGCTCGCCCAGTCCTTGCGCCGCGTCCACGGGAAAGAGCGGCGGCTCGCCGTCCCGGCACGCGCCCAGGACGGACAAGGCAGCCAGGACCAGCAGCAGGCGATTGGGTCGGGCAATCCGGCGCAAGACGGTCTCCTGAAGCGTGACATCGCAGCAACTCCCGTTCCCGCCCCGGCGGTCTGACGGGCACGAAAGGTGCTGACGACGCCGGACGCGGGGCCGGCGACGCCCTTTTGCCAGTGCGCCGGATCATCCATAAAGAACAACATGGCGAAAATCCCTTTCATCGTGCTCGCCGCCGCGATGCCGACCGCCGCCCCGGCGCAGCCTAGCGGCGAGGCGGCCGCGCTGATCGCCGAGATCGGCTGGGTGCTGTACGTGGGCGCGGCCGCCATCTTCGTGGCCGTGGCGGTCCTGCTGGCGCTGGCGATGTTCGGCCCGGCGTCCCTGCGCCGTCGCCTGTCCCGGCCCGCGCTTATCGTGGGCGCGGGGATCGCCTTTCCCGTGGCCGTCCTGACCGCGCTGCTGCTCTATGTGCTGAGCCCGACCTCGGCGGCAACGCGCGCGGCCGCGCCGCTCGCCGCGCGCATCGAGGTCACGGGCGAACTGTGGTGGTGGCGCGTTCGCTATCTGGACGCCTCGGGAGCGCTGCTCTTCGAGACCGCCAACGAAATCCGCATTCCCACCGGACAGCCAGTGGAATTCCTGCTCAAGTCCGACAATGTGATCCACAGTTTCTGGATTCCCGAACTGGGCGGCAAGCTCGACATGATTCCCGGCCGCGTGAATCGGATGCGCGCCCTGGCGCGCACGCCCGGCACGTTCCGCGGCCATTGCGCCGAGTACTGCGGGGCCCAGCACGCGCAGATGCGATTGGACGTGCAGGCCCTGGCCCCGGCGCAATTCGAGGCATGGATGCGCGCCCAGCGCGAGCCGGCGCGCGCGGCGGCCACGCCGCTGCGCCAGGGCGAGCAACTGTTCATGCAGGCCTGCGCGAGCTGCCATGCGGTGCGCGGCACCTCGGCGGCGGGCACGCTGGGACCGGACCTGACACATCTGGGCAGCCGCCCGTCGCTGGCGGCCGGCGTGTTGCCCAACAACGTGGGCGCGCTGGGCGGATGGATCGCCGGCAGCCAGCACATCAAACCGGGCAATGGCATGCCGTCCTTCGATCAATGGCCCGGCGAGGACCTGCGCGCCGTGGCCCGCTACCTGGAAAGCCTGAAGTGACCGTCCAGACACCCGCGCCCCCGCTTCCCAACCCGCTGCCCCGCCCCGAGGGCGAACGCGAACAGCTCGAGCGCGCCTGGAAGCGTCCGACCGGGTGGCGGGCGCTCACGGTGGTCAACAACACGTCCATCGGCCTGCTGTACATCGGCACCGCGCTGCTCTTTTTCATCCTGGCCGGCGTGCTGGGGCTGATGATGCGTACCCAGCTCGCCGCCCCGGACAGCCACCTCATCGGCCATGCGCTCTACAACCAGCTCTTCACGATGCACGGCACCGTGATGATGTTCCTGTTTGCCGTGCCGGCCGTGGAGGCGGTGGCGGTGCTGCTCTTGCCCAATATGCTGGGCGCGCGCGACCTGCCTTTTCCGCGGCTGTCGGCCTATGCCTACTGGGCCTACGCGATCGGCGGGCTGGTGTTCTTCTGCAGCATCTTCGTGGGACTGGCGCCCGATGGCGGCTGGTTCATGTATCCGCCGCTCACCGGCGCCCGGTATTCCCCGGCGGTCAACGCGGACCTCTGGCTGCTGGGGATCGGCTTCATCGAGATCTCGGCGATCGCGGGCGCGATCGAGCTGGCCGTGGGCATCCTGCGCACGCGCGCGCCCGGCATGAGCCTGGACAAGATCCCGGTGTTCGCGTGGGTGATGCTGGTGTTCTGCGGCATGGTGATCATCGCCTTCCCGGCGGTGATCGTGGCCACCACGCTGCTCGAACTGGAACGCGCCTTCGACATGCCCTTCTTCATTGCCGAGCGCGGCGGCGATCCGCTCCTGTGGCAGCACCTGTTCTGGTTCTTCGGCCATCCCGAGGTCTACATCATTTTCCTGCCGGCCGCGGGGATGGTGTCGATGATCATTCCCGCGATGACGGGCACGCCCCTGGTCGGCTACCGCCTCGTCGTGCTGGCGGTGGTGTCGACGGGCTTTTTGAGCTTTGGACTGTGGGTGCACCACATGTTCGCCACGGGCATTCCGCAGTTGTCGCTCAGCTTCGCGTCGGCCGCGAGCATGGCCGTAGCGGTGCCGACCGCCATCCAGATATTCGCCTGGATCGCGACCATCGCCGCGGCCGTCCGGCTGCGGCCGCTCAGGACACCGATGCTTTTCATCATGGGCTTTTTCTTCGTGTTCGTCATCGGCGGCCTGACCGGCGTCATGGTGGCAGTGATCCCGTTCGACCTGCAGGCGCACGACACGTACTTCGTCGTCGCCCACCTGCACTATGTGCTCTTTGGCGGCATGGTGTTTCCGCTCTTCGCGGCGTTCTACTACTGGACGCCCTTCATCGCCGCGCGGCCGCTGTCCGAGCGGCTCGGACGCTGGGCGTTCTGGCTGATGTTCGTGGGCTTTAACGTCGCCTTCTTTCCGATGCACTTCACAGGGCTGGCCGGCATGCCGCGCCGGGTCTACACCTACGCCGAAAGCCAGGGCCTGGGCCCGCTCAACCTGCTGTCCACCGTGGGTGCGTACCTGATCGCCGCCGGCGTGCTGGTTTTCCTGGTGGATCTGGCGCGCAACTTCCGGCCCTCGATGGAGGGGAACGCCGGCAACGTCTGGCGGGCCGGGACGCTGGAATGGCTGCCCAGCGGCAGCTACGGCCTGCGCAGCGTGCCCGCGGTCACGAGCCGCGAGCCGCTGTGGGACCAGCCGGGGCTGGCGCGGCAGGTGGACGATGGCCAGCATTACCTGCCCAACTCACCGGCCGGCCTGCGCTCGACCCTGGTGACCAGCGCCCTGGAGGCCCGTCCTGACTATGTGCTGCCGCTGCCCGGACCGGCGTGGTCTCCGCTGCTGGCCGCCGTGGGCACCGCGGGCTTTTTCCTGTTGCTGACCTTCAAGCTGGTGCCGCTGGCGGCGGCATTCGGCGCCCTGGCCATTGCCTCGCTGTGGCGCTGGCTGTGGGACGCTGATACCGGACCGGATCATCCGCCCGCCGATATCGGCGGCGGCCTGCGGCTGCCCATGATGTGTTCCGGCAGCGCATCGCACGCGTCCTGGGCGATGGTGCTGCTGCTGATCGTGTGCGCGAGCATCTTCGGCTCCATGATGTTCGGCTACATGTTCCTGTGGACCACCAATCCGCAGGCCTGGCCCGAGGCGGCCGCGCTGCCGTCGCCGCTCTTTCCGCTGCTGTCGGCCGGCCTGCTGCTGGCCGGGACTGCCTTGACGATGTCCGCCGGCCGGTCGCTGGCGCAGGCGCGGCCATCCCGGATGCGATGGCAGCTGGGCGCCGCCGCCCTGCTGTTGGCCGCCGCCGCGGGCCTGGACCTGCATACGCATTGGCAGGCCGGCCTGCGGCCGCAGGGCTCGGCCTACACGGCGGCGACCTATGCGGTCGCGAGCCTGCAGGCGCTGTTTGCGGGGCTGTCGGCCGTGATGGCCGTCTTCACCGTGGCGCGCTCGCTGGCGGGCAGGCTGAGGCCCACGCGCCGCGCGCCGCTCGACGCCACCCGGATGATGTGCCTGTATACCGTGGCGCAGGGCCTGACCGCGCTGGCTCTGCTCCACGCCTTTCCCCGGCTGGCGGGATAGGCCATGAAGACACGCTTTTCGGTTGAACTGTTGTACCTGATCGCCGGTCCGGCGATCTGGATGCTGCACTTTCTTTTCATCTACATCGTGAACGCCCTGGCCTGCGCCCGCGGAACGCTGGCGCAGGCGTGGCTCGGACTGCCCGCGTCGTCATGGATCATCGTCGCGGGCAGCGCGGCGGCCTTGGCGGCGATGGCGCTGGCGGCATGGCGGCAGCAGCGCCGGGTGCGCGCAGCCGGTGCCCCCGCGTTCCATGCCTGGCTCACCGCCGCGCTGTGCGGCCTGTCCGCCGTGGCGGTCGTATGGGAAACGCTGCCGGTGTTCTTGATGCGGGCTTGCGGGTGAAATTGCCCCGCAAGGCCACCGCCAGCCTTGCGTGGCCCCGGTTTGCTGGCCGCAACGATCAGATGCGTCTGCCCGGCGCCGGAAATTCAAGGAGAGCCGAGCAGGCCGGCGCAAGCCGCAGGCAGGTCGTCAAAGTGATGCAGCAGCACGTCTGGCGCCAGCGCCGCGGCGGGGATGTCGCTGTATCCGAAGTCCACCAGGATCAAAGGGGTTCCCGCGCTGCGGGCGGCGCCTGCGTCCGTGTCGGCGTCGCCCACCATGACGGTGCGCGCGAGGTCGCCGCCCACGGCCTGCACCGCCTCGATCAGATGGGCGGGATTGGGCTTGGCCGCGGACACGGCGTCGATGCCGGCCACGCCGTCGAAAAGGCCCGCCATGCCAAGCTTGGTCAGCAGGCTGCGCGACAGGTCCGTGGGTTTGTTGGTGCAGACGACCAAGGCGGCGCCCGCGGTCCGAAGGGTTTTGAGCGCATCGATGACGCCGGGGAACGGTCGCGTTTCGTCCGCGATATGGTCGCTGTAATAGGCAATGAAGCCGCCGAACAGCGCAGCCGTGCGCGCGGCGGGCTCCGGTTCGCCGGCGCTTTCCAGGCCAAGCTGCAACAGCCAGCGCGCACCCCGGCTGACGTAGGGCCGGCCCCGTTCATAGGCCAAGGGCTGATAGCCGTGCGCAATCAGCACGGCGTTGACCGCTCCGATGCGATCGGGGGCCGATTCGACCAACGTCCCGTCCAGATCGAACGCGATGGTGGCCCCTGCGAGGGCGGCGAGATCGTTCACGATAGGCGACTCCACTGCGGTGACTCCACTGCGAGCCTGACTGCCGGGCGGGACGCCGGGCCAGGTCCCGATAAGCCTTAGCTTACCGCCGCGCGGCCTCGCCCACACGACCCGCGTGCAGACGCCGTCAGTCACCATGCAGCGCAATGCCGCCCCGGGCGCCGGATGATCCAGGCGCCGAGGGCCGCTGCGTGAACCACAACGCGCCCCCGGACTTCGCCCGATACTGCCCTACTCCACCGACGCGCCCGACTTCTTCACGACCTCGGCCCACCGCGGGATTTCCGTGGCCATCAGGTCGCGCAGTTGGTCCGGCGTGCTGCCGACCAGCTCCATGCCCATGGTCTTGCCCAGCTTTTCCTGGACGTCGGGTTCTTTCAGGATCAGGGCAATCTCGGCGGCCAGCTTGTCCAGGATGGGCTTGGGCGTGCCCTTGGGCGCGTAGACCGCCTGCCATGACGCCATCTGGAAGCCAGGCACGCCGGCCTCCTGCATGGTCGGCACGTCGGGCGCGAGCGCGATGCGGTCCTTGGTGGTCACGGCCAGCAGCTTGAGCTTGCCGGTCTGCAGCAGCGGCAAGGCCGCCGTCATCTGGTCGAACATGAACGTCACCGCGCCCGACGACACATCCACCATGGCCGGCGGCGTTCCCTTGTAGGGCACGTGGGTGAGCGGCACGCCGATCATGCCGGAAAACAGTTCGCCGGCCAGGTGCGTGGAGGTGCCCGCGCCGGAGGACGCGAAGGTGCGCTTGGATGGGTCGCGCTTGAGCAGCGCAATCAGGTCGGCCACCGAGTTCACGCCCAGGTTGGGATCGACCAGCAGCACGTTGGGCAGGAAGGCGATCAGGGACACCGGTTCGAAGTCCTTGACCGGGTCGTACTTCAGGTTCTTGTACAGGCTGGCGTTGATGGCGTGCGTGCTGATCGTGCCGCCGAAGAGCGTGTAGCCGTCGGGTGCGGCCTTGGCCACGTAGGTGGCGCCGATGCCGCCGGCGGCGCCGGGCTTGTTCTCGACGATGACGTTCTGGTGCAGGCGGTCGGCCAGCTTCTGGGCCAGCACCCGGCCCACCACGTCGGTCGAGCCGCCCACGGTGAACGGCACCACATAGGAAATCGGCTTTTGCGTCGGCCAATCGGCGGCACTGGCGGGCATGGCCAGGGTGCCGAGGACGGCGCCGGCCAGCAGCGCGGCCAGGGCGCCGCGTCGTTGCATGTTCATGGTTGTCTCCTGCCTATCTTTATCGGTATGGGTGGGTTGCCGGCTGCGCCGGCGGCAAGGCTCAACGGCCCTGTTCTTTGCGCCAGGCGGCGAACTTGTCCTTGGTGCCGGGATCGGTCGGGGGGTACAGCCCCAGGATGGACGCACCCGCCTGAACCTGGCTGGTGACGAAGTCCTCGAAGACGGTCATTTCGACGGCTTCGATCGAGAGTTCGTCGGCCAGGTGGGCCGGAATCACCACCACGCCCTCGCGGTCGCCCACGACGATGTCACCGGGCCACACGGCCACGTCGCCGCAGCCGATGGGCACGTTGATGTCCAGCGCCTGGTGCAGCGTCAGGTTGGTGGGCGCGGACGGACGCTGGTGGTAGGCGGGAAAGCCCATCTCGGCGATCTCGGGCGAATCGCGAAAGCCCCCGTCCGTGACCACGCCGGCCACCCCGCGCTTCATCAGGCGCGTGACCAGGATAGAGCCGGCGGACGCGGCGCGCGCGTCCTTGCGGCTGTCCATGACGAAGACCGCCCCTTCGGGGCAGGTCTCGACGGCGGCGCGCTGCGGATGCGCGCGGTCTTCGAACACCTTGATGGTGTTCAGGTCTTCGCGCGCGGGGATGTAGCGCAGCGTGAAGGCCGGGCCGACCATGTTGGGCAGATTGGCGTTGAGCGGCCGCACATCCTGGATGAACTGGTTGCGCAGGCCGCGCTTGAACAGGGCCGTGCACAGCGTGGCGGTGCTGACGCCGGACAGCCGGGCGCGGGTTTCGGGATTCATGGGGGACACGATGGCTCCGGGTAGGTAGACGGAAATACGGAAAAAGTCCGGGTTCAGAAAATGGCGGGCTCGGGCACGGGCGCGCCGAATTCCGTTTCCAGGAAGTCGAAGTCGCAGCCGTCGTTGGCCTGCAGGATGTGCCGGGAATACATCCAGCCGTAGCCGCGCTCGTAGCGCCGCGGAGGCGGTGTCCAGGCGGCGCGGCGCGCGGCCAGTTCCTCGTCGCTGACGTTCAGGTTGATGGTGCGCGCGGGCACGTCCACGGTGATCGTGTCGCCCGTCTTGACCAGCGCCAGCGGGCCGCCCACGTAGCTTTCGGGCGCGACGTGCAGGATGCAGGCGCCGTAGCTGGTGCCGCTCATGCGCGCATCCGACAGGCGCAGCATGTCGCGCACGCCCTGTTTGACCAGCTTGGTCGGGATGGGCAGCATGCCCCATTCCGGCATGCCGGGGCCGCCTTGCGGGCCGGCGTTGCGCAGGATCATGATGTGGTCGGCGGTGACGTCCAGGTTTTCGTCCTCGACGGCGGCTTTCATGCTGGGGTAGTCGTCAAAGACCAGCGCCGGGCCGGTATGGCGCAGGTACTGCGGGGCGCAGGCGCTGGGCTTGATGACGCAACCGTCGGGCGCGATATTGCCGCGCAGCACGGCCAGCGCGCCCTCGTCGTAGATTGCTTCGTCCAGCTTGCGGATCACGTCGTCGTTGTAGACCTCGGCGCCGGCGATGTTCTCGCCCAGCGTCTTGCCCGTGACCGTCATGGCGGACAGGTCCAGGTGGCCGTGCAGGCGCGACATCAGCGCGGGCAGGCCGCCCGCGTAGTAGAAGTCTTCCATCAGGTAGGTGTCGCCGCTGGGCCGGATGTTGGCGATGACGGGCACCTTGCGGCTGGCGGCGTCGAAGTCGTCCAGGCCCACCGCGCAGCCCGCGCGGCGCGACATGGCGACCAGGTGGATGATGGCGTTGGTGGAACAGCCCATCGCCATGGCGACATTGATGGCGTTCTTGAACGACGCGGGGCTCAGGATGCGCTGCGGCGTCAGGTCGTCCCAGACCATGTCCACCACGCGGCGGCCGCATTCTGCAGACATGCGCATGTGGTTGACGTCGGCGGCGGGAATCGACGAGGCGCCCGGCAGCGTCATGCCGATGGACTCGGCGATGGCCGTCATGGTGCTGGCGGTGCCCATGGTCATGCAGGTGCCGTAGCTGCGGGCGATGCCGCCCTCCACCTCGGTCCATTGTTCCTGCGTGATCTTGCCGGCGCGGCGTTCGTCCCAGAGTTTCCAGGCGTCCGATCCGGACCCCAGCACCTTGCCCTTCCAGTTGCCGCGCAGCATGGGGCCGGCGGGCACGTAGACACACGGCAGGCCCGCGCTGATCGCCCCCATGATGAGGCCCGGCGTGGTCTTGTCGCAGCCGCCCATCAGCACCGCGCCGTCCACCGGATGGCTGCGCAAGAGCTCTTCCGTTTCCATGGCCAGAAAGTTGCGATACAGCATGGTGGTCGGCTTGACGAAAGATTCCGACACCGAGATCGCGGGCAGTTCCACCGGGAAGCCGCCGGCCTGGAACACGCCGCGTTTCACGTCCTCGACGCGCTGCTTGAAATGGCTGTGACAGGGGTTCAGGTCGGACCAGGTATTGATGATGGCGATGACCGGGCGCCCGGCCCAATCGTCGGGGCCATAGCCCATTTGCATCATGCGGGAACGGTGGCCGAAGGAGCGCAGGTCGTCCTTGGCCATCCAGGCGGCGCTGCGCAGGCTTTCGTAGGGTCGTTTCATCGGGATAGGAGGGAAAGGCGTTGTGACGGTCAGGGCATTTAAACACTAATACATTAGTGCGTCAGCTAGGTGGAAACCCGCTACACTGCCGTTTTCGTCACCGCCCTTCCCTACGCGGAATCTCGATACCGTATCCGATGCAAAGCCAGAAGCTCAGACTGGACCGCTCCCGCCACGCGGCGCCCCAGGTTTTCGAACACCTGCGGCGCCAGATCATTTCATTGGAGCTCGCGCCCGGCGCGCCGCTGTCCCGCGTCACGCTCGCCGACAGCTATGGCCTGAGCCAGACGCCCATCCGCGACGCGCTGATGCGGCTGGCCGAGGAGGCCCTGGTCGATATCTATCCCCAACACACCACCGTCGTCAGCCGCATCGACATCGCCGCCGCCCGCCAGGCGCACTTCCTGCGCCGCTCGCTCGAACTGGAAATCGTGCACCTGCTGGCGCAGCGGACCGACCCGCTCCTGCTCCAGCGCCTGCAGTCCAGCATCGACCTGCAGCGCGCCAGCCACGCCAGCGGCCAATACCAGCAGTTCATCAATGCCGATCAGGCGTTTCACCGCGACATGCACGAGGCCGCCGGCGTCGCCAGCCTGTGGGACATGGCGCAGCGTTACAGCGGCCACCTGGACCGGCTGCGCCGCCTGCATCTGCCCGAAGCCGGCAAGGCCGAACGCATCCTGGACGATCACCAGCGGCTGGTGGACGCCATTGCAGCGCAAGACCCCGCGCGGGCGCAGCAGGTGCTGCGCGAGCACTTGTCCGGCACGCTCAGCCAGGTCAACGAAATCTGTAAACGCTATCCGGAATACGTGGTGGCGGGATAGCGGTCTCAGTCCAGCGGATAGCGCTGGATCACGGTCTTGCCGCCGCGCTCGGCCAGCGTCAGCAGGGCGTCGCCCGTCTGGTCCAGGCCCAGCAGCCCGCGCTCCTGTTCGTAAGACAGCTGGAACGGCCGCCAGGACCTGCCTTTGTCGCGGCTGTAGAAGTAGGTCTTGGTGTATTCGTTGTCGGGGAACAGGTGATCGGCATAGGTCTTGATGACCCACGCATTGCGGCCGAACCACGCCTGCCCGATCCAGGACCGGGCCCCGCGCACGTCGGGCGAGGTCGATCGCTTCACCCAGGACAACCCGGCCTTGTCCAACTGGTAGATGGCCCCGCCTTCCGTCTCGAACACCGGCTCGTCGCGTGTCAGGAGCGCCTGCGCCGCCTGCTCGGGCACCCGGGGCACGTCCGGCGTGATGCGGAACGCGGGCGAGGCGTCTTCCTGGAACTGCACCTCGAAACGCCGCGTTTCGATCAACTCGGGCGCCTCCTGGCCCTCGGGCCTCACGCGCGTGCGCCAGCTCCAGCCCACCGCGCGACGATCGTCCAGCGGGTACAGCGACCAGCCATAGCCGAGCTGGCCTTCGCCGTAGGTTTCGCGGTCCCGCTCCGCCGACGCCGCAAACTTGCGCTCGAAGGCGGCCGAATCGGGCCAGACCTGTTCCTTGAGCCGCGTCGCCGACCAGCGCCGCGCGCCGTCGCAACTGTAGAGCAGCCGCACGCCGGTCTCGTGGTGTTCCAGCGCGATGGCCAGGCGGTCCGTCAGGAAGGTGGTGTGCTGTTGAGGGACGCCCAGCGTCACCTCGGGATCGTAGGTCCAGGTCGTGCCCAGATCGTCCGAGCGCAGCGCGTCCCACGCGGCGGGCTGGTCGCCTTCGCCCGGGCTGCGCAGGGTGCCGGCGACGAGAAACAGCGGCTGGCCGCCCGGCGCGCCGATGAGCGTGACGCCGGTATCGCCGCTGATGGAACCCAGCAGGTCGAATACGCCGGTGCCCCGGCCCCCATAGATGAGATTGCGCGCGTCGGTGGTGGACCGGCCGGTCTGCAGCATGGCCAGGGCCAGGTCGCCGGTCCCGTGCGCCAGGGTGGTGATGGCGCCGGCCTGCGCCAGCCGCACGCGCTGCTGCTGCAGGCGTTCTTTCAGGGACGGAACCTGGGTGTCCAGGACGGGGGCCTGCGCCAGCCCGTCGATGTCCCGGGCGGTGACCAGGAGCTGGCCGGTGAGGAGCTGGCGTTCTCCGTAGCGGTGGATGGCCACCCGGGAATACGAGGCCAGCGCCGGTCCGTTGAGTTCGCCCACGATCTCGCTGCGCGGCAGGGGCTCGCCCATCGGGATGATCTGGTAGATCCCCCAGGCCAGCACTCCGGCTGCGGCGATCGCTAGGCCTGCGGCCAGCAGTCTGATGGTCTTGGGTCCCGGCATTCTGGGCATATACGCCAGCCCCCCGCCGCCAGCCATTTATCGAACGGACGGAACTATAGCGCGTTGCGTCCGGTTCTCTATACTGGCGTAACGCATGCTCACGTCTTGCCGGACGCGCGCCCCTGCCCCGACGCCACGGAAACCGTCCCATGACCGCAAGGCCTCCCGCCGCCCTCCTCGCCCTGGCCCTGTTTGTCGCCGCTCACGGCAGCCCCGGCGCGCACGCCGCCGCCAACGATCCCAACTGGGTCCCGGTGGACCCGCAGGCGATGCCGGGGGTGTTCTACGACACCCACTCGATCCGGGCCGTGTCCGACAACCCGACCGTGATGGCCGTGACCGTGGCCTGGTTCTACGCCCAGCCGCGGATCTCCGAGGCCAACGGCCAGCCTTACGGCTCGGTCACCCAGCCGGTCACGCTGAATTGCGCCGCCAACACCTACACGGTCACCCAGGTCCTGCACCACGCCGGCAATGACGCCACCGGCGCGATCGTGGAATCGATACCGGTGGCGGGCATCCGCAACGCGCCGGTCACGCGCGATCCGGTCCAGCGGCGCCTGCGCGACCTTATCTGCACGGAAAATGGCAAAAGCGCCCGCAAATAGCGGGCGAGTAGCGGGCGCCTTGCCGGCCGCCGGCGCGGCGATCACACCTGTTCCAGCGCCTGCTCCAGGTCGGCGATCAGGTCGTCGATATGCTCGATGCCGATGGACAGACGCACGGTTTCCTCGCGCACGCCGGCCTTTTGCAGTTCTTCGGGGTTGAGCTGGCGGTGCGTGGTGGATGCCGGATGCGTCGCCAGGGACTTGGAATCGCCAATGTTGACCAGGCGCGTGAAGAGCTGCAGCGCATCCTGGAAGCGCGCGCCCGCCTCGCGGCCGCCCTTCACCCCGAAGGTGAACAGGCCGGGGACCTTGCCGCCCAGGTACTTGCGGGCGAGCGCGTGGTCCGGATGGTCCGGCAGCCCCGCGTAGTTCACCCATTCCACCTTCGGATGCTCCTTCAGGTACCCGGCGATCTTGACCGCGTTTTCGACAATGCGGTCCACGCGCAGGGCGAGGGTCTCGATGCCCTGCAGGATCTGGAAGGAATTGAACGGCGAAATGGCCGCGCCGGTATTGCGCAGCGGCACCACGCGGGCGCGGCCGATGTAGGCGGCCGGGCCGAAGGCTTCGGTGTAGACCACGCCGTGATAGCTGACGTCGGGCTCGTTCAGCCGCTTGAACCGCGCCTTGTGCTCGGCCCACGGGAACTTGCCCGAGTCGATGATGGCGCCCCCCAGGCTGGTGCCGTGGCCGCCCAGGTACTTGGTCAGGGACTGCACCACGATGTCGGCGCCGTGTTCGATGGGGCGCAGCAGGTACGGCGAGGGCACGGTGTTGTCGACGATGAGCGGCAGGCCGTGACGATGCGCCAGGTCGGCCAGCGCGGCGATGTCGGTGATGTTGCCCAGCGGATTGCCGACCGATTCCGCGAAGATGGCCTTGGTGCGGTCGTCGATCTGCGCCTCGAACGCGGCCAGGTCCGAGGGGTCGGCAAAGCGCGTGGTGATGCCGTACTGCGGCAGCGTGTGGGCGAACAGGTTGTAGGTGCCGCCGTACAGCGTGCTGGACGAAATGATGTTGTCGCCGGCCTCGGCGATGGTCATGACGGCGTAGGTGACGGCCGACTGGCCCGACGCCAGCGCCAGCGCGGCGATCCCGCCTTCCAGGGCCGCCACGCGCTGCTCCAGCACGTCGGTGGTGGGATTCATGATGCGGGTGTAGATGTTGCCCGCGACCTTCAGGTCGAAGAGGTCCGCGCCGTGCTGCGTGTCGTCGAACGCATAGGCCACCGTCTGGTAGATCGGCACCGCCACCGCGCGCGTGGTCGGATCGGGGCGGTAGCCGCCGTGGACGGCCACGGTTTCCAGGCGCCAGTTGGGCTTCTTCGCTTCAGTCATGAGTCTCTCCGGGTAATGCGTTTTTCAAGGGTTCAGATCAGGCGGCAAACGCGCGCGCGGCGCGCGAGATGCCTTCGATGTCTGCCTGGTTGTCGTTGGGCCCGTTGGACGGGCGCACGTAACCATACCCCACGATGCGCGCGGCGGCACTAGCCGGCGATCCCGGACCATTACCCGCCAACCCCGCCCCCCACCCCGCCGCCCACCCCGCCGCTCATGCGCTGCAACCACGCGGGCCGGGGCGCCGCGTCCAGCCAGTTCTTCACGATCAGGCCCAGCTCCGTATCGCCCGCGATGCGCAGGCGGCGCTGGAAGAACAAGGTGTCGGCGTCGGTCTGCGCGCGCATCAGCGCCAAAAAGTCGGCCAGCTTGGCGCCCAGTTCCAGGTCGGCGGCCGCCTCGGCCGCGCCGCGGCTCCAGAGCGGCCGGAAAGCCCCGTCGCGCACGATGAAGCGGCTGCGCATGCCCAGGTCTTCGACCGTGATGGCAAAGCTGCGCCCGTCCAGTTCGGCGGGAGGCTCCAGCCACTTGAGGCGGCGCGCCAGTTCCAGCCCGGCGGCGAAATGCAACGAGACGAAGGGCCCCGGCACGCGCCGGCCCAGCCGGGCCAGCAGCGGCGGCAGATTCAGCGCGGCGCTCATACGGCAACCTCCTGCAGCGCGATCCCGGCCTGCCCGTAGTAATAGCCGTTGCAGCGGCCGATGCCGGCCGGCGGCGAGACCGCGTCGGGCTTGCCGCCTCGGCGCGTCGCGTCCAGCGCGGCAATCGCTTCGAGCGTCCCGGCCGATTGGGGGCTGACGCGCAGCACCTCGATGCCCATCCCTGCCAGTTCCGGGGCTTCGGCCAGCAGGTCCAGGCAGGCGGCCGACTGGACCTGGATGCCGTTGATGCCCAGGAATTCGCGGGATTCGCGCGTGCGCATGTCCAGGCCGTCGGGATGCTCGATGCAGCGAAACCCGCAGTCGTCCTTCTTGAGCCGGAAGTGACGCGCCGTGAAGCAGCGCGCCGAAAACGCCAGCGCCATCCTGCCCCAGACCATGACTTCGGCCTGCATGCCGGCCGGCCGCTCCTGCAGCAGGCGGGCCAGCGTGGGGCCGTCCATTTCGAGCGGCGCGACAAAGCGCACCGCGCCGCGGTTGGCCAGCCAGGCCAGCGTGCCGCCGTGATAGGCGTTCAGGTGCGGCCCCGCCACGAAACCGCGCCCGCTCAGATGGCGCACCGCGCCCAGTTCGCCGGCTTCCACCATGAAGTCCGGCTGCTCGCACAGCTTCTTGAGGGCGCTGGCCTCGGCCCCGGTTTCGATCAGGGTGCGGCCCGACAGCACGACGGTCTTGCCCTCGGCGCGCAGGTCCCGGGCAAGGCCCAGCCAATCGTCGGCACGCAGTTCGTGGCGCCGGCTGCAGACGGTTTCGCCCACGTACACGATGTCGGCGGGGCTGTCGGCCACGGCGGCGTAGAAGTCCATGGTGCGCTGGCGCGGCCAGTAGTAGAGCAAGGGACCGACTGAAATCTGGAATGGGAGCAGGTTCATTTCCATGGCCTTTCGAATGCGCCTTGGGTGACTTGGGAGCCCTCGGCATGGCGCGCCAGCATGGCGTTCCATTCGGGGCGCGGCGAGTAGCGCGCGGCGTTCGCGTGCACGCTGTCCAGCGCGGCGCGCAAGGTGGACACCACCTGCGTGACGTAGGCCGGGCTGCGCTGGCGTCCTTCGATCTTGATGGCGGACACGCCCATCTCGGCCAGGCGCGGCAACAGGCCGATGGCGTTCAGGCTGGTGGGCTCTTCCAGCGCGTGGTCGGACTGCCCGTCCACGTCGAACCGCCCCTTGCACAGCGTGGGATAGGCGGCGGGTTCGCCGGGTTCGTAGCGGTCGATGAGAATGCCCGACAGGCGCGCATCCATGCGGCCGTCCTCTTCCACCCAGCGCACCGCGTGCGCGGGCGAACAGACGCCCTTGTTGTTGGGGGAATCGCCGGTGGCGTACGAGGACAGCAGGCAGCGGCCTTCGGCCATGACGCACAGGCTGCCGAAGCCGAAGACCTCGACCTCGACGCTGACGTGGGCGCAGATGCGTGCCACCTCCGCCAGCGTCAGCACGCGCGGCAGCACCACGCGGCGGATGCCGAACTGTTCCTTCATCAGTTCGATGGCGTCGGCGTGGGTGGCCGAGCCCTGCACGGACAGATGCAGGCGCAGGTCGGGATAGCGGTCGCTGGCGTAGGCGAGCAGGCCCGGATCGGCCATGATGACGGCGTCGGCGCCCAGGTCGTGCGCGGCATCCACCGCGGCCCGCCATTCGGCCATGCGGCCCGCCTGCACGAAGGTGTTGATGGCGAACAGTACCTGCCGGTTGCGGCGATGCGCCAGTTCGACGCCTGCGCGGATGTCTGCTTCGGTGAAATTGAGCCCGGCGAAATTGCGGGCATTGGTGGCGTTCTTGAGCCCGAGATAGACGGTGTCGGCGCCCGCTTCTATCGCTGCCTTCAGCGCGGCCAGGCTGCCCGCCGGAGCCACGAGCTCCATGGGAGTGGTTCGAGTTTGCATGACGGCCAGTCTATGGGCCGCCCGTGCGCCGGGCCTTGTCGAAAATCAAACGGCGCGGCGCCTTCGGGTGTCGGACACCGAAGTGCTCGCAATCGCGCGCGCCTATTCCTCCGTATACAGGCCGCGCTCCACCGCATACACGGCCACCTGCACGCGGCTGGTCAGGTTGAGCTTTTTCAGCACGTTCTGCACATGGATCTTGACGGTGCTTTCGCTGACGTCCAGTTCGCGCGCGATGACCTTGTTGCTGGCGCCGCGCGCCAGCCATTGCACGATCTGCGTCTCGCGCGCGGTGAGGCGGTGGCGTTCGGCAGACCCGGGCGGAGGCGGCGTCTGGCTGGCCTGGCCGCGGAACTGCTCGACCAGCTTGGCCGTCATGCTGTCGGCGATCACGGCTTCGCCGTTGGCGGCGCGGCGGATCGCGGACACCAGCGCGTCGGCGTCGATGTTCTTGACGAGGTAGCCGCGGGCGCCGTCGCGCAGCGCCTGGCCGAGTTCGTCGGCCTCTTCGGAGACCGTCAGGATGATGACCGCGCACCCGGGCAGGTCCTGCGTCAGGAGCTGCAGCGTTTCCAGCCCCGACAGTCCTGGCAGGTTCAGGTCCAGCAGCACCACGTCGGGCTTGAGCTCCTGGGCGCGCTTCAGGCCCTCCACCCCGTCCCCCGCCTCGGCCACGACTTCGAAGTCGGGCTGGCGCTGCAACAGCAGGCGGACCCCGGAACGGAACAGGGTGTGGTCGTCGATGAGCAGGATGCGGATGGTCATGATGGACAGGAAGGTCAGGCAGCCTGGCGTTCAGCGCCAGGCAGGGTGAGCGCCACGCGCGTGCCGGCGCCGGGCTGCGATTCGAGTTTTATCACGGCGCGCATGCGCGCGGCGCGCTCGCGCATGATGTGCATGCCCACGTGGGATTCGCCGCGTTCGGCGACGTCGGCCGGGTCGTAGCCCTGCCCGTCGTCGGCGATCTGCAGGGTGAAATCGCGGCCGTTCTCGACAGCAATGCGCACGCGGCTGGCTTCGGAATGCTTGCGCACGTTGGACAGGGCCTCCTGCAGGATGAACAGCACCTGGAGCTGCTGCTCGGGCTGCAGCGGCGCGCCCTCGCCCTGGCTGAAGGTGAGCTCGGTCTCGATGGCG
Organism: Achromobacter sp. MFA1 R4; assembly: GCF_900156745.1. Lineage (NCBI taxonomy): Bacteria > Pseudomonadati > Pseudomonadota > Betaproteobacteria > Burkholderiales > Alcaligenaceae > Achromobacter > Achromobacter sp. MFA1 R4. The sequence continues at coordinate 4,956,890 of NZ_LT707065.1, read as the reverse complement.
GTCTGGCGCCGGAAGCGGGCGACGGTGTCCTCGATGGCCGCCTGCAGGTCGCCCTGCGACAGCTTGCTGCGGAAATTGGTCAGCAGCTCGCGCACGTCCTGGTAGCTTTCGTCCACGCCGGTGCGCAGAAGCGGCAGGATCTCGCTGACCTCTTCGTCGTCGCCGCGCTTGATGGCGGCGTCCAGCATCTGCAGTTGCAGGTTCAGGAAATTCAGCCCCTGGGCCAGGCTGTCGTGCAGGCCCTGCGCCACCAGCCCGCGCTCTTGCACGACGGCAAGCTGGCGGGCCTGCGCGCTCAGGCGCCGGTTGTCCAGCGCTACGCCAAGGTGCTGGCCCAGCGTTTCCAGCAATTGCGATTCCGACGCCATCAGGCGGCGCTGCTGGCGGAAATGCAGCGAATACGACCCCAACACCTCGTCGCGGGTCACGATGCGGAACACGGCCACGCTGGAGAAGCCCTCGCGCTGGCAGTTCAGGTCCAGCTCCTGCGGCGACTGGCGGAAGTCCTGAATGACGATGACCCCCGCCTGGCGCGTCGCCACGCCGCAGTAGCAGTCGTCCACCTTCATGCAGTGCTCGGCCTGCACCAGTTCGTCGGACAGGCCGACCGACACCACCAGGTTGAGCTTTTCATTGTTGGGGTCCAGCGCGCGGATGCTGCCGGCGTCCGCGTCGAATTGCAGCATGACGCGGCGCAGGAAGCCGTCGCACATGGCTTCGATCTCATTGGGCTGGTTCAGGAACGCCGCCATGTCGTACAGCGCGCCGATGTCGCGGTTCTGCGCGGCCAGCTGCGCGGTCTTCTGCTCCACCCGCTGCTCCAGGCTGGTGTACAGGTCCTGCAGTTCGTCGGCCATGCGGTTGTAGCCGCGCGCCAGCACGCCGAACTCGTCCTGGCTTTCCACCGGCAGCCGGGTGCTGAACTCGCGGTCGGCCATGCGCTGCAGGCCGTCGCGCAAACGCAGCACGGGAGAGATGATCCACAGGTAAAGCAGGTAGATCATCGCCAGCGTCCCGGCGCTGGCGATCGCGGCCAGCACGCCCTGCGACAGGCGCAGCGACGTGGTCTTGCCGGCGTTGTCCTGTTCGATCATGCGCACCAGCGTGTCGGCCCGGGCCACGAACTCGGGCAGCGTCTCCAGGTACGCCGAGGCGTCCGGCTGGGCGATGGCCCGCAGCGCCGCCGGCTTCATGATGTCGCGCCAGTAGGCCGCCACGTCCTGCCACTGGGCGCGGATGGCGGGGTCGTTGGGGATGAAGAGCGGGCGCGCGGGGTTGCCGCGCGCCAGGCGCGCGATGGTCTCGTCCAGCACGGCGATCTGTTCGGCGGTGCGCACGTCGCGGCCAGCTTGCGGGCGCATCAGTTCCACCGCCACGCGGTTCGCGCGCATGCGCAGGCTGCCGGTGTCGTTGATGGCCGCGCCCGCGCCTTCCAGCTGCCACGACAGCCATAGCGTCCAGCTCACCATGGCAAGCACCACCACCAGCGCCAGCAGCGAACTGGCCACGATGCGCGTGGAAAGGCGGTGCCGGGGCGACGGAAGCGCGTCGGAACGGGCGGCGGTATCGGCGGGCGTCATGGTGGTCGGTGCGAAGAGCGCAATTCGGGCATCAGTGTAGTCGCTTCCCGCAGGCATTCAGACACGGTTGCCGAGCAGGCAGACGGTGTCTGACACCCGCGGGAGACGGCCCGCAAGCCTGGCAGAGCGCCTCATGGGTGTCAGACACCTTGTTACTCCAGTCCAAGGGCGCGGCAGAGAAAGTCCGCGACCCGGGCAGGTTCGTTCAGCGGCAGGCAGGGCAAGGCGATGCCTTGCGGCGCGTCGGTCACGACCGCGAGAAATCCGGGGTCCTCGGTGTGCAGCGGCGGCTTGCCCAGCGCGGGCCGGTAGACCTCGATGCGCGGAATGGCCGCCTGCTTGAAGCCTTCGACCAGCACCAGGTCGGCGGGCGACAGGCGCGCCAGTTGCGCGTCCAGCGTGGGTTCGGGCGCGTCGCGCAGCTCATGCACGATGGCGTAGCGGTACGGCGAGGCGATCATGACCTCTTGCGCGCCCGCCGTGCGAAAGCGCGCGCTGTCCTTGCCGGGCGGCTCCATCTGGAAATCGTGATGGCTGTGCTTGATGACGTTCACGCGCAGGCCGCGCGCGCCCAGCAACGGCAGCATGGCTTCGATCAGGGTGGTCTTGCCGCTGCCGGAGCGGCCGGCGATGCCGAATACAGGGGTCATGGGAGGGCAGGTTCCGTCAGCAGAGGGCAAACGATGGGCAGAAACGTGTCCGCACGCGGGGAGTATGCCAGCAAAGCGCCGGCCACCAGGTCGAAATACCAGCCGTGCAGCGTCAGGCTGCCGCCCTCCACGGCCCGCCGGACAAAGGGCAGGTCTTCGAGGTTGCGCAGCGAGATCAGGATGGACGCCTGCTCGCAGGCGCGGCGGCGCTCTGCCTGGGAGGCGTGCGGCATCTGCCGCAGCACCTGTTCCCGCGCCGGTTCGGCGATGTCCATCCAGCGTCCGAGATAGTCGGTTTCACCGCCGCGGCGGATACCCCGCTCCATCAGCGCGCGGATGCCGCCGCACTGCGCATGCCCCAGCACGATGATGCGGCTGACCTGCAGCTGCTCGACCGCGAACTGGATGGCCGCCAGCACGCCCTGCAGGCCGCGGTCCTTGCTGGAGGGCGGCACCAGATTGGCCACGTTGCGCACGGTGAAGATGTCGCCCGGGTCGCACCCCAGCAGCATGGCCGGGTCAACCCGGGAATCGCAGCAGCCGATCAGGAGCGTGCTGGGATGCTGGCCGTCGCGCAGATTGCGGTACAGCGATGGCGCGTCTTCGTAATACTGCTGCTGGAAGCGCTGGAACCCGCCGACCAGCCGTTCGAGGTCTTGCATGTCAGCCTCCCGTCTGCGCCATGAAACGCACGATGCGTTCGGGACGGGCGTTGAATTCGTGGCGCTCCGGCTTGGCGGCGATGCCCGCCACGATGGCCTGGATGAGGTCGCCGTCGCTGGCACCCGCGCGCAGCAGGCGTCCCAGCGGGACCTGGTCTTCCTGGCCCAGGCAAAGGTACAGGGTGCCGTCCACGCCCAGCCGGACGCGGTTGCAGGTGGCGCAGAAATGGCGCGACATCGGCGTGATGACGCCCAGCACCGGCGCGCCCTGCCCGCCCGTCCAGTACCGCGCCGGGCCGTTGCGCGATTGCGCCAGCGACGGCAGCAGGCCGGCGTCCGCCGCCAGCCGCGCGCCCATCGCATTCAGGTCGGTGTGCGCGTGGCCCCGCCCGCACTCGCCCATCGGCATGGGTTCGATGAGGCGCAGCACGAAGCCCTGTTCCATCGCGTACGCCAGCAGGCGCCGCACGTCGGATTCGGGTGTGGCGGCGTGCACCACGCTGTTGAGCTTGATCGGGGAAAAACCGGCCTGCCGCGCCGCCGCCAGGCCGGCCAGCACGGACGCCAGGCAGTCGCGCCCGGTGATCTGCGCGAAGGCCGCGGCGTCCAGCGTGTCCAGGCTGATGTTCAGGCGGTCCACCCCCGCCGCGCGCAGCGACTGCGCATGGCGGGCCAGTTGCGTGGCGTTGGTGGACACGGACAGGTCGCGCAGGCCGGGCATGGCGGCGATGGTGGCCGCCAGCCCGGCCACGCCCTTGCGCAGCAGCGGCTCGCCGCCGGTCAGCCGGACCTTGGCGACGCCCAGGCCGACGAACAGCCCGACCAGCCGGGCCATTTCGTCGTGGGACAACCAGTTGGCCGGCGTTTCGAAGCCCTTGAAATCCTTGGGCAGGCAGTAGCTGCAGCGCAGGTCGCAGCGGTCGGTGACGGACACGCGCAGATAGTCGATGCGGCGGCCGAAGCCGTCCGTCAGGGTGGCAGGCGCAGGCTCGTCCATCATGCGGCGCTCCCGGCGAAGACCCGCTCGGGTTCGCCGTCGTCCAGGTCGATGCCCGAGATCTTGGCCCGCCCCACCAGCAGCTTGGTGTACTGCCGCCAGGCGGTATCGCGGCTCATGGCGGTAAGCGCCGCGGCGATCTGCCGGGCGACCTGCTCGAAAGGAAGCAGCCGCCCTTCGACACGCCGCGTGACGCGCACGATGTGCAGGCCATGCCGTGTCTGCAGCAATTGCGGCAGCAGCCCGCCCGAGGGCAGCGCGAACACCGCGCGTTCGAACTCCGGCACGGTGTCGCCGCGCCCGAGCTGTCCCAGATTGCCGCCCACGGCCGCGGACGGGCAATTGGACTGCGCGCGCGCGACCTCGGCAAAGCGTGACGGGTCCGCCAGCAGGTCGGCCAGCACCACGTTGGCATGCGCTTTCAGCATGTCCAGGTTCACGTCGGGCGTGACCTGGAACAGGATGTGGTCCGCCTCGACCAGTTCGCCCACCATGAAACGCTCGGGGTGCATCTGGTAGAAGCGGCGGCAGGCCGCCTCGTCGGCCTCGGGCGCGGGCGCCTGGCTGGCGAGCAAGGCGCCGATGGCGCTTTCCTCGTCCGAGAGGTCCAGACCCTGGCGGCCGGCCTCGTCCAGCAGCACGCGCCGCAGCACCAGGGCCGTGACGGCCTCGCGCATGGGATTGCCGGCTTCGGCGTGCAGGGGCAGTTCACGTTCCAGATCCGCGTCGTTCAGTTCGACGCCATTGACGATGACAGGCATGGTCGGCTCCTTGGACGAGGGATCAGCGCGGACGCACCAGTTGCCAGGCACGGCCCAGATAGCCGACCGACGCAAAGCCGCTCCACACGTGCACCAGCCGGGTGAACGGGAAGATCACGAAGAGCGTCAGGCCCATGAAGAGGTGCGCCTTGAACAGCAGCGGCACGCCGGCGATGTAGCTGGCGGCGTCGCCCTGGAAGGTGACGATGTGCTGCGCCCAGGTCATCAGGTGCACCATCATCTCGCCGTCCATGTGGCCGGCCGACAGCACGATGGTGGACAGCCCCAGCAGCAGCGTGACCAGGATCCACAGCAGCAGGAGCTTGTCGCCCGGACGGGTGGCGCGGGCGATGCGCGGGTCCGTCAGGCGGCGGTGGATCAGGATCAAGAGGCCGATCAGGCACAGCCCGCCCATTACGCCGCCGGCCACCATCGCGACCATCTGCTTCAGGGAATGCGACACGCCCAGCGTGTCCCACACGATGACCGGCGTCAGCAGCCCGACCAGGTGTCCGAAGAACAGGCCCAGGATGCCAATGTGGAACAGGATGTTGCCCAGGCGCAGCTGGCCCCGGTGCAGGAGCTGCGAGCTGTCGGACTTCCAGGTGTACTGCTCGCGCTCGAAGCGCGCCAGGCTGCCCAGCAGGAAGACCGTCAGCGCGATGTAGGGATAGATGCCGAAGAGAAACTGATTCAGGGAATTCATGATGCGTCGTCCTGAGCGTTAATGGGTCGCGGGCGAACGGGGATAGAAGCGCACGGTCTGCGCGCCGTCGCCCGAAAACGGCCGCAGCAGCGGCTCCACGCCGTCCGCGCCGGCGCCGAAGATCTCCATCGCCTCGTCCATGTCGCGCACCGGCGCCTCGGTCTGCACGCGCGGGATCACGCGGGACTGGGCCCGCAGCACCGCGAAGATGCAGGCGTAGGGGCTGTCGCCCTTGGCCAGGCGGGCGCCGATGGCCGCGAGCACGTGGATGGCTTCGTCCAGCAGTTCCTGCGCCTTGTCGGGGTCGATGACCCCCAGGAATTCCAGGAACAGCGGCACATGGTCCGGCAGTTCGGACACCATCGGCTCAAAGCCATGCTCGCGGTAGGTGTCCAGCAGGTCGACCATGGCCTGGCCGCGGTCGCGGCTTTCGCCGTGCACGTGTTCGAACAGGTGCAGCGAATGCGAGCGGTTGCGGTCGAAGGTGGCGACGTAGTTTTCCTGCAGCGGAATCAGGTCGTTGGCGGCCAGGTAGCCCACCAGCGGCTGCAGGGTTTCCTCGGCGTCCGGATAGGCCGCGATGGCCGCTTCCAGTTCGCCCAGGTGGTCCAGCAGTTCGGGCTCGGGGTAGCACAGCATGGCGGAAAGCAGACGGTACAGGCTCATGGTTTTCTCCTTTCCTCAGGCCGACACGGCCTTCTTGCGGGACTTGGGCATCTCGATGAAGATTTCGCTGCCCTGCGGCTTGCGGCCGAACAGGCTGCCTTCCGACACGCCGCCCGAGCAACCGTTGCCGAACGTGAAGCCGCAACTGCCCTTTTCGTTGAAGCTGTCCTCGACCACTTCCTTGTGGCTGCTGGGCACGACGAAGCGGTCCTCGTAGTTGGCGATGGCCATGATGCGGTACATGTCCTGCACGGTTTCCTCGGACAGGCCGACCTGGTCCAGCAGGTCGGTGTCGCGTTCGCCGTGGACGGTCTCGGACCGCTTGTAGGCGCGCATGGCCAGCATGCGTTCCAGGGCCTGCAGCACCGGCGCTTCCTTGCCGGCGGTCAGCAGGTTGGCCAGGTAGCGCACGGGGATGCGCAAGGACGACACGTCGGGGATCATGCCGCTTTTGCCGACGGTGCGTTGCGGCATCTTGCCGGCCTCGGCAGCCGTCTGGATGGGCGACAGCGGCGGGATGTACCAGACCATGGGCAGCGTGCGGTACTCCGGATGCAGCGGGAAGGCGACCTTCCACTGCACGGCCATCTTGTAGACCGGCGAGTTGCGGGCGGCTTCCAGCCACGATTCCGGGATGCCCTGCTCGCGCGCGGCGGCGATCACCTCGGGCGAGTGCGGGTCCAGGAAGAGGCCGAGCTGTTCTTCGTACAGGTCCTGCTCGCTGGCGGTGGACGCGGCGTTTTCGATCTGGTCGGCGTCGTACAGCAGCACGCCCAGGTAGCGGATGCGGCCCACGCAGGTTTCCGAGCACACGGTCGGCTGGCCCGCCTCGATGCGCGGATAGCAGAACGTGCACTTCTCGGCCTTGCCGCTGCTCCAGTTGTAGTAGATCTTCTTGTACGGGCAGCCCGAGATGCACATGCGCCAGCCGCGGCATTTGTCCTGGTCGACCAAAACGATGCCGTCGTCTTCGCGCTTATAGATGGAACCGGACGGGCAGCTCGCGACACAGGCCGGGTTCAGGCAGTGCTCGCACAGGCGCGGCAGGTACATCATGAAGGTGTTCTCGAAGGTCGAGTACATCTCCTTCTGCACGCCTTCAAACAGCGCATCGCGGCTGCGCGCGCTGAATTCGCCGCCCAGGTCGTCTTCCCAGTTCGGGCCCCACTGGATCTTGTCCATCTTCTTGCCCGTCAGCACCGACACCGGGCGCGCGGTGGGCGGCGTCTGCGACAGCGGCGCGTTCTGCAGATGCTCGTAGTCGTAGGTGAACGGCTCGTAGTAGTCGTCGATGGCGGGCAGGTTCGGATTGGCGAAGAGGTTCGCCAGGATGCGCAGCTTGCCGCCCTGGCGCGGTTCCAGCTTGCCGGCGGCGGTGCGGGTCCAGCCGCCCTTCCACTTTTTCTGGTTCTCCCATTCCTTCGGATAGCCGATGCCGGGCTTGGTTTCCACGTTGTTGAACCAGGCGTATTCGACACCGTCGCGGCTGGTCCAGACGTTCTTGCAGGTGACCGAGCAAGTGTGGCAGCCGATGCACTTGTCCAGGTTCAGCACCATGCCGATTTGGGCGCGTATCCTCATGATTGCTTCTCTTCTTGTTGCAGTTCTTCGACGAGCGGGCCTTCCAGCCAGTCCACCTTGTTCATCTTGCGCACGACCACGAACTCGTCGCGGTTGGCGCCCACGGTGCCGTAGTAGTTGAAGCCGTAGGCCTGCTGGGCGTAGCCGCCGATCATGTGCGTGGGCTTGAGCACGGTGCGCGTGACCGAGTTGTGGATCCCGCCGCGCTTGCCGCTGGTTTCGGCGCCGGGCACGTTCACGATCTTTTCCTGCGCGTGGTACATCAGGCACATGCCGACCGGCACGCGCTGGCTCACGACCACGCGGGCGGTCAGCGTGCCGTTCACGTTGAACACTTCCACCCAGTCATTGTCGACCAGCCCGGCCTGCTTGGCCTCGGCTTCGGACACCCAGACGTGGGGGCCGCCGCGGGACAGCGTCAGCATGCGCAGGTTGTCCGAGTACGTGCTGTGGATGCCCCACTTCTGGTGCGGCGTGATCCAGTTCAGGACCAGTTCCTTTTCGCCGTTCGGGTACTTGCCCAGCATGGGCGCGACCGTCTTGGTGTCGATGGCCGGCTTGTATACGCACGAGCCCTCGCCAAAGTCCAGCATCCAGCGGTGATCCTGGTAGAACTGCTGGCGGCCCGTCAGGGTGCGCCATGGGATCAGTTCATGCACGTTGGTATAGCCGGCGTTGTAGCTGACCTCTTCGCTTTCCAGGCCGGACCAGGTGGGCGCCGAGATGATCTTGCGCGGCTGCGCCTGGATGTCGCGAAAGCGGATCTTGTCGTGCTCGCGGCCGACGGCCAGGTGCGTGTGGTCGCGTCCGGTGATCTTGCCCAGCGCCTCCCAGGCCTTGACCGACACATGGCCGTTGGTCTCGGGCGCGAAGGTCAGGATCATTTCGGCCGCGTCGATGGCGGTGTCAAGGCGCGGACGGCCCTGGCTGACGCCGGCTTCGGTGACGCTGTCATTGATGCCGGCCAGTTCGTGGACTTCGTGCTGGGTGTTCCAGTTGATGCCCTTGCCGCCATTGCCCAGCTTGTCCAGCAACGGTCCCACCGACGTGAACTTGCGGTAGATGTCGTTGTAGTCGCGTTCGACCACCGTCATCGACGGCGCGGTCTTGCCGGGAATGAGGTCGCATTCGCCCAGCTTCCAGTCCTTGGGCTCGAAGGCCTGGCCCAGTTCTCCCGGGGTGTCGTGCATCAGCGGGGTCAGTACCAGGTCGCGGCGCTTGCCCAGGTACGGGCCGCCGATCTCGCTGAACTTCTTGGCCAGCAGCTTGTAGATCTCCCAGTCGGTCTTGCTTTCCCAGAGCGGCTGCACGGCTTCGCTCAAGGGGTGGATGAAGGGGTGCATGTCGGACGTGTTGAGGTCGTCCTTTTCGTACCAGGTGGCCGTGGGCAATACGATGTCGCCGTACAGGCAGGTGGTGCTCATGCGGAAGTCCAGCACCGTCAGCAGGTCCAGCTTGCCTTCGGCGGCGTCTTCCTCGTAGGTGACTTCGGTCGGCTTGATGGCCGCGGCTTCGTCGCCAAACACGGCGTTCTGCGTGCCCAGCAGGTACTTCAGGAAGTACTCGTGGCCCTTGCCGCTGGAGCCCAGGATGTTGGAGCGCCACACGAACATGTTGCGCGGGAAGTTGGCCGGATCGTCGGGGTTTTCGCAGGACATGCGCAGTTCGCCCGACTTCATCATGTCGACGGCGTGGGCGACCGGGTCCTTGCCCAGGCTGTCGGCCTGCGCCACCACGTCCAGCGGATTGGTGCGCAGTTGCGGGGCCGACGGCAGCCAGCCCATGCGCTCGGCGCGGGCGTTCAGGTCGATCATGCTGAGGTCGCCGTACTTGGCGCGGTCGGCGGTGGGGCCGAGCACTTCCTGCACGTTCAGCTTTTCATGGCGCCACTGGCTGGTGTGCGCATAGAAGAAGGACGTGCCGTTCATCTGCCGCGGCGGGCGGACCCAGTCCGCGGCGAACGCCAGGGGCGCCCAGCCAAATTGCGGACGCAGCTTTTCCTGGCCCACGTAGTGCGCCCAGCCGCCGCCGCTCTTGCCCACGCAGCCGCACATCATCAGCATGTTGATGATGCCGCGGTAGATCATGTCCATGTGGTACCAGTGGTTCAGGCCGGCGCCGACGATGACCATGGACTTGCCTTCGGTGTCGTGCGCGTTCTGCGCGAACTCGCGCGCCACCTGGATCACCTGCGCACGCGGCACGCTGGTGTGCTTTTCCTGCCAGGCCGGGGTGTAGGGCACGTCATCGTCGTACGAGGACGCGACGTTGCCGCCGCTCAGGCCGCGGTCCAGGCCGTAGTTGGCCATCTGCAGGTCGTACACGGTGGCGACCAGGGCCTCGGTGCCATCGGCCAGGCGAATGCGGCGGGCGGGCACGTTGCGCACCAGCAGTTCGTCGTGTTCGCTGCCGAAGTACGGGAAGCCCACGCCGACCACGTCGTCCGACTGGCCCAGCAGGGTCAGCGTCGGGACGATCTCACGCCCCGTGCCGCCGTCCCTGGATTCCAGGTTCCAGCGGCCGACCTTTTCGCCGTCGTTGACAGCGCCCTCGCCCCAGCGGAAACCGATGCTGCCGTTGGGCGCCACCAGATCGCCGGTGGTTTCGTCCAGCACCAGCGTCTTCCAGTCGGGGTTGTTCTGTTCGCCCAGCGCGTTGTCCAGCTGCGAGGCGCGCAGGAAGTGGTCCGGCGCGTAGAAGCCGTCGCGCTCCTTGAGCTGCACCAGCATCGGCATGTCGGTATAGCGGCGCACGTAGTCCGTGAAGTAGTCCGACTTGCCCGACAGGTGGAATTCCTTGAGGATCACGTGGCCCATGGCCATGGCCAGCGCGGCGTCGGTGCCCTGCTTGGGCGCCAGCCAGATGTCGCCGAACTTGACCATTTCGCCGAAGTCGCTGGACACGGCCACGGTCTTGGTGCCCTTGTAGCGGACTTCCGTGTAGAAGTGCGCGTCCGGCGTGCGGGTCTGCGGGACGTTCGAGCCCCACACCATCAGGTAGGTCGAGTTGTACCAGTCGGCCGATTCCGGCACGTCGGTCTGTTCGCCCCAGATCTGCGGGCTGGCGGGGGGAAGGTCGCAATACCAGTCGTAGAAGCTGAGGCACGCGCCGCCCAAGAGGCTCAGGTAGCGGGCGCCGGCGGCGTAGCTGACCATGGACATGGCGGGGATGGGCGAAAAGCCGATCACGCGGTCCGGGCCGTACTTCTTGATGGTGAGCGCGTTGGCCGCGGCAATGATTTCCGTGGCGGTGTCCCAGTCCGCACGCACGAAGCCACCCAGGCCGCGCACCGACTTGTAGCGCTTGGCGCGCTTGGGGTCCTGGCTGATCCATTCCCAGGCCGCGATCGGGTCCATGGTCTTGCGGGCCTCGCGCCACATCTCGATCAGGCGGCCGCGGATCATGGGGTATTTCACGCGCTGCGCCGAGTACACGTACCAGCTGTACGACGCGCCGCGGGGACAGCCGCGCGGCTCGTGGTTGGGCAGGTCGGGCCGGGTGCGCGGGTAATCCGTCTGCTGCGTTTCCCAGGTGATCAGGCCGTTCTTGACATACACCTTCCAGGAGCAGGAGCCGGTGCAGTTCACGCCGTGCGTGGAGCGCACCACCTTGTCGTGCTGCCAGCGGGCGCGGTAGGCGTTTTCCCACTTGCGGTCTTCGTTGACCGTTTCGCCATGACCGTTCGCGAAGGTGGACTTCACCCGCGACATGAACTTCAACCGGTCCAGAAAATGACTCATTGTGTTTCTCCAAGAACGCCGGGCTTCCCGGCGCGTACTGCGATCGATGCTGTTGAAACCACTTTAGGGCTGGGGCGTGCGCCGGACCATTCGCCGGTGGCACAACCAGGGGTCGGCAGAGTGACTAGACACCCGGGCGGGCCGGACTAGCCGGTCCCGGTCCCGGTCCCCATCCGGCCGTCAGCACGGCACGGGCGCGTTGCGGCGCGCGTAGTACCACCAGGTGATGACCATGCATGTGGCGTAGAAGGCGATGAAGCAGTACAGCGCGGTCTGCACGCTGCCCGTCATTTCCAGCGACGTGCCGAAGCTGCGCGGGATGAAGAAGCCCCCGTACGCCCCGATGGCGCCCGAGAAGCCCAGCACCGCCGCCGATTCCTTGGCGGCGTCCGCCGTGGCCTGCTTCTGCGCGGCCGGCCCCTTGCCCTGGGCGGCCTGCGTGCGCTCACGCAGGAAGATCACGGGGATCATGCGGAACGTCGAGCCATTGCCCACGCCGGTCAGCGCGAACAGCACGATGAACATCGTCAGAAAGCCATTGAAGTCGCCCGCCCGGCCGCCGGCCGGCAGGAACATCATCACGCCGGCCACCGCGGCAATCATCCCGGCGAAGGTGAACAGCGTGACCCGCGCGCCGCCCAGCTTGTCCGAGATCCAGCCGCCCACGGGGCGCGTCAGGGACCCCACCAGCGGGCCCAGGAACGCATAGGCCATCGGGTTCACCGTAGGGAACAGGGTCTTGGTCAGCATGGCAAAACCCGCCGAGAAGCCGATGAAGGACCCGAAGGTGCCCACGTACAGCCAGCACATCAGCCAGTTGTGCTTGCGCTTGAAGATCACGGCCTGGTCGGCGAACGAGGCGCGCGCGTCGGCGATGTCGTTCATGCCGAACCACGCCGCGATCGACGCCAGCGCGATGGGCAGCACCCAGATGAAGCCGGCGTTCTGCAGCCACAGGTTCTGCTGCGCGCCGTTGGCGGTGATGACCTGGGGGTCGCCGCCGGCCACGCCGAAGACGCCCACCGAAATCACGACCGGCACCACGAACTGCACCAGCGACACGCCCAGGTTGCCGATCCCCGCGTTCAGGCCGGTGGCCAGGCCCTTCTTTTCCTTGGGAAAGAAGAAGCTGATGTTGGCCATGCTGGAACTGAAGTTGCCGCCGCCCAGGCCGCACAGCAGCGCCAGGATCAGCAGCGTCGGAAACGAGGTGGTCGGGTCGCGCAGGGCAAAGCCCATGCCCAGCGCCGGAATCAGCAGCGAGGCGGTCGAAATGGCCGTCCACCTGCGGCCGCCGAAGACGGGCACGAGGAACGAATAGAAGATGCGCAGCGTGGCGCCCGACAGCGCGGGCAGCGCCGTCAGCCAGAAAAGCTGGTTCTTGGACAGCATGAAGCCGGCGCGGTCCAGGTTGACCACGACCACGCTCCACAGCATCCAGATGCTGAACGCCAGCATCAGCGCCGGGATCGAGATCCACAGATTGCGGTTGGCGACGCGCGCGCCGGTCTGTTTCCAGAAACCGGGATTATCCGGCTCCCAGCGCGCAAGAACATGAGTGGACATGGGATTCTCTCAGGGGGTGGGGGTGGGTCAGGCGGCTTGCTGCCGGGCGATGGCCGCGCTTTCGGGCCGGAAACTGAAATGCATGAAGACGAGCGACACGCAGACGGTGCCGTACAGCAGCATGAACGCGCTGGAGCGGATGCCCGTCAGGTCCAGCAGCACGCCGAACATGATGGGGAGCACGAAGCCGCCCAGGCCACCGGCCAGGCCGACGATGCCGGACACGGCGCCGATGTTGCCGCTGAACTCATCGGAGATGAACTTGAAGACCGAGGCCTTGCCGATGGCCATCGCGATGCCCACGATGAACAGCAGGATGGTGAACGTGACGGGGCCCAGGGCGATGCCGAACGAGCGCGGGCCGCCGGCGGTCAGGATGGTGAACTCGGTCTGCGGGTAGCTCAGGATGAAGAACGCGACCCAGCACACCCACATCACCCACCACGTGGTCTTGTAGGCGCCGTAGCGGTCGGAGATCCAGCCGCCCAAGGCGCGCAGCACGCCGCCGGGCAGCGAGAAACACGCGGCCAGCAGCGCGGCCAGCTTCATGTCGAAGCCGTACTCGCCGATGTAGTACTTGGTCATCCAGAGCGCCAGCGCCACGTAGCCGCCGAACACCACCGAGTAGTACTGGCAATAGCGCCAGACGCGCGGGTCCTTGAGCATGGCGAACTGCGCCGACAGCGACGCGCCGCCCGCCACGCGGTGCGAGGGATCGGACGACGAAAACAGCCAGAAGAGGATCGCGGTGACCAGCAGCGCCACGGCGTACACCTGGGGCACGATGACCCAGGCGCCGCCCGCGGACGCGATCAGCGCGGGCGCCACGAACTTGGTGATGGCCGAGCCGGAATTGCCCGCGCCGAAGACGCCCATCGCCAGGCCCTGCTTGTTGCGCGGAAACCAGCGGGCCACGTAGGGCGTGCCCACCGAGAACGAACCGCCGGTCAGGCCGACAAAGAGCGCCAGCACCAGGAAGTGCCAGTACTCGGTGGCGTAGGACAGCAGCCAGATCGGCGCCACCGCCAGCAGCATCAGCACAAAGAAAACGGGACGGCCGCCGTAGCGGTCGGTCCAGATGCCCAGGGGCACCCGGACGAGAGAGCCGGTCAGGACCGGCATGGCGGCCAGCAGGCCGAATTGCGTTTCGGACAGGCCGAGCTGATTCTTGATGGGAATGCCCAGCACGGCGAAGATCATCCACACCGCAAAGCAGATGGTGAAGGCAAACGTACTGGATATCAGGACCCGCATCGGCGCGCCGGCCGAGGATTGATGTGCTGCCATGGTTAGTCTCGCTTTTGCTGACGAATTCCTATGTGGCTAGCCTAAGGAGGCCGCCTTCGGCTCACCATTCCCCAGCCGGCCAAAGGGGCATTTCCGATGTGCCTAGTCATGCGGGCGATCCGGCCAGGCTTGCGCTGGATCAATTCCGGCCGACACGGCGGCCGGCCCGCGGAGTTAATATGTATTTCAAATACACGTTAAAAACCGCAACCCCGCGCCGGCATGGCGCAAGGGCCAGACCATGACAACGCTGCTCTCCATCGAAGAACCCGCACGGCCCGCGCGCCGCCCGCCGCCCTCCTGGGCCGCCTTCACCGAGATGGGGTTTCGCCCGCTCTACCTGGCCGGGTGTTGCTGGGCGCTGATTTCCGTGCTGCTGTGGGTGCATGCGCCCGCGCGCCTGACGGGCGTGCTGAACGGCATGTTCTGGCACGCGCACGAAATGCTGTGGGGCTTTGTGGCGACGATTGCCGTGGGCTTTCTGCTGACGGCGGGGGCCAACTGGACCGGCAGGAACCCGCTGCGCGGCAATCCGCTGGCCGTACTGTGTGCACTGTGGATCGTGGCGCGCGTGGGCTACCTCGTGCCCGGACGGCCCGCCTTCCTGGTCGCCGCGGCGGCCGATGTGCTGTTCTTCGCGTGGGCGGCCGGCGCGCTCGGACGCGCGGTGGCCGTCACGCGCAATCAGCGCAACTACGGCGTGCCCTTCCTGCTGCTGGCGCTGGGCGCGACCAATGGGCTTTATCTGTGGGCCACGGTCCAGGGCGACTACCTGACGCTGATGCGCTACTTCAACGCCGGCCTGCTGTCCATGGCCGTGCTGACCCTGCTGATCGCGCGCCGCGTCATGCCCTTTTTCGCCAAACGCGCCGTCGCCGGGCTGGACATTCCCCCGCACACCCGCAGCGGTCATTGGCAATTGGGCGCCGGCATCGTCGCCATCGCCTGCCTGCTGGCGGGCGCGCAGCAGGCCGCCGCGCTGGCGCTGGCGGCAAGCGGCGCGGTCGCGCTGGTCCAGTGGGTGTCATGGAAGCCGTGGGCCGTGCGCCGCGTGCCGTTGCTGTGGATCCTCTATGCCGGCTACCTCGGCCTGGGCATCGGCTTGCTGGTGGGCGCCGCGCAACTGGGCGGATTTGTTGTGCGGCAGGCGTGGCCGGCCCACGTCATCGGCGTGGCGGGATTCTCGGTGCTGATCCTGGGGATGGTGACGCGCACGGCCCTGGGCCATCTGGGGCGGCCGCTGCAGACGGACCGCAGCATGGTCGTGAGCTACGCGCTGATGATCCTGGCGGCGCTATTGCGGCTGGCGGCCCTGCTGCCCACGGCCGCCACGCTGGGCCTGCTGCATGCGTCGGCGACCGCCTGGGCGCTGGCGCTGGGCCTGTACCTGTGGCGGTTCTTCCCGATGATGATCCGGCCGCGCGCGGATGCGGCCGCCAAACCGGCGGCCCCGGTCATGCGGGTGATGCCGGTGTCGCGGCCCAAGGGCGCCGATTGACGGCAGGCCCCGTCAACGCCGCCCTTCGCGGCGTTCCATCGCGGCGACTTCGCGCCGCATCGCCTTCACCCAGGCCTTGAGCAGCGACTCGTCCGAGAACTGCATGACCTCGTGCTCCAGTTCCTGGATGTATTCCTGGACATCCTTGATGTCGGCATCCAGCTCTTCCAGCACCGTGTCCGGGTCGAAGGACGCGAACGGGTCCAGTTCATAGCGCAGCTTGAAGCCTTCCTCGGCGAACTCGACCTGGCTGAGGACCTCGGCGAGCTGGGCGGCGAGCACCGTGTTGGCCTCCTGCAGCCCGCTGTCGGGAATGTCGCCGGCAGGCTGCACGGCGACCTGCAACGCGGGGTCCTGCGCGGCCTGGGCCAGCCGATCGTGTTCGGCCTGCTGCAACGCCTGCCAGGCCGCGGCGTTCGGCACGGACGGCAGCTTCACGGCGCGGGCGTACTCCAGCAATTCTTCTGCGTCCTCGTCGTCGTATTGATCCTGGATGACCTGAAGCAGCTGCATGGGCGACAGCGTGTCCAGGTCGGCGTCGTCCAGGTCCAGCGCGTCGGCCAGCTCGTCGCGCGCGCTTTCCACCAGTCCGCCCAGATGCGCATCGTAGTCGACGCCGCCATGCTTCTTGTAGAGCGTCCTGAGCCGCGCCGTGTCGCAGCCGGCGGGCAGCTCGGTCTTGGCAGACAGCACCAGCAGCTCTTCCGCGAATTCCGTGACCAGTTCGGACACGAACTGGCGTTCGGACTTGGACAGGCCCATTTCCTTGTACGCGTGATCAAAACACAGCACCAGCTTGTAGCGCAGTTGGTTGAGCTTTTCTTCCAGCGGACGCAGCGCCTGCGTGTACTTGCGCTGGTATTCCGATTCGACCTGCTGCCACTGCGCCAGCCGGGCGCGCTCGGCCGCCAGCCTTTCCTGCAGGCGCTCGCATAACTCACGCGGACTTTCGAGGGATTTTTCGCCCATGGACCCACTCCTTGCAAACTCGGTATTGAAAACAGCCGCCACTCTAAACGATACCGGCGCCCAAGGCCGGCGCGATACGCGCAAACCCTGCTTGATCGTCGGCCTTAATAACGCTAATCATTATTATTAATATAGAATCTCGCCTGTCCGCTACCCCCTTGCCTGGCAGCCTTGATGTCCCTGCGCTCCCTTGCGGGCCCCTCCCCGACACGCCCCCGCCTGATCCTGATCGCCGCCGCCCTGTTGCTGGCCCTGCTGATCGGAGCGGCGGCCTGGCTCGCGGGCGACAAGGGCTCTGCTGCTCCGCCGTTGCCCAACTACGGAAAACTGCCCGTCGCGGTCAGCGTCGCCGCCGCGCGCATCGGCCCGCTGCAGCGCGACCTGCACGCACTGGGCACCATCACCCCGCTGGCGCAGGTGACCGTGCGCAGCCAGGTCGACGGCGAACTGATCCGGCTGCACTATACCGAAGGCCAGGCCGTGGCCCAGGGCCAGCTGCTGGCGGAGATCGATCCGCGCCCGTACCTGGCCGCGCTGGCGTCGGCCGAAGGCGAACTGGCCCAGACGCAGGCGCTGCTGGACAACGCCGAAGCGGACCTGCGGCGTTACCGCAAGCTGGCGCGCCAGGAGGCCGTGGCGGGCCAGCAGCTCGATGCCGCCGAAGCCCAGGTGCGCGCCTATGCCGCGCAGCGCCAGAAGCACCAGGCGCAGGTCGCCGATGCCCGGCGCCTGCTGGACCTGACCCGCATCGTCGCGCCGCACGCCGGCCGCGTCGGGCTGCGGCGCGTCGACGCGGGCAACCAGGTGCGCGCGGCCGACGCCGACGGCTTGACCACCCTGGTGCAGATGGCGCCCATCTCGGCGCTCTTCAGCATTTCGGAGACCCGCCTGCACATCCTGCGGCAGGCCCAGGCCGACAACCCGGTGCTGCGCGTGCAGGCCTGGGACGCCGATGACCGCCGGATCCTTGCCGAAGGCACGCTGGAGGCGCTGGACAACCGCATCCAGGCCGCCAGCGGCACGGTGCGGCTGCGCGCCCGCTTCGACAATGCCGACGAATCGCTGTTTCCCAACCAGTTTGTGAACATCCGGCTGGCCGTGGTGCAGCGGGACAACGTGGTGACCATCCCGAGCGCCGCGGTGCAGTACGGTTCCGAGGGCGCATTCGTGTTCGTCATCGGCGACGATGCCCGGGCGACGCGCCGGGTGCTGGAACTGGGCCCGGCCAACGCCGGCCGCATCGTCGTGCTGGCGGGCCTGGCCCAGGACGAGCGCGTCGTGGTCGAAGGCGTGGACCGCCTGCACGATGGCCGCGCCGTGCAGGTCGTCGACCAGCGCATCGACCCGCAAGGCTAGCAAAAGGAATCCCGAATGAGCCTGTCGCGCCCCTTCATCCTGCGCCCGGTCGCCACGTCCTTCCTGATGATCGCCCTGCTGCTGTCGGGCCTGTTGGCCCTGCGCATGCTGCCCGTTGCCGCGCTGCCGCAGGTCGACTACCCCATCATCCAGGTGACCACGCCGTATCCGGGCGCCAGTCCCAACGTGACGGCGCGCGCGGTGACCGCGCCGCTGGAGCGCCGCTTCGGGCAGATCCCGGGCCTCAAGCAGATGTCGTCCACCAGCGGCAGCGGCATCTCGGTCATCACGCTGCAATTCGCCCTGGACGTGCCGCTGGGCGTGGCGGAACAGGAGGTGCAGGCGGCCATCAGCGCCAGCGATTCGCTGCTGCCGAACGACCTGCCCACGCCGCCCGTCTACCGCAAGGTCAACCCCGCGGACGTGCCGATCCTGACGCTGGCGGTCACGTCCGATTCCCTGCCCCTGCCCAAGGTCTACGATCTGGTCGACACGCGCATGACCCAGCGGCTGTCGCAGCTCTCGGGCGTGGGCATGGTCAGCCTGGCCGGTGGACAGCGCCCAGCCGTGCGCGTGCAGGTCAATCCGATGGCGCTGGCCGCGCGCGGGCTGCAATTGTCAGACGTGCAGGAGGCCATCACCAAGGCCAATTCCAACCAGCCCAAGGGCAGCTTCGACGGTCCGGTGCGGTCCGTCATCATGGACGCCAACGACCAGCTCCAGAGCGCCGAGGAATACCGCGAGCTGATCGTCGCCTGGAAGAACGGCGCACCGGTTCGCCTGGGCCAGATCGCCACGGTCGAGGACGGGGCCGAGGACCGCTACCTGGCCGCCTGGGTCGACAGCCAGCCCGCCGTGCTGGTGAACATCCAGCGCCAGCCCGGCGCCAACGTGATCGCCGTGGCCGACCAGGTCAAGGCGCTGCTGCCGCAACTGACCGCCAGCCTGCCCGCGGCCGTGCAGGTTCGCATCCTGACCGACCGCACCGACAGCATCCGCGCGTCGGTGCGCGGCGTGCAGTGGGAGCTGGCCTTCGCCGTGGGCCTGGTGGTGCTGGTGACGTTCCTGTTCCTGCGCAACCTGCCCGCCACCCTGATCCCCAGCCTGGCCGTGCCGCTCTCCCTGATCGGCACCTTCGGCTTCATGTACCTGGCCGGCTTTTCCACCAACAACCTCACGCTGATGGCGCTGACGATCGGCGCGGGCTTCGTCGTGGACGACGCCATCGTCATGCTGGAGAACATCGCGCGCTACCGCGAGCAGGGCCACAGCCCCATGGCCGCCGCGCTCAAGGGCGCGGGGCAGATCGGCTTCACGCTGGTGTCGCTGACCCTGTCGCTCATCGCGGTGCTGATTCCGCTGCTCTTCATGGAAGACGTGGTGGGCCGGCTGTTCCGCGAGTTCGCCATTACCCTGGCCGTCGCCATCCTGATCTCGCTGGCGGTGTCGCTGACCCTGACGCCCATGATGTGCGCGCGCCTGCTGCCCGCGCACGCCCCCGCGCGGCCCGGGCTGCTGGACCGCCTGCAGGCGCGCTATGCCGGATGGCTGGACGTGACGCTGCGCCACCAGCGGCTGACCCTGCTGGCGATGCTGGCAACCGTGGCGCTCACCGGCCTGCTGTACCTGGCGGTGCCCAAGGGTTTCTTCCCGGTGCAGGACGGCGGCGTGCTGCAGGGCGTGACCCAGTCGGCGCAAAGCACGTCGTTCGACGCCATGTCGCGCCGCCAGCAGGCGGTGGCGCAGCGCCTGCTGGCTGATCCGGACGTCGCCACCCTGTCGTCCTTCATCGGCATCGACGGCATGAACGCGACGCTGAACACGGGGCGGCTGCTGATCAACCTCAAGCCCTGGCACGAACGCAGCGCGCCGCTGGCCGACATCATGGCGCGGCTGGACGCGCGCGCCCGCGAGGTCCAGGGCATTTCGCTATACCTGCAACCCGTGCAGGAGCTCAACATCGAAGACCGCGTCAGCCGCGGCCAATACCAGTTCAGCCTGACCTCGCCCGACGGCGCGCTGCTGTCGCGCTGGACCGCCGCGCTGATGCAGCGGCTGGCCCAGGCGCCCGAGCTGGCCGATGTGTCGTCCGACCTGCAGGGCGGCGGGCGCCAGGCGTATCTGGAGGTCTCGCGCGACGCCGCCGCGCGCCTGGGCGTCACGATGGACGACGTGGCGCAGGCGCTCTACAACGCCTTCGGCCAGCGCCAGGTCGCCACGCTGTTCACCCAATCCAACCAGTACCGCGTGGTGCTGGAAGTGGACCGGTCGATGGCGACCAGCCCCGAAGCGCTGGAACGCATCCATCTGCAGACGGAAAACGGGCAGGCTATTCCGCTGTCCGCCCTGGCCACCGTGAGCGAGCGCGCCGCGCCGCTGGCGGTCAATCACCTGTCCCAGTTCCCGGCAGTGAACCTGTCGTTCAACCTGCCGCCCGGCGGCTCGCTGGGCCAGGCCATCGCCGCCATCGAGGCGGCCCGGCAAGAGATCGGCATGCCCGAAAGCGTGGAGCTGCACCTGCAGGGCGCGGCGTCCGCCTTCCAGGCCTCGCTGTCCAACACGCTGTGGCTGATGCTGGCGGCGGTGGTGACCATGTACCTGGTGTTGGGCATGCTGTATGAAAGCGCGATCCATCCGGTCACCATCCTGTCCACCCTGCCCTCGGCCACCGTGGGCGCGCTGCTGGCCCTGCTGATCACGGGCCGGCCGCTGGACCTGATCGCCGTCATCGGCATCATCCTCCTGATCGGACTGGTCAAGAAGAACGGCATCATGATGGTGGACTTTGCGCTGGAGGCCGAGCGCACGCGCGGGCTCGCGCCCCAGGACGCGATCCGCGAGGCCGCGCTGCTGCGGCTGCGGCCCATCCTGATGACGACGCTGGCCGCCCTGTTCGGCGCGCTGCCGCTGATGCTGGCGACGGGTTCCGGCGCCGAACTGCGCCAGCCGCTGGGCTGGGTCATGGTCGGCGGCCTGCTGGTCAGCCAGGTCCTGACGCTGTTCACCACGCCCGCCGTCTACCTCTTCTTCCACCGCCTGGGCCAGCGGCGCGCCCAGGCCACGCCCGCGCCCGGCGCCGAAGGCCCCGCCCCATGATCCGGGCGCTGCTGCACCGGCCGGTCGCCTGCATTTTCCTGGCGCTGGCGCTGACCCTGCTTGGCGCCGTCGCCTGGCGGCTGCTGCCGGTGGCGCCGCTGCCCCAGGTGGATTTTCCGACCATCGAGGTGCGGGCCGACCTGCCGGGCGCCAGCCCCGAGAGCATGGCCAGCACCGTAGCCGCGCCGCTGGAGCGGGCGCTGGGCAGCATCGCGGGCGTCAGTTCCATGAGTTCATCCAGCAACCAGGGATCGACCCGCGTGCAGCTCCAGTTCGAGCTGGACCGCAACATCGACGAAGCCGCGCGCGACGTGCAGGCCGCGATCAACGCCGCGCGGGCCGAACTGCCCGCGGGCATGCCGGGCAATCCCACCTACCGCAAGGTCAACCCGTCGCAGGCGCCCATTATGGCGCTGGCGATCAGCTCCCCCACCCGGCCCGCCGGCCAGCTCTACGACCTGGGGTCAACGGTGCTGGCGCAGAAGATTTCGCAGATCGGCGGCGTGGGCGAAGTGACCCTGGGCGGCAGCTCGCTGCCCGCGGTGCGGGTGCAGGTCAATCCCAATGCGCTGGCCCACTACGGCGTGGCGCTGGACGACGTGCGGGAGGCGATTTCGGACGCCGCGCCCATGGGCCCGCAAGGCCAGCTCGATTCGGCCGCGCGGCGCTGGGAAGTCGGCACGCCCGAGCAGCCGCGCCGCGCGCGCGACTACGACAGCCTGATCGTGCGCTACCAGGACGGCGCCGTGATCCGGCTGTCGCAGGTGGCGCGCGTCAGCGATTCGGTCGAAAACCGCTACAGCAGCGGTTTCCACAACGGCAATCCGGCGGTGGTGCTGACGATCAGCCGCCAGCCAGGTTCGAACATCATCGAAACCATCGACGCCATCAACCAGGCGCTGCCGGGCCTGCGCCAGCTGATGCCCGCCGACGTGGACCTGACCGTGGCGCTGGACCGTTCGCCCGGCATCAAGGCCACGCTGCGCGAAGCCCACATCACCTTGGGGCTGGCCGCCGGGCTGGTGATCCTGGTGGTGTGGCTGTTCCTGGGCAACGCCCGCGCCGCCGCGATTCCCAGCGTGGCGATTCCCGTGTGCCTGATCGCCACGTTTGCCGTCATGTTCGCGTGGGGCTTTTCGCTGAACAACCTGTCGCTGATGGCACTGATCGTGGCGGCGGGGCTGGTGGTGGACGACGCCATCGTCGTGCTGGAGAACATCTCGCGCCACCTCGAACGCGGGCTCACCCCGGTCAAGGCCGCGCTGCGCGGCGTGCGCGAAGTGGGCTTCACCCTGGTCGCCATGACGGTGGCGCTGAGCGTGGTCTTCGTGTCCATCCTCTTCATGGGCGGCCTGGTGGAGCGGCTATTCCGCGAGTTCTCCATCACGCTGGTGGCCGCCACCGTGATTTCGCTGGTGGTATCGGTGGCGATCATCCCGGCGCTGTGCGCGCGCTGGCTGCGCCCCGCGGGCCACGTCGCGCCGCGGCCTTCGCGCCTGCAGGCGGCCTTTGCCCGCGTGCACCACTGGTACGGGACGTCGCTGGCGCGCGTGCTGGGCCATGCCCGGCTGACGCTGCTGATCCTGGCCGGCGTCGTCGGCCTGAATGTCTACCTGTACGTGCAGGCCCCCAAGGGCTTTCTGCCCGTCCAGGACACCGGCCAGCTCATGGGCTTCGTGCGCGGCGACGACGGCTTTTCGTTCCAGGTCATGCAGCCCAAGATCGACCAGTACCGGCAACTGGT
Organism: Achromobacter sp. MFA1 R4; assembly: GCF_900156745.1. Lineage (NCBI taxonomy): Bacteria > Pseudomonadati > Pseudomonadota > Betaproteobacteria > Burkholderiales > Alcaligenaceae > Achromobacter > Achromobacter sp. MFA1 R4. The sequence goes on along the minus strand of NZ_LT707065.1, from coordinate 4,934,031 downwards.
GCTCAGGCACCCGGCGGTGCAGGACGTCATCGGCTACAACGGCGGCGGCCTGGGCATCAGCAATTCGCTCTTCCTGATCCGCCTGAAGCCCGCGTCCGAACGTCGGGAGACCTCCACCGAGGTCATCAACTGGATGCGCATGAACACCCCCGCGGTGCCGGGCGGAATGTTCTTCCTGAACGTGGACCAGGACCTGCGCATGCCCGGCGGCCTCGGCAATTCCGGCGACCACGAACTGGCCATCATGGCCAGCGACGTGCCGGCTTTGCGCGAATGGTCGCGCAAGATCTCCCGCGCCATGCAGGACATCCCCGAACTGCGCGACGTGGACGCCCAGGGCGACGGCGCCACGCAGCAGGTCGTGATCGACATCGACCGCAGCGCCGCGCAACGGCTGGGGGTGGACATGGAGACCGTCAGCAGCGTGCTGAGCAATTCATTCAGCCAGCGCCAGGTCGCCACCCTGTACGACGCCATGAACCAGTACCGCGTCGTGCTGGAGCTGGACCCGCGCTACACCGAAGACCCCGAAGTCCTGGAGCAGGTGCATGTGGTGGCGGCGGACGGCAGCCGCGTTCCGCTGACCGCCTTTGCCACCTACGACAACGGGCTGGTCAACGACCGCGTCTACCACGACGGCCTGTTCGCGGCCGTGTGGGTGGGGTTTTCATTGGCGCCGGGCGTGTCGCTGGAACAGGGCCTGGCCGCCATCGACGCCGCCATGGCGAAACTGATGGTGCCCTCGCACATCCAGACCCGGCTGGGCGGCGATGCGCGCAATTTCCAGCAAAGCCTGCAGGACCAGCCCTGGCTGATCCTGGCCGTGCTGGTCGCCATCTACCTGGTGCTGGGCATCCTGTATGAAAGCCCCCTGCATCCGCTGACCATCCTGTCCACGCTGCCCTCCGCGGGCGTGGGCGCGCTGCTGGCGCTGCGGCTGGCCGGCATCGAATTCACCCTGATCGCGCTGCTGGGCCTGTTCCTGCTGGTCGGCATCGTCATGAAAAACGCCATCCTGATGATCGACTTCGCCCTCAGCCTGGAGCGGCGCGAAAACCTGACCCCCGAACAGGCCATCCACCGCGCCGCCCTGCTGCGCCTGCGGCCCATCGTCATGACCAACCTGGCCGGCCTGCTCGGCGCCTTGCCGCTGGTGCTAGGCATGGGCGAAGGCTCTGAACTGCGCCGCCCGCTCGGCGTCGCCATCGTGGGCGGGTTGATGATCAGCCAGTTCCTGACCTTGTATACGACGCCGATCGTGTATCTGGCGTTGGAAAGACTGCGGTTGCGCCTTCGCGCGCGCGCCAGCTTGCGTACCTAGCCTGCCATCCAGGCGGCCTGCGATCGGAACGTCGATCGTGGCCAACGAGGCTCCATACTCATATTTTGGTATGTCGCGCCGCTCGCGCGGGATTTAAAAGAACGACATTGCGTGGGATCACGGGAATCCGGCTGATTCCATCAGCGCCTCAAAAACGATAGTCGCGGCACTCGGCACCGTTGTCTAGCCATCGTTGTCCTCCAAGCATGGCGCCGGCACAGCCATAGACATGACGATACGCGCAGTCGTTCCCCCAATGCAGGCTCGATATCTGGAGTTCCATGATGGCCACTCCCACTTTCAAACGTGTCTCGCTGGCGCAATTCCAACAAATCATCAAGCAGTTTGCCTTCACGCGCGCCATCGACGAGGTGCACATGCACCACACATGGCGCCCCCGCAGACAGGATTTTCGAGGCCACGAGACGATCGTGGGGATGTGGCGCCACCATACCCAGACCAACGGATGGGCCGACATCGCCCAGCACGTGACCATCGACCCGGAAGGGTTCATCTGGCTCGGCAGGAATTGGAACACCCCGCCAGCGAGCGCAGCCGGTCACAATGGCACCCGCAACCAGGGACCGTTCATGTTCGAGATGATCGGCGACTTCGATGCCGGCGTCGATCTCTTCGATGGACCGCAGAAGGAGACTACCCTGGGCGTGATCGACGCCGTGCTGCGCCATTTCAACCTGCCCGACCGGGCGCTGCGCTTTCACAACATGATGTCCTCGAAGTCTTGTCCTGGCGGTGCCATCCGCTACCCGCAGCTCCTCGCCGACCTCGCCGACTATCGCCTGCGCCACGCGAAGGACGAGGGGCTTTCGCCCCAAGGACGAGCGATTCGGCCCTTTCCGACTGAATCGGGATTCATCGTGGAGGAAGCCATTCAGTCCCTGCATCGATCCGACATGGGACTTACCGAATCCGCAGACGCCGAGCCGCACGACGGCAATGGGGCACATGGGCATGACGGCGGCTACCCGACATACGGGGCGAGAACTGACGGAGCCGCCAACGGACACACGTCTGCGTTCGAAAGCCCCGTACGCCCGCGCGACAGCCTGTCCAGCGCCGATCTGGCCCGGCTGCGCCCCCACGTGGTCAACCTGACCGCCGGGCGGTTTTCCCACAACGGGATGATGACCACCACGCCCGAGGACGTCGACGCGATATTCGGCGACCACCTACCACGCGCCCTGCGGGAAGCCGGTGGACAGCCCGTCAAGATCCTGTTTTTTTCCCATGGCGGCCTGGTTTCCGAGTCAACCGGTCTCAAGATCGCTGCCCTGCAGATTCCGTGGTGGCTAAGCAATGGCGTCTATCCCATCCACTTCGTCTGGGAGACCGGCCTTTTTCACTCGATTGCGCAATTGCTGCAACGGCGGCCGTCCACGCGCGGTCTGGATCCGAGAGACCTCACCGACCCCGTGCTGGAACAGATCGCGCGGCGCCTGGGCGGCATCAACATATGGGGCGCGATGAAAACCAACGCGCAGCGGTCAGTTGACCCTCCCACGAACGCGAATCCGACGGGCGGCGGCGCGCACTATGTCGCGAAAAAGCTCGGGGCCTTGTGCGACGACCATCCGGGCAAATTCGAACTGCATGCCGTCGGGCACAGCGCGGGTTCCATCTTTCATGCGCACTTCGTACCAACTGCGCGCCAACTTGGCGCTTCCCGATTCAAATCGCTGCAGTTCCTGGCCCCGGCCCTCGCCGTCGACATATTCAAGGAACGCCTGCTTCCCCTCATTGGGAACGGCAGCCAGCACGCCGTCGAAGACCTCGCGGTCTTCACGATGACGCGCGAGTACGAGCGCAAGGATCATTGCGCCCGCATCTACGGCAAATCCCTGCTCTATCTGATTCATCACGCGCTTGAAGAGCGCTTCGATGCGCCGCTTTTAGGCCTGGAGGACAGCTTGCGGGATGACCCAGACCTCAGGCGGCTGTTCGGCCTGGGCACCACCACAAACGACGCCGCCAGAATCATCTGGTCGCCCAGTCCGGACAGCACGGGCCGCTACGCCAGCCGTGCCACCGCCCACGGCGATTTCGACAACGATGGGGCGACGATGAACAGCCTGCTGCGGCGCGTGCTGTCCAAGAACGATATCGATCCCATCGTCGACTTCCCCGCCGCGCGCGGGCCGTCCACGGCCGAATGGTCCTGGCTGGACGAGATCGACTGGCCCGACATCCTGCTTCCTTCTGGGCCACAAAAGCAAACCCATACCACGGAGATGGTGACCTACAACGATTCCTGGACACCCGCTCTCAGCCCCCCGAAGGCCGTTTCATCGACCGGCGGCCGCCGGGTGGCGCTCTGTGTGGGAATTGATGCCTACCCCGACCCGGACGATCAGCTGGCTGGATGCGTCAACGATGCTCAGCTTTGGGGCCAGGCTCTCGGCAACCTGGGGTTCGAAACCGCGCTGTTGCTGGACGGCGGCGCGAGCCGCGCCGCGATAGAACAATCCCTCAGGCGGCTCATCGGCAATTCCCGGCCTGGCGACGTGCTCGTCTTTCATTACTCCGGTCATGGCACCCAGGTCGATGACTGGGACGGAGACGAAGACGACGGATTCGATGAAGCCCTGTGCCCGTTCGATTTCCGCACCGGCGCCCTGTTCCTGGACGATGACATCGCCCGCTTGCTGGCAGACCTGCCGCAAGGCGTCAACATGACGCTGTTCATCGATTCCTGCCATAGCGGGACCGTCACGCGGTTCGCCGTGGGCCCCGGAGCACGACTCCCTCCGGGCACGCGTGCGCGGTATGCAAAGGCGACCGACGAGTTGCGGAAGGCAAATCGACGGTTTCGTGCGGCATTGCGAGCCCCCCGTGCATTGAACGGGCGCGGGGAACAATCCCCCATGAACCACACGAAATTCTCCGCCTGCCGGGATGACCAGCAAGCGCTCGAAAGCAATGGCAACGGCGAATTCACGCGTAGGGCGCTGCGGATTCTGCAGGAGAGTGTCGCGGGCATGAATCATGCTCAATTCCAGGCCCGGCTGGAGAAATCGTTCGGGCCGAACTCCCGGCAAAATCCCCGCCTCGATTGTCCGCGGGGCATTGAAACGCATTTGCTGTTGCAACCCTTGGCCGACGCGGTGCAAGCCGGGCCCATACGGCAAATTCGGGAATTGGACACGACCGTCCAGGGCGTCCCCTCGATGGAAGCCATCCAACTGATGTCCCGGGCGATCCACGTCCTCGCGCAACACTGAGGACAGCCATGCCGTCTTCAATGTCGAACGGACACTACCAGATTGCGGCGGCGTTGATGCGCCGGCCCCCCATCCCCTACGCCCGGACGAAGGACGACCCCTTGCATCGGCGGCTGCGGATCTATGCAGCAGATCCTTCGCTTCCAAAACTGGATGGCGCAATTGCGACCGTCCAGGTGGACTACGAACCCTTGGCGCCGGGACCCGTGGGCGCGCTGTTTGAAGTGGATTGCAACGATCCCGGACAAGGCGAAACGTATCGAAGCGCCAATCTGGACGCTCCGGCCGTCTTATTGGCCGATGGCTACCCGCCGTCCATGTCGGACCCGCGTTTCCATCAGCAGATGGTCTACGCCGTGTGCAGCACGACCTACCGCAGCTTCAAGGACGCATTGGGCCGGAACCCGACCTGGGGCTTCGGCTCCGCGGACGCCCCGGCAAAACTTCGCTTGAGACCTCACTATGGCGATGACCGCAACGCGTACTACTGTAGCGAGCCGAGCCAGGGAGAACTGAGGTTCGGCTACTTTCGCGCCGAGGACGGGCCGCTCGACAACCGGTCGCTTCCTGGAGGCTATGTGTTTACCTGCCTATCGCACGACATCGTGGTGCATGAAGCCACGCATGCCCTGCTGGACGGGCTGCGTGCGCACTTCATGGAGCCCACCACTTCCGACGTGTTGGGCTTTCATGAGGGATTCGCCGATCTCGTCGCGATCTTCCAGCGGTTTCGTCATACCGAGGTGGTCACCCAGGCACTGCGCCAGTTTCGTGGGGCACCGGAAAAGTCCGAGTTGCTGACGCACCTGGCCACGCAGTTTGGCTACGCGACGGGGCGCAACGGCCCGCTTCGGCTTGCCATCGAACAAGATCCGACCAAACCCCTGCAATACGATGGGAGCTTGGGCCCTCATGCGCTGGGATCCGTGCTCCTCAGTGCGGTGTTCGAGGCCTATACGCAGGTATACCGGCGCAGGACCGAGCGGCTGATGAGATTGGCCACCAAGGGAACTGGTGTGCTGCCGCCGGGCGAACTGCCTTACGATCTGCTGGTGCTGCTTGCCGGCGCCGCCAGCAAGCTGGCGCGCCAGTTCCTGACCATCTGCGTCCGGGCCGTCGACTACTGTCCCCCGTCCGGCCTCACCTTTGGAGACTACCTACGCGCCTTGATCACTGCCGACTACGATCTGGTCCCCGACGATCCGTGGGACTATCGCGGCGCCCTGATAGACGCATTCCGCAGGCGCCGCATCTATCCGAGCTCGGCCTCTAGCCTGTCCGAAGACGCCCTCCTCTGGCGACCTCCGCGCATCGCCATGCCGAAGATCGAAGACATGGATATCGCGGCGCTTCGTCTGTCCGACGACACGGACACGGCCAAGCAGGTCGAGGAGCTGCTGACCCTGGCGCATGTTCTGGGAACGTACGTCACGCAGCCTGACCGTCTTCAGGAATTTGGACTCGCCCTGCCCGGGGACCCGCGATTGGACGGCGATCACGTTGACGCGCCCTGCGTGCAATCAATCCGCCCCGCCCGACGCGTCGCCCCCCAAGGACAGGTGGCCACGGACGTGGTCGTCGAGATCACGCAGGCGCGCCAGGTGGCTCCCCGGCCCGGACAGCCCGGCTTCGAGTTTCATGGAGGCGCGACCGTTATTCTCGGGACGGACGGCAGGATCCGCTATTCAATCCTGAAAAGCGTGGTCAGTCCCAATGCCGTCCAGGACCGGCGGGCCTGGCTGGCCAGTCCGGCGGCACAGCCTACGTGGCGCGTCGAAGAGAACGCCTATCTGCGGCAACGCGATCTACTTCTGTCCTTGCACCGCCAGGACTAGTCCCCTGCACCCATGTGCTCCTTCGTCTTGCACGGGACCATCCTTCCAGACGAGGCTCGTGCACGCGCGCAGCTTGGCATTGCCCGCAGCGGCGCCTGTCCGCAATCGCAGGTGGTCGGCGCGGACGCGTCCTCAGCGTGCTGAGCAACTCGTTCAGCCAGCGCCAGGTCGCCACCCTGTACGACGCCATGAACCAGTACCGCGTCGTGCTGGAGCTGGACCCGCGCTACACCGAAGACCCCGAAGTCCTGGAGCAGGTGCATGTGGTGGCGGCGGACGGCAGCCGCGTCCCGCTGACCGCGTTTGCCACCTATGACAACGGACTGGTCAACGACCGCGTCTACCACGACGGCCTCTTCGCGGCTGTGTGGGTGGGGTTTTCACTGGCGCCGGGCGTGTCGCTGGAACAGGGGCTGGCCGCCCTCGACGCCGCCATGGCGAAGCTGATGGTGTCCTCGCACATCCAGACCCGGCTGGGCGGCGATGCCCGCAATTTCCAGCAAAGCCTGCAGGACCAGCCTTGGCTGATCCTGGCTGTGCTGGCCGGCATCGAATTCACCCTGATCGCGCTGCTGGGCCTGTTCCTGCTGGTCGGCATCGTCATGAAGAACGCCATCCTGATGATCGACTTCGCCCTCAGCCTGGAGCGCCGCGAAAACCTGACCCCCGAACAGGCCATCCACCGCGCCGCCCTGCTGCGCCTGCGGCCCATCGTCATGACCAACCTGGCCGGCCTGCTCGGCGCCTTGCCGCTGGTGCTGGGCATGGGCGAAGGCTCTGAACTGCGGCGTCCGCTGGGCGTCGCCATTGTGGGCGGGTTGATGATCAGCCAGTTCCTGACGCTGTATACGACGCCGATCGTGTATCTGGCGCTGGAACGGCTGCGCCTGCGATTCGGGTCGGCGTGGCGGCGGCGAGCGCCGCGCTGACGGGCGCCGGCGCGCCGGGCGCGGAACCGCCGCCCAGGACGCGCATCTCAATAATTTACAATTTGTGGCGGACGTAATCACCGATGACCGCTCACCGTCCGGACTCCACCCACGCAGAACCTATGACCACGCAGAAAATCGGCTACCTCGAATTCAGATACGGCGCCAACCCGAAGCGCCGCACCGCCAATGTCGGCGACAGCATCCAGTCCATCGCCGTGCGACGCTTGCTCAAACGCCTGGGCGTCGACGACGCCAACATGGTCGGCATCGATCGCGATTCCCTGCGCAACTACGATGGCGCGCCGGTCAAGCTCATCATGAACGGCTGTTTTCACGAGGGTTGCTTTCCCCTGTCCCCCCAGATCGAGCCCGTTTTCTTCGGCTTCAACGCCGAGAGCGAATCGGTCGTCGCCGACAACAAGGCGCTGTTTCGCAAGCACCAGCCCATCGGCTGCCGGGACAACGCCACCAAACGCCTGTTCGACAAGCATCGCATCGCGGCCTTCGTGACGGGCTGCGCGACGCTCACCCTCGACCGGCGCGAACAAGCCGTGGAAGCCGGCAAACCGGTCATCGCGTTCGGCGCGGGATCCGGCGTGCTGCAGCAAAAGCTGCTGGAGAACATTCCCAAGCCCATCCTGGAACGCGCGCGCCTCATCTACCAGCGCGAACCGGTCAGCGAGATCCCGCTGAGCGACGCGTCGGTCGCCAAGATGGACGATTTGGCGCAGTCCTATCTGGACATCTACAAGAACGAGGCGTCCATCGTCGTGACGCCGCTGCTGCACGTTGCCAGTCCCTGCATCGCCATGGGCATTCCGGTCGTGCTGGCGCGGCGCGACCGGGACGATCGGTTTACGGCGATCGACCGGCTGCTTCCGGTGTATACGCCCGCCGAGTTCTCATCCATCGACTGGCAAGTGCGGACCCTGAACGTCGAGGAACTGAAAGCCGCCATGGTGAACGTGGCGCGCCAGCTCCTGCAGGACGCCCCGCCCGCGCAGGGCGATCTCGACGTCCTGGCCACGCGCTACAGCGCGCCCCCGTTGCTGCAGCCGCCCCACGCCTCGTCTCCTGGCTGGCGACTGCGCAAACTCTTCGGCCGGCGCTGACCGGCACGCCCGCCGGCGATGGCCCGATCCGGCGGGCCGCCTGGCCAAAAAACGTTTTGCTGGCACCGGCGGAAAAAGCTCAATAGAATCGATTGGCATGCGGACGCAAGCCCGTTCGCCCCGGCCGCTCGCGGATCCCCGGATCCCGCGCGTGGCCGGCGCGCACCGGCCGCTTCCCCGCCGGCACTGGCGCCGCCTTGGCGCCCGCGCCAGGCAATCCGGCATCCATGCCGCGCGGCAACATCGGGCCGTGCGACCTGGGTCGTTGCAGTTAGGCTTTTGACAGACCTGGTGCCCAATGTGGCCGATGACTGGTTCGAATCGACTGCTGCTGACCGGCGTGCTCTGCCTCGGCGGTTGCGTGCAAGTGGGGCCGGACTTCGAGCCTCAGCGGGTCGCTTGGTCCGACCAATGGGACACCCCGGCGCTGCAACAGGCCACCGCAGCCGGCGCCCAGCCCGATGCCCGCGAATGGTGGCGCATCTTTGACGACCCCATCCTCGAATCGCTGATCGCACAGGCCGACGCGCACAATCCCGGCGTGCAGGTGGCTGGCCTGCAGATCATGGAGGCGCGCGCGCAGCTTGGCATTGCCCGCAGCGGCGCCTATCCGCAAACCCAGGTCATCGGCGCCGATGCGTTCTACCAGCGCCGCTCGTCCCGGTCCGCCGAGGGCAATCCCCGGCCCAGCAGTTTCTGGCAATACAGCGCGGGGTTCGACATCGGCTGGGAACTCGATTTCTGGGGCCGCTTCAGCCGCGCCATCGAATCCGCCGACGCGGCGTACTTCGCGTCCGAGGCCAACCGCGAGGACGTGCTGGTGCTGCTGCACGCGCAGGTGGCCGACAGCTACTATGCGCTGCGCACGACCGAGGCCCGGCTGCGCATCGCCCGCGACAACGCGGCCATCCAGAAGCGCAGCTACGAGATCACCGAGCGCCTCTTCAACAGCGGCGAAACCGACGAACTGGACCTGCAGCAGGCGCGCACCCAGTATCTCGGCACGCTCGGCACCATCCCCGAGTTCGAAAGCCAGATCGCCCGCACCCGTAACGCGCTCGCCGTGCTGGTGGGCAAGCCGCCCGGCCCGATGCCGGAATTGCCGGACCTGGCGCCGCAGGAAGCGGTCATCCCGCTGATCGACCGGGCGGTCCTGCAGGACGTGCCCGCCAACCTGCTGCTGCGGCGTCCCGACATCCGGGCCGCGGAGCTGCGGATCGCGGCGCAGTCGGCGCAGGTGGGCGTGGCCAAGGCAGACCTCTACCCGTCGCTGACCCTCTTGGGCAGCATCGTCTGGACCGCCACGTCGCTGGCCGGGACTTCGGGCGCCTCGGCGCTGCTGGGCGGCCCCAGCCTGACCTGGAACGTGTTCGACCACGGCCGGATCACCAACACGGTGCGGGTGCAGGACGCCCGGTTGCAGCAGCTCATCGTCGTCTACCAGGACGCCGTGCGGCAGGCGGCGCGGGAAGCCGACGATGCGGCCACGGGATTGATCAAGTCCCTGGAACGCGACGGCATCCTGTATGACGCGGCGCTGGCGGCCAAGCGCTCGCTGACGCTGGCCAACGCCCTGTACCGCGAGGGCTATTCCGACTTCCAGCGGGTGCTCGATGCCCAGCGCGCCCTGGCCACGCAGCAGGACACCTATCTGGTGAACCGGGGCAATGCCGTGCGCGACCTGATCGCGCTGTACAAGGCCCTGGGCGGCGGCTGGCACAGCGACCAGCCGCTGCTGGATCCGGCCACACGAGAGCAGATGCAGCAACGCACCAACTGGGGCGACCTGCTGTCCGACGCCGGACGGCCAACGCCCGTTTCCGCGCGCCCCCCGAACACCGAGGCGATCCCATGACTAGTCCCAGGTCCGCGGCGCCCGCGCCCTCGTCGGCCCGCCCCGCCACACCCGCCCCGCCCGAGCCGCCCGCCGCCCCGCCGCCGCCCGCGGATCCGGCCAGGAAGGGCATCCGCTGGGTGCTGCTGGTGATCGTCCTGAGCCTGGTCTGGTATTTGCTGGCCGACCGCTACACGCCCTATACGCAGCAGGCGCGCGTGGAGGCTTTCGTGGTGCCGGTGGCCTCGGAGGTATCGGGCCGCGTCGCCAAGGTGCACGTGCGCAACAACCAGGACGTGGCGGCGGGCGCGGTGCTGTTCGACGTCGACCCGGAGCAGTACCGGATCGCCCTGGACCGCGCGCGGGCAGACCTGGACGCCACGCGCCGCCAGATCGGCGCCAGCACGGCGGGCATCGATTCGGCGCAGGCCTCGCTGCGCGCCGCGCAGGCCAATGAGGTGCGGGCGCGGCAGGACAGCACCCGCCTCGAACGCCTGTACCGCGAAGACCGGGGCACGATCTCGCTGCGCCGGCTGGAGATCGCGCGCGCGAACCTGGCGCAGGCGGTGGCCCAGGTCGCGGCGGCGCGCGCCGAGGTCCAGCGCGCGCGCGAGCAGGAAGGCGGCAGCGAGGAAGACAACGCCAAGCTGCGCAGCGCCGCCGCGGCGGTCGAGAAGGCCGAGCTGGATCTGGCCAACACGCAGGTGCGCGCCCGCGCGGCGGGCCTGGTCACGGACCTGCGCACCGACGCGGGCCAGTTCGCGGCCGCGGGCAAGCCGGTGATGACGCTGATCGCCATCCACGACGTGTGGATCAACGCCGACATGACGGAGAACAATCTGGGCCATGTCGAACCGGGCACGCCCGTGGCCATCATCCTGGATGCATTGCCCGGACGCGTCTTCGAAGGCCGGGTGCGCAGCGTGGGCTACGGCGTGAGCGTGGGCGCCGCCACGCCGCCAGGCACCCTGCCCACCGTGCAAAACAGCCGCGACTGGCTGCGACCGGCGCAGCGCTTTCCGGTCGCCATCGACCTCGATCCCGGGCAGCTCCCGTCCCTGCGCGGCATCCGGGTCGGCGGCCAGGCCGAAGTCATGGCGTTTCCCCGGCCCGGCAATCCGCTCAACCCGCTGGGCCGCGTGTACCTGCGGCTGATGAGCTGGCTTTCCTATGCCTACTGACGCCCCGCCCCTTCCCCGCGATCCCCGCGGCCAGCGCGCCATGCGCCTGGGGGTCGGGACGGCGCTCTGCCTGGCCGTCAGCTTCGGCCTGGACATGCCGATCCCGATGGTCGCGCCGGTGCTCGGGGTCTTCCTGCTGGCGCAGATGAACCGGCCGCTGTCCCTGAAGGCCGGCCTGGGGCTGGCGCTGGTGGCGATGTTCACCACCGGCACCGGCCTGCTGCTGATCCCCTTGCTGCGCTACTACCCGGCCGGCGGCGTGCTGCTCGTCGGCCTGTGCCTGTTCCTGGCGTTCCGGCATGGCTTGCGCGGCGGCAACAATCTGGTGTCCACCTTTCTCATCATCGGCCTGACCATGATTTCCGCGGCCGGCACCTTCGACTTCGGCCTTGCCGTGACGGTGATCGAGGCGCTGGTCAAGGGCCTGCTCCTGGCCGCGCTGGTGCTGGGCGTGTGCCACGCGCTGTTTCCCGAGCCGCCCGGTGTGCCGGCGCCGCCTCCCGCCCCCGTCCTGCCCGCGGCCGAAGCCACCCGCATGGCCGTGCGCGCCGCGCTGGTGGTGCTGCCGGCCTTCCTGCTGGCGCTGACCGATCCGCTGGGCTACATGCCCATCATCCTGAAAGCGGTCAGCCTGGGCCGCCAGAGCTGCGTCACGGCCGCGCACGGCGCCGCCCGCGAGATCCTGGGATCGACGCTGCTGGCAGGCGTGCTGGCCGTGGCGTTCTGGGCCGCGCTGCGGCCCTTTCCCAGCCTGTGGATGTACTTCCTGTGGATGCTGCTGTTCGCCCTGGCGATCGCGCGCAAGCTCTATCGGCTGAGTCCCACGCCCCATGCGCCCAGCTTCTGGCTGAACACGCTGGTCACGCTGATCATCCTGCTGGGCCAGTCGGTGCAGGACAGCATCGCGGGCAAGGACGTGTACACGGCGTTCGCCGTGCGCATGGGGCTGTTCATCGCCGTCACGCTGTATGCCTGCCTGATGCTGCAGTTGCTCGAACCCCGGCCGCGCGCGCCGCGCCAGTCCCGTTTTTCGTTCCGCCGACCGTTCACACGACTCAAAAGGAGCCCGCCATGACTACCCAAGACATGCCCACCCCACCCGCGCCGGCGATGGGCTGGCGCTTCAAATGCGGAATCGGATTGTTCATCCTGGCGTTCGCGCTGTGGTTCCTGATTCCCGTCGGCGCCGCCATGGACATTCCCGGCTCACGCATCGCGGCGCTGACCGGAGCCATCTTCATCGCCAACAAAGTCCTGCTGATCACCTGCATCGCCGTGATGGGCAAAGAGGGATTCCAGCAGCTCAAGGCCATCATCGGCGGCCACGCGAAAAAGCTCGCGCCCGTGCAAAAGGTGGGGCCGGTGCGCCACGCCATCGGGATGGTGATGTTCATCCTGCCCATCGTGACCTCGATGCTGGAACCCTACGTGGACCAGATCTGGCCGGGCCTGCGGCCCAAGCTGTGGCAGGCGCAGTTGCTGGGCGACGTCATGCTGGTCGCCAGCTTTTTCGTGCTGGGCGGCGACTTCTGGAGCAAACTGCGCGCGCTGTTCGTGCGGTCGGTGTAGCGGCGCGAGCCCGCACGGCCCTAGTGCGCCGCCCCCCGCGCCTAGCCCCCGCGCTTAGCCCCTCGCCCCGCCGCCGTCCTGGTCCGGCGCCCGCGGCGCGGCGGTCAGCCGCCGCGCCATGAATTCCAGGAACTCCTTGGCCAGCGGCGGCAAGGTGCGGCCCTGCAGCGTCACCGCCTGGATGCTGCGCTGGCGCATTTCCGGATTGCTGAACGGCACCGCCGCCAGCGCCGCCCCCTGCGGATCGCCCATCAGCGTCAGGTAGCCAGACAGGGCGACGATCCGGCTGCCCGGCAGCATGGGCAGGAAGGCCGCGGAATGATTGGATACGTAGGCGGGCTCGATGTGCAGGCCCGCATTGGCGCAGGCCGTGTCAAACAGCTGCCGCACCGTGGTGCCCTGGTCGCCCAGCGACAGCGGCACGTCCGCGAGATCCCGCAGGCTGATCGTGCGCCGGCTGGCGAGCGGGTGCTGGCGGCACATGACCGCGTACACCGGCGCGCGGGTCAGCAGCTCGGTCTTCAACCGGTCGTCCTGCCCGACCGTGTAGCGCAGCGCGATCTGCGACAGGCCTTCCAGGATCAGGCGCGTGACCTCGTCCGGACGCTCCACATGCAGATGAAAGCGCGCCTCGGGGCGAAGCTGCTTGAAATCGGCCATGCACATCGGCATGAAACGGTGCGCGAACCCCTCGGTGCAGGCCAGCCGGATCGTCACGTCGCCCAAGGCGCTGCGCCGCCGGATGTCGGTGGTGACGCGCTCGGCCTCCAGGGCGGCGGCCTGGGCATAGGCCGCGAGCTGCCGGCCGGCTTCGCTCAGTGTCATGCCGCGCGCCTGCCGCTCGAAGAGCACGATGCCCAGGCTGTCTTCCAGCTTGGCGATCTGGCGGCTGACGGCCGACGCCGCGACATGCTGCGCTGCCGCCGCGCCCGCGATCGAGCCGCAGCGGGCCACTTCCAGGAAATATCTGAGACTCAGGGAAATCACGGATGCCTCGGTGTGAGATGCCTTTATGGCAACGCTAAAGTGCGAATTATCTAATTGTGGCACGCGATGAAGCGTAATAACTTTGTGCCTCCCCACCGCACGAAGAACCGCCGTGACCCGCGAACAAGCCATCCTCCAAGCCGTACAAGCCTATGACAGCGGCGCCCTGCAGTCCGCCCTGGCGCGCCGCGTCGCCTTCGCGACCGAAAGCGAAGTGCCCGAGCAGGCCCCCGCCCAGCACGCCTACCTGAACGACGAGCTGGTCCCGCTGCTGTCGGAACTGGGCTTTGCCTGTGACGTCCACGCCAATCCGGCCGGCGTCGATCTGCCGATCCTGGTGGCGCGCCGCATCGAGGCGCCCGGATTGCCGACCGTCCTGATGTACGGCCACGGCGACGTGGTGCGCGGCAACGCCGCCAAATGGGCAGACGGCCGCGACCCCTGGCGCCTGCAGGTCGACGGCGACCGCTGGTACGGACGCGGCACGGCCGACAACAAGGGCCAGCATTCAATCAACCTGGAGGCCCTGGCCCGGACGCTCGCCGCGCGCGGCGGCGCGTTGGGATTCAACACCACCTGGCTCATCGAGACCGGCGAGGAAGCCGGTTCGCCCGGCCTGGCCGCCTTCTGCGAGGCGCGGCGCGACCTCCTGGCCGCCGACGTCTTCATCGCCAGCGACGGGCCGCGCCTGCATGCCGAACGGCCGACGCTGTTCATGGGTTCGCGCGGCGCCGTGAATTTCGAACTGAAAGTGCGGGCGCGCGAACGCGGCTACCACTCGGGCAACTGGGGCGGGCTGCTGTCCAATCCGGCCATCCGGCTCATGCACGCCATCGGCTCGCTGGTCGACGCCCAGGGCCGCATCGCCGTGCCCGGCCTGCGCCCGCCTCCCATCCCCGAGGCGGTCGCCGCCGCGCTCGCCGACCTGGACGTGGGCGGCGGCGAAGACGATCCCGAGATCAACGCGTGGTGGGGCGAACCCGGCCTGTCCGCGCCCGAAAAGGTGTTCGGCTGGAACAGCCTGGACGTGCTGACCTTCGGCGCCGGCGACCCGGCCAAGCCCGTGAACGCCATCCCGCCGGAAGCCGTGGCCTGGTGCCAGTTGCGCTTTGTCGTGGGCACCGACTGGCGCGCGCTGCGCACCCACGTCGCCGAGCACCTGCGCCAGGGAGGTTTCGACGACGTCGAGATCCGCGTCGGCATGCAGGCGGGCGCGACCCGCCTGTCGCCCGACAGCCCGTGGGTGCGCTGGGCCGCGGCTTCGCTGCAGCGCACCACCGGCAAGCGGCCGGCGTTGCTGCCCAACCTGGGCGGCTCGCTGCCCAACGACATCTTCGCCGACCAGCTCGGCCTGCCCACCCTGTGGGTGCCCCACTCCTATCCCGCGTGCGCGCAGCATGCGCCCAACGAGCATCTGCTGGGCAGCGTCGCCCGCGAGGGCCTGGCCATCATGGCGGGCCTCTTCTGGGACCTGGGCGACCAGGGCAGCTCAGTACGCGATTCGGTACGCGAGCTTGCCGCCACCACCTCTTCCGCCAACACCTGACCCTGACCGAGCCCCCCATGACCGCTAGATTCTGCACCGCCCTGTTGGCGTTCACGCTTGCCGCCGCCGCCCATCCCGGCGACGCCCATGCCGCGTACCCGGACCAGTCCATCAAGATCGTCGTGCCCTTCACGCCGGGCGGCGCCACCGACGCCGTGGCGCGCCTGCTCGCCACCCGCCTGTCGGGCAAGCTGGGCCAGCCCGTCATCGTGGAAAACCGCCCTGGCGCGTCCACGGTCATCGGCGCCGACGCGGTGGCGCGCGCCAAGCCCGACGGCTACACGCTGATGCTCTCCGGCAGCACCACCTACACCGTGCTGCCGGCGCTCAAGCCGTCGCTGCCCTACGATCCCGTGCGCAGCTTTGAACACATCGGCATTGTCGCCATGGCGCCCATCGTTCTGCTGGCGCAGAACGCGGTGCCCGCGACCACCCTGCAGGAGGCCGCGGCGCTCGCCCGCGAGCAAAGCGCCAAAGGCGGGCTGATGTACGGCACCTTCGGCCCCGGCTCGGCCCCCCACCTGGCCGGCGAAATGTTCGCGCAGGCCGCGGGCGCCAAGATGATGCCGGTGCCGTACAAGGGCAGCGCGCAACTCGTCACCGCATTGATCGGCGGCGAGGTCGCGCTGGGCGTGGACACGGTGTCCTCGGCCGCCCCGCAGGCGCGCGCCGGCAAGCTCCGCGCGCTGGCAGTCTCCGGCGATCGCCGCGTGCCGCAATTGCCCGACGTGCCGACGTTTGCCGAGGCCGGCATGGCGGACGCGTCGTTCGTTGGCTGGTATGGATTGGTCGCGCCCGCGCAGACGCCGGCCCCGGTGGTGGATACGCTGAACCGCGCCGTCGCCGAAATCATGCAGGACGAGCAGGTGCGCAAGACCGTGTCGGACCTGTCGCTGGACCCGGTGTTCCTGCCCGGCAAGGCGTTCCGCGACCAGATCGCCAAGGAAGTCGGTACCTTCACCGAGGTCGCGGCGCGCGCGGGTATTACGCTGGATTGACCCGCGCACGAGGCGCGCAGCCGCGCCTCTGCCCCCCGCACTACCCGGCCGCCCGGCCCGGCCGTCATGGCGACGGCAACGGGTTCAGTTCGGATTGATGCGGCTGATCTTGGAGCCTTGCAGCCCCATCCCGGCCATCAGGCCCTGTTCGCCGAACGGCACGGCGTACACGTCCTGCGTCAGCGTGGTGGTCGTGATGCTGGCGGCATAGCCCTGGTCCACCACCACCAGGCTGGGCCCCGCGCCCAGCGACCAGCCGTCGCTCTTGTCCAGGTAGGCCATCGCCTCCTCGTTCATGAAGAAGAGCGCATAGCTGAACTGCTGCGCGCCGGCCTGGAATCCGAAAGACAGGGCCGAAATCGAGTAGTACCCCTCGACCTGCCCGCGGCGGATCAGCGCGCCTTCGCCGCGCTCGCCGCCCACCAGCAGCCCCCCCTTGATGATGCTGGGAAACACCAGCACCCCGACGGCCTTGTCGCCCAGCTCGCGCGTGCGCGGCGCCTGGGCGTAGAGCTGCTCCAGCGCGGCCAGCGAATCGGCGCTGAGCTCCGCCGCCGAGGCCGCGTGCGCGGGCGGCGACACCCAGGCCAGGGCCGAAAACGTCAAAAGGCTGGCGCAAAGCCAGCCCAGAAACTTCACAGGCAACACGGACGCGCGGTTCATACGGCCCCCCGGGGTAAGGAGAGCGAGCGCCGGTTGCGCTCGCCCGACCTGCCAACGCAGTATTCGCAGCCGCCACGTCGGTGTCAATGGTCCTTCCTTACCCGTGCTGCCGCGCCCTCATACCTTGGGCGGTGTCGTCTCCCGCTCCGGATGGCGGTGCTTGCCCAGCGCTTCAATGAACGCCTTGGGCGCCTCGCCGCCCAGCAGCAGGCCGCCGTCGTTCGGGTCCGGATCGATGCCCGCCGCGGCGAACACCTGCACGCCGTCCCCGACGCCCATCAGCGTCTTGCCGTGGCGATAGGCGTCGCGCAGGAACTCCAGCGCCCGCCCGTCCGCCGCAAGACTCGCCATGGCGGCCTCACCGCCGGGCACGACCGCGCCGTCGAACAGTCCCGACGGGTGATTGTCCAGCGAGGCGTCCGCGTCAAAGCTGCCGCCGTCGGCCGCCTGCACCGGGCCGATGCGCTGGCCCACCAGCCGAACGACGGCGCCCGCCTGGATGAGGGCATCGGCCACGGCGGACACCGCCTTGCCATCCACGCCTTCGGCCGCCAGGATGGCCACCTTGCGCGTCGCCACGCCGCCATCCCCGGGTCGCGCGGTCAACGACAGCGTCGGCGACACCTCGACTTCGGACTTGGGCGGATTGGGCATGGCGCGCGGCATCGGATCGGGCAGAGGCATGCCCAGTTGCTGCGCCACGCCCTGCGCCAGCTCGTCGGACACATTGCGCAGCGACGACACCATGCGCGCCCGGATCTGCGGCACCGTCACCTTGCTCAGCTCAAACGCAAAGGCATCGACGATGTGCTGCCGTTCCCATGCGGTCTGGCTGTTGTAGAACAGCGTGGCCTGGTTGTAGTGCTCGGCGAATTTCTCCGGATGCCCGCGCAGCTCATCGCTCGTCACCGGCTCCGGGAACGACACGAACCCGTCCATGCCCGCCTGGAACGGGCAGCCGCCGGCCAGGGAATTCGGCTCATACGCCACCCGGCCGCGATGGATGGTCTGCCGGTGCATGCCGTCGCGCTGGTTGTTGTGCACCGGCGCCAGCGGCGCGTTGATCGGGATCTCGTGGAAGTTCGGGCCGCCCAGACGCGAGATCTGCGTGTCGACGTAGGAATGGATGCGGCCAGCCAGCAGAGGATCATTGGTGAAGTCCACACCGGGCACCACATGCGCGGCGCAGAACGCTACCTGCTCGGTCTCGGCGAAGAAGTTGTCGGGATTGCGGTCCAGCACCATGCGCCCGATGGGCACGACGGGCACCAGTTCCTCGGGCACGATCTTGGTGGCATCCAGCACGTCGAAACTGAAGCCTTCGGCCTGGTCGTCGGTGAACACCTGGACGCCAAGCTCCCATTGCGGGCCGTGGCCGGCGTCGATCGCCTCCCACAGGTCGCGCCGGTGATAGTCGGGATCGGCGCCCGACACCTTGACCGCTTCGTTCCACACCTGCGAATGCGTGCCCAGGATGGGATTCCAATGGAACTTCACCAGCCGCGATTCGCCCTGGGCGTTCACAAAGCGGAAGGTATGCACGCCAAAGCCCTGCATCATGCGGTAGCTGCGCGGAATCGCCCGGTCCGACATCACCCACATCAGCATGTGGGTCGATTCGGGCATGAGCGACACGAAATCCCAGAAGGTGTCGTGCGCGGACGCCGCCTGGGGCATGCCGTGGTGCGGTTCGGGCTTGACCGCGTGGACCAGGTCCGGGAACTTCATCGCGTCCTGGATGAAGAACACCGGCATGTTGTTGCCCACCAGGTCCCAGTTGCCCTCGTCCGTATAGAACTTCACGGCAAAACCCCGGACATCGCGCGCGGTGTCCTTGGACCCGCGTTCCCCGGCCACCGTGGAAAAGCGCACGAAGACCGGCGTGCGCTTGCCCGCTTCGGCAAACAGCGACGCGGCGGTCAGGTCGGTAAGCGGCTTGTAGCACTCGAAGTACCCATGGGCGGCCGACCCGCGCGCGTGCACGATGCGCTCGGGGATCCGCTCATGGTCGAAATGCGTGATCTTCTCGCGCAGGATGAAGTCCTTGAGCAGCGCGGGTCCGCGCAGCCCGGCCTTGAGCGAATGCTGATTGTCGCTGACCCGCACGCCCTGGTTCGTGGTCAGTTCCTGGCCGCTGGCGTCCGCGCGCACGCGGGGCAACGTGCCGTCGACCTGATTGACGCCGGGCGTGGCCGCGTCCCCGGTCTTGGCCGAGGTCTCGCTTTCGGACAGCGAGCTCGCGCTCACGGCCGGGTCGACCGCGCCGACGTGCGCGCCCGCGTAGGGACAGCGCGCCGCCTCTTCGCCGTACTCGGCCTCCTTGTTCGTGTTGTGGGGCATGGCGCCCGCCGTGGCGCCCACGGCCGCCGCGCGCTTGAGCGCGGGATGCGAGGGCTTGCCGGCCGGCCCGCTGGCGGGGCCGCTGTCGGTGTTCATGTATGCGGTATCGAGCGCGCCGCCCGATCCACCCTTGCCTGGCTTCTTGCTTGCCATGAGTCGTTCTCCTTAATGGGCCAGCATCGAATCGCGCGCCTGTTCGGCGCGGGATGCGCCAATGGCGGTTTCCACCTTCTTGACCTCTTCGGGCGGCGGCAGCACGGCCGGAAAGCCGAGCGATTCGATCCACAGCTCGCGGGACCAGCCCTGCGTGTGATAGAGGTGATGGTCCTCGTCGGTCGACACGGCGTCATAGGCGTGCTTGAGGATCTTGGCCTGCTCGCCCGACTGCTGCTCGGCGATCAGTCCGATCAGCGACCAGTTGGCGTGGTCCTTGGTTTCGGCCAGCACCACGCATTCGGTGGCGACCAGCTGGGCGGCCTGCGCATCGCCCGCGCTCAGCGCCATCTTCATGGCGCGCACGAGCGATTCGCCCATATGCCGCACCACATCGCGGCCCGGCGAACTGGCTTGCGGGTCCAGCTTGAGCTGCTCGAACACGGTCATCAGCACGCGGCGATGCGTCCGCGTTTCTTCCAGATAGCCCAGCCATTCCTTCTTCAGGTCTTCATTGACGGCACAGGTCACCGCAGTCTCGTAGATCGCGAGGCCGCCGATTTCCGTCTCCAGGGCCTGGTACAGCAGTTCCTTGATTTGTGCGGCGTTTCCGGCTTTGCGTTTCATGGTGGCGCTCCTTTGTGTTGGGTCATCGCTGGGGTCATCGCTGGGGTCATCGCTGAGCTCGTCGCGCGGGCCGTCGCCCGGACCTCCGGCAATCGGCATGGCGACGATCAACCCGGCTGAAGGCGCGTATTCAGCAACTGCCGTTCCTGCTTGCCGCGGCGGCCGCGCGCCCGTCCGCAGGCGCATCGCCCCGGCCTGCCGGGCCAGGCACCGTGAAAAAAATACAAAGTCCCCGCGCACGGGTCGCGCCGCCGATTCCCGTAGAATCGGGGTCATTACCCACCACCGCGCAAGGGCGCCGACCCACCCGGCCGGCGCCGAGAACCGCGCATGACTGCGGCCGCATGCCCATGAATGACTTCGTCGCCATCGCGATGGCCCTGCTGCTGATCTACGCCGGCATGGCCTGCCTGGCCCTGGCGGCGCCCCGCCACTACGACCAGGTCTGGACGCGCGATCCCCGCGCCGGCCACACGCGCGTGCTGCGCGGGGCCGGCGTATTGCTCCTGGGCCTGGCCATCCTGCCCTGCGTGGGGCTGTGGGGCGACACGCACGGCATGGTGGCCTGGCTGGGCTGGCTGTCGGCGGGCGCGCTGCTGTGGATCGGCAAGCTCTCGTGGGCGCCGCATCCGGCGGCCACCGCCGCGGCCCTGGCGGTGGCGATATCGCTGGTGGGCGTCGGCATCGGGTTTTGACCGGGCGGCGGCCATCGCGCCGCGCCCGCACGCGCCGTGTTGCGCGATTTCGCAACCGCATGCGGGCGTTTGATGCGGGTCAATCCGCGCGCATATCCGCCCATCCCTTTCCGAATCCAGCACCATATGTGGTGGTAGAGTTTTCGCACTCCACTACATATGGTGCCAACAATGGAAATCCAACACATCCTCAAGCGCGACGGCCGCGTCGTTGCATTCGATAGCGAGAAGATCGCGCAGGCCATGGCGGCGGCGGGCCAGAGCACGGGGGAGTTGGACCTGGAAGGCGCCCGGGCGCTGACCGGCCCGGTAATCGCGGCGCTGGCCGGCAACGTCTGCCCCGGCGTCGAAACCATCCAGAACCGCGTGGAGGAAGCCCTGGTCCAGGCCGGCCACTGGCGCACGGCGCGCGCCTATATCGTGTACCGCGAACAGCACGCCCGCCTGCGCGCGCTGCGCCACACGCTGGTGGACGTCGAAAGCGCCATGGAAGAGTACCTGGAGCAGCGCGACTGGCGCGTCAATGCCAACGCCAACCAGGGCTACAGCCTGGGCGGCCTGATCCTGAACGTGGCGGGCAAGGTCACCGCCAACTACTGGCTGTCGAACGTCTTCACGCCCGAGGCCGGGCAGGCGCACCGCGAAGGCGACATCCACATCCATGACCTGGACATGCTCAGCGGCTACTGCGCCGGCTGGTCGCTGCGCCAGTTGCTGACCGAAGGCTTCAACGGCATCCCGGGCAAAGTCGAGTCCACGCCCCCGAAGCACATGTCGGCCGCCATCGGCCAGATCGTGAACTTCCTGGGCACGCTGCAGAACGAATGGGCCGGCGCGCAGGCGTTCAGCTCGTTCGACACCTACATGGCGCCCTTCATCCGCCGCGACGCCATGACCTACGCAGACGTAAAGCAATCCATCCAGGAACTGATCTTCAACCTGAACGTGCCCAGCCGCTGGGGCACACAGACGCCGTTCACCAATCTTACGTTCGACTGGACCTGCCCGGCCGATCTGAAGGACCAGATCCCCTACGTGGGCGGCGAGGAAATGCCCTTTTCCTACGGCGAGCTGCAGGCCGAGATGGACATGATCAACCGTGCCTACATCGAGGTCATGATGGCGGGCGACGCGAAGGGACGCGTGTTCACGTTTCCGATCCCCACCTACAACATCACGCCCGATTTCGACTGGGACCACCCCAACACCGAACGCCTTTTCGAAATGACGGCGCGCTATGGGCTGCCCTACTTCCAGAATTTCCTGAATTCCGACCTGGAGCCGCATATGGTGCGCTCCATGTGCTGCCGCCTGCAGCTCGACCTGCGCGAACTCCTCAAGCGCGGCAACGGCCTGTTCGGCTCGGCCGAGCAGACCGGCTCGGTCGGCGTGGTCACCGTCAACTGCGCGCGCCTGGGCCACACCTGCCGGGGCGACGAGGCGCTGCTGATGGAACGCCTGGACTACCTGCTGGGACTGGGCCGCGACGTGCTGGAAACCAAACGCAAGGTGGTGCAGCGCTACATCGACCAGGGCCTGTATCCCTACACCCGCCGCTACCTGGGCACGCTGCGCAATCACTTCAGCACGCTGGGCGTGAACGGCATCAACGAGATGATCCGCAACTTCACGGGCGACGCCGACGACGTCACCACGCCCGCCGGCCACGCATTCGCCGTGCGCCTGCTGGACCGCGTACGCCAGCGCATGACCGAGTTCCAGGAAGAAACCGGCCACCTCTACAACCTGGAAGCCACGCCGGCCGAAGGCACCACCTACCGCTTCGCACGCGAAGACCGCAAGCGCTACCCGGGCATCCTGCAGGCCGGGACCGACGCCCAGCCCTACTACACCAACTCCAGCCAGTTGCCCGTGGGCTACACGGACGATCCCTTCCACGCGCTGCAACTGCAGGAAGCGCTGCAAGGCAAGTACACCGGCGGCACGGTGCTGCACCTGTACATGAACGAAGCCGTGTCGTCCGCCCAGGCCTGCAAGCAGCTCGTGCGCCGCGCGCTCAGCAACTTCCGCCTGCCCTACATCACGGTCACGCCGACGTTCTCGATCTGCCCCCATCACGGTTACCTGGCCGGGCATCACGAGTTCTGCCCCAAGTGCGATGCGGAACTGCTGGCCAAACAATCGGCGTGCTGCGCCCCGGCCTAGCCACGCCCTCACCCGGGCAGGCGCGCAACCCTCGCGGCGCGCGCCGGCCTCCATCCCGCCGGACCTGCGCCCGGCGCCCCTACCGAGGAAATCCTATGCAAACCTTGACCGCCCCCATCGCCGCCTCTGCGCCCGCCCTCCGGCTGGACGACAGCCAGCGCGTGCGCTGCGAAGTCTGGACCCGGGTGATGGGCTATCACCGCCCGGTCTCTTCTTTCAACACCGGCAAACAGGGCGAATTCAATGAACGCCGCTTCTTCGTCGAACGCAGTGCCTGAAGGCGCTTCGCCCAAGGGCGCCGGCCCCGCCACGCAGGCCGTGCGCCGGCTGGCGGACCGGCCGGCCTATGCCGCGCCGCCCCAGCCGGTCATCCAGCCCCTGCCCCGGCACTCGGCCGCCGTGGGCGGGCTGGTGCCCTTTTCCACCGTGGACTGGCCCGGCCAGCTTGCCGCGGTGGTGTTCATCTCGGGCTGCCCGTGGCGCTGCCACTACTGTCACAATACCGAACTGCAGACGCGCGCCGCCCGCTACGACTGGCGCGAGGTCCGTGCGTTCCTCGAAACCCGCAAGGGCCTCCTGGACGCGGTGGTGTTTTCGGGCGGCGAGCCGCTCAGCGAACCGCGCCTGCCCGCCATGATCCGCGACGTCAAGCGCATGGGATATCGCGTAGGCCTGCACACCGCGGGCATCTATCCGCTGCGGCTGGCGGACGTGCTGCGCCACCTGGACTGGGTGGGCATGGACATCAAGGCCGATGCCAAAGGCTATGACGACATCACGGGCCGGCGGGATTCGCAGCGCCCGGCGCTGGCATGCCTGACGCAATTGCTGTCGGCCGGGGCCGACTTCGAGTGCCGCATCACCTGGCATCCCGACTGGCTGGACGAAGCGCGCCTCCTGGCATTGGCCCGCGAACTCGCCCGCCGGGGCGTGCGCCGCTTTGCGGTGCAGGCGGCGCGCAGCGGCCCCTCCACGCCGGCCGCACGGGCCTTGAGCACCACCGCGCAGGCCGAGTTGCGGCAGGCTTTCCAGGAATTCGCCTATCGCTGAGCCAGGTACGCGGACAGCGTGGCGTGGAACCGCGGCGACACCACAGCGCCGACATTGCAGCGGGACCACGGCGACACGGCCGTGGGATCGACGCTGAACACACGCCCCGGCGCCATGATGACCTTTTCGGGCATCAGCGCCTCGGCCATCGTCAAGGAGTCGTCCACGCCCGGAAACGACGACCACAGGTAAAGCGAACTCGTCGGCCGGGTGAACACGCGCGCGCCCAGCGCGTCCAGCACCTGCAAGGCCTGTCCGGTCGCGGCCTCCAGCCGCTGGCGCAGGCGCACCAGATGCCGCTCGTAGTGGCCTTCGCGCAGCATCACGTCCACCATGCGCTCGCAGTACTCCGAGCTGCTGACGTGTACCAGCGCCTTCAGGTCCGCCAGATCGCTGGCCAGCGCCGCATTGCAGGCAATGAACCCCACGCGCAGCGCCGCCGAAAAGGACTTCGAGAAGCTGCCGATGTAGATCGTCCGCTCTAGCTGGTCCAGCGCCGACAGGCGGACGGACGACGTCGGCTTGAAGTCCGCCAGCGGATCGTTTTCGACCAGCATCAGGTTGTAGCGCTCGGAGAGCTGCAGGAGCTTGTAGGCCCTGGCCGGGGAAATGTCCGAGCCGGTCGGGTTATGCGCGATCGACTGCGTAAAGAACAGGCGTGGCTTTTCGCGCTGCAACAACGCTTCCAGCGCGGCCAGATCGGGACCGTCCGGCAGGCGCGGCACGCCCAGCATCCTCACCCCGGCCAGCTTCAGTTTGCCAAAGAGCGGGTAATAACCGGGGTTGTCGACCAGCACGGTCGAGCCGGGGGGCAGGAAATACCGGATCACCAGATCCATCGCCTCGTTCGCGCCATGCGTGAGCACGAGCTGCGAGGGCGCCGCGCTGATGCCCACGTCGCCCAGCTTGCGCACCAGGCTTTCGCGCAGCGGCGCATAGCCAAAGCGGCTTCCGTAGCGGAACAAGGCGCCCAGCCCCGTGCGCACCACCTTCTGGTGATAGCGGTCCATGCGCATGTCGGCCAGCCACTCCACCGGCGGAAAGCCATCGCCCACCGCCACCGCGTCGGGCTGGGTCTTGAGCTGTTCGCGCATGAGCCAGACGATGTCCATTGCCCGGCTCAACTGCCCGGGCTCTTCGTCCGCCGCCGGGCCCGCATGCTTGACGTCCAGCACATAAAAGCCCGAACCGCGCCGCGGCTCCACCAGTCCGCGCGCCACCAGCAGTTCAAAGGCCACCACCACCGTGTTCTTGGCATAGCGGTGCAGTTGCGCCAGCTCGCGCAAGGAGGGCAGCTTGTCGCCCGCGCGATAGACGCCATCGGCAATCTGCTGGCCGATCAGGTTGGCTAGGCTCTCGGCGATGGGCGCCGCGCGTTGCGGCCTGCCGGGCGGTTTGGCTGGTTCCACGCGAATTCCCCGTTCGTTCATGGCCAAAATTGGTGCAGTGCGATGGTACTGTTTGCCCAAACTGTACCTCTCAATGGCGGTACAGTTTACCTAGAATCGGGCCACTCGATTTTCAGATTTCTATACGGAGACATGCCATCGTGGCCGATTCACGCCTGCCCAATTTCCGGGCCCTCACCCCTGCCCAACGTCTCGCCGCCATCGCCGACGCCGCCTCGCTCACGGCCGAGGAGCGGCAATTGCTTGCCGCGCCCGGCGCGCTGGGCCTGGCCCGCGCCGACGGCATGATCGAAAACGTGCTGGGCACGTTCGAGCTGCCGTTGGGCGTGGCGGGCAACTTCCAGGTCAACGGGCGCGACGTGCTGGTGCCCATGGCGGTGGAAGAACCGTCCGTAGTGGCCGCCGCGTCCTACATGGCCAAGCTGGCGCGCGAATGCGGCGGCTTCGAGACGTCCAGCACCCGGCCGCTGATGCGCGCGCAGGTGCAGGTCCTGGGCCTGACCGACCCGCATGGCGCGCGCCTGGCCCTGCTGCGCGAGCGCGAACGCATCCTGACGCTGGCCAACAGCCGCGACAAGGTGCTGATCGAACTGGGCGGCGGCTGCCAGGACATCGAGGTCCACGTCTTCCCGGACACGCCGCGCGGCCCGATGATCGTGATGCACCTGATCGTCGACGTGCGCGACGCCATGGGCGCCAACACCGTCAACACCATGGCCGAGGCCGTGGCCCCGCTGGTCGAGGAAATCGTCGGCGGGTCGGTGCGCCTGCGCATCCTGTCCAACCTGGCCGACCTGCGCCTGGCCCGCGCCCGCGTGCGCCTGACGCCGCAGGCGCTGGACACGAAGGACCGCAGCGGCGCCGAAATCATCGAAGGCGTGCTGGACGCGTACACGTTCGCCGCCATCGACCCGTACCGGGCCGCCACGCACAACAAGGGCATCATGAACGGCATCGACCCCATCATCGTGGCCACCGGCAACGACTGGCGCGCGGTCGAGGCCGGCGCGCATGCCTACGCCAGCCGCTCGGGCCGCTACACCTCCCTCACCCACTGGGAAAAGGACACCTCGGGCGCGCTGGTCGGCACGATTGAAATGCCGATGCCCGTCGGTCTGGTGGGCGGCGCCACCAAGACGCATCCGCTGGCGCGCCTGGCGCTCAAGATCATGGACGTCCGCTCGGCGCAGGAACTGGGCGAAGTCGCCGTGGCCGTCGGCCTCGCGCAAAACCTGGGCGCGCTGCGCGCACTGGCCACCGAAGGCATCCAGCGCGGCCACATGGCGCTGCATGCCCGCAACATCGCGCTGGTGGCGGGCGCAACCGGCGCGGAAATCGACGAGGTCGCCAAGCGCATGGCCGCGGAGCAGGACGTCCGCACCGACCGCGCGCTGGCCTTGCTGGAGGAACTGCGCGCTTCCCGATAATCCCGCCGGACAAAAACCCGAGGCGGCGCCGGAGATCCCCGCGCGCCGCCCGCAGACCTAGGAGAGAGACATGAAACACATCCCCCCGGCGCCCTCCGCGCGCCTGGCTGAAGTCTGGAGCGACACCGTGGACCTCAGGCACCTGGCCTGGGCCATCGGTATCGGCATCTCGGTCAGCGTGGCCGGATTCTTCGTCGCCAGCCGCTGGCTGCGCGGCGTGGTCGCGTCGCCCGAACTGGCCCACGCCTACGCCATGCTGGCCGGACTGGCGGGCTGCGTGCTGGCCGGCGTCATTTGCGCCCGCCTGTTCCCCCCCAAGCGCGAAGTCCTCGAGCACAGCGCCACGCACGACCCGGCCTGGCGCGCCGAAGTGCTGGCCGAACTGGCCGAGCAGCCTGGCGGCCTGGGCACGCTGGCCGACCTGCCCGATGCCGTGGTGCGCGAACTGAAGGAGCTGGACCTGTACGACCTCTTCGCGCAACCGGCGGCCCAGGCCGCCGCCCCCGCCGCGGCCGCCGATGCGCGGCGCGGCGCCGGCAAGGAGGCGCTGGCATGAGCGACCCCGTACTGCTCGAACAAATCATGGTGGCCGCCGGGATGGGGCTGCTGGGCGCGGTGGTGTTTGCCGCGATCGGGCTGGTGTCCGGCACGGACGAAACCACCACCCTGGCGCCGCTGACCCTGCTGGTGGTCCTGCTGGGCGTGCCGCCCGCCGGCGTCTTCACCTTCTTTCTGGCCGGCGCGGTCGCCAAGCACATGACGCACGCCGTGCCCACCGCGCTCCTGGGCATTCCCGGCGACACCATGGCCACTCCCTTGCTGCAGGACGCGAACATGCTGCGCAAGCTGGGCGTGCCGCACATCGCGCTGCGCAAGATGGTGTCCGGCGCCATTGTCGCGGCCTTCGTCGCGGTGCCCCTGGCGGTGCTGTTCGCGGTGCTGCTGGCGCCGTTCGGCGCGGCGATCACCAAATCCGCGCCGTGGATCTTCCTGGCCGCGGCGCTGCTGATCGCGTACTTTTCGGCCGGACGCTGGGCCGCCGTGGCGCTGCTGGTGCCGTTCGTCATGGTCATCATCGCGCTGCAGAGCCTGACCGCGAAGTACGGCGTCAAGCTCAGCATCAGCTACTTCCTGGGCATCGCCATCGGACCGCTGATCGCCGACCTGTTCACCGTGCTCTCGCCCCAGGGACGCGGCAAGATGCTGCGCGACAAGGTGCGCACGTTCTCGCTGGCGCCCGACGTGAAGGGCTGGTCGGGCTACTTCCCCAACCCGCTCAAGGTGATGGACCGCGTGCAGACCCGCTGGACGCTCGCCACCGCCGCCGTGTCCAGCGCCACGTTCGTGTTCAGCCCGGTCGCCATGACCGTCGTCCTGGGTGAACTGGTGGGCTCGCGCGTCAAGCACGCCTATCACCGCCTGACCACCGTGCTCAGCGCGCGCAACGGCGTCACCGAGGCCACCTACATCGCCGAGGCGCTGATCCCGCTGATCGCCTTCGGCCTGCCCCTGAGCCCGGTGGCCGCGGGTCCTGCGGCGCCGCTGTTCAACGCGCCGCCGCGGTTCACCGTGGATGCGGCGACCGGCCAGACGCACAACCTGCACAACCTGCTGAACCACTGGGAGTTCCTGGGCTACGGCATGCTGGCCGTGCTGCTGGCGGCGGTCGTGTCCTACCCCTTCGCGATGAACTTCGCGCGCCGCGCCGCGCTGTTCGTGTCGCGCAAGGTCAGCCACGAGGCCATCATCGCCACCTTCGTCGGGCTGATCATCGTGATCAGCGTCTGGGAAGGCCAGTTCCTGGGCCTGCTCGTCATCCTGACCATGGGCCTGATCGGCGGCCTGCTGTCGCGCCTGTTTGGCTTTAACACCGGCGTGCAGTTCATGGGCTACTACACCGCCGTGCTGTCCGTGCCGGCGATCGTCAAGCTGTTCGGCTGAAGCGGTCTGGCTGTAGCGGGGCGGATGGGCGGGGCTTGAGACCGGGCTCCGGTTTCCAGTCGGCCGTCTCGGGGATGAGTTCGGCGGCGCAGTGGTACCGCGTGCCGCGTTTCCCGCCCGCCCCCGCTTCGTCGTGGCCGCCGTGCTGCACGCCTTGATGGCGCAAGCGCACCGGCCGCCACGCCTTGTTCCATTCTTGCCGCGGATGTCCGATCAGATTGAACGCCAGGCCGGGGACGAGGCGCGCGTCGTCGCCCTGCGCGAAGGCCACGCGCGCATCGCGGCGCAGTCCCGGCAGCAGCGACGGCGCGAACGGCTTGCCGGCCTCGTTGCGCGGGTACGCCCCGGGGTAGGCGTATCGACCTGGGCGCGCGTCATGCATGCCCAGGTCGGCGGCGACGCGGGCGGACGGCGGGACGTCGCGCAGATTCGTGTGGGCGGCGTCGCGTTGGAGCGGCACGCTGGTGCGCACCCGGACGGCGAACGTGAACCGGCGCAACGCGGGTTCGCGCGGCGCGCCGCCGCAGGCGGCGTTGTAGACGACGGGGCCGCCCTGGATTTCGCCCAGGCCGCGGATGCGATCGGCGTGGATAAGGCGATGACTGCGCTCGGTGTGGTCAAAACGGTAGAGATAGCCTTCTTCGGCGGCCAGGCGGTTCAGGAACTGCAGGTCCGTGTCGCCGGCCTGCACGCAATACGCCCGCCGCGGATGATCGGCGGCGGTGTGTTGCTCGTAGTCGGCGATGCCCAGGCGCTGGAGGACGTCCGCCATGATCTCGGGCACCGTCAGATACTGATAGATGCGCCAGCCGGAACAGCGGGCCGCGCGGACGAGCGACGGCGCCATCACGGCCCGGTAACATGTCCGCCGACACCCGGTATCGGCCCGTTCGCATTCCGACACGATGCCATGGATATGCCGTATGGGCTGCCCGCCGCGCCAGATCGTGAACAGCGCGGGCTGGTCCAGCAGCGCGCCGGCATTCGCGGCAGCGTCAAGACTGGAAAGCTGCACGCACAACCGGTAGGGCTCGGACAGGGCCTCCTCGAACGTGAACGCATTGACCTCGAACGCCCCGCCGTGCTCGGGCACGAAAGTGAAGCGCAGGTCTCTTGAATACGCAGGCAATACCCCACCTGGGCGGTAACGGAATTGTCGACATGTTCCTCGCTGGCGATCCGCCCTGTCCATCGGACGCGTCTGATGGGAAAGAGATAACCCCGAGTCCGGGGCCGGAGCCGGGCCTTGGAAACCCCGGGCGCGCCGGCCGCCAGGTCTGGCCCCATTGCCGCGCCACTTGATCCTTCGCAAGGCGGCGCACCCTGCCTTGCTCTAGCCTCTGGTCTCTTGACCAGAGGAAAGACTCATATCATGACGTGGTTCAAATCACTCTCCCTCGCCGGACGCGAGTTGCTGCCCATCGTTCAGGGCGGGATGGGCGTCGGCGTATCTGCCCATCGCCTGGCCGGCGCGGTTGCCAGCCAGAACGGCGTGGGCACCATCGCCAGCGTCGATTTGCGCCATCACCACGCCGATCTCGTGGAGCAGACCGAAAAATGCAATGACCGCGACACGATCGACACCGCCAACCGCGAGGCCTTGCACCGCGAGGTGCGCGCCGCGCTGGAGACCGCGCAGGGCCGCGGCCTGGTGGCCGTGAACGTCATGAAGGCGGTGCGCGACCATCCCGCGCTGGTGCGCCAGGCGTGCGAAAGCGGCGCGCAAGCCATCGTCATGGGCGCAGGCCTGCCCCTGGACCTGCCCGAGATGACAGCCGATTTCCCCAAGGTGGCCCTGGTGCCCATCCTGTCCGAAGCGCGCGGCGTGGCCGCCGTGCTGAAGAAATGGATGAAAAAGGGCCGGCTGGCCGACGCCGTGGTCATCGAACACCCGGGCTACGCCGGCGGCCATCTGGGCGCGGCGCGGCTGGACGACCTGCACAGCGAACGCTTCGACTTCAAGCGCGTGCTGGCCGATTGCCACTCGCTGTTTAGCGAATTGCAGCTCGGCCGCGACGCGCCGCGGCTGATCGTGGCGGGCGGCGTCGGCAGCCATGAGCAGGTGCGCCACTGGCTGACAAACGGCGCCGACGGCGTGCAGGTGGGCACCGCGTTCGCCGTCACCCACGAAGGCGATGCCCACGAAAACTTCAAGCGCGTGCTGATCGACGCCGATCCCGACCAGCTCGCCGAATTCACCAGCGTGGCCGGCCTGCCCGCGCGCGCGGTGGCCACGCCGTGGCTCACGCGCTATCTGCGCCAGGAAGGCACGCTGCAGGCCAACACCCGCGCCGATCCGCGGCGCTGCAGCCAGCGCATGGACTGCCTGACGCAATGCGGCCTGCGCGACGGCATCGCCAAGTTCGGCCAGTTCTGCATCGATTTGAAGCTGGCCGCGGCCATGCGCGGCGAAGTCAGCCGGGGGCTCTTTTTCCGCGGCGCGTCCAAGCTGCCGTTCGGCAACGCCATGCGCTCCGTGCGCGAACTGATGGACTACCTGCTGCACGGACAGATGCCCGCGACGGCGTAGTCCGGCAGGCGGCTCAGATGATCTCCGGCAGCCGCCGCAGATCGTCGATGACCTCGAAAGCGCCCTCGTCCAGCAAGCGCTGCCGCTGCTGCGGCCCGTTGTGCGAGGCGCCCACGAAACCCACCGCCCGCATGCGCGCCGCGCGGGCGGCGCGCACGCCGGGCACGCTGTCCTCGACCACCACGCAATCCAGCACCGCCGCCCGCATCTGCCGCGCGGCGTAAAGAAAGACGTCCGGGGCCGGCTTGCCCTTGGCCACCTGCGCCGTGCTGAACACGTGGGGCGCAAACGCATCCCACAGTCCCACCATCCTGAGCGCCGCCTCCAGCTTGCGCGGCGTGCTGCTCGAGGCCACGCACAGGTCCAGGCCGCGTTCGCGCAGGATCGTCAGGGTTTCGTGCACGTGCGGCAAGGCGCGCAGCTCAGCGCGAAAAGTGTGCTCCAGCCGGTCGGCGTACTGGCGCGCGAATTCCTCGGGCAGCGCGCAGCCGTTCTCCGCCTGCAGCGTGCGCCACATGTCCGCATCCGGGATTCCGGCAAAGCGCGACGCCGCTTCTTCGGGCGTGATCGTGATGCCATGTTCGGCCAGCGCGCGGGACTGGGCCCGGGCGGCAATGATTTCGCTATCGATAAGGACGCCGTCGCAATCGAAGATGACCAGGCGTGGGGCGGACGTATGCATGTAACCTCCAACGTGTCGTCCGAGCCATGATAGGCCAGCCGGGTTACCGCGGCATGCCAGCCCGGCGCGCGCACGTCGGGCGAGCCCCGCGCCGTCACAGCCGCGCGCCGTCGACCCGCCGCAGGCGCCACGCGATGGCCACGCCCGCCAGCCCCGCCGCCGCCACGATGAACGACGCGGACGTCCAGCCAAAGCGGTCGATGGCCCCGCCCACCGCCACCGGCCCGATCACCTGCCCCAGGTTGCTCCCCTGCATGACCAGCCCCACCGACGCCGCGCCGAGCGCCGGGCGCGGCGCCACCAGCGGCGCGGTGCCCAGCAGCGTGGCCGGAATCAGCCCGCCCACCGCCGAGAACAGCACGCACAACAGAAAGGTCGGCATGGCCGGCAGCGCGGACCCGAAGATCAGCAGCGCCACGGCCGCCATCGCCGCGCTGGCGCAGGCGATCAGCGTGGACCGCCGCCAGCCGCGCGCCAGCAGCACCCCGGCGCCCAGGTTGCCGACCACGTTGGCGGCGCTGGCCAGCGCGCTGTACAGGCCGGCCGCGGCAAGCGTCAATCCCAGCGCCTCCATGAGCAGCACCGGCAGGAAGGTGAACAACGCAAAGAACATCACGCTGTACAGCATGAAGGACAGCGCCAGCAGCGCGGGACCGGCGGCGCCCAGGGTGTCGGCGGTGTCCTGGCGCAGGCCGCGCCAGGACAGCCTGCCCCCGCCCGGCGTGGGCGGCGACAGCAGGGCCACGCCGGCAAGCGCCACGCCCGCGGCGAGGCCCGCGCACCACCAGTAGGCGTGCCAATCGGAAAACGCCTGCGAGGCCAGCATCGCAATCGCCATCCCGGCGGGCATGTAGCAGCTCCACAGCGCAAAGGCGAAGTCGCGCCGGCCGCCCGTGACAATGCGCTGCAGCAAAGCGGGACCTGCCACCGTGATCATCAGGAAGCCCAGCCCTTCGAGCACCCGCGTCGCCAGCAGCACGCCGTAACCCGGCGCCAGCGCGCCCGCCGCCGTGCCGAAAGCCGTGGCGGCCAGCCCCAGGATCAGCATGCGCCGCGCGCCAAAGCGCGCGATCACGCCGCCCGCCGCGATGCCCCCGACCATGCCCAGAAGCGAGAACACCGCCGTCAGGGTGCCGATGGACGCCAGGTCCAGCCCCATGTCCTTGCGCAGCAGCGGCGCCGCGATGATGACTTTGCCGACCTGCAGGGCCGCCACCACCCCCGCGCCGACGACGGCCGCCACGGCGCCCCAGCGGACCTGCGCCGCGGGACCGCTTGCCGTCGCGAATTCGACTTTTTCCATGCTGACCTCGATGTCCAGACGATCCCGGCATCATGCCGGCTTGAGCCTATCCTGCGAAGTGATAACCTTTTGACGTTCTTGATCGAAAAAATAGATCACTGCTTAGGCCACCGCTCACATGATCGACGCCCTCACCCTGGACCAATTGCGCATGTTCGCCGCCGTGGCGGACACGGGCAGCTTCCGCGCCGCGGCGCGCCGGCTGGCCCGCGTGCAATCGGCCGTCAGCCACGCCATTGCCAACATGGAGGCGCAGCTTGGCGTGCCGCTCTTTGACCGCGGCGGGCATCGCCCCGTCATGACGCCGCAGGGCCAGGCCCTGCTGGCCAATGCCCGCGACATCCTCCTGCGCGTGGACGCCCTGCGCGCCCGCGCGCAAGGGCTGGGCGAAGGCGTGGAACTGGCGCTGTCGCTGGCGGTGGATACGTTGTTCCCGATCGAACACGCGGGCGCAGCGCTGGTCCGGATGCGCGCGGCGTATCCCTCGGTCGCGATACGCGTGTCGGTGCTGCCCCTGGGCGGCCCGGTCGAGGCGCTGCTGGACGGCACGCACACCCTGGGCATCCTGGCCGGCGAACACTTCCGGCATCCCCGCATCGCCGTGCAGGCGCTGGGCGCGGTGCAGATGGTGGCGGTCGTCGGCGCCGCGCATCCGCTGGCGCGGTTGGCGCGCACCGGCGCCGCATTGTCGGAGGCCGACCTGGCGGATCATCTGCAGATCGTGCAGGTCGATCCGTCGCCCCTCTCCGAAGGCCGCGATTTCGCGGTCCTGTCGCCCCAGACCTGCCGCGTCAGCGGGCAGGACACCAAGCACGCGCTGATCCGCGCCGGGCTGGGTTGGGGCCGGCTGCCGTTCTGGCAGGTCGAGCGCGACCTGGCCGAGGGCCGCCTGCTGCGCGTCCCCGCCGCCAGCCTGGGGCGCGACAGCCAGATCGCCACCGAGACCTACCTCGCGCATCGCATCGACCGTCCGCTCGGCCCGGCGGCGCGCGCCCTTGCGGCGGCGCTGCACGCGCAGGCTCAACCCTGAGCCCTGGGCGCCTGCGCGTAGCTCACGCCCATGCCCGCGCGCACGTCGTTCTGGATGCCATAGGGCGCGATGGGATAGCGCAGGCCATTGGCCGACAGCGCCTTCATGCCTTCGATGGCAATCGGCAGATAGCGCGGCGGCAAGGCCATCAGCATCTCTTCGTCGGGCACGCCGCCATAGCGGCGCTCGGCGAAACAGGGCAAGGACAGGCTGGGCTCGCCGGTGGCCAGCGCCCGGCCCCAGGAATCCGCACAGGCGGTCTCGCCCACCACGCTGAAGTCAAAGCGCCGGTAGTTCTTCCATTGCAGGCCGTTGATCAGGATGATCATCTGGCCGGGCGTTGCGTACACCAGGCAGATGTCGGGCGGATCGAGGCGGCCGGACGCCAGGGGCGACACCACCATGGCGCGATATTTGCCCGCGGGCACACAGGACAGCGCCTCCTGCCGCGCCTGCGCGTCCGCCTGCGTCGCGTGCCACACGCCCACGTAGTCCTCGCCGCGCTTCCAGGCTTCGTCCTGCGGCCCCAACCCGATGACGGCCCGGCACTGCGCGCCGACCAGGTCGTCCCCGGTAATGCCCACGGTCCAGCCCAGCCGCGCCGCCATGCCGACGATCTGGTCGGTGGTATGGGTGGCGCTGGGCCGCCGCAGGCCCTTCACGCCCGCCATGTCCGCCTCGTGCTCGTAGAGCTTCATGCCGATGACCGTGGTCTTCAGCCGCAGCAGCCGGTTCAGATCGTCGACCAGCGCCGCCCAGTTCAGCGGGGTTTCCTGCCTTGTCTCTTCCATGATCGTCCTTTGGACTGTTGTACGCGGTCGGGCCGGCTCGATCCCGGCGCTGCCGCAAGCGGATAAGACTACAACGAATGGCCGCCGCGTCGCTGGCGAGGGGCAGGCAACGGGCGGCGCCGTCGCGCCTTTCAGGCAGATTCATGCGAAATATCGTGCGGCGCGCGCCCTGAAAGGCGCAACATGACTCTTCCTCTCGCCTCCCCTGCAAAAAGGAACCCGACATGAACCGCTTCGAAGACAAAACCGTGCTGGTCACCGGCGGCACCAGCGGCATCGGCCTGGCCGCCGCCCAGGCCTTCGCCGCCGAGGGCGCCCGCGTCATCGTGACCGGCCGCGACAGCGCCGCGCTGGAGAAGACACGCGCCCTCCTCGGCGCCAAGGCGCTTGCCATCCAGAACGTCGTGGGCGCGCCCGAAGCCCCGGCCGCACTGGCCGCGGCCCTGGCCTTCGCGGGCGTACGCCTGGACGCCGCCTTCATGAACGCCGGCGTCGCCCGCTTCGCCCCGCTGGCCGATGCCACCGAAGCAATGTGGGACGACATGTTCGGCACCAACGTGAAAGGCGTGTATTTCCAGCTCCAGGCGCTGGACCCGCTGCTCAACGATGGCGCGTCCATCGTGCTCAACGGTTCCATCAACGCCCGCATCGGCATGCCGGCCACGTCGATCTACGCCGCCACCAAGGCCGCGCTCATTTCACTGGCCAAGTCCTTGTCCGCCGAACTGCTGCCGCGCGGCATCCGGGTCAACGTCGTCAGCCCCGGCCCCGTCGCCACGCCGATCTATGACAAACTGGGCCTGGACCGCGCCGCGCTGGAGAAGACCGCCGCCGGCATCAAGGCGCAGATCCCGCTGGGCCGCTTCGGCACCCCCCAGGAAATCGCGGCGACCGTATTGCACCTGGCCGCGCGCGAGTCCGCCTTCATCGTCGGCACGGAAATCATCGCGGACGGTGGAATGAGCCAGCTTTGAAACCCTACCCTGTTGATGCGGATATCCATGCCCCACTCCCCGACCGTCACCCTGCGCCGCCTCCAGATCGCCGACATTCCCTTGGTGCTGTCCATGGAATCCGACCCGGAAGTCATGCGCCACAGCACAGGCGTAAAGCCGGCCGATGAGGCAAGACGCCAGGAGCTGCTGGCTTGGCTGGATGAACCAGTGACGGACATAGGCCATTGGGCGGTCGAGGCGGACGGCATCGCCGTCGGGTGGGTCAGCCTGACGCCGCTCGGCACCACGGGCAGGCTCCAACTTGCGTACCGCCTTTGCCAGCCTGCGTGGGGCCGGGGCATCGCCACGCGAGCGGGCGCGCAGCTTTGCGACTATGTGTGGCAAAGGCTGGACGTCCCGAAGCTTGTCGCCGTGGTCTGGCCAGGCAATGAAGCGTCCATGCGCGTGCTGGAAAAGCTCGGATTTGCGTTCGTTGGGCGCGAGTGCCATTACGGTCGCGAGACCAATGTGTATGTGCTGTGCCGGCCTGGTTTGGCGTCTGGATGAGGCCGAGGATGTGTAGTGGGTCTTGGCCTTTGGTGGCGCACGTGTGTAAAAACGAGCGGTAAGGTCGGACCGCTTTGCTCACCGTGCTTGGCCGGCGCCGCAGCTTTAAATCTCGGCCATGTGCCTGCTCGCGCGTCGACGCTTGTTACAGGAAGCCGATAGGCTGAGTTCCGGTCTCTGCGCCGTGCGGAAAATGCCCGCTTGCGACCCCTCACGGTCATTCGCTTTGTGCCTGCGAATGACCGCTCTGCAGCGGAAAGTGCCGGTCGCCGGTTCCTCACGCACTCACGCGGCCGACTCAGGGTAGTCGTCAGGTGATACCGCATCAGTTAACGCATTGTTCTTTTTCGCTTTCTCCGTAGCGGCAGAGCGAGGGCCTCAGATCGCACGCCGAGCACCGCGGCACGGTCAAGCACACGCCTTCGGAGATGCCGTAGGCGGTCGCACTTACTTGACCGTATAACACGAACACGATATCGATGTATCGGATCGGCAGGCCTGTCGAAGCCGCGAATTTTTGGCCCTGAAGCACTGTTTTGAGCAACTGCTGCTCGTCTTCGATCAGCCCAAGCCGCTGGAAGATGCGGGTGAGCACGCGATCTGGCTTGAGCACCGGCAGGCCAGCGTCGGTCATGAAGTGGTAAACCGTGATCCCACCGAGAAAGGCAAAACTGGCTTCTAAAGTTTCTTTCAGCAAGAGGACGTCTTCCAGCGTCTCCAGCGCCCCGAACGAATAAAGATAATCGCGAAACGAGCCGTGCTGTTTAATCAGTTTTTGCATCAAGCGGGCGTTGTCGACACAGGCGTTGAGCTTGCGCCGGTTTCGGATCATCGAAGGATCACCAAGGATGTTCTCGATATCTTGCTCACCGTAGGACGCCGTGGTGTTTAGGTCAGGGAAATGCTTCAGAATCACCCCCTCCTTCGCCTTTACCGTCTCAGCGCGGAACCCCGAGTAGAACACTACCTTGACCATGATATGGAAGTAGTTTTCGTCGGAGAGTTTCCTTGTCCCATATTTCTTAAACTCCTCCAGCTTGCCGAGCTGGACATCAGCATCAATATTGGGAGAGCGTAACTCGAACAGCTTGAGCTCAACGCGCTTGAATACTTCCTCATAGGGGTACGTCACGGATAATCCTCCATCTTGCCCACGACTTTATGCGCTCTCGATTTGTGAAGTGTTCGGTAGATTAACCGCCCGAACAAGAGGCGCCTAGTGACGTACGCTCGTCGTTGGCCCCGCCCAAGCCGACTTGCATCGTCGCAGCTCAATAGCGACGTACGAATTTTTCGCTTGAACAATCGTTCCTGGCTGGGAGCGGCTGCCGACGGACGGACGACTTCGACCCTGAGCGGACGTTCGATGCTGCGGCCAGTCATGCAGTTCGAATATCATCCTGGAAACAAAGGAGAGCGACATGCGCACTTTCGAGGTTTTCGGCATCCAGCCCGAAGTCAGAGAAAATTCTTACATCGACCGAGGCTCATTGGACCGCGAGTTCAAGAAGCTCGTTGAGCGTAAGCAGACGCACGTCGCCGTCCGTGGAGCGTCGAAATCCGGCAAGTCATGGCTCCGGCAAAAGGTGCTCGTCGACCCGATCGTCGTCCAGTGCCGCCTCTCCTACACTACGCTAGACGTATACCGAGACGCCCTTGCGCGGCTCGAAATCCGTCTCGAAGCGGAGCGGACCGTTGAAAACAACTGGGGTGGCAAGATCAGTGCTACCGGCGAGGCGGGCTTCAAGCTGATCGCAAAGGTGGAGGGAAGCGCTGAGGGTAGCTACGAGCGGTCGACTGCCGTTACGGATCGGGTGGTCGGCAAGGACGTGACAGACCTCGAGTTTATCTCGGCTCTGATCCGGGAGTCTGGTCGAACCCTTGTCATCGAGGACTTCCACTACCTGCCCGTCGAGGAGCAGACGAAGTTCGCGTTCGATCTGAAGACCCTATGGGACTACAAGACTTTTGTCATCGTGGTAGGTGTCTGGATTAGCGAAAACATGCTGATTACGCTTAACCCAGATCTCTCCGACCGAATGGAGGAGCTGTCCGTGACGTGGTCAGAGACCGAGCTGAAACAGGTATTTGAAAAAGGATGCGCGGCGCTTAACCTTCGGCCGACTGATCCTGTTGTGACGAAGTTGGCCGCGATCTCATACGGCAGCGTTGGCCTTTTCCAGAAGCTCGCCCTGCGATATCTCGACGACGAGCTCGGTATCACAGAAGGCGCACCAAATGGTGAAGAAATCATCGTGAGCGATGAGGCGAAGATCGACGACGCAGCCATGCACTCCGCCGAGCAGCTCAACCAGCTCTACCAGACGTTTGCTAAACGCGTATGTGACGGGATTCGAGCCCGGAAAAACTCTACTGGGATTTATGCGCACGGAATGGCGGCTATCATGGCCGCCTCCGACCAAAATTTGTCTGTTGGTATCTCAGCGCGGGACATCTATACGGTCGCGCACGAACGGCAGCCGAGGATCCTGTTTAGCAACCTCAAGTCGGCGCTTAGCAAGTTTCCTGAACTGCAGGTAGACCAGGAAGGGCGCGGTCTTGTCCTTTTCTACGATACACAGGGTGAAATGGTCAGCGTCGTTGACCGGCAGTTGTTGCTGTACCGGCGTTTCGCGACGGTGCGCTGGCCGTGGGAAGAACTGATCGAAGAAGTTTCGAATAATCAGGGAGCTTTTGACTGAACGTTCGCTGCAGCTGTGGGGAGGCGAAGGCGGAGACTGTTTTCATCAGGAACTCTCAATGTCCACTTCTGGCCGATAGCGGTCTCACAAGGACGCCATCGGAGGCATCGCCGGCATCCTGAATGCGCGCTGTTTCGCCTGGCACGAAGGCTGCGTGGGCCACGTGGCAGGCCGTCCTTTACATAGCTCAGCCGCCTGCACTTTCCAATACCCCTTCCCTGCGACCGACTTTTGTTCGCTTATCTTGCGTCGAAGGCGGGATCGACCTGGGTGCGACCGGCATGGCTCCGAGTTTTCTAATCTCGGAAGTCCCGTCAAAAACAAGCACTTGCAAGCAACGTTTGCGACCGACTTTTTTCTCTCCTGCATGTGGATGACGTTCGCTGTCGCAGTCGCCAGTGGCACAACAAGGCCCACCAGCCCCCCTGAGCCCCGCCCCTCGGCCGCCCCCCACGGAGGCCGCCCCCCCATCAACGGTACAGCACCGTCGGCAGCCACATCCCAATCCCCGGAAACACATACAACAGAAAGATCGCAACGATCTGAATCCCCATGAACGGCAGCATCCCCAGAAAAATCTGGTTCAGCGTCACATGCGGCGGCGACACGCCCTTCAGGTAGAAGGCCGACATGGCGACCGGCGGCGACAGGAATGCGGTCTGCAGGTTCAGCGCCACGAGCAGCCCGAAGAACAGCGGATCGATGCCGAACGTGTTGAGCAGCGGCACGAAGATCGGCATGAAGATCACGATGATCTCGGTCCATTCCAGCGGCCAGCCCAGCAGGAAGATGATGACCTGCGCCAGCAGCAGGAACTGGATCTGCGTCAGGCCTAGCGACAGCACCCATTCCTCGATGATGCGCTGTCCGCCCAGCAGCGCGAACGCCGCCGAGAAGATGGACGACCCCACGAACAGCCAGCACACCATCGCGCTGGTCTTGGCCGTCAGGAACACGGATTCGCGCAGCACCGGCAGGTTCAGCCTGCGGTACGCCAGCGCCAGCAGCGCCCCGCCCATGGCGCCCATGGCGGCGGCCTCGCTGGGCGTGGCCAGGCCGAAGCCGATCGATCCCAGCACGGCCGCGATCATCACCGCCAGCGGGAAGAACGACCCCATGAGCATCTTGAAGATTTCCAGCCGCGCCCAGGTCAGCGCCGCGTAAAACACCGCCAGCATCACCGCGCAGATACCCGCGAAGATCCAGAAGCCGGTGGGCGCGGGCAGACGGCCGTCAGCCACGGCGGGCGCCGCCTGCGCGGGCGCGGGAGCGGCTGCCGGCGGTTGCGCGGCAGGCGTTCCCGGGGGTTCGCTCAGGCCGGACGCGGCGGGCGTGCCCGGCGGCTCGGCCAGATCATTGGACGGCGGCTCGGGCAGGTCGTTGGACGGTGGCTCGGCCAGCCCGTCCACGGGCGGCTCGCTCAGGCCGGAATCGAAACCGCTGGAACCCAGCCGGAGTTCCGCGGGTATCTCGTACACCACGGGCGGCTTGGTCAGCGCCTGATGCACCACCCCCAGCATCAGGACCGTGACCGCCAGCGGGGTCAGCGCGATTGCCATGTTGCGCGTCAGATAGCCGAACGGCACCGCGGCGTTGCGCCTGCCCTTGAACATGGCGGCCAGCATGCCCGAGACCGCGCGCGTGTAGCGTCCCGCGGCCATCGCCGCCGAGGGCGGCGGCAAGGGCACGCCGCGCTCTTCCTTGGGCAGAGGCGGCGCCAGATCGGGCCGGAGCTTCGCCACGACAATCACGTACAGCATGTACAGGAAGGCAAGGAGCACGCCGGGGAACAGCGCGCCGGCATAGAGCTGGACCACTGACACGCCGGTGGTGGCGCCATAGACGATCAGCATGACGGACGGCGGCAGGAGGATCCCCAGGCAGCCGCCCGCGGTGATGGACCCGGCCGTCAGGCGCACGCTGTACCCCGCTTTCAGCATGGCCGGCATCGCCAACAGGCCCATCAGCGTGACCACCGCGCCGACGATGCCTGTGGCCGTCGCGAAGATCGCGCAGGTGGCCAGCGTGGCGACCGCCAACGCGCCCGGCAGGCGCGCCAGCGCCAGGTGCAAGGATTTGAAGAGCTTTTCGATCAGGTTGGCGCGTTCGACCAGATACCCCATGAACACGAAGAGCGGTATCGAGATCAGCGAATCGTTCGTCATGGTGGCGTACGTGCGCTGCACCATCAGGTCCAGCGTCTGGCCGAGGGACCGTCCGGGGTCCGAACTCTGCATGTAGTACGCCAGGAACGTAAAGAGCACGCCCATGCCCATCAGCGTGAACGCCGTCGGAAAGCCCAGCATGATGGCCACGACGATCAGCGCCAGCATGAGCAGCCCGATGTGACCCGTGGTGAGGTTGTCCCACGGCGTCAGGAACGCGATCATCAGGAGCACCAGCGCAATACACGACAGGCCGAACCACAAAGCCTTGTGGATTTTCATCGCTGGGACTCCCCGTGGTTGACGTAGCGATCGAGCTTGGCGATGTCTTCGTCCTTCACGTGCACCATCTCCTTGAGCTTGTCGACGTCCACTTCCTCGACGTCCTCTTCACGCGATGGCCACGCCCCCTGCTTCAGGCACAGGATGCAGCGCATGACTTCCGCCACGCCCTGCAGCAGCAGGATGGCGCCGGCGGCCGGTATGAAGGCCTTGAAGGGATAGATCGGCGGCCCGTTGGCCATGAGCGACGAATGCTCGCGGATCGCGATGGAATAGCCCGCGTAGTACCAGCCTGCCCAGACCAGGGCGATCACGCCGGGAAAGAAGAAGACGATGAAAAGCAGCAGGTCCAGCCCGGCCTGCACGCGCGGCGCCAGAAACCCGTACAGGATGTCGCCCCGCACATGGCCATTCTTGGCCAGCGTGTACGCGCCCGCCATCATGAACAGGATGCCGTAGTACATCATCTGCAGGTCGAACGCCCACGCGCTGGGCTGGTTCAGGATGTAGCGCGCCGCGACCTCCCAGCACACATGCAGCGTCAGCACCACGATCAACCAGGCGAAGGTCTTGCCGACAAAGGTGGAAAGGCGGTCTATGAAACGTACGATTCGGATCATCGAAGGTCCTGGAGTCGGGCCCGCTTACGCCACGGCAAGCCTGCCGTAGGCGCGCGCGGACCCGGGACGCATGGTGAGGCGCCGCGCGCCGGCCAGGCGGCGCGCGGGAGTGGCGCAGGACTGCGTCAGGCCTGCTTGGTGCTGCGCGAGAAGTAGTGGTTGTAGGCCATGCGGAAATTGACCGTCGTGTCGCCCTGCCAGCGCCCCACCCGCTCCGCAAACGCGCGCTGCGATTCCAGCACCTTCTTGAACAGCGGATTCTCGGCCGACCGCTTGGCGATCATGTCGTCCCAGATCTTGAGCTGTTGCTGCAGGATCGCGTCCGGCGTCTTGTAGAACTTGACGTTGTGATCCTTCTGCAGCTTGATGTAGTCCTGCGAGTAGCGGTTGGCCGCCTTCCAGGACATGTCGGCGCTGGATGCCTGGGCCGCATAGCTCAGGATGTGCTTCAGGTGTTCGGGCAAGGCGTCGTACTTCGCCTTGTTGAACAGCACCTCGAACTGTTCCGCGCTCTGGTGAAAGCTCTGCAGCATGCAGATCTTGGAGACGTCCTGGAAGCCAAGCGCCAGGTCGGACGAGGCGTTGTTGAATTCCGCGCCGTCCAGCAGGCCGCGGTCCAGCGCGGGCACGATCTCGCCGCCGGGCAGCGCGTTCACCGCCGCGCCCATGGCCGTGTACATATCGATGGCCAGGCCCACGGTGCGGAACTTCACGCCCTTGACGTCCTCGACCTTGGTGACCGGCCGCTTGAACCAGCCGAAGGGCTGCGTCGGCATCGGCCCGTACATCAGGGACTGCACGTTCACGCCCATGGCCTTCTGGATCTCGACCAGCAGCTCCTTGCCGCCGCCATACTCGTGCCAGGCCAGCAACGTGTTGGCGTCCATCCCGAACGAGGGACCCGAGCCCCACAGCGCCACGGCGGTGTTCTTGCCGTACCAGTAGGCCACCACGCCGTGGCCGCCATCCAGCGTCCCGGCCGACACGGCATCCAGCAGGTCGAAGGCCTTGACCACGGCGCCCGCGGGCAGGACCTCGATCTTCAACTGGCCGCCGGCCATCTCGTTGACCTTGTTGGCGTAGTCGCGCGCGAATTCGTGGAAGATGTCGTTTGCGGGCCAGGTGCTCTGGAACCGGAAGGAGATGGGTGCGTTCTGCGCCTTGACGACGGCGGGAAATCCTAGCGCCGCGGCGCCGGCGGCGGCTGCGCCGGAGATGAATTTGCGGCGGCGGGGCTTTGTAACGTGTTGCATGGCTTGTTGTCTCCTGGGGTGGACTACATGGACCAGCGTGTAGTTACTACTCCTGCATGGGCGCGGGATGGAAACGCCTGCTGCGGGCTTCCCGGTTCCTGACGATGCGTCTGATGCATCTGATGCGTCTGATGCGCAACTTTGGAGTGATTAAACCTGCCTGACTAACGGCTGACAATCCGCTTTTGGTCAGGAGTTACCCTAGCAGATGAACTAGCCCAAAAATGCGAAAGGCCAGCGGCCGCAGTGCGCGGCGCTGGCCCGATGGCCGACGCGGACGATATCCGCGATCGCTACACCGCCGACACCTCTCCCGCGTCGCCGCCGCCCTGCAACAGCGGCGGCGCCGTCACGATGGAGGTCAGCGCCGGCTCGGCCGGGCGCAAGGCGGCAAGGTCCGGACGCGGACGCCGCAAGGCTTCCAT
The DNA here is from genome assembly GCF_900156745.1 of Achromobacter sp. MFA1 R4. Classification (NCBI taxonomy): domain Bacteria; kingdom Pseudomonadati; phylum Pseudomonadota; class Betaproteobacteria; order Burkholderiales; family Alcaligenaceae; genus Achromobacter; species Achromobacter sp. MFA1 R4. The sequence goes on along the minus strand of NZ_LT707065.1, from coordinate 4,889,721 downwards.
GCCCGCGAACGCCTGCTCCATCGCCTGCGCCGCGGCCAGCACCTCGCGGTCGCCGCGAAAGCGCCCGACGATCTGCAGCCCGAACGGCATGCCCGCTTTATCACGTCCGCACGGCAGCGTCAGCGCCGGATGCGTGGTCAGCGTGACGACGTAGGTCAGCGCAAGCCAGCGGTAGTAGTTCTCCTGGGCGACGCCGTTGATCTTGTCCGCATACAGCTGCGTCCACGGAAACGGCGAGACCGGCGTGGTGGGCGACAGGATGAGATCGTAATCGTCGTAGGCGCGCTGGAAGCGCTTGATCAGGCGCGTCTGTTCGGCCTGTGCCCAGGCGCAATCCTTCAGGCTCATCGCCGCGCCCATTTCGAAGTTGGCGCGGGTGTTGGGACCCAGGCTGGACGGGTCTTTTTCGTAGGCGTCGCGCATGCCGGCCACGAAGGCCTCGGCGCGCAGCACGTCGAAACAGCGATGGGCTTCGCCCACGTCCAGCTCGATGGGATCGCAGGCGGCGAACAGATGCCGCATGGCCGCGATCTTTTCCCGGAAGGCGGCGCGTATGCCGTCATCCACGTCGCACGCGCCGAAGTCTTCCGTATACGCCACCCGCAGCGAGCCCAGGTCCGCAACGCCGGGGTTCAGGAATTGCAGCGGGTCCAGCGGATAGCTGAGCGGATCGCCCGCGTGCGGCCCCGCGCTGGCGGCCAGTTGCAGGCAGGCGTCGGCGACGGTGCGGCCCATCGGGCCCACCACGGAGATCGGCGTCCAGCCCAGCGGCTTGCGCACGCTGGGCACGATGCCGGGCGACGGCCGGAAGCCGACGACCCCGCACTTGGACGCGGGAATGCGCAGCGAGCCGCCGGTATCCGAGCCCGTGCACACCGGCAGCATGTCGCTGGCCAGCGCGGCCGCGGAACCGCCCGACGAGCCGCCCGCGTTCAGGTTGGGGTTGAACGGATTGCCGGTCGCGCCCCACACGGTGTTGCGCGAATTGGCGCCCGCGCCCATTTCGGGCACGTTGGTCTTGGCGGCGACGATGGCGCCTGCGCGGCGCAGGCGGGCGACCAGCTCGATGTCCTCATCGGGCACATAGCCGCGATAGAGCGGCGAGCCGTAGGTGGTCAGGACGCCCGCGGTGGGTTCCAGGTCCTTGACCCCCATCGGCAGGCCGTGCAGCAGGCCCAGGGGCTCGCCTGCCATCACCGCGCGTTCCGCCTCGCGCGCCTCCGCCCTCGCCCGCTCATAGGCGGTGGCGGTGACGGCGTTCACGTACGGATTGACGGCCTGGATGCGCGCGATGCAGGCCTCCAGCAATTCCACCGGCGAAAGCTGCCGCGCGCCGATCATGCGCCGCAGTTCAACCGCGGTCAGCGATACCAGGGTGTCGTCCAATGCCATCGTCGTGTTCCTTCAATCGACCTTGATGTTGGCCCGCTGCGCGACTTCACGCATGATGGGCAGTTCCTTCTTGATCAGCGCCTCGCCCTCGGCGGCGCTGGAGTAGTCGGCTTCGAAGCCCTGCGCCTCCAGGCTCTTGACCACTTCGGGCGATTCGACCGTGGCCTTGAGCGCCTTTTCCAGGCGGGTCTTCACGTCCGCCGGCAGGCCGCGCGGCGCGGCAACCATCAGCCACGTATCCATCGCCACCGACGGATAGCCCTGTTCGGCGAACGTGGGCACGTCCGGCAGGAACGTCGAACGCTTGGGGCTGGACACGGCCAGCACGCGCACCTTGCCCTGCTTGCTTTGCGGCAGGGCCGCGGCCACGGTGTCGACCGAGAACGGAATCTGACCGCCGATCAGGTCGGTCATGGCGGGCGCGCTGCCCTTGTAGGGGACGTGCGTCATTTTCAGATTGGCGGCCGCGATGAAGGCTTCGCCGACGAAATGCGACGTGGTGCCGGTGCCGAACGAGCCGTAAGGCGGCTGGTCATGGGCCGGATCCTTCACATAGGCCACGAACTCCTTCACGTCCTTGACCGGGATCTTGGGGTTGGCCAGGAGGGCCAGGCCCGTGCGGCCGACGATGCCGATGGGCTCGAAGCTCTTGACGGGGTCGTACGGCAGCTTGCTCTGGATGGCCGGGTTCACCGTGAAGGTCGTGCCCGAGCTGACCAGCAGCGTGTAGCCATCCGGCGCGGCCTTGGCGACGTACCCGGCGCCGATCACCGTGCCGGCGCCCGCGCGGTTTTCCACCACGATGGTTTGGCCCAATTCCTGGCCCAGCTTCTGCGCCACCACGCGGCCCAGCACATCCGTGGCGCCTCCTGGCGGAAAGGGCACGACCAGCGTGATCGGGCGGCTGGGATAGGCATCCTGGGCCGCGGCGGGGGCAACGGCGCCGAAGGCGCTGGCGACGGCGAGACTGACTGCAAGAAACGAGGTTTTCATGGCGGTGCTCGAAGGGAGGTGGTGGAAAGGCGGCGCGTCTGTCGGCGCCTAGGTACCGGCCGCGAGCGATCGCCCGCGGCTCAGGAAACGGTCATATTCTTCGTCGGGCACGAACAGGCCGCCCGTGGTCCAGGCCAGGTGCGTGGCGCGCGGCAGGTGCGGCAGGAGCCCCTGCGCCTCCAGCCACGCCCGGCCGGCGTCGGTGCCGCACAGGTGACGCGGCCCGCTGAATCCGGCCGCGGCCGACGGTTCGATGCGCAGGCCCTCGCTGTCCTTGAGGCGGGCCAGGTCGGCGTAGAGCGTGTCGTCCTGCACGGTGTAGACCCCGCGCAGGTGCGCGCCCACCGCCGCATACGCCAGCTCCGAGGCGGTCGGCACGGCCAGCCCGTCGGCTTCGGTCACATTGGTGAGCCCCACGTCGTAGACCGACGCGCTGGCCGGCGCGCCGGGCAATTCGCCGTGGCCGGCCATCATGCGCACCATGAAGCACGGCGACTGCACCGGCTCGGCGAAGAAGCAATGGACGTGCGGGCCATAGAGCTGCGTCAGTCCGAAGGCAATGCCGCCCGGCGCGCCGCCCACGCCGCATGGCAGGTAGACGAAAAGGGGATGCTCGGCGTCGACGCGCACGCCGGATTCGCCAAGCTGGATGCGCAGGTGCAGCGCCGCGGCGGCGTAGCCCATGAACAGGGATGCGGAGCGCTCGTCGTCCACGAAATAGCCGTACGGATCGGCCTCAACCTGCGCCCGGCCGGCGGCCACGGCCTTTTCGTAGTCGCCCGCGTGCTCGACGACCTCGACCCCGCGCGCGCGCAGCCGCGCCTTCTTCCAGGCCTTGGCGTCGGCCGACATGTGCACGGCCGACCTGAAACCCAGCGCCGATGCGATCACGCCGATGGACAGGCCCAGGTTGCCCGTCGAGCCCACGGCCACCTGGTAGCGGCCGAAGCAGGCGCGGGCCACGGGGCCCGCCAGCTTGCGATAGTCGTCGCCGGGACGCAGCAGGCCCTCGCGCAGCGCCAGCGATTCGGCGAATTCCAGCACTTCGTGGATGCCGCCCCGGGCCTTGATGGACCCGGCGACGGGCAATGCATGGTCGGCCTTGATCCACAGGCGCCCCGCGCTGTGCGGCAGGCCGATGGCCGCCTGCATGGCGGCGGCGGGCAGGAGCGGCGACTCGATCACGCCGTTCGTCTCGGCCAGTTCGGGAAACAGCTCGGCCAGCAGCGGCGCGAATCGCGCAAACCGCTCCTGGGCCGACAGCACCTGATCCATCAGGAAATGCGCGCCAGGGCCCCCGGCCGAACCGGAGGCGACAGGTCCGGTCCACAACACCGGCCTTGCCTGCCGGAGCGATTCCAGAACGGGGGACGGGGAAGAAACGTCGGATTGAAACATTGCGGTGATACCCGGTTGTCGGCACGATCGATGCCCACATCCTAGAGTCGCTTCGCGGTTTGCAGCAATATCAATGGTTAGAATTCTTCTTTGCGCTTTCCGCAAACTTTGGATCCCGCCATGAACCCTCGCGTCCTGCAGGAAATCTCCCTGCGCTACTTTTTGGAAGTGGTGCGCACCGGCTCGGTCAGCGAAGCCGCCGCGCGCCTGGATGTCGCGCCCTCGGCGGTCAGCCGCCAGATCGCCCGTGTCGAACGCGAACTGGGCACCCTGCTTTTCGAGCGCCGCGCGCGCGGCATGGTGCCCAACGCCGCCGGCGAACTGCTGGCCGCGCACGCCAAGCGCATGCAACAGGACGTGGAGCGGGTGGCGGGCGACATCCTGGCGCTGCGCGGCCTGCGGCAGGGCCATGTGCGCATCGTCAGCACGGAAGGCTATGCGTCGGAGTTCGTGCCCGCGGCGATCGCCGCGTTCCGCCAGCACTACGCGGGGATCCGGTTCTCGCTCGACGTCTGCTCGCAGCAGGAGATACCCCAGCGCATCCGGGACGGCTCGGCCGACATCGGCGTCACGCTCAGCCTGACCTCGCAGCGGGACATCCGGGTGGAAATGCGCGTGCCCGCCCCGGTCCGGGCGATCCTGGCCGCCGATCATCCGCTGGCCGGGCGCCGCGAGTTGGCGCTGGCGCAACTGGTCCCCTACCCGCTGGCGCTGCCCACGCCGGATTCCACGCTGCGCCAATTGATCGACATCAGTTGCAGCCGCCAGCAGCTGCGTTGCGAGCCGGCGTTCACCAGCCGCAGCATCGACGCGCTGGTCGGCTTTGCCAGCGCGGGCGGCGGCGTCGCCTTCTGCGGTGAACTGGCGATCCGCAATCGCCTGCAGTGGGGCAGGATTGTCGCCCTGCCCTTGCGCGACCGCGAAATGAACGAACGCCATTTCGAGGTGCAGACGCTGGCCGGGCGCATCCTGCCCGAAGCCGCCAAGGCCTTCATCGCCAGCATCGCGGACGCGGCGCGGGCGCCGTCCGGCCAGGACGGGCCCGCGTGACGCGCTGAACGGCCAGCTCGGCCAGGCGGTCGGGACGGTCAGTACTGGTAGCGCATCGTCAGCATCGCGCTGCGGCCCGCGGCCCATGCCCCCTGGCTGTAGAAGCCGATCTGGCTGTAGTACTTGCGGTCGAACACGTTGTTCACGTTCAGCTGCGCCGACAGGCTGCGGTTGAAGCGGTAGCGGGCCATCAGGTTGGTGATGGCGTAGCTGCCCTGTCCCACGCGTTCATCGCCGTTGGGACCGCTGGCGATGGTGTAGACGTGGCTTTGCCAGTTCACGCCCCCGCCCACGGTCAGGCGATGCCAGTCGCCCGGCAGTTGATAGGTCGTGAACACGCGCACCAGGCTGCGCGGCTGGTCGGTCTGGATCGCGTTGCCTTCGCCGTCGCTCGCGGTCCAGTGCGACCAGCCGGCCGCCACGTTCCACCCCGGCGTCACTTCACCCGACAGCTCCAGGTCGAAGCCGCGGCTGCGCGTTCCCTGCGCGGCCGTGTAGGCCTGGTTCGTCGTGCCGGGCACGATCTGGCCCGGATCCACCTGCGCCACGTTGTCCTGGTCGATCTGGAAGATCGCCGCGCTGCCGTTCAGGCGGCCGTCCAGCCACTCGCCCTTGATGCCGGCTTCGTAGGACTTGCCCTCCAGCGGGTCGAGCCAGTTCGCGTCGCGGTCCTGATAGCTTTGCGGATTGAAGATGCCTGTGTAGCTGACGTAGGCGGTGTAGGTGTCGTTGATGTCGTAAAGCAGGCCCGCGTACGGCGTGAAGGCATTCTTGTCGAACTCGGTGCGGCCTTCGCCGCCGAAGCCGACCGAGTTCGTCTTCCAGGTGCTGTAGCGTCCGCCCACAATGAGCTTGAGCGGGTCGGCCAGGTTCAGGCGCAGGGCGCCGTACCAGCCGGTCTGCGTGGTGGTGTAGCGGCTGGCGATGATGGAATCGTTCCAGTCGGGCTCGGGATACGAACCGTTCCAGTTCAGGAAGTTGCCCACGCCGGCCGCGTCGATCGCGGAGCGGTAGTCGAAGTCGCCCTTCTGGCGGCTGAAGCTTGCGCCCACCACCGCCTCGTGGCGGCGGCCGAACAGCGTGAACGGCCCGTTGGCCTTCAGGTCCAGCGAATTCTGCTTGCGGTCGCCCAGGTACCACGCGGGCGATGCGCCCATGCCCTCGCCGGTCTCGCGATCGGGCCAGCCATACAGGTACAGCAGCTTGCCGTCCATTTCGTTCTTGGAATAGGACGCCGTGGCCTGCACGCGCCAGTCGTTGTCGAAGCGATGGTCCAGGGTGGCGAAGGCGCCCTGCGTGGTGCTGCCCCACGAGGTCCAACGCGCGCCGGTGTTCAGCGAACGGCGCCAGTCGGTGCGGCCGCCATCCGCGTACCAGAGCGGGAATCCGCCCCAGCTGCTGCCTTGCGGGTCGTTGTCCTGGTAGTTGTAGCCCACGCTCAGGGTGGTGCGCGAACTCAGGTCGGCGTCCACCACGCCGTAGAACACCTTCTTCTGGTTCTGGTAGTAGTCCAGGTACGAGTGGTTGTCCTGGTATGCGGAAACGATGCGCCCGCGCACGCTGCCGCTGGCGTTGAGCGGCGACGACAGGTCGGCCGTCACGCGATAGGTGTCCCAATTGCCCACGCCCGCGCTCAGGTCGGCCTTGAACTCGCGGCTGTCGGCATGCTTGCGCACCAGGTTGATGGAGGCCGACGGATTGCCCGCGCCCGTCATGAGGCCCGTGGCGCCGCGCACGATTTCCACGCGGTCGTAGATGATGGGGTCGACGGAAGACTCGCCCGCCGAGTAGCCCACGTCAAAGGCCGTGGGCACGCCGTCGTACATGTAGTTGGTAATGCTGAAGCCGCGCGAATTGAAGGTGTAGCGCTCGCTGTCGAAGTTCTGCACCGAAATGCCCGGGGTGCTGGACATCACGTCCACCAGCGACCGCATATCCTCGTCTTCCATGCGCTGGCGCGTCATGACGGTGACCGATTGCGGCGTCTCGCGCAGCGACAGCGACAGGCCCGTGCTGGCCGCGGTGGCGCGGGGCGTGTACGAGCCCGTTCCTTCCGTCGTCGCGGGATTGGCGTCGTCGCCCACCACCTGCACCGAGGGCAGCGTGGCCACGCCGGCGTCCTGGGCCGTGGCGGCGGCCGAGGCCAGCGCCAGCACGACAAGCGCAGGCGTGCGGCGCAGTGCGAAACGAGGGTGAAGGACGGGGCGTCGGCCGACGGGCCTTTCTGCTTGCATAGTGACTTCCTACCAGGTTGGTCTGCGATGACAAATTGGCACGAAGTGTAAATGCAAATCCCTCTCATATCCATGCAGTGTTGTTTTTTCCCATTGCTGCGGCACGCCCCCAACCTGCCTCAGTCCCCGCCCTCGCGGGACAGCGCGTGCGCAAGATGCGCGCGCATCGCCGACCACGATCGCGCATCGGCCAGGGGGTCATACACCAGCCCGCGTTCCGGAAACCGGGCACCCGGAAAGGTGAACGCGTGGCGCGCGTGGCCATAGGCATGAAGCTGCCAGTCCGCGCCGGCTTCGGTCAGTTCGCGGGCGATCGCCAGCACATCGGCGGGCGGCGCCACCGGATCTTCCCAGCCGTGCAGCAGCAGGACGCGGGCATCGATCCGCCCCGCCGGCAGGCCCGCTGGCGGATGCAGCACGCCGTGAAAACTGACGGCAGCGGCCAGATCGGCAGGCGCCGCGCGCGCCAGATCCAGGGCGCAGAGTCCGCCGAAGCAATATCCCGCCACGGCCATCCGCGCCGGGTCCACGCCGGGCAGGCGGCGCGCCGCCGCGTACCCGGCCAGCAGGCGGCGCCGCAGCAGCATCCGGTCCGCCAGCAGCGGGCTCATCAGCGAGGTGTTGTCGCCCAGCGGATCGCCGCGAACGCCCTTGCCATAGACATCCAGTGCGAAGCAGACATAGCCCAGTCCCGCATAGCGCTCAGCCAGCCGCCGGGTCGGATCGTTCAGGCCGCTCCATTCGTGCGCCAGCACGACGCAGGCACGCAAGCGCGCGGATGGGCCGGGATCGACCGCATACCCTTCAAAGGTGAGGTCGCCGTCGGTGTAGTCGATGGCCTGCGTGCGCAGGACGGGCGGGGGTTCGGGCAGCATGGCCGGCTCTCCAGAAAAAAAGGAAGGCCGATCGTAGGCGGCGGCCGCCGCGCCGTATTGAACGAATGGGACAGGGGGAGCGCGACGCTTGCCTAGAGGTAGAACGCGGGCCCCGGCGTTCCCGCATCCGGGCGGAACTGCGCTGCCAGCGCCGAGCCGCCGCCGCGCGCATAGCTGCCGGGCGTCACGCCCAGCCTGCGCCGCCAGTTCCGGATCTGGTGCGCCTGGTCACTAAAGCCGGCCAGCGGATCGCCACGTCCGGACTGCACGTCGCGCAGACTGCGATGCAGGCGCTCCAGATCGGCCATTTCCTTGGGCCCGACGCCCAGATGGCGGTGGAACCACCGTTGCAGCTGGCGCCGGTCGGTCTGCGCAGCCTGGGCGGCCTGTTCGACCCGGCCTCCGGCGCGCAGCACCGCGTGCGCCGCCGCGACGCGCATTCCTTCCGGCACGCACCGGGCGCGGTCCAGCCGGGCCAGGAGCCATCGGTCGATCTGGGCGGCGATGCGCACGGGTCCGGCCTGCGCGTCCACGCAGCCGGCCAGCGATGCCGCGGCCGCGTCGCCCGCGAGGGCGCCCAGGTCGGCGAGGCAGTCCGCGCCGCCGGCCTGCACATGCGGAAACAGGCGCAGGACGCCCGGGACGGTCAGCATCGCCATCATGAAGCAGGTCTCGGACCAGGAACGCCATTCCCGCACGCGGGACTGCAGCCCCAACATCGAGACGCGCGGCACCAGCGCGCCGTCGCGCGTGGCGTTCGGCCGCCCCATGTTGACGGACAGCACCGCCAGCGGAATCGGACTGGTGCGGATGGCCTGCCCCGCGAAGTCTCCCGGCAGGTCCTGGACGAACCAATAGGCCTGCACAAGGCCGGCAAGCGGCGGAGCGGGAGGCAGGGACAGGAACATGCGCGGCAATCTATCACAGGGCCGGGCGCGGCGGGCAGGTCTGGAACGCGGTCGAACCCGCCGCCCGGCCCTTCGCCTCGGCCTTCGTCATGAGGCAGCTTCGCCGCGGGCTCAACCCGGATCCTGCCTTCTCAACCCTCCCTGCCCGGACGCTGGACGGCGCGCACCTTGCCGCTTTCTCCGCCGCCGCAGTAGAACCGGGCGCCGCCGTCGGATTCCAGCCCGGACACGCCGATGCCCGCCGGCAGCTCCACCGCCTCCAGCACTTCGCCGGTGCGCGGCTCCACGCGCCGCAACTCGCTTTCGTCCGCCTCCCAGGTGCCGTGCCACAGTTCGCCATCCACCCAGGTCACGCCGGTGACGTAGCGGTTGGACTCGATGGTGCGCAGCACCTGGCCGGTGGCCGGATCGACCTGGTGAATCTTGCGGTCGCGATAGGCGCCCACCCACAGGCTGCCTTCCGCCCAGGCCATGCCCGACACGCCGTCGCCGCCAGGCGCGGGGATGGTGGACAGGACCTTTCCGGTCTGCGGATCGACCTTCTGGATGCGGCCGTCGGCAATCTGGTAGAGATGCGTGCCGTCAAAGGCCGTGCCCGCGTTGGCGGTCAGGTCGAGCGTGCGCGAGGTCTGGCCCGTGGCGGGGTCGAGGGCAACCAGGCTGGCGCCGGTGGCGAACCACACCTGTGCGCCGTCGTACGTCAGTCCATGCACGGCATCGACACCCGGGAACGGGCCGTACTCGCGCAGGATTCGGGCTTGCGATCGTTTCATGGTGGCTTCCTTTTGTAGGGGTCCGTCCATGCTACTGGCCCGGCAGGATGGCCGGGAGTAACAAGCTTGTCGTGAATCCGGGCACGGGCGGAAGCATCCAGCGCCGGGCGCGCCCCTGGCCGTAGGCCTGCACCCGGCCGGCCGCGGCCAGCGCGTCCAGCGCCCGCTGCACGGTGCGCTGGCTGGTCCCCATGACGAGCGCCAGCGCCGAACTCGACCACCCCTCGCCATCGGCCAGGAAGGCGAGCAGCGCGCCCTGCTCCGGGTCCACGTCCCCGGCGGCAGGCGCCAGCACCGCCACATCGCGGCCGCCGCCGGGCGTGAGCAGGTAGCCATGGCGGGTGGCGCTGACGCTGGCGAGTCCGCGGACCGCCGCGCGCAGGCGGCCCATTTCCACGCGCAGGCGCGCGCGGTGCGTGTCGTCGAAATAGCGGGTGCGAAACGCCTGCACGATGAGCGTCTCGCGGTCCACGTCGCGCGGCCAGCCCTGCGCCAGCGCCCGGACCAGCGCAAACAGCACCGGCCGGCCGGCGAGCGCGACGCACGCGTCCGCGCGGCGCAAGGCATGCCGGCAGCCGTCCACGACCAGCGCGCCGGACGCCATCAGCGCCTCGACCTCGTCCAGCAGCAAGGGCTGCTCGCCGTCGCGTCCCATGCGCCGCGCGACCGGCGCATCCATGGCCTGCGCCGCGCCGCGGACTTCCGTCACCAGCGCCGCAATGCCCGCCTCGCCCGCCGCGCGCTCGGCACGCGACAGCGCGGCCCTCGCCGTCCCGGCCGCCTGCCGGCGCATGGCAATGCCGGCCACGATCAGGTCGTGGATGGCGCGCGAAGCCCAGGGCAAGGAGGCCGGCTCGATGCCTGCAAGCGTGCGGTCCGCGTCGTCCAGCCGGCCCAGCAGCAACTGCCGGCGCGCCGCCAGATGCAGCGCGTGCGCCGCGTTGACGAGGTCACCGTGCGCCTGCAGCGTGGCGCGGGCGGCCTCCAGGCTCTTGTCGGGGCTGCCCAGATCGCGTGCCGCCAGCGCGATCTCCGCTTCCGCAACGACGCAGCGGGCCCGGGGAACGGCCGCCTGCGGGCCGAAGGCGCGAGCGGCGCCGCGCAGCAGCGTGCGGGCGCGCGCCAGATCGCCCAGTTGCGCCATGGCGATGCCGCGCAGGGCCAGCGCAGGGGCATCGTCCCGCAAGGCCACGTGGTTCAGCGCGGCCAGGGGATCGCCCGCCGCCAGCGCACGCGCCGCGGATGCGATCAGAAAGTCCATGAGGAATCCGCCAATGCCCACCCCGTTGCCCGGTCCGGCATCCAATCTACACCAGGCGCCCGCGGGCGCGGCGGCAAGCCCGGCCGCCCCGGGCGCGCGCTTCAGGCCGCCGGGAACGCCACCGTCAGGCCGACGCCGGCGCCGTCCAGCCCTTCGCTCACCGTCACGGACGCGCCGTGCTGGCGCGCGATCTGCGCCACCAGCGACAGGCCGATGCCGCTGCCCCCGGCCGGCGCGCCGGCGGCGCGATAGAACCGGTCGAACACCCTGCGGCGCTCCGCGGGTGCAATGCCCGGGCCGTCGTCCGCCACGCGCAGGAAAGCCCCGCCGTCCGGCACCGGACCGCAGGACACCGCGATCCGGCCACCGCCCGGCGTATAGCGAACCGCGTTGTCCAGCAGGTTGCCCAGCAGCACGCCCAGCGCGTCCAGATTGCCCATGACCGCGCAAGGCCGCACGTCCAGGGTCAGCCGCTGCCCCGCCCGGCCAGCGCAGGCTTCCCAATCGCGCGCCAGCAAGGCGACCAGCCCGTCCAGTCCGACCTTTTCCGGCGCCTGCGCGCTATCGACCAGGGCGTCCATGCGGGCCTGGTCCAGCAACTGCTCGGCAATGCGCGTGGTCCGCTGCGCGACCAGGCGCAGTTTTTCGGCGGCCTGCGTGGATTCGGCCGAGCCCGCGCTGCGCGCAACCAGTTCGGCGTGCGCGCTCAGCGCCGCCAGCGGCGTGCGCAATTCATGCGCGGCGTTTTCGAGGAAGCGCCGTTCGCGGTCCAGCGCCCCCTTGACGCGCAGGAGCAGCTGGTTGATCGAGCGAATGAACGGACGCAGTTCGCCCGGCATGCCCGCCAGCGGCAGCGCGGCCAGGTCGAACGGACCGCGCCGCTCGATGGCCGCGCCCGCGCGGTCGACCTTGCGGAACGCCCGCCCGATCACCACGCAGGTCACGGCGGCCAACAGCAGGAACAGGATGGAAACGATGACCAGGCCGCGCGTCGCGTTGGCCAGCATCTTGGCGCGCAGCTCGCTCTGCGAATACGCCAGCTGCACCTGCACCCTGCCGCTCGCGTCGGTGACCGAATGCACGCGCCAATTCACGCCGCCCGCGTCGCTGTCCGTGTAGCCGTCCTGAAACGACGGATTCAAGGGCTGCGCGGGCGATTCCCTGGATTGCAGCAACGGCCGCCTTTCGGGCAGGGACCAGACCTGGAAGCTCGCCCGGTCGCCGTTGAACTGGACGGTCGGCGGCAACGCGAAGCGCTCGGCCGGGGCCACGTTGCCCAGCAGGCTGACGGGCATGGCCGTCAGGAGCTGGTTCGCCCCGTCGTAAAGCCCCTGATCCTGCAGGCCTGTTTGCGCGCGCCGCGTCTCGAACTGCTGGAACGCGAACACGAAGATCCAGGCCAGCAACAGCGTCAGCAGCAGCGTGACGGTCAATTGCCGTTGCAGGTTTTTCATTGATCCGCCTCGATGCGGTAGCCCATGCCATGCACGGTCGTGATCAGCTTGTCTCCCAGTTTGCGGCGCAGTTGATGGATGTACACGGCCACCGTGTTGCTTTCCAGCGCGGCGCTGTGACCGTAGACGGCGGTTTCGAGCTGCTCGCGGTTGACGGTGTGGCCGATGCGCTCCATCAACGCCAGCAGCGTCCGGTACTCATGCGCGCTCAGGCTGACCTCGACCCCGTCGCGCGTCACGCAGCGCCGGGCCGGGTCGAGCGCAATGTCGCGGCAGCGCAGCGCGGAAACGACGGCATTGCTGCTGCGCCTGACCACTGCGCGCAGCCGCGCGTGCAGCTCATCGAGCTGAAAGGGCTTGACGATGTAGTCGTCGGCGCCCGCATCCAGTCCCTGCACCCGTTCGCTCAGGCGGTCGCGCGCCGTAATGATGAGAACCGGGGTGGCGTCATAGCGCGACCGCAGGTGCTTGAGCACCGCAAGGCCGCTTCCGTCGGGCAGGCCCAGGTCCAGCAGCACGGCGTGAAATCCATGCTCCACCAGCGCCAGGCGCGCCTCGGACACGCTGCGGACCCAATGCGCATCGGCACCCGATTGGTTCAGGCTGATGTGCAAGGCGTCGCCCAGCATGGCGTCGTCTTCAACTAGCAGGACACGCAAGACAGCTCCAGAAAAACATAACGGCGCAAGCATGCCCGCGCCGCTTTAAAAACTTTTTAAAACCCGGCGCCCACAATGCGCACCGTTCGCGGCGGGCATGACGCCCCTCGCGCATCCCTGTAGAAAGGAATGGAATGAAGCTGGGTATCTTAACAAGCGCTCCCCTGGCTGCCGCCGCCGTGCTGGCCGCGGCCGCCGGCAGCGCCCGCGCCGACGAAGGCGGCAACAACTTCATCGGACTGGGGGTAGCCGCCCTGCCCGTCTACGAAGGCTCGCGCGAATACCGCGCGCTGCCGGTGCCCCTGATCAACTACCAATCGGGCAGCTTCTTCATCTCGCCCCGCGCCGGCCTGCCCGCGATGGGCTTGAAAGCCGATCTGGCGCCGGATTGGAACGCCGGCGTCTTTGTCGGCATGGAGCTTGGCCGCGACGCGTCCGACGCCGACCGCACGCGCGGGCTGGACGATATCGATTTCCACGGCGCCTACGGGGCGTTCGTCGAATGGTCGCCGGGCCCGTATTCCCTGATGGCCGCCTACCGCCAGGCCGCGCACAGCGGCTACGGCGGAACGCTGGAGCTGCGGGCCACCTACGCCGCCTGGCACGACGCGAACAACCGGCTCTCGGTGGGCGCCAGCACGCAATGGGCCAACGGCGACGCGATGCAGACCTGGTTCGGCGTCACGCCGTCACAGGCCGCGCGCAGCCGCGAGGGCCTGGACGCGTATTCGCCGTCGGCGGGCTTCAAGTCCGTGGCGCTCTTCGGCACGTGGGCCCACCGCTTCGACGCAAAATGGAGCGCGGTCACCACGTTGGGCGTCAACACACTCGTGGGCGACGCCCGCGACAGTCCCCTGACCGAAAAGAAGACAAACGTCTTTGCCAACGTGGGCGTGGTCTACGCCTTCTGACGCCCGGGTCCGGCCCGGCCCCGCTTGGGAGAGCCGCTATGAAACGCCTGCATGGCATGGAATTGTTCGCCGAGGTGGCGAAGGCGCACAGCTTCAGCCGCGCCGCGGCGGCGCTGGGGGTGCCCGCCTCGACCGTATCGCGGCAGGTCGCGGAACTGGAGCGCTCGGTCGGGCTGCGGTTGCTGAACCGCAGCACGCGGCGGGTCGAACTGACCGAGGCCGGGCGCCTGTATTTCGAACGCTGCCGCCGCATCGTCGCCGAAGCCGAGGTCGCGCACGAGGAGTTGCGCGGCGAACTGGAAGTGCCCAGCGGCCCGCTACGCATCCAGGTCGGCACGGCCTACGGCATGGACGCCCTGCTGCCCGCCCTGGCGGCCTTCGGCCAGCGCTATCCCGGTGTGCACTTCCACCTGAGCCTGACCAGCGGAACCGGCGGCGGGCGCGCGCCGCAAGCCTGCGACGTGTCGGTCCGCTTCGGCGACCTGCCCGACTCATCGCTGGTGGCGCGGCGGCTGGGCACGATACGCGCGCGCCTGTACGCCAGTCCCGATTACCTGGCGGCCCGGGGAGCGCCCGGCAGCCCCGCGGACCTCGCCCGCCATGACCGCATCGGCCTGCGCACCGGCGGCGGACAGACGGCGCCCTGGCCGCTGCAGCGGTGCGCGGACCGGTTCCTGGCGGACTTCCCGCCCCGCTACTGCGTCGACGACGCCGGCATGGCCGAGAAACTGGCGGTGCTGGGCGGGGGCATCGCCGCGCTGGGCGGCGACATGCGCCGTCGGCAACGCGCGGGCGAGCTGGCCCTCGTGCTGCCGGACTGGTCGCTGCCGCCCGTCGAGGTCCACGCCGTCACCGACACCCGGCTGCTGCCGGCCAAGACGCGGCGGTTCATCGACTTCCTGGCGGATTATCTGGACGGCTCCGCGTCCTGCGCCTGGCCGGAGACCGCGGTCGAGGACGCCGGCGCGGGCGCACGCAGCAAGGGATAGGGGTTCAGCGCCCCGCCGGTCGCATAGATGCCGTAGTGCAGATGCGGCGGCGTGCCCTTGGCGTTGCCGGTGTTGCCGACGAAGCCCAGCACGTCGCCCGGCGCGACGAGTTGGCCGCGGCGGATGTCCCCGTAGCCATCCAGGTGCGCGTAGTAATGCATCTGCCGGCCCGGTCCCATCACCCAGACGACCTGCCCGCCCAGCGTGTTCTCGCCGATGCGCGTGACCACGCCTTCTGTCGCCGACAGCACGGGCGTGCCGCGCTTGGCGAAGATGTCGATGCCCTGGTGCGTGCGGCCGCCCGATCGCGCCGCGCCCCAGGTGTCAGCCAGGCGCCGGGGCGCGACCCCCTGCACCGGCACGGGCAGGACCGCCGGGGAGTCCTGCCACGCCAGCCGGGCCATGTGCCATGGGGCGCGCGCCGCGTCGGGCAGGCGGGGCCAGGCCCAGACCGCCAGCGCGGCCAGCGCGCCCAGGAGAATCAATCGTCGGGCAAATCGCAAAGGGGTGCGGGGATCCATGAAAGGTTCGACGGACCGGCTGGCCAAGGGTTCCTGCCCGCCCGGCGGCGACACAGTGTTACGCCGCCGATGATGCGGCCCCTTTTTATACCAGGAACTGTCCGTCCGGCCGCCCGGGCAGGCCCTCCGGGGCCGGCGCAGCGTGTAAACTCCCCCCTTTTTGACTCTGGTGGTATGTTGCAAGCCCCCCAGCGCACAGGTTTAAGCGGCCCGACGCTCATTCGCTTGCTGACTCGCCTGACGGACGCGGATGTCCAGCAGTCCAGGCAGTCGCTATCCGACCATCTGAGCCAATGGCTTGGCTGGACGGACGCGATCGCCCTGTCGGCGGCGCTGAACACGAGTCCGCCCGTGATTGCCCCCGGCGCCCGCCTGTTCAGCAGCGCCGAAGAGCGCGAGTGCGTGCGCGTGCGCACCACCTTGGCGGACGCCATTGCCAGCGACACGGCGGCCACGGCCGCCAGGCGCGTCACCCCCGGGGCCGCCCCCGCGCGGGCGCCGGCTAAGAAGCTGGCTGCCGTCCTGGCCGAGGACGAGTTCGATTATTCGAGTTTCCGCCAGCGGTATCTGTCGCTGCAGCACACGATGGAAACCAGCATCGGCAACCTGCGCAGCCGTCTTCGCGGGATGGTGGCGGCGCGCAACGGGGAATGGACGCGGCTGGCGGTGGTCGACGCGATCATGGACCGCGCGCTGCTGCCCAAGGAGCGGGCCCTGCTGGGCGCCATTCCGAAGCTGCTGCAAACGCATTTCGACAGGCTGCGCAAGGCCGACGAAGCCGCGCGGGCCGCGGCCACGGCCCAGGCCGAGGCGGCGGAACTGGCGGATCCGGTGGATCCGGTGGATCCGGTGGACGCCGCTGCGCAGACCGATGCCGACGCGGGCGCGCCCGCCGGCGACGCCGCGCCGGCCAGCCCGGAACCGGCGGCCCCGCCACCGCCCCCGGGCGCGTGGCTGGACACGTTTCGCGCCGACATGCGCGCCGTCCTGCTTGCCGAGCTGGATGTTCGTTTACAACCGGTCGAAGGGCTGCTCGCCGCCCTTCGCACCCGCTAATTAGGACACCATGTCCAAGACTCTGATCAATATCGTGGTTTTCCTGGCCGGACTGGCCGTTGTGGGCTGGATCGGCGCAGGCTATGCGAGCACGAACCCGCTGGCCCTGGCCGTGACGCTGCTGATCGCCGTCTGCTACCTGGCCGGCGCGCTTGAGCTGCTGCGTTACCAGCAGGCAACGTCATCCCTCGCGCGCGCCGTGTCGGACCTGGACGAGGCGCCCGGCAGCCTGGGCGCCTGGCTCGACAAGGTGCCGGCCGGCCTGCGCAACGCGGTGCGCCTGCGCATCGAAGGCGAACGCGTGGGCCTGCCCGGACCGTCGCTGACCCCCTATCTGGTCGGCCTGCTGGTGCTGCTGGGCATGCTGGGCACGTTCCTCGGGATGGTGGTGACACTGCGCGGCACCGGCCTCGCGCTGGAAAGCTCCACCGATCTGGCCGCGATCCGCGCGTCGCTGGCCGCGCCCGTCAAGGGCCTGGGCTTTGCCTTCGGCACGTCGATCGCCGGCGTCGCCGCGTCCGCCATGCTGGGCCTGCTGGCCGCGCTGTGCCGGCGCGATCGCGTCCAAGCGGCGCAGCATCTGGACACCAAGGCCGCGACCACGCTGCGCGTGTACTCGCAAAGCTACCAGCGCGAAGAATCCTTCAAGCTGCTCCAGCGCCAGGCCGAGGTCATGCAACGCCAGGCCGAAGCCATGCCCGCCATCGTCGGCCAGCTCGAAGCCATGATGAAGGGCATGGAACAGCAGAACCAGGCGCTCAATGAACGCCAGCTCGCCAGCCAGACCGCCTTCCAGGGCAAGGCCGAGGCGGCATACGCCCGCCTCGCGTCCATCATGGAACAGTCCATGAAGGACAGCGTGGCGCAAAGCGCCCGCTCGGCGGGCGAAGCCCTGCAGCCCGTGGTGCAAGCCACCATGGACAGCCTGTCGCGCGAAACGGCGACGCTGCAGGAAACGGTCGCCCAGGCGGTCCACCAGCAACTGCAAGGCATGACGGCAGGTCTGCAGGCCGCGACCACGGACGTGGCCGGCATCTGGAGCCAGGCGGTGGCCGGCCAGCAGCGCGCCAGCGAAGCCATGGCGCAGGACCTGCGCGCCTCGCTGGACCGCTTTGCCCAGACCTTCGAACAACGCTCGGCCGACCTCCTGGACAGCGTATCGGCGCGCCTGGAGGCGTCGTCGGGCCATATGTCGCTGGCCTGGACCGAGGCGCTGTCGCGCCAGCAGCAGGCCGGTGAAAAGCTGGCCGGCGACAATCTGCTGGCCCTCACGGCGGCGGCGGCCAGCTTTGAACAGCATTCCGCCTCGCTGCTGCGCACGCTGAACGCGTCGCACACCGCCTTGCAATCGGAACTTGCCTCGCGCGACCAGCAGCGCCTGTCCGCCTGGACCGAGACGCTGGGCGCGATGGGCGCCACGCTGCGCCAGGAATGGGAACAATCGGGCGCGCAGGCGGCCGCCCGCCAACAGGAAATCAACGACTCGCTCGCGCAGACCGTGCGCGACGTCGCTGCGCAGGCAACGGCGCAGGCCGCCCTGCTCGATGGCGTGTCGGCCCGCCTGGAAGCCGCCGCCAACGGCGTGTCGGACCAATGGACCCGCGCCCTCGCCCGCCAGGAAGAAACCAGCGGCAAGCTTGCCGCCGGCAACCAGGCCGCGCTGGAGGCCGCCACGGCGGCCTTTGAACGCCATGCCGCCTCGCTGCTGCACACGCTGGACCAGTCGCACGCCGAACTGCAGACGGCCCTGGCCGAACGCGACGAAGCCCGCCTGGCCGCCTGGAGCGGCACGCTGGCCGCGATGACCGCCAGGCTCGGCCAGCAATGGGAACAGGCCGGCGCCAGCACCGTGGCCCGCCAGCAGGAAATCAACGACGCGCTGGCCCAGACCGCGCGCGGCATCGCCAGCCAGACCGAGGCGCAGGCCCAGCGGCTGCAGGACATGTCCGCCCGCCTGGAAGCCGCTGCGGGCAGCGTCACGCAAGCCTGGACCGATGCGCAGACCCGCCAGGAAGACGTCGGCAGGCAGCTTGCCGCCGACAACCAGCGCGCCCTGGAAACGGCCGCGGCCGCCTTCGGCCAGCACGCCGACGCACTCCTGCGCACGCTGGACCAGTCGCACGCCGACCTGCAGGCCGCGCTGGCCTCGCGCGACCAGGAACGTCTGGCCGCCTGGACCGGATCGCTGACCGCGATGGCCGCCAAGCTGGGCGAGGAATGGGAACAGGCCGGCACCCAGGCCGCCCTGCGCCAGCTCGAAATCAGCGACGCGCTCACCCAGACCGCGCGCGACATCTCCGCCCAGACGCAGCAGCAGGCTGCCCTGCTGGACGGCGTGTCGGCGCGACTGCAAACCGCGGCCAGCCACGTCACGCAGGCCTGGACCGATGCGCAGACCCGCCAGGAAGACGTCGGCAGGCAGCTCGCCGCCGACAACCGCCAGGCGCTGGAAGCGGCGTCGGCCGCGTTCGGCGCGCACTCAGCCGAATTGCTGCAGACGCTGGCGCAATCGCACACCGCCCTGCAGACGGCGCTGGCTGCCAACGACGAGGACCGGCTGGCCGCCTGGACCGGCCAGCTGGCCGCCATGGCCGACGCGCTGCGTTCGGAATGGGAACAGGCGGGCGCGCGGGCCGCCAGCCTGCAGCAGGATATCTGCGACACCCTGAGCCTGACCGCGCAGGACATCACGGCGCAGACGCAGGCCCATGCCAGCGAAACCATCGCCGAGATCGGCCGCCTGGTGCAGGCGGCGTCCGAAGCGCCGCGCGCCGCCGCCGACGTCATCGGCGAACTGCGCCAGAAGCTCTCGGACAGCATGGTCCGCGACAACGACATGCTGCAGGAGCGCAACCGCCTGCTGGAAACGCTGGGCACTCTGCTGGACGCCGTCAACCACACCGCCGCGGAGCAACGCACGGCCGTGGACGCGCTGGTCGCCTCGTCGGCCGACATGCTCGAGCGCGTGGGCGCGCAATTCACCGACAAGGTCGACGCCGAGACCGGCAAGCTGACCGAGGTAGCGTCGCTGGTCACCAGCAGCGCCGTCGAAGTGGCCAGCCTGGGCGAAGCCTTTGGCGCGGCGGTGCAGGCCTTCGGCGAATCGAACGACAAGCTGACGGCGCACCTGCAACGCATCGAGGCGGCGCTGGACAAGTCCATCGCGCGCGGCGACGAGCAGCTCTCGTACTACGTCGCGCAGGCCCGTGAGGTCGTGGACCTGAGCCTGATGTCGCAGAAGCAGATCATCGAAAACCTGCAGCAGCTGGCCGCCCAGCGCGCCACGGCGGGAGCGGAAAGCGCATGAGCGACGATATCGACGGCGGCGTGGAGCCCACGGCGCCCGCCTGGGCCGTCTTCGGCGACCTGATGTCGGTGCTGCTGGGCGCCTTCGTCCTGATCCTGGTGAGCGTCGTCGCGGTGCAGTTGCAACTGTCGACGCGGCTGGAAGAAGCGGTCAAGCAGCGCCAGGAAGAAACGCAGCGCCGCGAGACCCTGGAGCAGGCGCTGGCCGGCCCGCTGGCCGCCGGCCGCGTGACGTTGATCAACGGGCGCATCGGCATCAGCGGCAGCGTGCTGTTCGCGCTGAACTCCGACCAGCTCCAGCCCGAAGGCCGCGAGATCCTCAAAAGCCTGATCGAACCGCTGTCCGCCTACCTGACGACCCACAACGAGATCCTCATGGTCAGCGGTTTCACCGACGACCAGCAGGTGCGCGAAGGCAACCGGCGCTTTGCCGACAACTGGGACCTTTCCGCCCAGCGCGCGCTCACCGTCACCCGCGCCCTGATCGACGAGGGCGTGCCGTCCTCGATGGTGTTCGCGGCCGCCTTCGGCGCCGAGCAGCCCGTGGCGTCCAACGCCGACGAGGAAGGCCGCGCGAAGAACCGCCGCGTCGAAATCACGCCCATCCCCAAACCGTCCAACGAAGCGGGTAAGCCCGGTGAGCAGTGACGGCAGCCGCCCGGGCCTCGTGGACGCGCGCGCGGCCCTGGACGCCTGGCGCGCAAGCGGCGCGGACCGCGTCAATCCCCTGCGCTTTCACCTGATCGACGCGCTGGACCGCCGCGCGGCGGCCTACGGCGGGCAGGCTCGCCAGCGGCTGGACGAACGGCTGGCCGGATTGATCCAGGCCTATCAGGCGGAACTGACCGGCGCGGGCGGCGCGGCCGGGCCGGAGGCCTTGCCGGCGCCCGCCCAGGCCGGACCGCTCGCCGGCCTGGTCTCCTACATCGACCGGCCCGCGCCTGCGGACCGCCCGGACACCGACCCCGGCGCCGGCCCGGCCGCGCCCGGGCTGGCCGGTCCCGCCGACCACCTCGGTCGCGACGCGCTCGGGTTGCGCGCCGCCTACCCGGAGTTGCCGCTGCTCGACGAATTCCGGGCGCTCTGGTCCCGCTTCAGCGCCGACCGCCAGGTCCGCCAATCGCAGGAGCAGGTGCACAAGAACGCCGGGCCGCTCAATTCCAACCAGCTGGTGCACCGCGCGCTGTCCCTGATGCGCGAACTGTCGCCCGGCTACCTGCAGCAGTTCCTGTCGTACACGGACGCGCTGATGTGGATGGAACAGATGACGGCCGCCTCCGCCCCCGCCGCCAAGGAAGCGCCCCGGGCCAGCGCCGCCCGCAAATCCCCGCGCGGCAAGTCCCGCAAGGAAAGCAAGCCAGCCAAGGAAAGCAAGGACGGCGCCTGAAGGCGATTTGCGCGCGCCCCCCGCGCCGCAGTACCATACGTTCCATATACAAACCATATACGGAACATCCACTATGGGCATCGTCAAGATTTCCGAGCAAATGCACGAGAACCTGCGCGTGGCCAGCGGCGCTCTCAGCCGCTCCATCAATTCCCAGGCCGAACACTGGATGCGCATCGGCATGCTGTCCGAGCTCTATCCCGAACTGCGCCACGCCGACATCTGCCAATTGCTGATCCGCATCGAACAGGCCGACGGCTTCACCATCGCCGCGCTCTCGCAAGGGCGGCCGCAACCCGCGCAGCAGGAGGCCGCGTAAATGGCCAAGAAGGTTTCCATCAAATCGGCCGCCGACATCGAAATGGCCCGCAAGGCGGGCGCCATGGCGGCCGAAGTGCTGCACATGATCGGCGAACACGTCCGCCCCGGCGTCACCACCGATGACCTGGACAAGGTCTGTCACGACTACATCGTCAACGTGCTCAAGGCCACGCCCGCCAACGTCGGCTACCATGGCTTTCCCAAGACCATCTGCGCCTCGGTCAACCACGTCATCTGCCACGGCATCCCGTCGGCCAAGGTGCTCAAGAACGGCGACATCCTGAACATCGATGTTGCCGTCATCAAGGACGGCTGGTTCGGCGACACCAGCCGCATGTACTACGTCGGCCAGCCCAGCCCGCTGGCGCGCCGGCTGGTCAACACCACCTATGAAGCCATGCGCGCCGGCATCATGGCCGTCAAGCCGGGCGCCACGCTGGGCGACATTGGCCACGCCATCCAGACCGTCGCGCACCGCGAGCACTTCAGCATCGTCCGGGAATACTGCGGCCACGGCATCGGCCAGATCTACCACGACGACCCGCAGGTGCTGCACTACGGCCGCCCGGGCGAAGGCATGGTGCTGCAGCCCGGCATGATGTTCACCATCGAACCCATGATCAACGCGGGCAAGCCCCAGACCAAGCAGTTGCCCGACGGCTGGACCGTCGTCACCAAGGACCGGTCCCTGTCGGCGCAGTGGGAACACATGGTCGTCGTCACCGAGACCGGCTACGATGTGCTGACCACCTGGCCGGACGGCTTCGGCGACTATCCGCCGATACCCTGACCCCGCCGGTCCCTGCCGCAGCGCAAGGATCGGAGTGCAAGACAGCAAGGGCGCGATCAAGATCGTGCCCTTGTCGTTTGCGCGACGCTTGCCCCCTTTCCCTCGCTACGCTCACCTGGCTGCGTCCATCATGCCCGCCCATTCTTCGTCCGCCCCGTCCGCCCCGTCCGCCCCGGCTAGCGCCTTCCGGCGCCTGGCCGCCTCGAACCTGGCCGCGCAGTTCTCCGAGCAGATCGCCCTTGCCGCCGCGCCGCTGTACGCCGTGCTGGCCCTGGGCGCCGATGCCGCGCAGACCGGCTATCTGCAGACGGCGCAGACGCTGCCGTTCCTGCTGCTGTCCCTGCCCGCGGGCGTGCTGGCCGACCGCATGTCGCGCCGCGCGCTGATGACCGCCGCCGAAGCGGCCCGCGCGCTCAGCCTGATAGGCCTGCTGGCGCTGCTGTGGATGGGCGGCCTCAGCCTTGCGTGGCTGGCGGCGCTGGGCTTTGTGGGCGCGGTGGGCACGGTGGCCTACAACGTCGCCGCGCCCGCCCTGGTGCCCAGGCTGGTCCCGCCCACCGAGCTGGCCAGCGCCAACCGCTGGCTGGAACTGGCCCGCAGCGCCGCCTTCTCTGCCGGTCCCGCCGCCGGCGGCGCGCTGGTGGGCTGGATGGGCGCTTCCACGGCTTATGTGCTGGCCACCACCCTGTCGCTGCTGGCCGCCGTGCTTCTTGCCGGCCTGCCGCATGACACGCCCAAGCCCGCCCAGCGCCGCCATCCGCTGGCCGAATTGCGCGAAGGCGCGGCCTTTGTCGCCACGCATCCGCTCCTGCGCCCGGTGCTGCTGACCGCGCTCTTTTTCAATGCCGCCTGGTTCATCCTGCTGGCGATCTACGTCGCCTACGCCGTCGATCGCCTGGGCCTGTCTGCCGCCGGCGTCGGCATCACCCTGGGCGTGTACGGCGCGGGCATGCTGGCCGGCGCCCTGGCCGCCCCGTGGCTCGCCCGCCGCCTGCCGTTCGGCGCCATGATCGGCGCCGGACCGCTGTCGGCGCTGCTGGCCAGCCTCATTCTGCTGTCGACGCTGGCGTTTCCGTCGGGGCCGTGGGCCGCGGTGGGATTCTTCCTGTTCGGCGCGGGGCCGATCCTCTGGACCATCACCACCACCACGCTGCGCCAATCGGTGACGCCCAACGCCTTGCTGGGCCGGGTATCGTCCGTGATCGTGACGGCGAACTTCGGCGCGCGGCCCGTGGGCGCCCTGATCGGCGCGACGCTGGCGGCCCGGTTCGGCGTGGACGCGTGCCTTTGGGTGTCGACGGCGGGTTTCTTCATCCAGTTCGCCGTGCTGTTCACGTCGCCCGTGCTGCGGCTGCGCAGCCAACCGCAGGCCGTGGCGTCCTGATAGAAGCCCATGCGGGTCAAGACGACTGCACAGGCAAGCATTCAAGACCCGGATCGCCCCCAATGATCTACCCGCAATCCTGAAGAAGTCTCCTGCAAAAACCGCAGCACCGGCGCATCGCCAATGTCCATGCCCACGTCCGTGATTGCGTCGGTTCGCGCAGTTCTGATCTGCGGTTTCAGCTATAGCCAATCCGGGCGCGCTACCTAGAATTTGAAGATTCCAATAATTCAAAAATTCTGGAGACGCAGACATGACCCACCCACTTCCCACCCGCCGCGCCCTGCTGCTCGGCGCCCTGCTGATGAGCCTGGGCGCCAACGCCTTTGGCGCGCCAGGCGATTGGCCCGAACGCCCCATCCGGCTGGTTGTCGCCGGCTCGCCCGGCGCGGGCGGCGACATCTTCGCGCGCCTGATCGCCGCGCCGCTGTCCAAGGCGCTGAACCAGCCGGTGGTGGTCGAAACCAAGCCCGGGGCCAACGGCATGATCGCCTGCGACACCGTGGCCAAGGCTGCGCCCGACGGCTACACCCTGCTGTTCGCGCCGTCCTCCGCCATTCTCCTGAATCCCGTCGTGCTTCCCTCGCTGCCCTACGATCCAGAGAAGGACCTGCTTCCGATCGCTCAGGTCGGCGCGGCGGGCATATTGCTCGTCGCCAATCCCAGCACCGGCTTCAAGAACCTGGCGGACATGGTCGCCTATGCCAAGGCCCATCCCGGCAAGCTCGCCTACGGCTCCTGGGGCACCGGCTCATCCGGCAACCTGGCCATGGAAGGCATCAAGGCCCACTACGGGCTCGACATGCCCCACGTGCCCTACAAACTGCTGGTCACCGAAAGCACCGACCTGATCGCCAACAACATCAGCGTCGGGTTCATGGACATCGCCTCGCCCATTCCCCACATGCGCAGCGGCAAACTGGTCGCCCTGGGCCAGACGGGTTCGCGGCGCTGGCCCGCCTCGATGGACGTTCCCACGCTGGCCGAGCAAGGCTACAAATTCGAAGCCGACGGCTGGTACGGCGTCTTTGCCCCGGCGGGAACGCCGCCCGGGATCATCGACCGCCTCAACGCGGAAATCTACCGCGCCCAGCACACGCCGGACGTGCGGGAAAAAATCGAAGGACAGAACATGATCGTTCCCGCGGACATGTCGGCCAGCGACTTCGCGGCATCGATCAAGCGCGACGCCGTCATCTGGCAGGGCCTGGCGAAAGTCGCCGACCTGAAGAACAAGTAGGCCGCGCACATGGACATGTCTTCCAAACCCGCTTACGCGCCCGACGCCCTGCAAGGGCGCGTGGCCGTGGTGACCGGCGCCACCGGCGGCATAGGCCTGGCCATTTGCCAGCACCTGCGTTCGATGGGCGCCGCGGTGGCGCAGGTGGATATCAACATGGCTGACGCCGGCGCCGAGACCGACGGCCTGCTGAGCGTGCGCTGCGACATCGCCGATCCGGACTCGGTCGCCGACATGGCCGGCCAGGTGCGCAGGCGCTTCGGACGGTGCGACGTGCTGGTCAACAATGCGGCCGTCAGCGCGGCGCCCGTGGGCCTGGAGCAATTCCCGCTCGAACTCTGGGACCGCATCTTCCGCATCAACCTGCGCGGCGCCCTGCTCTGCGCGCAGGCCGTGTTTCCCCTGATGCAGGCGCAACAGGCGGGCAGCATCGTCAACGTGGCGTCGATCTCGGCGCAGACCCCGACCCGGGTAGGCGCCTACGGCACGACCAAGGCGGCTCTGCAGGCCCTCACGCGCCAGATGGCCGTCGAATGGGGACCGCTCGGCATTCGCGCAAACGCCATCAGCCCGGGGATGATCCGAACCCCCTTGTCCGAGCCGCACTATCGCGACGAATCCGTGCTGCAAAAGCGCATCGCCCATATCCCCGCCAGGCGGATCGGCTTGCCGTCGGACATCGCGGACGCGGTGGCGTTTCTTGCCAGCGATGCCTCCCGCTATGTCAACGGGCAGGACATCGTGGTCGATGGCGGGTTTGTCAACGCGTCGCTGGCCAATCTCCAATCGCTTCCCGCGCGCCGCCAAGGCCCGCCACCGTGACTGCAAGCACCGTATAGCCCTGCCCGTGCTGCAGCCGGCTTTCTTCGAGTACAGTGCCGTGTCCCCATCAATCGACCAAGGATTGGGCATGTCCGAAGAAGGCACGATTCTCGATGACAACGCGGTGTACCGGACCCTGCTGGAGTCCACCAAGGCGATCCCCTGGAAGCTCGATTGGGCCACCATGAAGTTCGCCTATATCGGTCCCCAGATCGAAGCGTTGCTGGGCTGGAGCGCCGAAAGCTGGGTAAGCGTGGAAGACTGGGCCATGCGCATGCATCCGGAAGACCGCGAATACGTCGTGAATTTCTGCGTGTCCCAATCCCAGGCCGGCGTCGACCATGAGGCGGACTATCGGGCGCTGACCAAGGACAACGGGTATGTGTGGATACGCGACGTGGTGCACGTCGTGCGCAATGACAGCGGCGAGGTCGACGCCTTGATCGGCTTCATGTTCGACATCACCGAACGCAAGAAGAACGAAGAACAGCTACTCCGCCTGCAAAAAGAGCTGGAGGTCCTGTCCTTCAAGGATGGCCTGACGAACATCGCCAACCGGCGACGCTTTGACAGCAGCTTCGAACTGGAATGGGAACGTGCGCGCGGCGAGCGCCGGCCGCTGTCGATTCTGTTGTTCGACGTGGACTATTTCAAGCAATACAACGACCTGTACGGCCACACGCAGGGCGACAAATGCCTGGTTGAAATCGCCCAGACACTGAGCCTGGCGCTGGACGGCCCTCGCGATCTGGTCGCGCGCTTCGGCGGAGAAGAGTTCGTCGTGCTGCTGCCCGAAGCCGATGCCGGCGCGGCGCGCAAGGTCGCCGAACGCTGCCAGCGATTGCTGCACAAGAAGTCCATCGTGCATGCGCTGTCGCCCCATGACAGGCGCGTGACGGTCAGCATCGGCGCGGGCACCATCGTGCCGGATGGCAAGGCGGACCGCGCCGGCTTCATCAAGGCCGTGGATCAGCAGCTCTATGCGGCCAAGAAGAACGGCCGGGACCGCACCGAGCATGTGCAGCTGTAGCCGCGCACGCGCGGCTACGCGTTGAGCGACATGGGCTTTGCGCCGCCCGGCGGCAGACCGAACAGATGCCTGACGCCGTTCAGGAAGGCGCCGTAGGGCCGTCCCAATAGCAGCATCATCGCCGCCGCACCCAGTACCCCGCGCACCAGCCCGCTTCCCGACGCCCCGCTTACGGCGATGATCGCGGCATAGATCGGCACCTGGAAACTCATCAGGGCCAGGCTATCCCAGAGCAGCCTGGACCACCGGGTTGCGGTGGCATGCCGCATCATCCAGTCCCGCCACATGCCATAAGGCCGTCCGACCGGGATCATCAGCGCGCCGCCGATCAGGCGCGCCTGGGCCACCTGTTCCCAGCTCATCCCGGCAATCCAGCGTTCGTTGATGATGCCGGTCGTCGTGAAGAACAGGATCAGTGCCAGCGTGTCGGCAAGGTACGCCTTGGTGGAAAGCTGCAATCGAGTCCCCTGGATTCTGTTATGCGCCGGCGCGCCGGATCTGTATCTGGCGGGGCGCGCGCGGCACCGCTAGACTGCGCCGGAACCTGTCCCGTAACGTGTCAACGCGAAGCGCCATGCTGAAAATCCTGGGCAAAGCCTCATCCATCAATGTGCGCAAGGTGCTGTGGACCTGCGCCGAACTCAACCTGCCGTTCGACCGGGAAGACTGGGGCAGCGGCTTTCGCGCCACGACCGACCCGGCCTTTCTGCGGCTCAATCCCAACGCGATGGTGCCCGTGCTGCGGGACGGCGATTTCGTGCTGTGGGAATCCAACAGCATCATCCGCTATCTGGCGGGCGAGCATGGCGGCAGCCACCTCTATCCCGCCGCGCCCAAACCGCGGGCCCGGGTGGATCAATGGATGGATTGGCAGGCGACCGACCTGAACCGGTCGTGGAGCTATGCCTTCATGGCGCTGGCCCGGCAGTCGCCCGCGCACCAGGACGCCGGCGCCATCGAGGCGTCCTGCCAGGACTGGGCGCGCTACATGCGCATCCTGGACCAGCGGCTGGCCGAAACGGGCGCGCATGTCGCGGGCGAGGCCTTCACGCTGGCGGACATTCCCGTGGGGCTGTCCGTGAACCGTTGGTTCGAGACGCCCTTCGACAAACCGGCGCTGCCGGCCGTGGCGGCCTATTACGACCGCCTGGCCAAGCGCGAAGGCTATCGGCAATACGGCCGCAACGGCAGCGCCTGAGCGCCGCCCCGCTACTTGACGACCCCGCAGACCAGGCGCCCGCCTCCGCCGCCCAGCGGTTCCGGCTTGTCGCTATAGTTGTCGCCGCCCGCGTGGATCATGAGCGCGCGGCCCTTCACGTCGGCCAGCTTCAGATGCGGGGCGACGACGGCCTTCGTCGCGCTGCCGTCGGCGGCCACCGTGAGGAACGGCAAATCGCCCTGATGCCCGTCCGTGGCCATCGGTCCCTTGTGGGCCTTGGTGCCCTTGGGATCCAGGTGACCGCCCGCGCCGCCGCCCGGCGCCGTCTTGCCGCCCACCATGCCCGGCTCGCACGACCCTTTCTCGTGGACGTGAAAGCCGCGCTCGCCGGGCGGCAGGCCTTTGAGATGCGGGGTCAGCTCCAGCCCCGCCTTGGTGTCTTTCAGGGTGATGGTGCCGGCGCTCTTGCCGACGCCTTCGGGCGTCAGGAACGACATCGAGACCTCCTCGGCCAGCGCCGCGCCTGATGCGCCCGCCAATGCCAGAGCCGTCACAAGCATCGAGAATTTCTTCATGAATTGCCTCCTGGAAAGGTGCCCGCGGGTTGCGGGCGGCCAACGGCGCAAGCCGCCCAGCACGTCGGGCGGCGCCAATCAAGATAGCACCCGCGCCGGGCGCTTCGCCAGCAAACTTCATTCCTGATACAAGGTTGCGACGCGGCGCGGGCCGGCCGCAATGCCGCGCCGCCTACCCGTTCACCAGCAGCACCATCGCGTGCAGCAGCACGCCGATCAGGCCGCCGACCAGGGTGCCGTTGAAGCGGATGTACTGGAGGTCGCGTCCCACGCTCAGCTCCAGTTCATCCACCAGATGGCGCTCGTCCCAGTTCTTGACCGTGCGCGAGATGTGCTCGGTGACCCCCACGCGCAGGCGCCCGGTCAGCCGGCGCGCCCCGCCCAGCACGTGGTTGTTGATGGCTTCGCGCAGCCCCGGGTCATCGCCCAGCTTGCGAGCCAGCGCGAGCAGCGCGCTTTCCAGGTGCGCGGCCAGGGCGGAGTGTTCGTCCGACAGGTCGCGCCGCAGCGCGGCGTGGATGTCGTCCCACAGGCCCTGGACATATTCCTGGACCTTGGGATGATCGATGGCGCGCTGCTTCAGGGCTTCGACCTGACCTGCCAGCGCCGGGTCGGTCTTCAGGCGTTCGATGTAGTTCATCACCCACGCCTCGTAGTCGCGGCGCACCGGATGATCGGGTTCGGACAGCACGTCGCGCAACTCTTCCACCAGCGCGCGCGCCAGCCGGTCGGCCAGGTTGTCGGCGATGTTGTCGACGGACTTGACCACGTCGACCGCCGCGATGATGCGCGGCCATTCCTTGCGGGCAAACTTCACCAGCAGTGTCGAGGCGCGTTCCTTCACGTCTTCTTGCGCCAGATAACCCCCCAGCCGCTCCATCGCGGCATCCAGCAATTCCTGGTGGCGCCCGTCGCGGGTCAGCAGGCCCAGCACGTCGCCGGCGGTAGCCGCTGCGTCCCAGCGCCGCAGGTTGCTCACGACGAACTCCTGGATCACCCCGCGCACCGCCCGGTCGTCCAGCAGGTCCAGCGTCTGCAGCGCCACCCTGCGCGCGCCGTCGCTCAAGGCACGCGCCTGCGCGGGCCGCGCCAGCCAGCGGCTGAGCCGCGCGGCCGGATCGAAGACGCGCAGTTTCTCGATGAGGGTGTCCGGGTCCAGGAAGTGGTCGCGCACGAACACCGCGAGGCTGTCGCCGATGCGATCCTTGTTGCTGGGAATGATGGCGGTATGCGGGATGGGCAGGCCCATCGGGCGGCGGAACAGCGCGACGACGGCGAACCAGTCCGCCAGCGCGCCCACGGTGGCCGCTTCGCAGAAGGCCCGCACCCAGGCCCACGCGCCCTGCCCGCCCATGACATGGCTGGTGATGAAACCGCTGACCATGGCCACCAGCAACGCCAGCGCGCCGATCTTCATGCGGCGCAGTTGCGCGCGCCGGGCGTCGGAGGCCAGCGCGGAGCGGGTGGCGGAAAATCGGTCGGCGTGGTGGCTGTCGGTAGTCATGGGGAGTCCAACGTATCGAGCCTGCAGCATACCAATCCGAAACGGCGGGACCGTTGCATCATGGCGCGGCGTCGCCCCCTATTCGCTCAGGAACTCCGACAATGCCTCCAACCCTTCGATGTGATCGGCCACCACCTTCGCGATGAACGCAATGGGCACGGAGAGCAGCGTCCCCCAGATCCCCCACAGCCACGTGAAAAGCAGCAGCAGGATGAATACCGCCACGGCGTTCATCCGCGCGATGCGGCCCGACATCCAGGTCGTGACCACCACGCCCATCAGCAGCGCGATGGCGACCGAACTCAGGGACACCGCCAGCGCGGGGCCAAGTTCGCCAAACTGCACCAGGCCCGCGATCCCCGTGCCCACCGCCGTCAGCAGCGGACCGAAATACGGAATGATGTGCAGCGCGCCCGCCACCACGGCCCAGGTCGCGGCGTTCTCCAGGCCCAGCAGCCGGAACGCCACCCACGACAGCAACGCAAGCGCCACGTTGGTCACCAGCATCATGGCCATGTACATGTGGATCGAGTTGTTGATCTGGTCCAGCATGTGCACGCTGATCTTCTTCTGCGACAGGGTGTTGCCGGCCATCTTCACGAACTTGCGCTTGAAGGCGTTGCCCGAGAGCAATAGGAAGAAGACCAGGAACACGCACATGGTGGCCTGACCCACGAAGGTGGCCAGGCCCTTGGACCCCCACAGCAGGATGTCGCTCAATCCCCCATCGGATTTCGCCACGACCACCCGCCCGCCCGTCTGGGGGGTGCC
Organism: Achromobacter sp. MFA1 R4; assembly: GCF_900156745.1. Classification (NCBI taxonomy): domain Bacteria; kingdom Pseudomonadati; phylum Pseudomonadota; class Betaproteobacteria; order Burkholderiales; family Alcaligenaceae; genus Achromobacter; species Achromobacter sp. MFA1 R4. Next base: position 4,858,958 of record NZ_LT707065.1, on the reverse strand, counting down.
GGATTCCTGCAGGATGCTGGCCGCGCGGCGCAGCTTGTCCAGGAACGATCCGTCCCCGCTCAGCAGTCCGCCGAGCGTGCGCGACAGCTTGCTGGATATTTCGGGCAGCGCGTTGATGATGTCGCTGACCTGGTCCTGCGTGACGTAGAACATGCCGAAGATCGACACGGCAATGGCCGTCATCACGAGGATGGTGCCCGCCGCCCTCGGCACGCGGGCGCGCTCCAGCAACGCCACCACGGGATCCAGCGTGTACGCCACCACGATCGCCATGACGACCGGGACGATGAACTCCTGGGCCGCCTTCAGGGCAAACACCACGGCCAGCACCGTAAGCGTCACCAGACAGAAGCCGCTCACGCGCACCAGCGGGGTGGGCGCGGGCGGCTTGATGAGGCCGGCGTCCTGGGCGGTGACTTTCTCTTCGGCGGGCTCGGCCGCGGCCGGTTCCGGACCGTCCCTCGGCGACGAGGTGTCCACGGGTGTCGCGCTGTCCATCATTCCCCTCGCATCCAATTTAGCGAAGGCCATCAGCAAGTAGCGTGCCCGGGGTTCAGCCGGGGGGTTCACCCTGAGGTTCAGCCAGGGCTGACGGCCAGCAGGCCGGGCTCGCCGTCGTGCCGACGCTGCGCGCGTTCCAGGATGAATTCGATCATCATCGCCAGCGCCCGCGGATGATGGCGGTTGGGCATGTACAGCATATACATGCCGCGCCCGAAGATGCTGAGGCGCCAGTCCGTCAATGCCGGCACCAGCTCACCGCGCGCGATGTCCTCATGCACCACGTAGTCCGGCACCACGCCCACGCCCAGCCCCGCCCGGATCGCATCGCGCAGGAAGGCATAGTTGCGCGAAATGACGGTGGGCTCCAGCACGACGTGCTGGCGGGGCTGGCCGCCGTAGTAGGCCGACAGGCGCAGCGGCCGGCCGATCACGGCGGCGCTGATGACGGGCATGCCCGCCAGGTCTTCCGGCCGCTGGGGCAGGCCCCGGCTTTCGGCAAAATCCCGCGAGGCGCACGCCACGTAGCGGACCTGACCCAGCTCGCGGGCGACCAGATGCTGCGGCGGCTCGGACATGATGCGCACGGCAATGTCCACCTCGTCGCGCAGCAGGTCTTCGACACTGTTTTCAAACAGCACATCCAGCACGATATCGGGGTACGCTTTCTTGAACTCCAGCAGCCAGGGCGTCATCACGAATCCCCCGTAGCCGCTGGGCACGCTCAACCGCACCTTGCCCTGCGGCGTCTTGCCCAGCGTCTCGACGGATTCGCGCGCGGCCGCCAGTTCGTCCTGGATGCTGCGCCCGTGCTTGTACAGCTTCAGGCCGATTTCGGTGGGTTCCACGCGCCGCGTCGTGCGCCGCACGAGCTGCATGCCGACCGAACGCTCGAGCTGGCTCAGGTGATAGCTGACGTTGGCGCGCGTCATCTTCAGGCGGCGCGCCGCCTCGCTCAGATTGCCCGCGTCCAGGATTTCGACCAGCAGGGTCAGGGATTTGGTGTCCATATCGACGCTCCTTGCCGTGCATTGTCAAATTTTCTTGTCCGTAGTGTCAATTATCGATGTCATTGTCAAGACATCTTTACTAGGAAAGAATAAAGCCATAAGAGACGGGCCGCCCCTGGCCCGCCATGCTCCGCCCGCGCAGCCTGCGGCGCACCGGTACGCCGGCGCGGCGCGCGAGCAGGAAGCCACATCGGAGACACTGTCCATGACAGACAGCGCAAGCACCGGCGCCGCCCAGACGCGCCGCTACGAGGACATCCTGGTCGTCGTCATCGACCATCCCCCCGTGAACGCACTGAGCGCCGCCGTGCGCCGCGACCTGTCGGACGCGATTGCGCAGGCGCAGGCGGACACGCGCGTGCGCGCCATCCTGCTCATGGGCGCGGGCAAGAACTTCATCGCGGGCGCCGATATCCGGGAATTCGGCAAGCCCCCGCAACCGCCGCTCCTGCCGGACCTGTGCAACCAGATCGAAGCCAGCGCCAAGCCCGTCGTGGCGGCCTTGCATGGCGCAACGCTGGGCGGCGGCCTGGAGATCGCCCTGGCGGCCCACTATCGCGTGGCGCTCGCCAGCGCCCGGCTGGGCCTGCCGGAAGTGAACCTGGGGCTGCTGCCGGGCGCCGGCGGCACCCAGCGCGCGCCCCGGCTGATGGGCGCGCAGGCCGCGCTGGACCTCATGCTGACGGGCAAGCACCTGTCGGCGCAATCCGCGCTCGACGCCCGCCTCGTGGACGCGCTGTCCGCCGACGAGGATCCGCTGGACGCGGGCCTGACCTACACACGCCAGTTGCTGGCGCTGAAAGCGGGACCTCGCCGCACGCGCGACGCCACCGAGGCGCTGGCGGACACGCAGGCCCAGCTTGCCGCCGTGGACGCGGCCGCCCAGCGCGTGGCCGCCACCGCGCGCGGGCTGTATTCGCCGGCCAAGATCGTTCAGGCCGTGCGCGCCGCCATCGAACAGCCCTTCGATGAAGGCCTGCGCACCGAGCGGTCGCTCTTCCTGCAGTGCCTGGACAGCCCGCAGCGGGCCGCGCTGGTGCACGCGTTTTTCGCCGAGCGCGAAACGGCCAAGATTCCCGAACTGAAAGAAGCCCGGTCCCGTCGCCTGGAGCGCGTGGGCATCGTGGGCGGCGGCACCATGGGCGCCGGCATTGCCGTGGCGGTGCTGGACGCGGGCCTGCCCGTGGTCATGGTCGAGCAGGACGACGCCGCCCTTGCCCGCGGCCGCACCCGCGTCGAACAGGTGTACGACCTGCTCGTCAAGAAAGGCCGGATCACCGCCGACGAGCGGGCCGCGCGCCTGTCGCGCTTCACTGGCGCCACGGACTACGACGCACTGGGCGAGGCCGACCTCATCATCGAGGCCGTGTTCGAAGACATGGCCGTCAAGCAGGCGGTCTTCGCGCAGCTTGACCGCGTGGCCAAGCCCGGCGCCGTCCTGGCCACCAATACCTCGTACCTGGACGTGGACCGCATCGCCGAAGCGACGCGCGGACCGGCCGACGTGCTGGGCCTGCACTTCTTCTCGCCCGCCAACATCATGAAGCTGCTGGAAATCGTGGTGGGCCGGCACACCGCCCCGGACACGGTGGCCACCGGCTTTGAACTGGCGCGCCGGTTGCGCAAGGTTCCCGTGCGCGCCGGCGTGTGCGACGGCTTTATCGGCAACCGCATCCTGGCCGTGTACCGGCAGGCCGCCGACATGATGATGGAAGACGGCGCCTCGCCCTATGACATCGATGCCGCCGTGCGCGAATTCGGCTACCCGATGGGGCCCTACCAGATGGCCGACCTGGCCGGCGGCGACATCGGCTGGGCCACGCGCAAGCGCCGCGCCGCCACCCGCGACCCCGCGCTGCGCTACGTGCAGATTCCCGACCGCCTCTGCGAACGCGGCTGGTTCGGCCAGAAGACCGGCCGCGGCTTCTATCTGTACCCGGATGGCGCGCGGCAAGGCACGCCGGCCCCCGAGGTCCTGGCCATCATCGACCAAGAACGCGCCCGCGCCGGCGTCACGCCCCGCCCGTTTACCCACGAAGACATCCTGCGCCGCTACCTGGCCGCGATGGTCAATGAAGCGGCCAACGTGCTGCACCAGGGCATCGCGCTGCGCCCGTCCGACATCGACGTGGTGTTTTTGTCGGGCTATGGCTTTCCGCGCCACCACGGCGGGCCGATGCACTATGCCGACAGCGTGGGCCTGCCCCGCATCCTTGCCGATATCCGCAGCTATGCGGCAGAAGACCCGGCGTTCTGGAAGCCGTCGCCGCTGCTCGTGCAACTGGCCGAGTCCGGCCGCTCCTTCGGCAGCCTGAACGCCGCCTGATCCGATCACTACACAGGAATCCCCATGCGCGAAGCCGTCATCGTCTCAACCGCCCGCACCCCCATCACCAAGGCGGGGCGCGGCGAATTCAACCTGATCGCGGGCCCCACGCTGGCCGCGCACGCCGTGCGCGCCGCGGTGGATCGAGCCGGCATCGACCCGGCGCTCATCGAAGACGCCTTCATCGGCTGCGGCTATCCGGAGGGCGCCACCGGCCGCAACGTCGGCCGCCAGGCCGTCATCCGCGCCGGCCTGCCCGTCAGCGTCGGCGGCGCCACGATCAACCGTTATTGCGCGTCGGGCCTGCAAGCCATCGCGTCGGCCGCGGGCCGCATCGTGATGGACGGCGCCCCCGCCGTAATCGCCGGCGGCGTGGAGCTGGTGTCCCAGATCCGCACGCGCGACGACGGCGTCAGCGGCATGGACCCATGGATCCTCGCCAACAAGCCCCAGCTCTACCTGCCCATGATCGAAACCGCCGACATCGTGGCCGCGCGCTACGGCATCAGCCGCGAGGCGCAGGACCGCTTCGCAGCGCAAAGCCAGGCGCGCACCGAGGCCGCGCAGGCCGCAGGCCGTTACCGCGAAGAAATCGTGCCGGTCACCACCACCATGTCCGTCACGGACCGCGCGACGGGCGCCGTCACCGAACGCGAGGTGACGGTGGACAAGGACACCTGCAACCGTCCCGGCACCACCTACGAGGCGCTGGCGGGCCTGGCGCCCGTGCGCGGCGAAGGCCAGTTCGTCACGGCGGGCAACGCCTCGCAATTGTCGGACGGCGCGGCCGCCTGCGTGCTGATGGAAGCGGCCGAGGCCCAGCGCGCCGGCATCCGCCCGCTGGGCGCGTTCCGCGGCCTTGCCATCGCCGGCTGCGAGCCGGACGAAATGGGCATCGGCCCGGTCTACGCCGTGCCCAAGCTGCTGGCGCGCCACGGCCTGAAGGTGCAGGACATCGACCTGTGGGAGCTGAACGAGGCGTTTGCGTCCCAGGCGCTGTACTGCCAGGAAAAGCTGGGCATCCCCATGGACCGCCTGAACGTGGACGGCGGCTCGATCGCGCTGGGCCATCCGTTCGGCGTCACCGGCGCGCGGCTGGCCGGCCACGTGCTGATCGAAGGCCGCCGCCGCGGCGCCCGCTATGCCGTCGTCACGATGTGCATCGGCGGCGGCATGGGCGCGGCCGGCCTGTTTGAAATCTACTGAGAGACCCCGCATGGATCTGGAATTCACCCCTGAAGAACTGGCCTTTCGCGACGAGGTACGCGCGTTCCTGGACGCAAAGCTGCCCCGGCGCCTCGCCGACAAGGTCGCCGACGGCAAGCTGCTGACGCGCGACGACATGACCGAGTGGCACGCCATCCTGAACGCCCAAGGCTGGCTGGCCACGCACTGGCCCGTGGAATACGGCGGCACCGGCTGGAGCGCCACGCAGAAATACATCTTCGACAACGAATGCGCGCTCGCCAGCGCGCCGCGTATCGTGCCCTTCGGCTTGAGCATGCTCGGACCCGTCCTGATCAAGTACGGGTCCGAGGCGCAGCGCCGCCACTGGCTGCCGCGCATCCTGGACGGGTCGGACTGGTGGTGCCAGGGCTACTCGGAACCGGGCGCGGGATCGGACCTGGCGTCCGTCAAGACCACCGCCGTCCGCGACGGCGACAGCTACATCGTCAACGGCCAGAAGACCTGGACCACGCTGGGCCAGTACGCCAACATGATCTTCTGCCTGGTGCGCACGTCGCAGGAAGGCCGGCGCCAGGAAGGCATCAGCTTTCTGCTGATCGACATGAACAGCCCCGGCGTCGAAGTGCGCCCCATCATCACCCTGGATGGCGAGCACGAAGTCAACGAAGTCTTCTTCTCCGACGTGCGCGTGCCCGCGGAGAACCTGGTGGGCGAGGAAAATCGCGGCTGGACCTGCGCCAAGTACCTGCTGACCTACGAACGCACCAACATCGCGGGCGTGGGCCAGTCCACGGCCGCGCTGGAACGCCTGAAGGCCGTGGCCGCCCGCCAGAAAAAGCATGGCCGCCCGCTGGCCGAAGACCCCGACTTCGCCGCCCGCCTGGCGCGCGTGGAAATCGAGCTGGCCAACATGCGCACGACCAATCTGCGCGTGGTGGCGGCCGTGGCCGGCGGCGGCGCGCCGGGCGCGGAAAGCTCGATGCTCAAGATACGCGGCACGCAGATCCGGCAGGAAATCACCGCGCTGAACCGCCGCGCCATGGGGCCCTATGCCCGCCCCTTCATCCCCGAGGCCCTCCACGATGGCTACGACGCCCCGCCCGTCGGCCCCGAGGGCGCCGCCAGCGCCGCCGCGCAGTACTTCAACAACCGCAAGCTGTCGATCTTCGGCGGCTCCAATGAAATCCAGAAGAACATCATCTCCAAGATGATCCTCGGACTGTAAGGGCAGGCCATGAATTTCGAACACACCGAAGACCGGCGCATGCTCTCCGACATGCTGCGCCGTTTTGTCGCCGAGCAATACGGCTTCACCACCCGCATGCGCAACGCGGAATCGCCCCAGGGCTACAGCCCGGACTTCTGGCGACGCTATGCCGAGCTGGGCGCCATCGGGGCGCTGTTCGCCGAGGACGACGGCGGGCTCGGCGGCGCGGGCTTTGACATCTCCGTCGTCTTTGAAGCGCTGGGGCGCGGCCTGGTCGTCGAACCCTTCCTGGACGCCCTGATGGTGGGCAGCGCGATCGCCGCAGCCGGCACGCCCGCGCAGCGCGAGGCCCTGGACGGCCTGATCGCGGGCAGCCTTACCGCAGCGCTGGCGCAGGCCGAACCGGAATCCGGCTACGACCTGAACCGCGTGGCCACGCGCGCCCAGCGCAGCGCCGACGGCTGGGTGCTCGACGGCGCCAAGGCGGTGGTCTACGCGGGCGAACATGCCGACCTCTTCCTCGTGTCCGCGCGCACGTCCGGCGACCAGGACGACGAAGCAGGCATCAGCCTGTTCCTGGTCGACCGGGGCACGCCCGGCCTGGCGCTGCGCGGATACGGACTGATCGACGGCGGACGCGCCGCGGAACTGGTTATGGACAAGGTGCAGCTCGCCCCCGGCGCCCTCCTCGGCCAGGAAGGCGCCGGCCATGCGTTGCTGGAGCGCGCCGTCGGCCGCGGCATCCTGGCGCTGTGCGCCGAGGCCGTGGGCGCCATGGACTGCGCGCGCGACGCGACGCTGGAATACCTGCGCACGCGCCGTCAGTTCGGCACGCCCATCGGCAGCTTCCAGGCCCTGCAGCACCGCATGGCCGACGTGCTGTTGGAGATCGAGCAGGCGCGCTCGGCGGTCATCAACGCGGCCGCGGCCGTCGACCATCCCGACCGGGCCACGCGCGAACGCGCGCTGTCCGCCGCCAAAACCACCATCGGCCGCATCGGCACGCTGGTGGCCGAGGAATGCATCCAGCTCCATGGCGGCATCGGCATGACCTGGGAGCTGCCGCTGGCGCACTATGCCAAGCGCCTGGTCATGATCGACCACCAGTTGGGCGACGAAGACCACCACCTGCGCCGCTACATTGCGCTGGGCCAGGCATGATCGCGGAAGCACGGCCATGATCGACTCTCCTACCGCGACGCTCTCGCGCCCCTTAGCCGCCCCCTTCGCCGCCCCCTTCGCCGCCCCCTTCGCGGTGCGCACCGCGCAGGACGTCCAGCGGCTGCAGGCCCGGCCGCTGGCGGAAACGCTGACGGTGCAGAGCACCTACGAGATCTTCTGCAATTCCGCGGCCGCCTTCGGCGACCGGCGCGCCCTGACTTTCCTGCGCAGCGCCGATCCCGCCGACGACGCCATCAGCTGGACCTATCGCGAACTGCTGGCCGGCATCCACCAGACGGCCAACCTGCTGCACAGCCTGGGCATCCGCGAAGGCGACGCCGTCGGCGTGCTGCTGCCCGGCTGCCTGGAGTACCACCTGGCCCTGTGGGGCGGCGAAGCGGCCGGCATCGTCCAGCCGCTCAACCCGCTCCTGACCGACGACAAGCTCGCGTCGCTGATGACGACGGCGCGCGCCAAGGTGCTGATCGCCTACGGCTCGGACGTCGAATGCGGCTCCTGGTCCAAGGCCTTGCGGCTAATGGATCGGGTGCCGACGCTGCAAACGCTGCTGCGCGTGGCGCCGTGGCACGAGACGGCCGCCGACCGCCCCGCCCTGCCCGACGGCGCCCTAGACTTCGACGCCAGCCGCGCCGCGCAGCCGTCCGACCGGCTGGTGAGCGGGCGCGTCATCCGCGCCAGCGACGTGGCCGCCTACTTCCACACCGGCGGCACCACCGGGGCGCCCAAGCTGGCCATCCATACGCACGCCAACCAGGTGTTCTCGGCCTGGGCGGCCGTGCAATTGCAGAATGCCGGCCCGGGCGACGTGGTCATCAACGGCTACCCGCTCTTTCACGTGGCGGGCGTGCTGCCCGCGTCGCTGGCGGCCCTGTCGTCGGGCGTTGAAACCGTCATCCCGACCACGCTGCTGCTGCGCAACCGCGACGTGCTGCGCAACTATTGGCGCCTGGTGGAAAAGCACCGCGCGACCTCGCTGCAGGGCGTGCCAACCATCCTGGCCGCGCTGGCCGAGGTGCCGCTGGACGGCGCGGACATCTCCTCGCTGCGCTACTGCCGCACCGGCGCGGCGCCCTTGCCGGCCGAACTGGCGGCGCGGTTCAAGCGCCTGTTCGGCCTGCACGTCAGCGAGAGCCTGGGCATGACCGAGATGGCCGGCATCACCTCGATTTCCCCGCCCGGCTGCGAATTCCCGGTCAATTGCGTCGGCTTTCCGCTGCCCTACGTGCAGGTGCGCATCGTCGGCCTGGACCTGCCCGCAGGCCAGCCCGCGCGCGACCTGCCCCCCGGCACGCCGGGCATGTTGCTGATCAAGGCGCCCAACGTCATCCCCGGCTTCCTGGACCCCGAAGACACCGCCCGCGCCTTCACTGAAGACGGCTGGCTCATCAGCGGCGACGTCGGATACATGGATGCCGAAGGCCGCCTCCACCTGCAAGGCCGCGCCAAGGACCTGATCATCCGCGGCGGCCACAACATCGATCCCAAGACCATCGAGGACGCGCTCGCCACGCACCCCGCGGTGCAGTTGTGCGCCGCGGTCGGCGCCCCGGACGCCTACGCCGGCGAGCTGCCGATCGCCTTCGTCACGCTGGCCGAAGGCAGCGCCGCGACCGAAGCCGAACTTGTCGCCCACGCCGCCGCCCATGTGGACGAAGGCCCGGCGCGGCCCAAGCGCGTCATCGTGCTGGACAGCATGCCGATGACCAACGTGGGCAAGATCTACAAACCCGATTTGCGCCGCCTGGCGACCGCCGTGTCGGTCCAGGCCGTGGTGGCGCGCACCCTGCAAGAAGCCGGCCTCGCGCAAGACGAACCCGTCTTTCGCGTGCTGGCCGATGCGCAACCGTATGTCGCCGTAGAAGCCGGCGCCGGTGCGCCCGCGCCGCTGAAGGAACGGCTGCGCGAGGCGCTGTCCCGGCTGCCCGTCAAAGTCGACGTGCGCGACTGACTGGCATCCCATAACAACACACCAGGAGACAACCCACATGCCCCAACTGCCCCTGCGACGCGCCTGCCTCGCCGCCCTGACGCTCACCCTGGCAAGCGCCGCCTTGCCATTTTCCGCCAGCGCCCAGACCGACTTTCCCACCAAGCCCATCACCCTGATCGTGCCTTTCCCGGCCGGCGGCTCCACCGACCGCCACCTGCGGATCGTCGCGCAGGACGCCTCCAAGTACCTGGGCCAGCCAGTCATCGTGGAGAACCGCCCGGGCGCCGGCGGCACGCTGGGCACGGCCACCATGGCCAAGACGGCCAAGCCGGACGGCTACACGATCGCCCTGTACACGCTGGCGATGCTGCGCATGCCCTACATGCAGAAAAGCAGCTGGGATCCCATCAACGACTTCACCTTCATCGTGGGCCTGTCCGGCTACACCTTCGGCTTTACCGTGCGCTCGGACTCGCCGTTCAAGACCTTCAACGAATACATCGAGGCGGCGCGCAAGTCGCCTGGCCGGATCGACTACGGCTCCACCGGCATCGGCTCGTCGCCGCACCTGATCATGGAAGAAATCGCCATCAACGCGAACGTCAAGCTCAACCACGTGCCCTTCAAGGGCAACGCCGACATGCAGCAGGCCCTGCTGGGCGGCCACGTCATGGCGCAGAGCGACGCCACCGGCTGGGACCAGTTCGTGGATTCGGGCAAGATGCGCCTTTTGGTCACCTTCGGCGACAAACGCACCACCCGCTGGCCCGACGTGCCCACCGCGCAGGAGCTGGGCTACAAGGTCGTGTCCACCTCGCCCTACGGCCTGGCCGGTCCGAAGGGCATGGACCCGGCGGTGGTGAAGATCCTGCATGACGCCTTCAAGAAGGCGCTCTTCGACCAGGCCAGCATGGACGTCATGAAGCAGCTCAACCAGTCGCCCGCCTACCGCAGCAGCGAGGAGTACAAGGCGTGGGCGCAGGCCACCTACGTCAAGGAAAAGGACCTGATCGAACATCTGGGCCTGATGGCGAAGTAGTCCGCCGCGGGCACCCGGGGCGGCGACCCGGGGCGCGGGCCCGGCACGGGCGGGGCGCGGACAGATTTTGTATGCAAAAAATGTCTGCCGCCCCGCCCGGCTTTTGTTAGACTGGCTGCCCGATGGTTTCTCCCACCCGGCAGCCCCTGCCGCGCCCCATGATCCAGGAAGTCCAGCCCGACCCCAGCGCCGACGACATCGCCAAGGAAGTGGCCGCCGCCATCGTCGCGCACAAGCTCCCGCCCGGCACCCGGCTGCGCGAAGAGGCCCTGGCCCGGGTCTACAAGGTCAGTCGCACCAAGATCCGCGCCGCGCTCCTGATGCTGTCCAAGGACAAGCTGATCAACATCATCCCGGACAAGGGCGCGTTCGTCAGCAAACCCGATGCCAACGAGGCCCGCGAGGTCTACGCCGTGCGCCGCATCCTGGAAGCCGCGCTGGCCCGGGAATTCGTCGCGCGCGCCCAGGACGCCGACTACCGCCGCATCGACGCCCACCTTGCCGAGGAACGCCGCGCCGTCGAAAGCGGCGACGTGCAGGCGCGCAACCACCTGCTCAGCCATTTCCACATCCTGCTGGCCGAAGCCGTCGGCAATTCGGTGCTGACCGGCATGCTGCGCGAACTGTCCGCGCGCAGCGCCGTCATCACCGTGCTGTTCCAGAGCTCGCACGACGCCAGTTGCTCCTCGCGCGAGCACCACGCCTTCATCGAAGCGGCCCGCGCAGGCGACGTCGAACGCGCCTGCGCCCTGATGGACGAACACCTGGAACACGTGCTGGCCGCGCTGGACTTTGCCGGCGACCGGCAGCCGGGCAGCGACCTGGTGGCTGCGCTGTTGAGCTGACGCCTGGCGGCGTCGCCCGTCTACCCCGCCCGCAGCAACTGCTCCATGCGCTGCTGCAGCCACAGCTCCGTTTCACCCGGCTCCGCGCCCTGCAGCCACAGCGTGCGCACGGACAGCATCGGCAACGCCAGTTCCGCGCAGGGCACCGGGGTCAGCGTGGTGCGAAAGCTTTCGTATTCCGCGATGTTCAGAGGCAGGATCGCAAAGCCCAGGCCGTCGGCCACCATCCCCGCGATGCTGTAGAAGCTGTCGGTGCGCCACAACGTCGGGCTCAGCACCATGTCCTCGACGCCTTCCATCTGCATCACAAGCTGGCGGTGCCGCGCCAGGTCCTTGCGCGACACGGTCGGCAAGGCCGCCAGCGGGTGGTCCGACGCCACGAAAATGCCCTGCGCCACGGTGCCCAGGTACCGGTGCGCGAAGTCGCTGCCCGGATCGCCCCGGTCGAAATGGAACGCGATGCTCGCCCGGCCCTGCCGAACGTAGTCGGCCACCTCGGTCGCGGTGCCGTTCAACTGCGTCAGCTCCAGCGCCGGAAACCGCTCCGCCAATTCCACCACCAGCGCGCCCAGCACGAGATACGGCAGGGCCTCATCCAGCGCAATGGACAGCCGCGCCTCTTGCCCGCCCGCAAACGACAGCGCGCGTTGGGCAAGGCCGCCGGCCTGCCGCAGCAGCTCCCTCGCTTCCAGCAGCATCACTTCACCGGCCGGGGTCAGCACCGCATTGCGCCGGGACCGGTCGAACAGCGCCACGCCCAGATCCGCCTCCAGCAATCCCACTGACGTGCTGACCGCCGACTGCGCGCGGCCGATGCGCCGGCCCGCCGCCGAAAACGAGCCCGCCTCTGCCGCCGCCACGAATTGCCGTAATTGATCCAGGGTCCATTGCATGGTCCGCTCCGGTTGATTCCTTTTTACGCATCTATTTTATAGATGGAATCCAACTTCTAATTGAAATTATCCAGATGGATAATGCGCGCCCAGGGACCGGTGCGCGCCGGGCGCGCGCGCAAATCCCTGCTTTATGAAGGAGTAGAACCATGCAGCGGACTTCCCACGCTGTCGCCGCGTCCGCCCCCGGCCGCTGGCTGGTGCTGGCCATCGTGTCCAGCGCCTTGCTGCTGATCGTCGTCGACATGACGGTCCTGTACACCGCCCTGCCGCGGCTCACGCACGAACTGGGCGTCACCGCGTCGGCCAAGCTCTGGATCGTGAACGTCTACGCGCTGGTCGTATCCGGCCTGTTGCTGGGCATGGGCACGCTGGGCGACCGGCTGGGCCACAAGCGCCTGTTCATGCTGGGGCTGGCCGTGTTTGGCGCAGCCTCGCTGGCCGCCGCCTATTCGCCGGGCGCCGCCGTCCTGATCGCGGCGCGCGCGCTGCTGGGCGTGGGCGCGGCAATGATGATGCCCGCCACCCTGTCCATCCTGCGCCTGGCCTTCGCCGACGAGCGCGAGCGCGCCGTCGCCATCGGCGTCTGGGCCTCGGTCGCCTCGGGCGGTGCGGCGCTGGGGCCCGTGGTGGGCGGCCTTCTGCTGGAGCATTTCTGGTGGGGCTCGGTATTTCTCATCAACGTGCCCATCGTGCTGCTGGCGCTGCCGCTGGCGTGGCGCTGCATCCCGGCCAGCGTGCCCGACGCCTCGCGGCCCTGGGATCTGACCGGTTCGCTGCAGGTGATGGCGGGCATGGTCCTGTGCGCCTTCGCGCTCAAGGAACTGGGCCGGGCGTCGCCGTCCTGGCTGCATGCCGCGCTGGCCTGCGCGGCGGGCGCGGCGATCCTGACCGTCTTCGTGCGCCGCCAGCGGCGCCGGCCCCACCCGCTGATCGACTTCGCCATCTTCCGCAACGCCTCGTTCAGCTCGGCCGTGGCCGCGGCGCTCTTCGCCGCGGCCGCGCTGCTGGGGATGGAACTGGTGTTCAGCCAGCGGCTGCAACTGGTGCTGGGCATGTCGCCGATCCAGTCCGCGCTCTTCATCCTGCCGCTGCCGCTGGCCGCCTTCGTGGCCGGGCCGCTGGCCGGACTGCTGCTGGGGCGCGTGGGCAGCCGGCGCATGCTGTTCCTGGCGCTGCTGGTGTCGGGCGTGGGCATGGGCGGCTACCTGATGACCTACGACGCCGCGGTCGTGCCGCAGATGATCAGCCTGTGCGTGCTGGGCCTGGGCATCGGCGCCACCATGACGGCCGCGTCCAGCACCATCATGCAGAGCGCCACGCCCGAGCGCGCCGGCATGGCCGCATCGATCGAAGAGGTGTCCTACGAACTGGGCGGCGCGCTCGGCGTGACCCTGATGGGCTCGATCCTGTCGGGCGTCTACGCGCAGACGCTGTCCGTGCCAGCCGGGGTTGCCGAGGCGGCCGCCGCAAGCGCCGCGCGCGACAGCCTGGACGAAGCGCTCGTCATCGCCGCCGGCCTGCCCACGGAGCTTGCGGCCACCCTGACGGCGCTGGCCCGCGGCGCCTTTGAGACCGGCTACGCGGCGGTCATCGCCACCGCCACGCTGATGCTGCTGGCCACCGCCGCCTTCGTGTTGCTGAATCGCGCCCGGCGCACGGGGCAACCGGGCTGACGGTTCAACAGCTGCGAAACGCGTGATCCAGGTCCGCGATCAGGTCTTCCTCGTGCTCCAGGCCGATGGACACCCGGATCAGGCCTTCGGACACGCCCGCCGCGTCGCGCTCGGCGGCGGGCACGCCGGAATGCGTGGTCGACGCCGGGTGGCAAATCAGCGTCTCGGTGCCGCCCAGGCTGACCGCCGAGCGGAACAGATGCAGGGCGTTGATGAAGCGGAACGCGCGCTCGCGGCCGCCCTCCAGCACGAAAGCAAAGGTTGAGCCGGGGCCGGTGCACTGGCGCTTGTACACCTCTTGGTAGGCGCGGTCGGCGATCAGTTCCGGGTGAAATATCTGCACCTTCTCGTGCGGATTGCCCGCCAGCCACTGCGTGACCTTGGTGGCCGTGCGCGCGGCCTGCTTCATGCGCAGCACCACCGTCTCCATCGACCGCGTGATCATCCAGCAGGAATGCGGATCCAGTTGCGATCCGAACGCGCTGCGGATCGCGCGCACCTTCTTGATCAGCTCCTTGCTGCCTGTGACGGCCCCTGCCACCAGATCGCTGTGGCCGCCCACGTACTTCGTCAGCGAATACACCGACAGGTCCACCCCGTGCTCGGCCGGCTTCTGGAAGATCGGCCCGAGCAGTGTGTTGTCGCACACTGAAATCGGACGGTAGCCGTGGCGCGTCTCGAACGCGTCCAGCTCATTCTTCATGGCCTCAAAGTCGAACAGCGCATTCGTCGGGTTGGCGGGCGTCTCCACGTAGAACAGCTTTACCGGCCCCTTGGCCGCCGCCTGTTCCAGCACCACGCGCATGCTGCTGGGCGACAGCCCATTGGCCACCGGATGGGAACCAATGCCCCATTCGGGAAAGACCTTGCCGATCAGGGTCTCGGTCCCGCCGTACAGCGGCACGGACTGCACCAGTTGATCGCCCGGCCGCAAAAACGCCATCAGCACCGCGCTGATCGCGGACATGCCGCTGGACGTTACCGCCGCGTCCTGCGAGCCATCCAGCAGCGACAGCCGGTCTTCGACGATCTCCAGGTTCGGATGATTGAAGCGGCTGTACACCAGCCCCGCCGACTCGCCCTGCGGCAAGGGCTTGCGCCCCGACACCAGATCAAAGAACGCGGCGCCATCCTCCGCCGTGCGAAAGGCAAACGTGGACGTGAGGAACACCGGCGGCTTGACGGCGCCTTCCGACAGGAAGGGATCGTAGCCGTAGGACATCATCTGCGTTTCGGCATGCAGCGGGCGGCCGAAGATGTCCTTCTTGTGGTAGCTCGAGTAAGTCATGGAGTGCCTCCTGGGATGGTGGTCCAGACCGCCGGGCGCAAGCGGCAGCCCTTCGTCAGACGATACCCCCGAGCCGGGCGCGATGCATCGCGGGATGTGACCGGGAGACGATTGCCATCGCCGATTGAACGGGGGACTGATAGTCCCGTTTGACCCCTGTTTTGTTTTTTTTATGTACTTCATGGAGCATCAAACCGATATATAAACGGAAAAACACCGGGTAAACACCGACTATCCGCCGGCTTTCATCCGATCTATAAACGCACATTGTTTTTTTATTGTGTTTTCAACATGAAAATTGCATTGATCGGATGCGGCGAGGTGGGACACTGCTATGCGCGTGCCTGGACCGCCGCCGGACACACTCTCGTCGGCATCTGCGAGCTGCGCGCGGACGACGAAATGGTCCGCCGCGCCCAGGCCGCGGGCGCGCCCCTGCACACTGCGCCGGGCCCCTGGTTGGCGGCGGCGGACGCCGTCGTCTCCGCCGTCTATGGCTACAACGCGGCCGAGGTAGCGCAAGAGGCACTCCCGCACCTGCGCGCAGGCGCCGTCTACGCGGACTTCACCACCGCCAGCGCCGGCGACATGCAGGCGGCGGCCCGGGCTGCCGCCCGCTTTCCCATCGAATTCACCGACGTGGCCATCATGGGCGCCATCGCCCTGCTGGCGGAAAAAACGCCCCTGCTTTGCGCGGGCGGCGGATCCCAGGTGGTCACCGCGCTGGGCGAAAGCGCGGGCGCCCCGGTGCGCTTCATCGATGGCCAGCCCGGCGACGCCGTGCGCCTGAAGCTCCTGCGCAGCGTGATGACCAAGGGCATGGAAAGCCTGGCCGTCGAATGCATGGTCGCGGCCGAGCGCATGGGCCTGCGCGAATCGCTGTACGAAGTGCTGGCCGACATCGACCGCACGCCGCTCACCGCGTTCATGGACTCGTTCGTGCGTTCGCATGTGCTGCATGCGCCGCGCCGGCTGGCAGAGGTGCGCGAAGCCCGCGACCAGCTGCACGAGGCGGGCCTGGAGCCCTTGGTGCTCAATGGCGTCGAACAACTCTTTGACCGGACGACCCGCGGCATCGAGGCCGCGCGCGCCAAGGGCGACGCCCCGGCGCCCGACACGGTCGAAGCCCGGCTTGCCTGGCTGACCACGCTGGCCCGCCAGCCCTGATTTCCAACCCTGAATTTCAACCCTGAATTTCAACCCTGATTGGCGCCCCTGACTACCGACCCCGCCGCAGAGCGCGGGCCCGATCCCAAATAAACCCCCTGTGAGGAAGACAATGAAACTGTTCAAGAAACTGCTGGCCGCCACGCTCGTGCTGGGCTGCGCCGCCACCCAGGCCGCCGATCTGGGCAGCGCCCCCATCACCCTGATCTCCCCCTTCCCGCCCGGCGGCGGCACCGACACGCTGACCCGCATGATCGGCACCGCGATGAGCCAGGACGCCGGCTGGAACATCGTCGTCGAGAACAAGCCCGGCGCGGGCGGCAACCTGGCGCTGGATGCGACCGCGCGCGCCCGGCCGGACGGTCACACGCTGGTCATGGCGCAGACCGACAACATCGTGCTGAACCCCTGGCTCTACAGCAAGCTCAGCTACGACACCTTCAAGGACTTCAAGCCGGTGGGCCCGGTGGCCTCGTCGCCCAGCGTCTTCGTCGTGCTGCCCGATTCCCCGTTCAAGTCCATCGCCGACGTCGTGAAGGCCGCAAAGGCCAAGCCCAACCTGGTTTCGCTGGGAATCCCGGGCATCGGCGGCACGGGCGACCTGACCGGCTATCTGTGGCGCAAGGCCGCGAACATGGAACTCATGCATGTGCCGTACCGCGGCTGGAGCCAGGCGTTCCCCGACCTGGCCAGCGGCCGGATCGACATGTATGTCGGCTCGGTCGCGTCGCTGCTGCCGCAGATCCGCGGCGGCAAGGTGCGCGCGCTGGGCGTCGTCGCCAATGAGCGTTCGCCCGCGCTGCCCGACGTGCCCACGTTCGTGGAGAGCGGCTTCAAGACCATTAACCAGTCGATCTGGTGGGGCCTGATGGCGCCGGGCAAGACGCCCGATGACGTGATCGCGGCGCTGAACCAGGAGCTGCAGAAGGTGCAATCCAACCCCGAACTGATCAAGAAACTGGAAGACGCCGGCTACACCGTCATGAAGGGCTCGCCCGAGGATCTGGCGCGCCGGCATCGCGCGGACCACGACGCCTTCGGCAAGGTCGTGCAGGAAGCCGGCATTCCCAAACAATAGTCCCCCACGGCATACATCCCCCATCAGGAGCAGTGATGACAGGCTTTGAAATCCATGCCCGCCAGCGCGCGGTCAGCCAGGAACTCGTCGAAAAATTCCGCCAGGTGCCGGTCGCCAACGTGAGCGACTGCATGTCGCGCATGACGGCCGGCGGCGCGCGCCTTCGCCCCATGCACGATGGCAGCCCGTTGGCCGGCCCCGCCCTGACCGTGCGCACGCGGCCCGGCGACAACCTGCTGGTGCACAAGGCCCTGAGCCTGGCGCAGCCGGGCGACGTGATCGTGGTGGACGCCGGCGGCGACCTGACCAACGCGATCATCGGCGAAATCATGACGACCTACGCCGAATCGCGCGGCATCGCGGGCATCATCATCAACGGCGCCATCCGCGACTGCGGCACGATCCGCCGCAGCGCCTTTCCGGTCTACGCGGCCGGCGTCACCCATCGCGGCCCCTACAAGGACGGCCCCGGCGAAATCAACGGCGTGATCGCACTCGACGGCATGACCATCGCCCCGGGCGACCTGATCCTCGGCGACGACGACGGGTTGCTCGCCGTCCCGTACGAGCAGGCAGAGGCCATCTACCAGGCGGCCGCCGCCAAGCACGACGTGGAAACCAAGATGCTGGCGGATATCGCCGCGGGCACCCTGGACACCTCCTGGATCGATGCCCGTCTGCGGGCCCTGGGCTGCTCGGGAGTCTGACCATGAGCGTTCCGGCAGTCGGCAGGCCCGCGTTGCGCGTCGCGCGCCTGGATCTCTGGATCGATCCGGCATTCGACGCGGCGATCGCGCGCGACGACACCCTGGACCTGCGCGTGCTGCCGGTCAACGGCGATGCCGTGACGGCCGCCGGCCTGGCCTGCGCCCACGCCTACCACGTCAGCGCGGCCAAGGATGAGGTGCCTGCCCGCTGGCAGGTCTCAGCCGACCTGCTGGCGCACTGCCCCCAATTGCTGTGCGTGTCTTCCGGCGGCGCCGGGTACGACACGGTCGACGTCGCGGCCTGCACCCGGGCGGGCGTGGCCGTGGTGAACCAGGCCGGGGCCAACGCCGCCTCGGTCGCGGAAATGACCTTCGCCCTGCTCCTGTCCCTGGTCAAGCGGCTGGGCGAGTCCGAGGCCGCGCTGCGGGCCGGCACGGCCGTCAGCCGCGAAGCCCTGATGGGCCACGAAATCGAAGGCCGCGTGCTGGGCATCGTCGGCATCGGTGAAATCGGCCGGCGAGTGGCGGCAATCGCGGCGGGCTTCGGGCTGCGCGTCCTCGCCTACGACCCGCTGGTCGCGCCGGACGAGATCCGCGCGCGCGGCGCCCAGCCCGTCACCTTCGACGCGCTGCTCGAACAGGCCGACATCGTCAGCCTGCATTGCCCGCTCGATGGCGTCACCCGGAACCTGTTCGACGCCAGCGCCTTCCTGCGCATGAAACGCGGCGCGCTGTTCATCTCCACCGCGCGCGGCGGCATCCACGACGAGGACGCCCTGCTCGCCGCGCTCGATTCCCGCCACCTGGCCGGCGCCGGACTGGATGTATGGAAGGTGGAGCCGCCGCCGCCAGGCAGCGCCCTGCTGCAGCGTTCCAACGTGGTCGCCGCCTTCCACACGGGCGGCGTCACCCACGAAGGCCGCCGCAAAGTGGCGCAAGGTTCGGCGACGCAGATCATGGACATGCTCGCCGGCCGCAAGCCCGCCCGCCTGCTCAACCCCGAGGTCTGGCCGCGCTTTCTGGCGCGCCTGGCCGAGTGCGGCGTGAAGGCGTAGCGTCGCGGCGCGCGCCGTTGGTATAGTCCACTGTTTCACATCCGCAAGGGCAAGCCCTCTCATGTCGAGCGCCAGTGATTACGTATACGGGGAATTGCGCCGGCGCCTGATGGCCGGATCGTTCCTGCCCGGCGAACCGCTGCGCGAAGAACACATCGCGACCCAGCTCTCCGTCAGCCGCACCCCCGTGCGCAACGCCATCGAACGCCTGATCGCGGACGGCCTGGTCACCCGCGAAGGCCGGCGCGGCGCCGTCGTGCTGGGCTGGCAGGACCGGGACATCGACGAAGCCTTCGAGCTGCGCATGCTGCTCGAGCCCTATTCCGCCAAGGCGGCCGCCCAGCGCGCAACGCCCGAACAGATCGACGAACTCGAGCGCATCAACCAGTGCATGCTGGACGCCATCAACGCCGGCGCACCCGACCACGTCGCCCAGGTCCAGCACTACAACAACCAGTTCCACCACGCCCTGCTCAATGCCGCGCAGTCGGCGCGGGTTCGATCCCTGGTGGAAAACCTGCTGGATATGCCGATCATCATCGGCTCCTTCTATTTCTACGGCCGCGACGACATGCTGCGCAGCGTGGAACACCACCGCCAGATCATCGCCGCGCTGCGCGCCCGCGACGCCGAATGCGCCGAGCTCGCCATGCGCTTTCATCTGGCCGCGACGCATTTGTTGTTCCGGACGCACCGGAAGGCGGGCGACTGACCGCGGCGGTTGGGCCAGCGCGGTGCGTGACGCCCAGGTCGTCGGGCATGCGTCGTCAGATCTGCCCCGGCACCACCCGGTTGCGCCCCTGCCGCTTCGCTTCATACAACCCCCGGTCCGCCGCCTGGATCAGCTCCGTGCAGGGCTGGCCATCCTGCGGCGTCGCGGTGGCCAGGCCCACGCTCACCGTGAGCCAGGGACCGGCGCCCGCGTCGCGTTGCGGGATCTGCATGGCTTCGACGGCGCGGCGCAGTTTCTCGGCGGCCAGGCGCGCGCTCCCGGCGGGCGTGCCGGGCAGCACCAGCGCGAACTCTTCGCCGCCGAAGCGCGCCGCCAGGTCGGTGGAGCGGTCGCAGCTTGCAAAGATGGTGTTGGCCACGCGCTTGAGGGCCTCGTCGCCCGCGATGTGGCCGTAGGTGTCGTTGTAGGACTTGAAGTGGTCCACATCGATCATGAGCATGCTGATCTCGCGCCGGTCGCGGCCCGCGCGCAGCCATTCGGCGTTGAGGTATTCGTCGAAATAGCGCCGGTTGCCCAGGCCGGTCAGGCCGTCCGAATTGGTGAGGCGGCGCAATTCCATGTTGCTTTCCAGCAATTGCTGCTGGCTCTGGCGCAGGGCCTGGTAGGCCTCGTCGCGCTGCACCAGCGCCATGTAGGAGCGCGAGTGGTAGCGGATGCGCGCGATCAGTTCGATGGAATCCGGCAGCTTCACGAGGTAGTCGTTGGCGCCCGCGGCAAACGCCGCGCTCTTGATCGCGGGGTCTTCCTTGGTGGACAGCACGATGATGGGGATGTCGCGCGTCACGGGGTGGCCACGGTACTCGCGCACGAGGCTCAGGCCGTCCACGCCGGGCAGCACCAGATCCTGCAGGATGACCGTGGGCCGCGTCTGGATCGCCACGCTCAGGGCCTTGTAGGGATCCGAGCAATAGTGGAAATCGATGTTGCCCTCGGGCACCAGCGCCCGCCGGATGGCTTCTCCCACCACGACCTGGTCGTCAACGAGCAACACCATCGCCCCATGCGAATTCAGATCCGCAGAGACCGCGCCGTCAGAGGAGGCAAGCATAGTAAGTCCTTGATTTCTGCACATATGCCGCGGCTCAGGCAAACGCCTGGATGACGCGGGAAGCAATTTGTTCGAGGGGCCTGATCTCGACCGCGGCCTGCATGGCCGCGGCCGCCTTGGGCATGCCATAGACGGCGCTGGTGGCCTGGTCTTGCGCGATGGTCAGGCAACCGCGCTCGCGCAGCGCCTTGAGTCCACGCGCGCCGTCCTGGCCCATGCCCGTCAGCAGGACGCCGACCGCCACGCCGCGCCAATGCTGCGCCACACTATGAAAAAACACGTCGATGGAAGGCCGGTACAGGCTTTCACGGGGGCAACTGGTGTATTCAAGGGTGCCATCCTCGCGCAGCGCAAGATGGTCATCCGTGCCCGCCAGCAGGATCTGTCCCGGTAGCGGCCGCTCGCCTTGGCGCGCCAGCCGGACTGGCAGCGGCACCTGGTCGTTGAGCCAGTCCGCCATGCCGGCGGCAAACAAGGCGTCCACATGCTGCACCAGCACGATGCCCGCCGGAAAATCCAGCGGCAGGTCGCGCAACAATTGGGCGAGCGTGGCCGGTCCGCCGGCCGACGCACCGATCGCCAGCAGCCGTCTTGCGCCCGCCGGCGGCGCGGGCCTGGGGACAGGGGTCAGTGCCGGGCGATTGCCGTAACGGCCGATCAGCCAGCCGATATTGCGGATCTTGCGCAGCAGCGGCGCCGCCGCGCTGCGCATGTCCGAGCCGCCGACGACCGGCGTGTCCACCGCGTCCAGCGCGCCGTGGCCCATGGCATCGAAGACGCGCGCGGTCTGGCGCTCGACGTCGGACGTCACCACGACGATGGCGCAAGGCGTTTGCGCCATGATGCGGCGCGTGGCCTCGACGCCGTCCATGACGGGCATGATGAGGTCCATCAGCACCACGTCGGGACGGTCGCGTTCGCACTGCTGGACCGCCTCCAGGCCGTCGGCCGCGGTCCAGGCAATCTCCAGGCCGGGCTCGAGCGCGATCGCGCGCCGCAGGGTCTCGACCGCGAGGGGCATGTCATTGACGATCCCGATTCTCACGTCCGTGCCTTCCCGATGAGGTCTTCGACGGCATCGAGCAGCGCATCGTCGTGGAAGCTGCCCTTGGCAAGGTAATAGTCGGCGCCGGCATCCAGCCCGCGCCGCCTGTCCTCTTCCCGGTCCTTGTACGACACCACCATGACGGGCAGATTCTGCAGCTTGGGATCGGCCTTGATGCGCGACACAAGTTCAATGCCGTCCATCCGCGGCATGTCGACGTCGGTCACGATCAGGTCGAAATCCTCGCTGCGCAACATGTTCCAGCCATCCATGCCGTCCACGGCCACGGCCACATCGAAACCGCGGTTCAACAGCAGCTTGCGCTCAAGCTCGCGAACCGTCAACGAGTCATCGACGACCAGGACGCGCTTGCGACGCCGCGTCGCCGTCGCGCCGGCCCCGCTGTCGACGCGCGACAGCCGGCCGCCCTCGATCAGTTTCTGGACGGACACCAGCATGTCTTCCACGTCCAGGATCAGCAGCGGCGTGCCGTCGTCCATCAGCGAGCCCGCCATCACGTCCTGCACCTTGCCCAGCCGGGGGTCCAGCGGCTGCACGACCAGCGTGCGCTCGCCCACGTAGCGGTCCACGGCGATGCCGTAGAGCCGCTCGTGGTCCCCTACCACCACCACGGACAAGGTGTCGGCGGCCGGCGCCGGCTCGCCGGCGCGCAGGATCTGTCGCGCCGACACCAGCCCGATCTGGCGGTCCATGAAGCGGAAATGCTGCTGGCCTTCGAGCTGTTCGATGTCCTGGGCGTCCACCTGCAACGCATGGCTGACGTAGGCCAGCGGAAACGCGTAGATCTCGCCCTGCACTTCGACCAGCAGACTGCGCACCACCGACAGGGACAGCGGCATCTCCAGCACGAACCGCGTGCCCCGGCCCTGCTGCTGGTGGACGCGCACCGCGCCGCGCAGTTGCCGCACCATCGTCTGCACCACGTCCAGCCCCACGCCGCGCCCGGATATCTCCGTCACTTCGTCGCGGGTGCTGAAGCCCGACAGAAAAAGGAATTCCAGCAGCTCGGCCTCGGTCAACCGGGCCGCGGTCTCCGCGTTGGTGAGCTTGCGCTCGACGACCTCGCCGCGCAGATGGTCCAGCGAGATCCCGGAACCGTCGTCGGCCAGCTCGACCAGCAGCATGCCGGCCGAGTGGCGAGCGGACAGCGTAATCAGGCCCTCCGGCGGCTTGCCCGCCCGCTCGCGGGCCGCGGGCGATTCGATGCCGTGGTCCACGGCGTTGCGCAGCAGGTGGGTGAGCGGCGCATCCAGTTTTTCCAGGATGTCGCGGTCCACCTGCGTCTGCTCGCCTTCGATCTCCAGGCGCACCTGCTTGCCCAGTGAGCGGCCCAGGTCGCGCACCATGCGCGCCATGCCGCCCACGCCGTCGCCGAAGGGCCGCATGCGGCAGGCCAGCGCGGTGTCGTACAGGCGCCGCGTCAGATGGCTCATGCGCCAGCCGAAGTCGTCCACTTCGCTGGTGCGCTGCGTCAGTTCACGCTGGCACTGTTCCAGGATGCGCTGCGCATCGTCAAGCGCCGCCTGGCCGCGCGCATCGAGGTGCTGCTCGGCCAGCACGGCGCGCACGCCGTCCAGCGCACGCGCCGCCCCCGCCTGCAGGCGCCGCAGCCGCAGCATGGCGGCGCTGAAAGGGCCGACCCATTGCGACTCGACCAGTGTTTCGCTGGACAGCCCCAGCAGCTTGTTCAAGGTGTCGGCCGTGACGCGCAGCACGCGCTCGCCCTCGCCCGCCGCGCGGTCGGAACTGCGGCGCGACGGCGATGCGGCGGCATTCGACGCGCCAGGAGTGGACACGCCAGGAGTCGATGTACCGGGCGTTGATACCCCGGAGGCCGATGCGGCCGGGGTCGTTGTCGCCGGGGTCGATGCCGCGGTCCCCGACAAGGCGCCTGTCGGTCCGGGCGACGCCGCCGTGAAAGCCGGGCCCGCCGCGGCGGGCTCATCTTCGAGCCGCACGATAGGCGGCAGGAAGTCGGATGGCCGGGGCGCGCGCGGCGGCGGGGCCGGCGGCGCATTGGGCGCGTTGCTCAGCCGCGCCACCAGGTCGGTGATTTCCGTGTCCAGCTCCACGCCGGGCGTCGCGACGCGTTGCAGCAGGTCCGCGCCCAGCAGCAAGGCGTCGATGTCGGCGGCCTGCAGGCGCAGGCGACCTTCCTGCGCCGCCACGAGGCAGTCTTCCATCGCGTGCGCGATGCGCACGGCCGGATGCAGGTCCACGATGCGCGCCGCGCCTTTTAGCGAGTGGGCGGCGCGCATGCAGGCTTCGAGGTCCGGCGCGGACGTGGGGTTCTTTTCCAGGGCCAGCAGGCCATCGTTGAGCACCTGCACCTGCGTGCGGGTCTCGATCTGGAACAGTTCGAGGAGCGAGGCGTCGCGCATCTGATCGGGATTCACGCGAGACTCCGTTGCAATGCCTGCATCAGCAGGGTTTCATCCAGCACGCCGACGGCGCGGCCGCCGCAGCGGGCCATGCCGCGGGAATACTTCAGGCTTGCGCCCTGCACGGTCGACGGCAACGGATCGAGCGCCTGCAGGTCGACGTCGTGCATGCCCTCGACCTCGTCCACGGGCAATACCACCGCCCGGCCCGCGCCGCCGAATATCAGCATGCGCGCGGCGGCTGGGCGCTCGCGCGCATGCGGCGCCGCGCCGTCCAGCCCCAGCAGGCGCGCCCGCGACACGCATACCGTCAGCGTTCCGCGCACATTGGTGACGCCCAGCACCGCGGGATCGCGGCGGTGCGGCAGGCTGATGATGCCCCGCATGCCCGCCACCTCGTCCAGCGACCGCGTCGGCAACCCCAGCCATTCCCGTTGCAGGCGAAAGACCAGCAGCGACGACAGATTGGCGGCGTGCTGCGGCGGCGGCGCTTCATCCTCTGACGCCATGCCCGGCGGCAGGCGGTCAAGGATACGCTTGGCCGCCGAGGCGTACACCGGACAGTTGCGGCAATGCACGTGCGCGGCAAGCTGGCCGCAGCTTTTGTCGCCGCGTATGCCGATGCGGTTCCAGCAATCGTCCACGTCGGACAGCACCCCCATTGCATCAGCCACGGCGTGCCTCCTGGCGCGCCGCGCGCGCCTGCAGGCGGGTGGCGCCGTCATGGTCACCCTCCGCGGCCACCAGCGCGGCAAGGTGTAGCAAGGCTTCGCGGTGGTTCGGGTCCAGGTACAGCGCCTTGCGGTAGGCGGCCTGCGCCTGCCGCGCCTGGCCATCCGCGTCCAGCAGCAGGCCCTGCAGGTGCAGCGCGTCTGCGCTGGCGCCGTGGAGCTCGATGTGCGCATGGCATTGCGCCATGACATCGCGCACCCTGCCCTGGTCAGCCAGCGCGGCGATATGGCGCAGCGAGGCCTGGGCGGCCGGCTCCGGCGGCGCGGCGGGCGTGTCGGCGATGGCGGCGTGCGGCACGGGCAGCCTCGGCGCGGGCGTCTGCGCGACCGGACGCCGCGGAGGCGCCCAGGCATGCACGATGGGACGCGGGCCAGACTGCGGCGGGCGCGGTGGCGCGGGCGTGGCCGCGGGCGCCGGCGCGGCCTTTGCGCGGAACGCGAACGACCGGGCAAGCGCCACCGACGGCAGGCGCCGTCCCGTCAATAGGCTGGTCTCGGCCGGCCCCACGAAAATCACGCCGTCCTCGCGCGCGAATCTGCGCAGCACCTGCACCGCGCGCTCCTGCGTGGCCATGTCGAAATAGATGAGCAGATTGCGGCAGAACACGAAGTCATAGGGCGCGGCGCCCGCCCGCAGGTTCGGATCGAACAGATTGCCGGACTGGAACCGGACCTGGCCGCGCACGCGGGCGGCAAGTTGATGGCCCTCGGGCACTTCCGAGAAATACCGGTCGCGAAACGCCAGGTCGCCGCCGCGGAACGAATTGCGGCCATACACGGCGCGCTGCGCGAATTCCACCATGCGTACGCTGATATCCACGGCGTCCACGTGGAAGCGCTGCGGCGGCACGCCCGCGTCGAGCAGCGCCATGGCGATGGAATACGGCTCTTCACCGCTCGAACAAGGCACGCTCAGCACGCGCAGCACGCGGCCCTCACTGCCGGGCGCAAACAGCCGTTCGCGCGCGAGGGTCGCCATCGCGACCTGGGATTCCGGATACCGGAAAAACCAGGTCTCCGGCACGATCACGGCCTCGATGAGCTGCTGCATCTCGTCGGGCCAGGCCTGCACCCGCGTCAGGTAATCCTGTTCGTCGTCCACGCCGGCCGCGTGCATGCGATGCCGCACGGCCCGTTCCACGGCGGCCTGGCCGATGGAGCCGCTGTCCAGCCCCATCCGGCGCTTGAGCAGGCCGCTGAATTCCTCGAGCAGGCTCATGCCGCCACCTCGCCCGCCGCGCCATCGCCGGACGGAAAAAGAAGCGCCCGCACGGCGGCGGGCAAGAGGTCATCGACCTTGACGGCCTGGACCATGCCGCCCGCGTCGGCCAGCACGGGGCCCAGGTATCGGGCCTGCGTATTGTCCAGCGCATGCGGCTGGAACGCGGCGGGGTCATAGTGCACGGTCTCGGTGGCCTGTTCCAGGATCAGACCCAGCAGGCGCTCGGCGGCGCCCGCGCCGGACCGATAGCGCACCAGCGCCAGGCGCGTGCTGGTCACGGCGGCACAGGCGCCCGCGCCGGCCAGCGCGCTCATGTCGATGACGGGCACGGCCACGCCGCGGCGTTCGGTCATGCCAGCCACCCAATGCGGCGCACCCGGCACCTGTTTGAGCGCGCGCAGCCCGAGGACTTCGGCGACGTCCCCGGCGTCCAGCGCATAGCGGTCCGCGCCGATACGGAAAAGCAGATAAAGCCGGCGCCCGGGGCCGGCATGGCCCGCGGCGGTCCGTGCGCGGACGGCGGCAGATGTCATGGCAGCGTTCACACCTTGAAGCGGGACACGCCGCTGCGCAGATCATTGGCCACCAGCGTCAGCTCTTCGATGGCAAGGCTGGATTGACGCAGCGATTCCACCGTCTGCTGCGCCGCGTCGCTCAGTTGCTGCAGGGCCTGGTTGATCTGTTCGGCGCCCGTGGCCTGCGCCTGCATGCCCTCGTTCACCATCTGCACGCGCGGCGCCAGCGTCTGCACCTGCTGGATGATCTGCGAAAGCTGGTCTCCCACCTGCTGCATGTCCGCCATGCCGCGGCGGACTTCCTCGGAGAACTTGTCCATGCCCATCACGCCAGCGGACACCGACGACTGGATTTCACGCACCATCTGTTCGATGTCGTAGGTGGCGACTGCCGTCTGGTCGGCCAGGCGCCGGATCTCGGTGGCGACCACCACGAAGCCGCGGCCGTACTCGCCGGCCTTCTCCGCTTCGATGGCCGCGTTCAGCGACAACAGGTTGGTCTGGTCAGCCACCTTCGTGATCGTCGTCACGACTTGCGTGATGTTGCCCGCCTTTTCATTGAGCACCGCCAGTTTGGCGTTGACCGACCCGGCCGCGCCCACCACATTGCGCATGGTGTCCTCCATGCGCGCAAGGCCCACCTGCCCGCTGCCCGCCAGCGTGGCGGTCTGTTCGGCGGCGCTGGAAACCTCGGTCATGGTGCGCACCAGTTCGCGCGAGGTTGCCGAGATCTCGCGCGAGGTGGCGCCGATTTCCGTGGTGGTGGCCGCGACTTCCGACGCGGTGGCCTGCTGCTGCTTGGACGTGGCGGCGATCTCGGTCACGGACGTGGCCACCTGCACCGCGGACCGCTGGGTCTTGCCGACCAGGCCGGTCAACTCGTCCACCATGCCGTTAAAGCCGATTTCAATGGCATTGAACTCATCCTTGCGCGACAGCCTGAGCCGGCGGCTCAGGTCGCCTCCGCCCGTCGCTTCCAGCGTCTTCACGATTTCGCGCATGGGATTGGCGATGGCGCGCATCAGGAGGTAGCCGCACACGATGGACGCGGCGATGGCCATGGCCAGAGACACCAGCATGCCGACCTCGGCTGCTTGCACGGATTCGCGAATGCTCACGGCCGCTTCGTCGGCCTGCGCCTTGTTTGCGCTCACCATTTTGGCCAGGATGTCGCGGCCCCGATAAAAGGACGGGCGCAATTCTGACTGGATACGCATCAGCGCAAGGGACGTATCCGCCTGCACGCTCGATGACAGGATATCGGCGCGGATGCGCTTGTATTCCTGCAGCTCCTTCTGGAATTCCTCGAACATGTGTTCGTCGTCCTGCCGGCCGATGGTGCGCAGGTAGAACTCCACGTGCTCGTCGAGCTGCTTGTCGTTGCGCGGCAGGGCTTCCAGCGCCGCGCGGCGGTCCGCCTCGGTCGGCGCATGGAAGGCATCCTGCACGGCCACGAAGCCGGCGAACCACGCTGCCCGGATCGACGTGCTGTAGTAGATGCCCGGCACGGCGTCGGCGTTGATCATTTCGACTTCCGCTTCGACATGCAGAAGCCGCCGGTAGTCCACCACCACCATCAGCGTCATGATGGCGAGAATGGCCAGGAAACTGGCCAGGATGCGCTGGCGGAGCGTCACATTCTTCATACCGGGAGACCTTTGCACTGTATCGAATTGCGACGTCCTGCCGGGACGCCCCAGGGGTGATTCCCCTGCTGTCCGGAATTCCGGACAGCCCTTATCGGTGGGGAAGATGGGAAATATCGATAATTATTACAAAGGTGCCGCATCACAGCCATGAAAAACAGGGCAAAACGCAAAACATGGCTGACTTCGTCCGAAAAATGCAAATATCTATTACAAAAAATCAACCGGTATTTGTTAGCGCAGGTAGCACGAGTAGCGCAAGGTGCAAACCGCGTCACGCGGCGTCGGCCCACAGCGCCTGCGGCGGACGCGCCCGCACCCAGTCGCGCACCCCTTCGTAGGCGTGGGCCAACTGCAGCACCGCCAGGTCGCCCCGCGGCGGCCCGATGAGTTGCATGCCCATCGGCAGGCCCGCCGCGTTGAATCCCACCGGCACGCTGATGACCGGGCACCCCGCCAGCGTCCAGGGCGTCACGGTCTCCATCCAGCGATGGTAGGTGTCCATGGGCCGGCCCGCGATCTCCTTGGGCCAGTCCAGCGTTACATCGAACGGAAACACCTGCGCCGACGGCACGGCCAGGTAATCCACGTCGTCGAACATGCGCAGGACGGTCTGATACCAGGCGCTGCGCTCTTCGGTGGCCTGATACACCTGGCGCGCCGTCATGCCTTCCAGGCCTTCCACCTCCCAGATCAGGGCTGGCTTGACCAGCTTGCGGGTCTCCGGATCGTGGACCAGCGCATGGAACTGCCCGCCCACCATCAGGTGGCGATGCGCCAGCCAGATGCGCCAGAGCCGGTCGCCCGCGAACGGCACCTGGTAGTCGTCCACGCGGCAGCCCGCCGTCTCCAGGTCTTGCAGCGCCTGCGTGCACAGGTCCAGGATGCCCGGCTCCATGGGCAGGTAGCCGCCCCAGTCGCCCAGCCAGCCCACGCGCTTGCCCGACAGGTCCGCCTCCAGCGGCTGTGCGTATAGAGACGGGTCGTCCGTCAGCGACAGCGGCGCCCGGCGGTCGTGGCCGGCGATCACCGACAGCAGCCGGGCCACGTCGCGCGGCGTGCGGCCCATCGGCCCTTCATAAGAAAGCTGTTTGAGGAACACCTCGGGCGAGGGTCCGGACGGCACACGGCCCGCGGAGGGGCGCATCCCGTAGACGTTGCAGAACGCCGCCGGATTGCGCAGCGAGCCGCCGAAATCGCTGCCATCGGCCACCGGCAGCATGCGGGCGGCCAGCGCCGCAGCCGCGCCGCCGCTGCTGCCGCCAGCCGTCTTGCTGGCGTCGTAGGGGTTGCCGGTCGCGCCATAGACCTGGTTGTAGGTGTGCGACCCCAGTCCGAATTCGGGCACATTTGTACGGCCGATGAAGATGGCGCCGGCCGCGCGCATGCGCTCCACCAGAATCGAATCGTGCGGCGACACCACGTCCTTGTAGACCAGCGACCCCATCGACGTGACCATGCCCCGCACCGCGGTCAGGTCCTTGGGCGCCTGCGGCATGCCATGCAGCCAGCCCAGCCATAGCCCTGCGGCCAGTTGCGCATCCCGCTCGTCGGCCTCGCGCAGCAATTCGTCGCTGTCGCGGCGCGCGACGATGGCGTTCAGCTTGGGATTGACCCGGTCGATATGCGCGAGGTACGCCTGCATCACCTCGCGGCAGGACACCTTGCGGCCGCGAATGGCGTCCGACAGCGCGTGCGCGGGCATGGCCACGATTTCGTTCAGCGGGGCGGGGGTAGGCATGAGGGTTCGTCTCCTGAAGGCGTCCCGCGAATCCGCCGGGCGCACATATGGTGGTCAAGCGCGAGGCGGCGGCAGCCGTGCGCGCATGGCGACGATACTACCCAAATCAGCGCCGATGCGTCTGCTTGAGCCACATCAAACCGCCGCGGACCTCGCCCGTCCTAACATCGCCTCCTGCCCTTCCCCCGGAGACCCGCTTGACCACCCCCGCCCCCGCGCCCGCCGACCTCTGCACCGAAGCCGAAATCCGGGACATGGTCCACACCTTCTATGGCAAGGCGCGCGCGGACGACGCGCTGGGCCCCGTCTTCAACGGCATGGTCCACGACTGGGACGAGCACCTGGCCACGCTGTCGGATTTCTGGTCCGCCGTGCTGCTGGGCACCCGGCGCTTTTCGGGCATGCCCATGCCCAAGCACGTGGCCATGCCCAACCTGAGCGCTGCGCTCTTTGAACGCTGGCTGGTGCTCTTCGCGGAAACCACCGACGCCCTGCCCAACCGCGCCCTGGCCGACGCCGCGCAGGAAATGGCCGAGCGCATGGCGCGCAGCCTCTGGTACGGCTACCAGGTGTCGCGGAATCCGGACCAACCGCTGACCGAACTGCGGCCCGCGTAACGTCGGCCGGGTCAGTCCACCCGCCACCAGCCCGGCAACAACCCGCGCACCTTGGCGCGCCGGTAACGATCGTCGATGAGATGCACCGTGCCAACGTCGTGCTCCGTGCGGATGACCCGGCCCGCCGCCTGCACCACCTTCTGCATGCCGGGATACAGGTAGGTGTAGTCGTAGCCGTTCTCTTGGCCATAGCGCAGGTCCATGGCGCGCTTCATGTTTTCGTTCACCGGATTGACCTGCGGCAGGCCCAGCGTGGCGATGAACGCGCCGATCAACCGCCTGCCCGGCAGGTCCACCCCTTCCGAAAACGCGCCGCCCAACACCGCGAAGCCCACGCCCTGCCCCGTTTCCGTGAAGCGCGCCAGGAACGCCGCGCGGCCGGGCTCGTCCATGCCCGGCGTCTGCAGCCAGATCGGCACCTGCGGATGGCGCTCGCGCATCAGGTCGGCCACGCCCTTCAGGTAGTCGAAGCTGCTCAGGAAGCCCAGGTAATTGCCGGGACGCTCGGCATATTGGCGCGCGATCAGGTCGGCAATGGGCGCCAGCGAGCGCTCGCGGTCGCGATAGCGCGTGGATACATTGCCCACGACCCGCACCGCCAGTTGTTCCGCCTGGAACGGCGCGGCCACGTCGATCCACGGCGTGTCCTTGGGCAGCCCCAGCGTGTCGCGATAGAACTGCTGCGGACTCAGCGTGCCCGAAAACAGCACCGTGGCGTGCGCCCCCGCATAGCGCGCGGCCAGGTACGGGGCAGGTATCACGTTGCGCACGCACAGCGTGGACGGCGGCGTCTTGGCGCCGGCGAACCCCACGTCGCCCAACGTCACATCGAACAGCGCATGCGAGCCGAACTGCTCCGCCAGCCGCACGAAATGCAGCGCCTCGAAGTAAAAGCCAAGCAGCGGATCGTCCTGCGGCAGCGGCGTCTGGCCGATGTGCTCAGTGATGGCCGCGACCGCCTTCTGCACCGCCGCCAGCACGCCCGCCGGCGCAGCTTCGTACGCCTGGTAGCGTTCAGCCTGCTTCTTGTTCAACGCATTCCAGGACCGATGCAGCCCATCCAGCGGCTTCTTCAAGGCCTTGGGCGCGGCGTGGCGCGCGGCCGTGAGCCGGTGCTGGTCGAGCTCGCCCGTGTACATGCGGCGCGCGCGGTCCACCAGATTGTGGGCCTCGTCCACCAGCACCGCCACCTTCCATTGATGCGCCTGCGTCAGGGCGTAAAGCATCGCGGTGGCGTCGTAGTAGTAGTTGTAGTCGCCCACCACCACGTCGCTCCACCGGATCAGCTCCTGCGACAGGTAATACGGGCAGACGTCATGTTCCAGGGCAGTGGCGCGCACGGCCGGCGCGTCCAGCCGGGTATGACGCGCCAGCGCCGCGGCGCGCGCGTCGGGCAGGCGGTCATAGAAGCCTCGCGCCAGCGGGCAGGAATCGCCATGGCAGGCCAGGTCGGGATGCACGCAGCTCTTGTCGCGGGCCTGCAGGTCCAGGACGCGCAGGCCGGGCGCCGCAGGCTGCGCGTTGATCGTGTCCAGCGCCTCGACCGCCAACCCCCGTCCGGAACCCTTTGCAGCAAGGAAGAACACCTTGTCCAGGCCGGAACCCGGACTGGCCTTGAGCAGCGGAAATATCGTCCCGAGCGTCTTGCCGATGCCCGTGGGCGCCTGCGCCATCAGGCAGCGGCCGTCCCGCGCCGTGCGGTACACGGCCACCGCCAGATCGCGCTGTCCGGCGCGGAATTCGCCATGCGGGAACGCCAGCTTTTCCAGCGCCGCGTCGCGCGTCTGGCGATGCGCCAATTCCGTCTTTGCCCAGGCCAGGAACCGCTCGCATTGCTGCTGAAAGAAGGCGGCAAGCGCCGCGGCATCGTGCGTTTCCACCAGCACCGTCTCTTCTTCGGTCGCCACGTTGAAGTACACCAGCGCCACGCGCACGCTCTCCAGGCCCCGCGCCTGGCACAGCAGATGGCCGTAAACGCGCGCCTGCGCCCAATGCACCACGCGGTGGTTCTCGCGCACGCTGTCGAATTGACCGCGGTAGGTCTTGATCTCTTCCAACTGGTTGGCCACGGGGTCGTAGCCGTCGGCGCGGCCGCGCACCAGCAGGCCTTCAAAAGCGCCGGACAGGGAAACCTCGGTCTCGTATTCGGGGCCCCGCCGCCCCGTCACCACCGCATGCCCCGCCATGCCCTCCAGGCCGCTGGGCGCGGGCGTGAAGCGCAGATCCAGGTCGCCCGCCCGGGCCGTGAACTCGCACAGCGCGCGCACCGCCACCGCGTAGCTCATGCCGCATCCCCCTGCCAGCTCACGTGGCAGACACGCACCGGCATGCCGTGCGCGACGCAGTATTGCAGCCAGCGGATCTGGTTGTCCTGCAACTTGTCGCCAGGCCCCTTCACCTCGATCAGTTCATAGCGGCGCTCGGCCGGCCAGAAGCGCACCAGATCCGGCAGGCCGGTCCGGTTGCCCTTGACGTCGCGCAGCATGCGCGTGAAAAGCAGTTTCAGGTGCGCGGCGGGAACGCAGTCCAGCGCCTGCGCCAGCAAGGTTTCGGACAACGCGCCCCAGAACACGAACGGCGATTGCACGCCAGCCTTGTCGGCGTATCGCCGAAGGATGACGTCGCGATAGGTGTGCGTATCCAGGTGCGCAAGGCACGCGTCGAACTGCGCCTGCCGACGCGCGTGGAAGTCTGGCGATTCAAGATCGGCGGGGCCGCGCTGGAAGGGGTGGAAGAAAGCGCCAGGCAACGGCGCAAACACCGCGGGCCAACATAGCAGGCCGAACAGCGAATTGATCAGCGCGTTCTCGACGTAATGAACCGGGGCGTCGTCCTGATGCAGGTGATCGCGCGTCACGTACTCCACCGACGACGGCTGCACCGGGCGCGCGAGCGACAGGTCGGTGCGCGGCACGACCGGCGGGGCGATGCGCGCCGCCGCGCCCTGCCCCAGCCCGCGCCGCAGCCGCGGCATCATGCGCGCCACGCGCTGGCTCTCTTCCTCGCTTTCGGGCGCGCTGCCGGCCTGCAAGGCCAGCGCCATCGCTTCCTCGAACCGCTGCATCCGTTCATACACGCGGATGCGCCGATGCCGCGCGCCGGGATAATCGCAACACGCATAGGCGCGCTGCGCGGCCTCCCAGTCCTGCGCCCGCTCGCAGGCCTGCCCGATCCGCAGCAGCACCTTGGCGCGGCGCTTTTCGAGCCAGGCATTGCCGCTGGCGCACGCCTGCGCGGCGCGCAGCAGGTCGTCCACGGCCGCGCCTTCGTCCAGCGCCTGGCGGCAGGCATGCAAGGCCAGATAGCAATCGACGTCCTCGCGCGTCTGGAATGCCCGCGACGCGGCGTCGAACGGCACGGCTTCGTACTGGAACACGCCCAGGTCCGCCAGCACGAACTCCGACCAGTCCTGATGCAGATTGCCAAAGAACATGAGGCGCAGGCGTTCGCAGCGTTGCGACACCATCACGCGCCACACGGCTTCGGCGGAATCCGGGTCCCACTCGCCATAGGGCCGGGCCTGCGGCAGCTCGGCCCGCAACGCCTCCAGCAGATCGGCCTTGCGCATCCCCGGACGTACCGCGCCGCGCGACGCGAATACACGGCACAGCTCGGGCTTGGTCAGCAACGCAAACAGCTCGTCCAGCGACATCGGTGCGCGCGCGTCCAACCATCCCAGCGCCTCCAGCGGCCGGGCCGCCTCTTGGACCGCAGGGATTTCCTCGTAGACCAACCGGCTGGCCCGGAACCATGGTCCGCGCCGCATCAGCATCCGCACCATCAAGGCCTGCGACGCCTGCGGCATGGCAGCAAAATCCGCCAGGAAGCGGCAGTCGTCTTCGTCCAGCAGATCGGCGTAGCGGTCCGAGACCCACGCCAGCGCGCGCTGGAAATTGTGCAGGTAGTAGTAACGGTGCGGGGGCAACATCGGCGGCGGCCGGGGAGACTGTTTATTTATCCAGTAATCATAGCAGCCCTGCCGACGGATTCTGCCGGGCTTGGTGGACACGTCGCACACCCGCAGCAAAAAAAGAGGCGCCGGAGAGCCTGGACTCTCCGGCGCCTTTTGCCAGCCCGGCAGCAAGCCGCCGGGCTGGTCGTGCACGGGGCCGTCGTTTACTGCGCGCGCACCGGCTGCGGCGCCGCGCCGATCTCCTTGCGCACCTTGGCCACGTCGGACGCGGTGACCGTCGCGCCCTGGTTGCCCCAGCTCGACCGCACGAAGCTCACCACGTCGGCGACCTCCTTGTCGGTCATGCGCCAGTCAAAGCCCGGCATCGCGTACGCGGTCGGGGCGGACGCCGTGCCCGGCATCTGCGCGCCCTTGAGCACGATGTGGATCAGCGAGGCCGGATCGGCCGAGTTGACCGTCGAGCTCAGCGCCAGCTGCGGGAAGGTCTCGGTGTAACCCTTGCCCGTGCTGCGGTGGCAGGCCGCGCAGTTGTTCAGGAAGGCCATGGCGCCGTC
This sequence comes from Achromobacter sp. MFA1 R4, assembly GCF_900156745.1. Classification (NCBI taxonomy): domain Bacteria; kingdom Pseudomonadati; phylum Pseudomonadota; class Betaproteobacteria; order Burkholderiales; family Alcaligenaceae; genus Achromobacter; species Achromobacter sp. MFA1 R4. Next base: position 4,823,699 of record NZ_LT707065.1, on the reverse strand, counting down.
GCTCTTGTCCTTGCCGGTGCGCAGCGCTTGCGCCACGGTCTCGTCATAGGCCAGGGGCTTGGTGGCGTCCTTGTTCACCGGCGGCAGGCTCTTCAGGTACACCGCAATCGCGTTCAGGTCGTCGTCGGTGAGGTGCTGCGTGCTTTCCTCGACCACCTGGGCCATCCCGCCGAAAGCCGCCGAATGGCCGTTGCGGCCGGACTTCAGGAAGGTCGCGATGTCCTCCTTGCTCCAGCTACCCAGACCGTCCGTGGCGTCGCCGCGCAGGTTCTTGGCCAGCCAGCCTTCCACCACGCCGCCCGACAGGAATGCGGCACCGTCCGCATCCGTCAGCGCCTTTTCCTGCAAGGCCACGCCGCGCGGCGTGTGGCACGTGCTGCAATGGCCCAGGCCTTCAACGAGGTACTGGCCGCGCAGCAGCGCCTGCTTGTCGGCGCCGCTGGCGTTTACCGTGACCGGAGCCGTCGCCACGTCGGGCGCGAACATCCAGCGCCACACCGTCAACGGCCAGCGCATGGACATGGGCCACACGATGTCGGTGTCCTTGTTCTCCTGCTTCACGGGCTCGACGCCGTGCATGAAGTAGGCGTACAAGGCCTTCACGTCCTCGGGCGTGACCTTGGCGTACGCGGTGTAAGGCATGGCCGGGTACAGCGAATGTCCGTCCTTGGCCACGCCGTGGCGCACGGCCTGGTCGAAGTCCTCGAGCGAATAGTTGCCGATCCCCGTTTCCTTGTCCGGCGTGATATTCGTGGAATAGATCATGCCCAGCGGCGAATCGATCCCCAGGCCGCCGGCAAAAGGCTTGCCGCCCTTGGCCGTGTGGCAGGCGATACAGTCGCCGGCGCGGGACAGGTACTCGCCCTGCTTGATCATCTGTGCATCGGTCGATGCCGTCGTGCCGTCGGCCGCGAACGCCGCGCTGGCAACCAGGGCCGACATGGCCGAGACGGCCGCAACAATGGTCTGCTTCAACATTGTTCCGTCTCCTTAAGCCTGGACCAGCGGGCCGGGGTTCTTCAGGTACTGCTCGCGGATCGCCTGCGCGGCCCAATAGGCCAAGGCGCCGACCAGCCCCGTCGGGTTGTAGCCCATGTTCTGCGGGAACACGCAGGCGCCCATCACGAACACGTTCGGCACATCCCAGCTCTGCAGGTACTTGTTGACCACGCTTTCCTTGGGATTGGAGCCCATGATCGCGCCGCCCGTGTTGTGCGTGCTCTGGTAGACGCGCGTGTCGTAGCGCGCGCCCTTCTTGCGCACCGCCACGAAGTGCTTCTCCGGATTCATGGCCTTGGCCACGGTCTCCATGCGCTTGCCCATGTAGCCCAGCATGTCGAACTCATTGTCGTGCCAGTCGAACGTCATGCGCAGCAGGGGCTGGCCGTAGGCGTCCTTGTAGGTCGGATCGAGCGACAGGTACGCGTCGCGGTACGACATCACCGAACCGGAAATGCCGATGGTCATGAAGCGCTGATAGGCGTCCTGCACGCCCGCCTTCCAGGCCGTGCCCCAGGTCGGGGTGCCCGGCGTCGTCGGCGTCTGCTTGATGGGACGGCCGCCGTAACGCACGTGGCGGATGCTGGCCCCGCCGACGAAGCCCAGCGGACCGTGGTCGAACTGGTCGCCGTTCAGGTCGTCCATGCCCACGCCGCCCGCGCCAGTACCCACGAACGGGTTCAACTGCGTGCCCTTGGGCAGCAGCACGTTGACCGCGCCGTTCATCTGGTACGCGTAGTTCTTGCCGACCACGCCTTCATTGGTCTTCGGGTCGTAGGGCTTGCCGATGCCCGACAGCAGCAACAGGCGCACGTTGTGCATCTGGTAGGCCGACAGGATCACCAGGTCGGCGGGCTGCTCGATCTCGCGGCCCTCGGCGTCGATATAGGTCACGCCCACGGCCTTCTTGCCGGTCGAATCCAGGTTGACCTTGATCACCTGCGAACGCGTGCGCAGCTCGAAATTCGGCTTCTTCAGCAGCACCGGCAGAATCGTGGTCTGCGGCGAGGCCTTCGAATACATGTAGCAGCCGTAGTTTTCGCAGAAGCCACAGAAATTGCAGGGGCCAAGCCGCACGCCGTACGGGTTGGTGTACGGACCGGATGCGTTGGCGGCAGGCGTGGGATAGGGATTGAAGCCGACTTCGCGCGCCGCCTTCTCGAACAGCGACGCGCCATAGGTCGTGGCCAGCGGCGGCAGCGGGAACTCCTTGCTGCGCTTGCCTTCCAACGGGTTGCCGCCTTCGACGATCTTGCCATCCAGGTTGCCGGCCTTGCCCGACGTGCCACAGACGTACTCGAACTTGGTGAAATGCGGCTCCAGCTCGTCATAGGTGACGCCGAAGTCCTGGATCGTCATGCCTTCCGGGATGAACTTCTTGCCGTAGCGCGTTTCGTAGCGCGTGCGCAGCTCCAGCTCTTCTGGCAGCACGCGATAGTGCATGCCGTTCCAGTGAAAGCCCGCCCCGCCCACGCCCGTTCCCAGCAGGAACGAACCATTCTGACGATACGGCACCGCCACGTCGTCCACGCCGTGGCGGATCGTCACGGTTTCCTTGGACAGGTCCTGGAACAGATAACCGCGCACCGAATACTTCAGCTCGTCGATCACCTTGGGATACTCGGCGTCCTTGGGCGTGTCCTGCATGCCGCCACGTTCCAGCGCCAGCACCTGCAGGCCCGCCTCGGTCAGCTCCTGACCCAGGATCGCGCCGGTCCAGCCGAACCCGACCAACACTGCATCAACTTTGTCTTTCTTGATCGCCATGATTAACCCTTCTCCCCAGAAATCGACACGGGGCCATAGGGGTACTTCACATTGGGCTGGTCCACCCAATCCATAAAGTCGGCGCGCGCGCCGGGAAAGCCCACCATCTTCCAGCCGACCATGCCCTTGTTGCCGCCATAGATCGGATCGGCAAAAAAGCCTTCCTTGGTGTTGGCCAGCAGGAAGCTGAAGAACGTCTTGGACGGCACCGACTCGAACACGATCTTGCCGGCCTGCAGGTCCTTCAGGATCTGCTCCTGCAAAGCCTTGTCGAGCTGCGCGAACACCTTGCCGTGCGTCTTCACGCACCAGGCGTCACAGGCCTCGATGCCATGGCGGTACACCTGGCGGGGATTCTGGTTCAGTTGATAGCCCAGTTCCGGCACCTGGTCGGTGTGGAACGGCCCATCCATGTACCAAAGCTTGCCGTGGCCGAAAGGCGTTTCCATCTGCCGATCAATGAACTCGGGCACGCCGGCCGCGATGGCGCCCGGACCGTATTCGTCGGCTGGAATCAAGTGATCCACCGCGGCAACGATGAAGGCCCATTCGGCCTGGGTGAAATAGGTGGGCTCGTAAGGCTTGGCCGCTTGCGCGGCGTTGCCGTCGGCGGCGTTGGTACAGCCGACCGTCAGGCCGCCGACCGCCAGCGTGGACGCTGGCACAATGGCCATCGCCTGCAGAAACCGCCGGCGCGGCTTTGCGTCATCAGTCATGGACATCTCCGTGAATACTCCAAGTTGTCCTAGCGCGCTACCGAACATGAAACCTGGAAACACGAACTGCCCGAGCTAGAGACAACACGCTCTTTTCTTGCTGAAAATCAAGACTGCTCTTTGAAAAGGGACGTAAGAGCAGGTGCGGGCATTATGCGCTTCTGATCCGCTCAATCGACCGTATCAGATGGAAATTCTTGACGTGGAAAAGTCTTTTGCATTAAGGACAAAGTAAGAACAAGAAAAACCGCAGGGTTTCTGACAGCCAGATGAACGAAAAGCCTTGATTCATGCGGGCGGCGGCGTCCGGACTGCGCCGACCGCTCCCCCGCATGCCGTTCACCTCGTCGCACGACCCGCCGCGCCCACTTTCGCCGCCCGCGGCTCCAGTACAATCCGCGTTTGGCGACGTTGTGATCGCCCATCTGTCTGGACCCCAAGCATGTTGCGTCTGTCTGAAATCAAGCTGCCGTTGAACCACACGCCCGAGGAACTGCCCGCGGCAATCCTCAAGAAGCTGGGCATTCCGGCCAGCGACCTGAACGGCTACACCATCTTCCTGCGCAGCTACGACGCCCGCAAGAAGCACAACATCCTGCTCATCTACACGCTGGATGTCGACGTCGCCAACGAAGCCGCGCTGCTCAAGCGCTTTCACGACGACCGCAACGTCAAGCCTTCCCCCGACACCGAATACAAATTCGTCGCCCAGGCGCCCGCGCAGTTGTCCAAGCGCCCCATCGTCATCGGCACCGGCCCCTGTGGCCTGTTCGCCGGACTGGTGCTGGCGCAAATGGGCTTCAAGCCCATCATCCTGGAACGCGGCAAGGCCGTGCGCGAACGCACCAAGGACACCTGGGGCCTGTGGCGCAAGCGCATCCTGAACCCCGACTCCAACGTCCAGTTCGGCGAAGGCGGCGCCGGCACGTTCTCGGACGGCAAGCTCTACAGCCAGATCAAGGACCCCAAGCACTACGGCGAAAAAGTCCTCAAGGAATTCGTCCTGGCTGGCGCGCCGGAGGAAATCCTTTACGTCAGCAAACCGCACATCGGCACGTTCCGCCTGGTCGGCATGGTCGAAGTCATGCGCGACACCATCACCAAGCTGGGCGGCGAAGTCCGCTTCTCCAGCAAGGTCGAAACGCTGCACCGCGAGAACGGCAAGGTCACCGGCGTCACGCTCTCCAATGGCGAACACATCGAAGCCGACCACGTCGTCCTCGCCATCGGCCACAGCGCCCGCGACACCTTCCAGATGCTGCTCGACCAGGGCGTCTTCATGGAAGCCAAGCCGTTCTCGATCGGCTTCCGGATCGAACACCCGCAATCCCTCATCGACCGCGCACGCTTCGGCCCCAACGCCGGCAACCCGATCCTGGGCGCCGCCGACTACAAGCTGGTGCACCACGCCAGCAACGGCCGCTCCGTCTACAGCTTCTGTATGTGCCCGGGCGGCACGGTCGTCGCGGCAACGTCCGAGCCCAACCGCGTCGTCACCAACGGCATGAGCCAATACTCGCGCAACGAACGCAACGCCAACGCGGGCATCGTCGTGGGCATTTCACCCGAGGTCGACTACCCCGAACACGTCCTCGCCGGCGTCGACTTCCAGCGCAAATGGGAATCCCAGGCCTTCGAATTGGGCGGCCGCGACTACAGCGCGCCGGGACAACTGGTAGGCGACTTCCTGGAAGGCAAGGCATCGACCGAATTCGGCTCCGTGCTGCCCTCGTACACGCCGGGCGTGCACCTGACCGACCTGGCAACCGCCCTGCCCGACTTCGCCATCACCGCGATTCGCGAAGCGCTGCCGGCGTTCGACAAGACCATCAAGGGCTTCAACATGCCGGATGCGGTGCTGACAGGGGTGGAAACGCGGACGTCCTCGCCGATTCGCATCAAGCGGGATAACGAGACGCTGCAAAGCATCAACACGCAGGGATTGTTCCCGGCGGGCGAAGGCGCGGGTTACGCCGGTGGGATTCTGTCGGCGGGGGTGGATGGGATCAAGATTGCGGAAGCGGTGGCGCTGAGCATCATGGGGCGTCAGGGATAAGTACGGATCGGCCCGGCCCAGGCCATCGCACGGTCTATTCCGACGGCCGCGTCTGCGTCAACCCAGTCGGCGGCCCGTCAATCGCCGTCCACCCGGCATCCACCGCCAGGCTGCTGCCCGAAATATAGCTGGCCGCATCCGACGCCAGAAACGCCACCGCCGCGCCCACCTCGGACGGCTGGCCCCAGCGGTTCAGCACGGTATGCCCGGCGTACGTGTTGTAAATGTCCGGACGCTCCTTCAGCGGTTCGGTCAGACGGGTCTCGATGATGCTCGGCATCACCGCGTTTACACGCACACCATAACCGCCGACCTCGGCCGCGAAGGCCTTGACCATCTGTTCGATACCGGCCTTGGTGGCCGCATAGATGCCCAGCCCGGGCTCGATCGTCACGGCGCGCATCGACGAACACAGGATCATGCTGCCCGCGCCCTGCTTCATCATCGGCCGGCCGAAGTGGCGCATGAAGTGGAAAGCGCCGCGCAGGTTCAGGTTCACGACCTGGTCGAATTCTTCTTCGGTGTAGTCCACGATCAGCTTGCGGATGTTCAACGCGGGCGTCGCCACCGCGATGTCTATCCTGCCTTGTTCGACCAGCACCTTGGCGGCCAGCGCCGCGATGGCCTCACCGCTGGCGGCATCGGTCTGCGCCCAGCCGGCCGAACCGCCTGCGTCAACGATCTGCGTCGCAGTAGCCTGCGCGCCGCACTCGTCGCGGTCGGCGCACATCACATAGGCGCCCATCGCGCCCAGTGCATGCGCGGATGCCTGGCCGATGCCGGAAGCGGCGCCCAGCACGACCGCGGTTTTGCCTTTCAGGCTGAATAGTTGGGGGTAGTTGGTCATGAAAACGTCGATGAAAACGGTTATGGAAGGGGCCGCCTCGCCACGGTCAACGGACTGCCCACTGTGATACGGCCAGGCTATCATCCTTGCATGACCCGCACGCTACCTGCCCCGATCGCTGTGCAGATCGACGAGGCCAGACGCCTCATCGAACGCCATCTCGGCACACGCCTTGTCGCCATCCATCTGTTCGGCTCAGCGGTGGATGGCGGGCTGCAACCGCACAGCGACATCGATCTGCTCGTCACCGTGGCTCAGCCGCCCGGCGAGGCAGCGCTCCGGGCGCTGGCGACGGCGCTCCTCGCCCTCTCGGCGCCCCCGGGCCAATCGCCGCAACTGCGCGCGCTGGAAGTCACCGTACTGGCGCTCGAACATGTCGTCCCGTGGCGCCATCCGGCACGGCGGGAACTTCAGTTCGGCGAATGGCTGCGCGATGACCTGATGGCGGGGACCGTGGAGCCGCCCCTGATCGACCACGACCTCGCCATTCTGCTTACCAAGGCGCGCGGCCACAGCATTGCGCTCGTTGGACCGCCGGCCGACCAGCTATTTGACCCCGTTCCCCATCACGACCTCACGCGTGCCCTGCTCGATACGGTCGCCCAATGGACCCGACCCGAGGACTGGGCGGGCGATGAGCGCAACATCATCCTCGCGCTGGCGCGCATCTGGTACACGGCGGTTTCTGGCGAGATCGCTTCCAAAGCGGATGCAGCGGCATGGCTGTTGCCGCGAGTGGAAGCGTCGTACCGCCCGATCCTCAGCAAGGCGCGCGCGATTTATCTTGGTCAGGCCGACGACGATCTGGCGGCACGCCATGCCGCCGAAACCGAGGCGTTCATCGCTCATGCGCGTGGCGCTATCGAGAGGATTTGCTCCACCGCCTGAACGGTGGAGCATGCCTTCAGCGCTCAGACTTTGAATCCCTATCCGTTCTTAGCGCGACGCGCCGATCTGCAGCAACGCAAGATCGCGCTGCATATAGCGAGTCATGATCTGGCTCAGGATCGGGTTGCCCGCAGTCTCGGCTTTCGCAGCGGTCAGGCTGACGACCGCCGCACACAGCTTGCCTGCCTGGACGGTGCTTCCCTTTACGTCGGCTTGCACTGCGCCGGCCATGGTTTGCTTCCAGGCGGCGGCGACGCCGTCAACAGCCTGCTGGGCAGCGCCACAATCCGCGTATGACAGGGAAATCACGACACCGGGCGCGTTCTTGACCTGCACGTCCGCGATGATTCCGGAAAAGTAAGGTGGGATGCCGCGACCGCTGGATGCCGCGATCGCTTCAAGCTTCTGCTTCGCGCTTTGCATGTCCCCGGGATCCGCAAACAACACCTTTGCCGGATCGACGCCTTGCAGGCCCAGCACGGGCGAAATGACGGCCGCTTGCACAATCCGGGCGCCGTCCGAGGGCACGGCTTGCTTGAGCCCCGCGATCGAAGCGGCAACGATCTCACTGTCGGCCACCGAGGGAGACGGTTTGGCCAGCGCCCGCATTCCGGTTGCGGATGACGCCTGGACCAGGGCCGTGTCCAGCGGCAGCACGAACGTGGGCATGCCCATCGTGCCTCGCCAAGGGTCTCGTCCGCTGGCCTTGGTCATGTCAGGTTTATTGGCCTCGCCGTTCGCCATTAGACCAGCCACATCGCCATTCACCGGCTTGAAATCGGACTGCACGAGGCGATCCACCAACGTCGCGGCGGATTCTTTGTCCTTCAGCCCCCAATAGGAGACATTGCCGGGCGACTGGCCAAACCCGCCGAAGTAGGACAGTTCATCGAAAGGGACTTTGGCGTGATCGGCCCACTGGTCCAGCCCGTATCCAATGGATTGAAGCGGGCTGATGGCCTGGGCGATGGAGAGCCGGCGCATGCCGTCGGCGGTTGGCCCGGATTTATCCAGGGCTCGCCAGGCTTGGACGTCGAGAAAGAAGAATTGCATCGCGTCAGGGGCGGTCAACACTACCTGGGGCACTTGCTGGAAGGCTTGCTGTAGTGTCCTGTTGCTGTCTTGGGCAGCGACCGACGTGCAGCAAACTGAAAACAGGCCGAGTGCAAGAGCCCTTACGCGCATTGAATATCTCCCGTTAACCAATTTTTCAGCCGGATATGGCGCCTTCGGCATCACTATCGCAGCCAATAGCATCCAGACAATGCGTTCGTCTTGGCCCTGAGCGGTGTGCACGGTGCCGATGAAGCATTCAATCTGGTTATCCTCAAATTCTGCCGGGGAGAATACCACTCCAAATACGGGAACTTCGCCCTTGTCATAACAGGGCTGCGCTGACCGGGCGCAGCTTCTCGGGGCGAGAGCGGTACTGCTCTATCCATTTCACGGACTGCGCAATGCCTCCAAATGGAAAGAAATGCAGGCTCACGTTTCCATGTGCTTGCGTCAGCCCTGCGGCCAGGCGATCCACAAACACATCGGGCCCCGCCGTGCCAAACAACTTGCCCAAAGAGATTCCGTACTTAGACCACATCGACGCGCATGCGCTGACGCCGCACAAGGCCGCATAGCGAGCAAGTACCGCGATCCCTGTAGGGCCGGGCACGCCCACCCGAACGGGATGTTCAATGCCACGCTCGCGCAGGGTTTTCAACCACGTCAGCACGATGTCGGCATCAAAACCAAACTGCGTGACGACCAGGGGCGTCATGCCGCGCATGCCGATGCCATGGCACTTGCGTTCGAGCACGTTCCATCGATCGGTCGCGCTCATGACCGGATGGCCTTCCGGATGTCCGCCTACGCCGACAACCTGGATGCCCGCGCGTTCGAAAACACCAGTTTCGATCAGCGAGGTGCTGTCGGGAAACGGCCCCAGCGGCGTCGGTGGATCTCCTGCGATCACGAAGCAGCGCTCAACGCCAGCCTCAGCGACCGCGCGCCCGACGAAGGAATCAAGCTCGGCAAGCGACGCGATACGGCGCGCGGAAAGGTGCGGCATCGGCTCCAAGCCCAGCGCCCGCACGGCTCGCGCTGCGGCCAGTCGCGCGTCATTGTCCTGGCCTGGCAGGTAAGGAATGGAAATGGTCGACCCTGGCGGTATCCGCGACGCCGTTGCGGCCAGCGCGGAAATGTCCCTCGCGCTGACTTCCAACGAATAGGCGTCGGTGATGTTGCCGGGGGAATGGTATGTGCTGGGATGAATCAAGGACATGACTGAAGGGCACGCCGAACGGCTCGGCAGGCGGTGGACGTTTGACGGTGGGCGTCATCCATTGGCTTTTTGCGCAATGGCAGGGGCAATTGCCGGCTGGCGAGCCAGTTCAATGAAGGCCCGCACATAGTCAATGCCAGTCTCCGCCTCGCGCGCGCCCAGGAAGATCTGCTTGGCAATGCCGCGCACCCCCAGCCTCACGGGCACCACGTCCATCCTGGCCGCGTATTCCTCGACCAGCCAGCGCGGCAGCGCTGCCACGCCGCGTCCGCTGGCCACCATCTGCACCATGATGTCGGTGGTCTCGATGGCCTTGTGACGCTTGGGCGTAACGCCGGCCGGCAACAGGAACTGGTTGTAGATATCCAGGCGCTCGATGTCAACGGGGTAGCTGATGAGCACTTCCTGGGTCAACTGCTGCGGCCTCACGTACGCCACAGACGCCAGCGGATGGCCCTTGGGCACGACCAGCACCTGCTCGTAGTCGAACACGGGCTCGAACTTGAGGCCCGGTTTGAACAGCGGGTCGGGCGTGACCAGGAGGTCGATCTCAAAACCGAAGAGCGCTCCAATCCCGCCAAACTGAAACTTCTGCTTGACGTCCACGTCCACGTCCGGCCATGCGGCCAGATAAGGAGAAACCACCTTGAGCAGCCACTGGTAGCAAGGGTGGCACTCCATGCCGATGCGCAGCGCCCCGCGCTCGCCCTGCGCGAACTGTCCCAGGCGCTCTTCGGCCAGATCCAGTTGCGGCAGCACGCGATTCGCCACCGCCAATAGATATTGGCCGGCCTGCGTCAGGCGCAGGCTTCGCCCTTCGCGCAGCCAGATGTCGGTGCCCAGCTGCTGTTCCAGCTTCTTCATGCTGTGGCTCAGGGCCGACTGGGTCAGGCTCAGCACACCAGCGGCGGCCGTCAACGACCCCTGCTTTTCGACCTGCTGAACGATGCTGAGATGGATGCGCTCAAGCATTCAGATGAATTTCGCTCATGGATTTGTGAAATAAAACCATTTTACTTCATCACTCCGGTCCCCTAGTATCCGTTCCCATTGATCGTTCGCATGTTTGCAACCGGACCTTGCCATTAATCAAGACTTGAATTCACGAGCACCCGCGCCGCTTCCGGCGGCGCACACGCATACGGCATTGCCGCAGCGGCGCGTGGATCCATCTTCATGAAGCCCAGAATGACACGCCCTCTCCATCTAGTCGCAGTTTCCGGCGGACTGCAACGCCCCTCCAAATCCGCAGCCCTGGCGGATCACCTGCTGGACCTGGTCGCTGACCAACTCCCGTGCGAACAACGCCTGGTGGAACTGGGCCAGCTTGCGCCGCAACTTGCTGGCGCGGTCTGGCGCTCCCACCTGCCCGAGACGGTGGAGCGCGAACTTGCGGCGGTCGAGCAGGCCGACGTCCTGGTGGTGACCACCCCGGTCTTTCGCGGCTCTTACACGGGCCTGTTCAAGCACTTCTTTGACTTCATTCACCAGGACGCCTTGATCGACAAGCCGATCCTGCTGGCTGCCACCGGCGGCAGCGAACGCCATGCACTCGTAATCGACCACCAACTGCGGCCTCTGTTCAGCTTCTTCCAGGCCCGCACCTTGCCGCTGGGCGTCTACGCGACCGACAAGGATTTCGCCGATTACCGCCTGCAGGACGCAGCCCTGATCGAGCGGGCCAGACTCGCAGTCCACCGCGCAATGCCTTTGATCGAAATGGCGCGCCAATCGGCAACGGCCGACGCCGAGGAAGCGGTCGCGGCCTGAAGCCATCCCGGCCCACGCAGCCTCCCCCCCGGCGGAGGTTGCAGGGTCTTCCAATCCGACTTATGCCCCTGAGCACCCACCGCAGGCGCGCTTCCCGCGTGTCGCGTCCGTTCAGAAAGCGGCCTTAACTCTCCGCACACTTTTCGCAAAATCAGCGCAGCAGACCACCATGAGCAACGCGTTCACATTCAATATCAAGAGCATCCGTTTCGACGAGAACTATCAGCCGTCGGACAGCACGCGCATCACGACCAACTTCGCCAATCTGGCCCGGGGAGCAAGTCGCCAAGAGAATCTGCGCAACACCTTGCGGATGATCGACAGGCGCTTCAACAACCTGGCGCATTGGGACAACCCGACCGGGGACCGCTACGCGGTCGAACTCGAGATCATTTCCGTTGAAATGAACATGGGCGCCGAAGGCGGCAACGACGCCTTTCCGCTGATCGAAATACTGCAAACCCATATCGTCGACAAGAAGCGCAACGAACACATCGAGGGCATCGTAGGGAACAATTTCTCCTCTTACGTGCGCGACTACGATTTCAGCGTGCTTCTGCCGGAGCATAACAACGACAAATCCACCTTCAGCACCCCGGACGATTTCGGGGTGTTGCACGGCAAGCTGTTCAAGCACTTTGTGAACTCAAGCGCCTATAAAGAGCGCTTCAGCAAGCCGCCTGTCATCTGCATCAGCGCGTCGAGCAGCAAGACCTACCATCGCACCGAAAACCACCACCCCATCCTGGGCGTCGAGTATCGGCAAGATGAGTTCTCATCGACGGATCAGTACTTCGAAAAAATGGGGTTGCAGGTCCGCTACTTCATGCCCCCGGGCAGCGCCGCCCCCCTCGCCTTTTATTTCCAAGGCGATCTGCTTGGCAGCTATACCAATCTGGAACTGATCAGCCTGATCAGCACGATGGAAACGTTCCAGAAGATCTACCGCCCCGAAATCTACAACGCCAATTCCGCGGCAGGCAGGCTCTATCGACCGAGCCTGAAGAACCCGGACTACTCCTTGACGCAGATTGTCTATGACCGCGAAGAGCGCAGCCAGCTCGCCGTCAAGCAAGGGAAATTCACGGAAGCGCACTTCATCAAGCCCTACAAGAAAGTGCTCGACAACTGGGCAGCCAACTCCGCTCTCTAAACACTCGACATACACGGAACACTGATCATGAAAAAACTCCTGCCCACTTCGACCGCCGGCAGCTTGCCGAAACCTTCCTGGCTGGCCCAGCCCGAAAAACTCTGGTCGCCCTGGAAACTGCAGGACGAAGAACTGGTCGAGGGCAAACAGGACGCCCTGCGCCTGGCGCTGCAAGAACAGCAACATGCAGGCATCGATATCGTCAGCGACGGCGAACAGACCCGTCAGCACTTCGTCACCACGTTCATCGAGCATTTGAGCGGCGTCGATTTCGAAAAGCGTGAAACCGTCCGGATCCGCGATCGCTATGACGCAAGCGTCCCCACCGTCGTCGGCGCCGTCAGCCGCCCAAAGCCGGTTTTCGTCGAAGACGCCAAGTTCCTGCGTCAGCAGACCAGGCAACCCATCAAATGGGCGCTGCCTGGCCCCATGACGATGATCGACACGCTGTACGACGCCCACTACAAGAGCCGTGAAAAGCTGGCCTGGGAATTCGCCAAGATCCTGAACCAGGAAGCCCGCGAACTGGAGGCTGCCGGCGTCGACATCATCCAATTCGACGAGCCGGCATTCAATGTCTTCTTCGACGAAGTGAACGACTGGGGCATCGCCACCCTGGAACGCGCCATCGAAGGGCTCAAGTGCGAAACCGCCGTGCATATTTGCTATGGCTACGGTATCAAGGCCAATACCGACTGGAAGAAAACGCTGGGTTCCGAATGGCGCCAGTACGAGGAGTCCTTCCCCAAGCTGCAGCAATCCAGCATCGACATCATCTCGCTGGAATGCCACAACTCGCATGTGCCGATTGATCTGATCGAACTGATTCGTGGCAAGAAAGTGATGGTGGGCGCGATTGACGTGGCGACCGATACCATCGAAACGCCGGAGGAAGTGGCCAATACCTTGCGCAAGGCGCTTAAGTTTGTGGATGCCGACAAGCTGTATCCCTGCACGAATTGCGGCATGGCGCCGCTGTCGCGTCGGGTTGCGAATGGCAAGCTGAGTGCGTTGAGCGCGGGTGCGGAGATCGTCCGGAAAGAGCTTGCGGGCTGATGCCGATCTGAAAAACTGAAAAAGAAACGGCGCTGATGCGCCTTTTCCTTTTTTACACAGCGGGCAGAATTGGCTGCAAGCCACTACGACGATCAATAAGTCTGCCTTAATCGCTTCGCTTTTTTCCGACCACACCAACCCCATCGTTGATCGCGGCAGATGCGCGGTATGCCCAAGGCATTTGCGGTAGCATCCCCGACTTGGCATGGAGAGCAAGAATGCAAAACAGGTACGGAAAACTCGCCTCTTGGATCTATCACCTGGATAAGCCCATTGGCCACTCCTTTGGCGATCTCGAGTACTACCAGCAGCGTCTGACCGATTGTGAAGGTCCCATATTGGAGCCGGCGGTCGGCAATGGCCGCATGTTCATACCCTTGCTTGAAATGGGCTTCGCCATCGAAGGCTTCGACGGCTCACAAGACATGCTCGAATATTGTCAGCAGGAATGCCGGAACCGGGGGCTTCTCAATACCCCTACACTTCAGACATTCGAGCAGTTCAGCTACGACCAACGTTTCGCGGCCATCATCATGCCTGCTGGATCGTTTCAGTTGATCACGGAAACCGCCTCGGCGATGACCGTACTCCGGCGGTTCTGGGATCACCTGCTCCCCGGCGGAAGACTCATCATGGACATCGACCCCGTCGAAAGCATCGTCGCAGAGGCAAATGCTGCACGCAGTTGGACGGTGGGCGGCGACAGTCTGCTCACGTTGACCAGTCATCGAGCCGATATCGATTACGTCAAACAAACGACGCTCTCCCATCTGCACTATCAGCACTGGCAAAGCGGCATTTTGCAGTCCGCAGAGATTGATCTGTTTCGCTTGCGCTGGTGGGGTGTCGACGAGTTGGCATTCGCAATGCGCGAGGCGGGTTTTGTGGATGTGGTGGTATCGGGTGATTATCAGCACGGCCGCCAACCCTGCAAGGGCGACCGGATCATCAGTTTCGAGGCGGGTCGACCAAGCCGGTGAGTTTTGAATTGGGCATCCTTGGTGAAACCGCCGGTACTGACATACGGCCCACGATCATCCTTGTGGCGGCCGCCAAGAACCTGGAACACGCCGTAAAAAAAGGCGCCGAAGCGCCTTTTTATTACCGCGAACTCAACTGCCGCAGGATCACTCCCACTCAATCGTCGCAGGCGGCTTGCTCGACACGTCATAGACCACCCGATTAATCCCACGAACCTCATTAATAATCCGCGAAGAAACCCGAGCCAGCAGCGGATGCGGCAGCGGCGCCCAATCGGCGGTCATGAAGTCAAACGTCTGCACTGCGCGCAGCGCCACGACATACTCATACGTCCGCCCATCGCCCATCACGCCCACCGACTTTACCGGCAGGAACACCGCAAACGCCTGCGAGGTCAGCTCGTACCAGGTCAAGCCGCTGGCCTCGTCCTTGGTGTTGCGCAGTTCTTCGATGAAGATCGCATCGGCGCGGCGCAGCAGTTCTGCGTACTCGTGCTTGACTTCACCCAGGATGCGCACGCCCAGACCCGGACCGGGGAACGGGTGGCGGTAGACCATCTGCGGCGGCAATCCAAGCGCCACGCCCAGTTCGCGGACTTCGTCCTTGAAGAGTTCGCGCAGGGGTTCCAGCAACTGCAGGTTCAGCGTGTCGGGCAGGCCGCCCACGTTGTGGTGCGACTTGATGGACGTGGCCTTGCCCGTCTTGGCGCCGGCGGATTCGATGACGTCGGGGTAGATGGTGCCCTGGGCCAGCCACTTGGCGCTTTGCTGCTTGCCGGCCTGTTCCTGGAACACTTCGACGAATTCGCGGCCGATGATCTTGCGCTTGGCTTCGGGGTCTGCCACGCCGGCCAGCTTGCCCATGAATTGGGCGGTGGCGTCGACGTGAATGATCTTCACGCCCATGTTTTCAGCGAAGGTCTGCATGACCTGCTTGCCTTCGTCCAGGCGCAGGAGGCCGTGGTCCACGAAGACGCAGGTGAGCTGGTCGCCGATGGCCTTGTGGATCAGCGCGGCGGCAACGGACGAATCCACGCCGCCGGACAGGCCGAGGATGACTTCGTCGGTGCCGACCTGCTCGCGGATGCGGGCGACGGCTTCAGATACGTAGTCGGGCATGTTCCAGTCGCCCGAGCATTCGCAGATTTCGTTCACGAAGCGGGCCAGCATGGCCTTGCCCTGGACGGTGTGCGTGACTTCGGGGTGGAACTGGACGGCGTAGAAGCGGCGGTCTTCGTCGGCCATGCCGGCGATGGGGCAGGACGGCGTGGACGCCATCAGCTTGAAGCCCGGGGGCAGCTCGGTGACCTTGTCGCCGTGGCTCATCCAGACCTTGAGCATGCCGTGGCCTTCGGGCGTGCTGAAGTCTTCCAGGCCTTCGAGCAGCTTGGTGTGCCCGTGGGCGCGGACTTCGGCGTAGCCGAATTCGCGGTGGTCGGAGAAGCTGACCACGCCGCCCAGTTGCTGCGCCATGGACTGCATGCCGTAGCAGATGCCCAGGACGGGGACGCCCAGTTCAAACACGGCGTGCGGCACGCGCATCGAGCCCTCTTCGTAGGCCGAAGCGTGGCTGCCGGACAGGATGATGCCCTTTAGGCCCTGCGCCATCTGTTCGCGCACGAAGGCGTCGTCGACGTCGCCAGGGTGGACTTCAGAATAGACGCCGGCCTCGCGGACGCGGCGGGCGATCAGCTGCGTGACTTGCGAACCGTAGTCGAGGATAAGAATGCGCTGGTGCATGGAAACTCTACCCGTTGGAAATAAAACCGCACCGGCAGACCCGCTGTTCGTTGCGGTTCTGCCGGTGCGCGATGCATGACATTGTAGTTGACTGTGCGGATCAGTCGGCGCGGTAGTTGGGCGCTTCCTTGGTGATCTGCACGTCGTGCACGTGGGACTCGCGCACGCCCGCGGAGGTGATCTCCACGAATTCGGCCTTGGTGCGCATGTCGTCGATGGTGGCGGCGCCGCAGTACCCCATGGAGGCGCGGATGCCGCCGACCAGTTGGTAAATGATGGCGAGTACGCTGCCCTTGTAGGGGACGCGACCTTCGATGCCTTCGGGCACGAGCTTGTCGGCGTTGTTGGACGGATCCTGGAAGTAGCGGTCGGCCGAGCCGTCCGTCATGGCGCCCAGGCTGCCCATGCCGCGGTAGGACTTGTACGAGCGGCCCTGGAACAGCACGACTTCACCCGGGGCTTCTTCGGTGCCGGCGAACATGCCGCCCATCATGCACGCGAATGCGCCGGCGGCCAGCGCCTTGGCGACGTCGCCCGAGTAACGGATGCCGCCGTCCGCGATCAGCGGAACGCCCGTGCCTTCCAGCGCCTTGGCGACTTCGGAGATGGCGTGAATTTGCGGCACGCCGACGCCGGCCACGATACGCGTGGTGCAGATGGAGCCGGGGCCGATACCGACCTTGACGCCGTCGGCGCCGTACTCGACGAGCGCACGCGCGGCAGCCGCGGTGGCGATGTTGCCGCCGATGACTTCAACCTTGGGGTAGTTCTGCTTGACCCAGCGCACGCCTTCCAGCACGCCCTTGGAGTGGCCGTGCGCGGTGTCGACGATGAGGACGTCGACGCCAGCGGCGACCAGCTTTTCCACGCGCTCTTCGGTGTTGCCGCCCACGCCCACCGCCGCGCCAACGCGCAACTGGCCTTGAGCGTCCTTGCTGGCCATCGGGTGTTCGGTGTTCTTGACGATGTCCTTGACGGTGGCCAGGCCACGCAGTTCAAAGCCGTCGTTGACGATCAGCACGCGCTCCAGGCGGTGCTTGTGCATCAGGGCCTGCGCTTCGTCGAGCGTGGCGCCTTCCTTCATGGTGACCAGGCGTTCCTGCGGCGTCATGATGTTGCGCAGGGGCTGATCCAGGTTTTCTTCGAAACGCAGGTCGCGGTTGGTGACGATGCCGACCAGCTTGCGGCCTTCGACGACCGGCAGGCCCGAGATGCCATGCTGGCGCTGCAACGCAATGGCGTCGCGCACTTTCATCTGGGGGGTGACGGTGACCGGATCGATCACGATGCCGAACTCGTGGCGCTTGACGCGAGCCACTTCACGCGCTTGGGCGTCGGCGGAGAGATTCTTGTGGATGATCCCGATGCCACCCTCTTGCGCCATGGCGATGGCCAAACGCGATTCGGTGACGGTGTCCATGGCGGCGGACACGAGGGGGATGTTCAGGCTGATATTGCGGGTAAGGCGCGTGGCCAGGGAGGTGTCGCGCGGCAACACCTCGGAATACGCAGGCACCAACAACACATCGTCGAAGGTGAGCGCTTTTTGAACGAGACGCATGGGTAACTCCGGGCGCAAAGCAAGATTATACGCCGTCAGCCCGATTTGACTAGGTGTTCTCCCTAGGTTTCGGACGGATATTTATCGCCTCGGCAGCGACCCTCGCTGTTCCGGATTAATTTTACCCGGATTATATTGACAGCAATTTTTACCCGGACAATAATTGAATCACGAAATTCACCCGGATATAAAAGATACAGCGATGAACCTACCCCTTCCCTCCGACCCGCACACCGCCTTTGAAGGCCATCGCATCCTGGCCGCCGGCGCACTTGCCGACGTGGCGCTGGCCGTCAAGCGCGCCATGGCGGCGCGCGGGGACCACACGATTCTTGTCTTCCAGGATTCGACCGGCAAGCAGGTGGACCTGGACCTGAGTGGCAACGAAGCCCAGATCGTCGAACGGCACACGCCAGCGGATGCCGCCGATACCGTCGCCCCGGACCAGGAGCCGGATGCGGAACCGGACAGCGCCCCCCGCGGCCGGGGCCGGCCCAAGCTGGGCGTGGTGCCGCGCGAAGTGACCCTGTTGCCGCGCCACTGGGAGTGGCTGGCCTCCCAGCCCGGCGGCGCGTCGGTGGCGCTGCGCAAACTGGTGGACCAGGCGCGGCGCGACAACGAGGCGCAGGATGCGAAACGCCAGCGCCAGGAAGCCGGCTATCGGTTCATGTCCAGCATGGCCGGCGACCTGCCCGGATTCGAGGAAGCCACGCGCGCCCTGTATGCGGATGACCGCGAAGCGTATGCGCGGCAGGTCGAGCAATGGCCGCGGGACGTGCGCGACTACGCGATGAGCCTGGCCTGGGGCGCGCCCGCGCAATGAGCATGCTTGCCGACCCGCGGCCGTTCGTTCCCCGCCACGGACCTGAACCGCCCGTCCGGCTGTTGCAATTGATCCCTGGAGAATCCCCAGGACCGGGCGTAACGTGAAAGCGCGGCATATGCCGCGTCGCCTTCGCAGGTACGCATCATGACGCCCAACACTCCCCGCCCCGATTCCCGCCATGCAGCGCCCGCCGCCGCGCCCGACCCCCGTGCGCCGCCGCAGGCGGACAAGGCGCGGGCCAAAGCCGAGCATCAGCATGAAGACGCGCGCCGCAAGGCGCTGGTCGGCTCGCAGCACAAGGAAAACACGCGCGCCGTGGCCGCGCCGCGCTATCACGGACACCGGGGCGGATAACCAGCGGCCCGCAGCGCCCGCGCTACGTGCCGTGCGCTTTCTTCGGACTCGATGCACGCGCGTCGGGCCCGGGACGCACGGCGCCCGCGCATCTCCAGACCTTGGAACTGCCTGAATACCGGATTTCCGGACTGCGGATTCGCCCCTTGTCCGGACTGCCAAACCGTCAAACCGGATTTATGAGGTATGTTCGTTCCTGGAACTACCGACGGATCCCGATGATGCAGTCCGACGACAATTACCTCCTCTACGACGGCGATTGCCCCTTCTGCTCGAACTACGTGCGGATGGTGCAGTTGCGCAAGGCGGCGGGCCCCATCGCCATGCTGAACATGCGCGACCATCCCGACCTGGCCGCACGGCACCGCGCGCAGGGCTATGACCTGAACCAGGGCATGATCCTGCACCTGGACGGCCGCGATTACTGGGGCTCGGACGCCATACACCGGCTGGCGTTGCTCAGCACGGGCAACGACCTGTTCAACCGCGTGAACGCCGCCATCTTCAGCAACGCCTGTCTGTCCAAGGCGCTCTACCCCTTCATGCGCACGGGCCGCAGCCTGACGCTGACGCTGCTGGGCAAGAAGAAAATGCCCTGATGCGCGCATCGTGCCGGCCGCGCGGGATGCGCGGACAACGCTTCTGTATCCCTTCAATCTGGAATTGACCCGATGCTCTACATCACTGGCGCCGTGCTTCTTGCGCTTACGCTAGGTTCCGTCGTCTATCGCCGCAGGCAGCGCAGGGACGGAGATACAGCCCGCGCCATTGGCCGCGACATGGCTGCCGGCGCCGCCATCTTTGCGTTCGTCGGGCCGCCCGTGGGCATTGCTGTCATTGCCCTGTTCATGGCCGTCGTCGCCTGGAGCTCGGATGGCCTGATGTTCGGGATTTTCGGGCTGCCCTGGGCTTATATCTTCGGCATCGTGCCGGCCATGTTTTGCGGGCTGACCGCGGGCGCCCTCAAGCCGCTCGCGCCCTCGTGGCTTGCCATTCTGCGCATGGGCGCGATTGGCGCGGTTTATGCCTTTGCGTTTCTGCTGACCTTCGGCGGACGCGACCTGTCCTGGTCGTCGACGCTGTTTCCCCTGTACATGGGCGCCGTGCCCGCCGCCGTCGCCGGACTGGCGTGCGCCCGGCTGCTCTACGGCAAGCCCGCGCCGGTTCGCTAGGCCGGTTCCGTTTCGGCGAAGGCGCGGCGTGTTTCCGCGCGCCGCGGTGGCGGGGTCAGCGGGTCAGTGCTTTCCGGCCGAGCCGCGCTCGAAGAAGAATCGCAGCATCTGCGCCGTGGCGTCCGGACCGGCGCCGTCCGTATAGGAGCCGTTTGGCGTCCCGCCGGCCCAGGCATGGCCTGCGCCATGGACGTCCCAGCGTTCGGCGACGATGTCGCCCGCCGCATTGCGGTACACGTGCCGCGTGCTGTGGCGCTTGCCGGTTGCGCCCGCCACCCGCTGGGTCTCGGCGCGCGCCCCCGCCCCCGCCCCCGCGCTGGCCGCGATCACGCTTTCGGCGTTGCCCGGATGCACGGTGGCATCGCGGTCGCCGTGGAAGACGATGGTCGGCACGCCGCTGCCCGCTTGCCCGGCGGGCGCCACGCCCGCGCCCTTCATGGCGGACAGCGCCGACGGAAGATCCGACGCAGCGCCCGCGGCCAGACCCGAATGCACGCCCGCCGCGGCATAGAGCTCGGGATAGGCGCCGGCCAGGATCGCGGCCATTGCCCCGCCCGCCGACAGGCCGGCGACATACACGCGCGCCGGATCGATGGGATGGGCCGCCATGACCTCGCGCGTCATGCCCGCCAGGATGGATGGTTCGCCACGGCCCTGCTGCTGGTGGTTGTGCTTGAACCAGTTCCAGCATTTCTGGGGATTGGCGCTGCGCGATTGAACCGGGTACAGCACGTAGAAGCCTTGCTCGCGCGCGGCCTCGTTCATGGCGGTGCCCGCCGCGAAATCATCGGCGTCCTGCGTGCAACCATGCAGCATGACCACCAGCGGACGCGGCGCGCCATCCGGATTGGGCGGCACATACAGCTTGTAGGCGCGCTGGCCGGATGAATTGCGGAAGGATCCCGCCGTGAACGTATCGGCCGAGACGGCGGGTCTGGGCGCGGGCCGGGCGGCATCGCCAGGAATGTCCGGCGCCTTATCGGGCGCGCGGGCGGAGTCCGGGACCTCCCAGGCTTGGACGTCGATGACGTCGCTGGCGTCCACATCGTCCTGCCTGCGCAGAACGGCAGGGGGACCGCCACGCAGCGCGGCCTGGATCGCGGCGGTGGCTGCCGCCAGATCGCCGGACCGGGTGAGCTGGGTGGCCTGATGCATGAGTTGCTGGAATTCAGGGTGCATGGTGTGTCCTTTTTGCGGCGTGTGGGATCAGCGGATGCGCTGACGCAGGGCGGCTTTGACGGCGGGGCTGGCATGCAGTGCGCCCAATACCGTCAGGGATTCGATGGTGGCAAGCGCGAGTTCAGGCGTGACATCGGACGCGATGGTCGCCAGGCCCAATACGCGGATCTGGAGCATTTCGCCCGCGGCCTGGACCGCAAGCAGATCCTGGGCGGTGTAGTGCTGGATACCCAGCACCAGCGTTTTTCGGCTGACGGCCTGGCGCACCGCGTCGCCATGGGTGGCAAGTTGGTTGCGGATCGCGGTGCGGATCAGGTCTGTCCGGTTGGCGTAGAACCCTTCCTGCACGAGCAGATCGATCTGGCCCAGGTCGACGTAACCCAGGTTGATCGTGATTTTCTCGTCGGCAGGCTTGGGGACGGAGGCGAGTTGTGAGGTGCGAGGCGGCATGAACGGAGAATAAAACCATCCACTTGGATGGTCTATGGATGTTTCAACTTGATATATCCGCCTCGATCCCGCGGGCCTGACCGGCCGAGAAAGCGGGAAATCAGCGGCCGATCACCCGCCCGGATTCACCGATGCACTACAGTCTGTCCAGGCACAACGCCCACCCAAGACCAAAAGGAACACATCATGGAAAATCCATTCGGCGACGCCGACGAGCCGGCTGGCGACCATCGGCAGTATCTGGTCCTGATCGCGGCGTCCAAAGACAATGCCGCGCTGGCGCAGAAAATCCTTGAGAACCTCAAGAGCCACGTGGACGAGCGCGCCGCGCCCTTATGGATAGACGCCAAGGGAATCGGCGTGCTGGTGACGACGGAACTGGTCGCCTCCGAGATCTGGCGCGAGATGTTCCAGAAGGCGCCGGGCCAGGACTATGGCGACACCCGCAACCTGCTCATTCTTGAAATCGGCAAGGACTGGGCCGCCCGCCGGGATGACAAGATCGAACACTGGCTGGCCAGCCACGTTGGCGCGCCGCTGACTCCGCCGCACCGCCCGAAGCGCCGCTAGGGCCGGCCCGGCATCACGCCGGTCCGCCGATACGGACAGCGCCCGGCCCGTCCACCTTCACCACGCGCTGCAGGAACGCGTCCAGCGCGGGATTGTCGTGCTGCGCATGCCAGGCCAGATACATGTCCGCGTAGAGATTGCGTTGTCCGATGGGCCGGAACGCCACCCCTTCAAAGCGCAGTTCGCGCGCCGAGTCCGGCACGATGCCCACGCCCAGGCCCGCCCGGACCAGCGCCAGCAGCGTGTGCGTCTGTCCGGCGCGCTGCACGTACTGCGGCTGCACGTCGGCCAGACCGAAAGCGCCGACGATGCGGTCGTAGAAGTACTTCCCTTCCCGGGGCGAATACAGCACGAACGGTTGCCCCTGCAGCAAGCGCAGCGGGACCGTGGCGTGCTCGCACAACGGCGAGTCCGCAGGCAGCGCCAGCACGAGCGGTTCGCGTTCGACCAGCCGGGATTCGATACCCGCCTGCTGCGGCACGCTGCGGGCCAGGATCGCGTCCAGTTCGTGTGCCAGCAGCAGTCGGCTCAGGTCCGTGGTCACGGTTTCACGCAGCTGGATCTCCACGCCCCCGAGCAGCTTGCGCGCCTGCATGATGAGAGACGGCATCAGCCGATACGCGGCCACGGCGGTGAAGCCCAGCGTGATGTGCCCGGCCTCGCCGCCGGACGTGCGGCGCGCGGTGGCGGCGGCCTGCGCCGAAAACTCCAGCAGATGTCGCGCATCGCGCAGGAAGCGCCGGCCCGCGGCGCTGAGCAGGACCTGACGGCTGTTGCGCTCGAAGAGGGTCACGCCCAGGTCCTGCTCCAGCAGCTGGATCTGGCGCGACAGCGGCGGCTGCGTCATGCACAGGCGCTCGGCGGCGCGGCCGAAGTGCAGTTCTTCGGCCACCGCGATGAAGCATTCGAGCTGGCGGAATTCCATCGATCCAATCCTTGAATTGATTGATGCTATTTATAGCTCGAACGGCTATCCATGGACACACCTCCCTATACTCGGTCGCAGGGTCGGAATCCGCCCCGTCAAGCATCAGGAGCCCGCCCCGCAGCACCCTTTTTTGCGGCCCCGCCGCCATCAACGCCATAAAGAGAAAATCCATGGAGACAAAGAACACCGCCCGGATCCGCGTCCGGCTCCTCGCCGCGGCGCTGGCCCTGGCCGCCACCGCCGCCCTGCCGCACGCAGCCAGCGCCGCCGGCTATCCGGAGCGCCCGATCAATCTCATCGTGCCCTTCTCGCCGGGCGGGGGCACCGACATTTCGGCGCGCCTGCTGGCGGCGGCCCTGGGCGAAAAATTCTCGTCATCGGTGGTGGTGGACAACCGGCCGGGCGCCGGCGG